>CAIKAR010000064.1 GCA_903825465.1 uncultured Hyphomicrobiales bacterium | reverse complement strand
TTTCGTCTTCGCCGATGCGGACGATTTGCCGATCGCCGTCCTTGAATTCCGAGGCTTTTCCGATGAACTGCTCCGCCATGAGCGCGGGCCCTCCCTTAAATCTTGGAATGCGACAATGGACCCGTTCCCGTCGGGAACGCGCCCGTCGATCGAAACTAGACCCGCGGGCGCGTTCTGTCCAAGACATTATCGTTTTGGCTGCCCAACGAATTGGCGCGCCGCTGCCTATCGCAGCGCCCGCGCGTGTTTGCCCATGGCCACGAGCGCCTTTTCGCCGATGCGACCTATAAAGCCCCGGATGTCGGCCTCGCGCGAGAAAGGCGCGGCGCGCGCCGGGCGCACGGCGTAGAGCGTGCGCGCCAACGTCGGGCGGTCGATCTTGCGGCCCGCCAATTCCCCCGACGCCAGTTCTCGCGGGGCGAGGGAGTAGGGCATGATGGTCGCCGCGCCGCCGCGCGCGATCAGCGCTTTCATCGCGCTGACCGAATGCACCTCGAAGGCGAGCCTCATCGGCAGCGACAGCCGTCTGGCCTCCGCCTGCACGAGGTTGCGGATGACGCCCCGTTCGCCCGCGATGGCGAGATCGTGGGTCAGCGCCTCCGCGAGCGACACCGGACCTTCGCCGCCGGCCTCGCCGGGCGCCGTGACCAGCAGCAAATCCTCCTCCAGCAGAGCGACGCGCTCGATACCCGGCTTCTCCGGCGCGTTCCAGGCGAAGGCGATGTTGACCTGGCCGCGTTCCAACGCCTCCATCAGGACAAGGCTGCGCTCCTCGACGAGGCTGAGATGGACATCGGGCATTTCCGCGCGCGCGTCGATCAGAAGGGCGGGTCCCAACAGCAACATCAGCGTCGGCGGCACGCCGAGCACGACATGGTCCTCGCGCGCCTCGGCCAGCGCCAGCACCTCGCGCCGCGCCGCCTCGACATCCGCCATGATGCGCGCCGCCCGCTCGTGCAGCAGCCTGCCGGCGGCCGTCGGCGTGACGCCGCGCGAATGGCGCACGAGCAGGCCGACGCCGAGCTCGCTTTCAAGCTGGCGGATCTGCGTGCCCAGCGCGGGCTGCGCGACGTTGAGCTGTTCCGCGGCCGCGGTCATGTTGCCGGCCTCGACGACCCTCGTGAAATAGGCGAGCTGGCGAAGATTGATGGAGGCCTCCCCATGACCGCGCCGGCGCGTTGCGAAACGTCCCGCGCGCCGGCGCGTCACAAAACTATAGCGGAGCGCGCCCGCCCGCGGTAGGCTCGACTCAAATCGCGCGCCATCGGGCGTCGGCCGGCGCGCGGACACAGGGGAGGATGGCATGGGCGACGACAAATCCGTTGACAGGCGCGGCTTTCTGAAAGTCGCTGGAGCCGGCGCGGCGCTCGCGCCCGCCACGGCGCTGGCGCAGAAAATCGATCCCCCGGTTCAAACGCATGAAGCGCCGGCGCGCGCGGCGATGGACCACGCGATGGCGATGCCGGCGCCCGCCGCCGCCAAGCACGATTCACTCGACGGCTGGCTGTTCTTCAATCCCGACGAAGTGTCCTTCGTCAAGGCGGCGCTCGACACGCTGATACCCGCCGACCCCACGGGGCCAGGCGCGGTCGAGGCGGGTTGCGCCACCTACATGGACCGCCAGCTTTCGGGCGCCTACGGCCGCGGCGCGCGCCTCTACATGCAGGGGCCTTTCGCCGAAGGAACGCCCCAGCAGGGCTATCAACTGCCGCTGACGCCGGCCGACCTGATCCGCGCCGGCATCGCCGACGTGGAGGCTTACGCGCTCGCGACGCGCAAGGCGCGGCTGCGCGACCTCGACGCGGCGACGCGCGCCGCCGTGTTGACCGAAGTCGATCAGGGCAAGGCGCAACTCGCCCATGTGCCGGCGGGAATCTGGTTCAACCAGTTCCTCAACCTGACAATGGAGGGTTATTTCGGCGACCCCATCTACGGCGGCAACAAGGACAAGGCCGCGTGGAAGATGATCGGCTTTCCCGGCGTGCCCGCCATGTACGCCGATATGATCGACGAGTTCCGCAACAAGCCCTACACGGGCGCGACCCGCGGCATCCAGGACATCGCCTGATTTGTTTTGACCGCGCGCCGAAGAGCGCCGCGAAGGGAGGATTTTCATGGCTACGCAACTCAAGCCCGTCGATGTTCTGCTTGTCGGCTATGGATGGACCGGCGGCATTCTCGCCAAGGAACTGGCGTCCACGGGGCTCAAGATCCTCGCGCTTGAACGCGGCGGACCGCGCGACACGAGCCCGGATTTCCTCGAACCCTCGAAGGACGACGAAATCCGCTTCGCCGTGCGTCACGAACTCATGCAGGACGTGTCGCGCGAGACGCTGACCTTCCGCAACGACAGCAAGCAGACCGCGTTGCCGATGCGCCAGTTGGGCTCGTTTCTGCCCGGCAACGGCGTCGGCGGCGCGGGTGTTCACTGGAACGGCGTGACCTGGCGCTTCAGCCCCTGGGACCACGAGGCCCACACCAGGACGGTGGAGAAATACGGCGCGAAAATCATCCCCGAGGACATGCACCTTCAGGATTGGGGCGTCAGCTACGACGAACTCGAGCCCTATTACGACAAGTTCGAAAAGACCTGCGGCGTGTCCGGCAAGGCGGGCAATCTCAAGGGCCAGAAGATCGACGGCGGCAATGTCTTCGAGGGCGCGCGGACGAACGAATACCCCAATCCGCCGCTGAAGCAGACGCAGGCCGGCGCGATGTTCGACAAGGCGGCGCGCAACCTGGGCTATCACCCGTTTCCCGCGCCGGCGTCGAACGCGTCGCAACCCTATGTCAATCCTGACGGGATCGCCTACGGCCAATGCCACTATTGCGGCTTCTGCGAACGCTTTGGCTGCGAAGCGAACGCGAAGGCGAGCCCGCATTTCACCGTCATGCCGATCGCGGCGAAAAATCCGAACTTCGAGCTTCGCACCAACGCCGCCGTGCAAAAAGTGCTCCTCGATTCCACCGGCAAAAAGGCGATTGGCGTCGTCTATATCGACGCGCGCGGGCGCGAATTCATCCAGCCCGCCGATCTCGTCGTGTTGTCCGCCTTCGCGCTCGGCAACGTGGCGCTGCTGCTGTGGTCGGGCATCGGCAAACCCTACGATCCCGTCACCCACACGGGCGTCGTCGGGCGCAGCTACGCCTATCAGGCGTCGAGCGGCGCGACCGCGTTCTTCGACGAGAAAACCTACTTCAACAATTTCATGGGCGCCGGCGCGCTCGGCACGAATATCGACGACTTCAACGGCGACAGCTACGACTTCGCGAAATACGGCTTCATCGGCGGCGGCGGCATCGGCGCCTCCACCTCCGGCGGCCGGCCGATTCAGGGGCGTCCGACGCCTCCCGGCACGCCGCGCTGGGGCCTCGACTGGAAAAAGGCGACCGCGCGCCACTATCTCCACACCGCGAACATTTCGAACCAGGGCTCGAACATGGCCCATCGCGCCAATTACCTCGACCTCGATCCGACCTATCGCGACATCTATGGCCGGCCGCTGATGCGCATGACCTTCAACTTCCTCGACAACGAGGCGAAGTTGATGAAGTCGCTCGCCGATGTCTGCGCCACGATCGGCAAGGAAATGGGCGCGGAGCGCGTCGACGCGCGCACCAACCCGGTGCCTTATTCGATCGTGCCCTATCAGAGCACGCACAACACCGGCGGCGCCGTCATGGGCGACGATCCCCGCACGAGCGTGGTGAACAAATATTGCCAGGTCTGGGACGTGCCGAATGTGTTCGTCACAGGCGCCTGCGTCTTCCCGCAGAACGCCGGAAAGAACCCGACAGGCACCGTCGGCGCCCTCGCCTACTGGATCGCCGACGCGCTGAAGGACAAGTATTTGAAGAGCCCGGGGGCGTTGGTGCGGGCGTAAGGCTGTTTTGGAGAGTGGTCGGGGCGGGCTTGGCAAGAGCGCTGGGCGGCATCCAGTCGCCAGCTCGATCTGACGCGTGCGATGGAAGGGAATCCATGGCTGACAGTCGGCTATTGTAGGAGGTCGTCAGGGAGCGCGCTAAAGCGCGAGGACAGCATATGGGGCGACCGCCGAAGCTCACACAGCACCAGAGAGCGGAGGCCGCCAGACGCCGCGACAAGGGCGAGGAAACGCTTGCCGAGATTGGCCGAAGCTACAACGTCAGCCCGCAGACGATTGGGAGGCTCTTGCCTTGACTTCCTTGCGAGATAACACCGAACGCGTTGGCGTGAATGCCGTTGAAAAGATTTTTCTCGACTTCAAATGGACGTTTCGCGCCCAGCCGGTCAGTGATTACGGAATCGACGCTCTAGTTGAAATTTGGGAGGCGGGTGAATTCACGGGCAAAACGATTGCTCTTCAAATAAAAAGTGGCGAGTCCTATTTTCGGCGGAAAAAAGGAGCCGATTACATCTTTTCTTCTGACCTAAAGCATTTGAGATATTGGGTGCGGCAGCCCATCACAGTGTTCGTCATTTTGCATAACCCAGCCAACGGCCTTACACTCTGGCAGAAAATTGATAAGCGTTTGACAGTTGAGACGGCGACAGGCTTTACAATTGTAGTCCCGTCAACAAACATCCTTGATGAACGAAGCAAGGCATTTCTCGCCGAGGGAATGGCATCCGATCCCGAATCTGTCCGTCGATTCCATCTCGCATTCGACTTTCCCATGATGCAGCGTTTGATCGATAAAGAGGAGGTCTATTTTGAGGTAAATGAATGGGTGAACAAAAGTTTGAATATTCGCGATATAGGGGTGTTTTTCGACCAGATCGGGGGGAACGGAAAACCGGAATTTATGATCCCATCGTGGACGCCCGCTCGAAGCTTCGCGGAATTTTTGAACGATCATTATCCGTGGCTCGACCACGAACATATTGAATCTGATGAGGCGCTAGGTGGAGAAGTCGAAGTTCACACTCTTCGCGTTTGGGTCAACGATTTAGGTAAGCATTATGTTGCCCTCGAAGAGTTTTACGCGAACGGGCGACCAGAACCGGATGAACACGAAGGCACTGATGATGACATTGATTACGAGGACTAATTTCGCGATCTAGCAGAGACGATGCCAAGCCGGTCAATGTAGATACATTCGTTAGAGGCAAGACATGGGCTGGTTCACACGAAAGCGGCGGCTGAAAGTGTCGGCGATTAAGCTTGCCGAACTCCTTCACCAGATATTTGTCGAAGAATCCGAGCAGAATGTTGATCCAAATTCGTACAACGTACCAGAGGCGCACTTTGATAAATTCCGCACGAAAATTTTTCTGTATCGCTCGGCGCTCGTGTTGACCGCTCTGGTGAAAAAAAGCTCCGAAGATTCGATCTTTCAGCCCACTCTCGCAGAGTATGAGCACATTTTGGGCTTACCCGACGCAAAGAAGTGGGACGACGTGAGGGCTGCCATGTCGGACCTCGCAGTTATTTTGACGCCTACCGAGAACCCAAATCTAACGTGGTCGCGCAACTGGCTTATGGATATTGGCCACGACGAAACGAACCCGATCACGCTCACGGTCTTCTCGGTTTGCTGGATGGATCAATACATCGCAGCAAACAAATCTCTCTCTCATATGATCGAATAGGAATACGCGATTCTCATAATTCGTGAATTTCGAGAATCCTTGGAGCGCAAATATGTGCAGTTGCTAGCACGCCTTGCGAGCTATTCCATTCTGCCCCAATGACTAGAGCCATCACCAATAGCTGACGACCGCAGCAATGCACACTGCGGCGACAACGCCGTAGTCGCGGCAATCAACAACTCGCTATCACCCGCTACGATCGCCCCGCCATCGCCCCCATCCCCGTTTCCACGCGGAAAGGATGCGCCGGGTATGTCCCCAAAATTTTCACCTCGCGCGAGAAGAACGCCAGTTCTTCCAATGCCAGCGCGAGGCCGCGGTCGTCGGGGTGTCCGTCGACATCGGCGAGAAATTGCGTCGCCGCGAATTCGCCGTCGACCATGTAGCTTTCGAGCTTCGTCATGTTGACGCCGTTGGTGGCGAAGCCGCCGAGCGCCTTGTAAAGCGCCGCCGGCACGTTGCGCACGCGGAAGACGAACGTCGTCACCACGGGGCCGCCGCCCGCCGGCGCGGTCTTCGGCGTCTTCGACAGCACGATGAAGCGCGTCGTGTTGTGCGCCTCGTCCTCGACGTTGGAAGCCAGCGTTTTCAGCCCATAAATGTCTCCGGCGAGGGCCGTCGCGAGCGAGGCGCGGGAAGCGTCGTTCCAGTCGCGCACCTCGCGCGCCGAGCCCGCCGTGTCGCCCGTGACAATGGGTTTGAGATTGCGCGCGCGGATGATTCTTCGGCATTGGCCGAGCGCGTGGACATGGCTGTAAACGCTCTTGATCGTTTCGAGCGAGGCGCTCGGGATCGCCAGCAGTTCGAAGTGGATCGGCAGAAAATATTCGCCGATGATGTGCAGCCCCGCCTGCGGCAGGAAATGATGGATGTCGGAGACCCGCCCCGCGAGGGAGTTTTCTATCGGGATCATGCCGAGTTCCGCGGCGCCGTCCGAAATCGCCGCGAAGGCGTCCTCGAAGCTGGCGCAGGGCAGGGGCTCCATGTGCGGGAACATGTCGCGGCAGGCGATGTCGGAATTGGCGCCGGGCTCGCCCTGATAGGCGATCTTCGATGTGGCGGTCATGGTTTTGTCCTCACGCGCGCCGGAATACGACGCTGAGATTGTTGGCGGGCATGTCGATGACGACCGGCGGGCCGAAGCCCGCCTTGGTGGCCGCCTGCGCGACATCGGCGAGATCGCGCAGGCCCCAGTCGGCGTTGCGGCGCTTCAGGTCGGCGTCGAAGGCGAGGTTGCTCGGGGCTGTTTCGACGCCCGCCCGGACATAGGGGCCGTAAAGATACAGCGGCGCGCCAGTGGGCAGGATTTTCGCCGCCCCCGCCAGCAGGCCCAGCGTGGCGCTCCAGGGCGCGATGTGAATCATGTTGACGCACAGCGCCGCGTCAGCCGCCGCGATCGGCCAGTCGGGACTGGCGGCGTCGAGAAACAGGGGCGGGCGGATATTGGTCAGTTGCTCGCTGGCGGTCCAGGCGGCGATGCTGTCGAGCGCCTGGGGATTTATGTCGGTTGGCTGGAATTCCAGCGCGGGGAGTTGGCGCGCGAAGTACACCGCGTGTTCGCCGCTGCCACTTGCGAAATCCACTGCCAATCCGCGCGTTGGAAGAATCGCGCGAAGCACATCGAGGATGGGGGCGCTGTTCCGGTCGGTCGCGGTGTAGCGTAAGCGCTTGTCGCTCATGGCTTTTTCCCGCCCGCAAGCAGGTCGCGCGCGCGCGAAAGATCGCCCGGTGTGTCAACGCCAAGCGGCGTTGTCGCTACAATGGCGACATCAATGCGCATTCCATCCTCAAGCGCCCGTAATTGCTCAAGTTTTTCGCGCTGCTCAAGCGGCGAAGGCGGCAGTGAAACGAATCTCTCCAATGCTTTTCTTCGATAAGCGTAGAGTCCGATGTGGTGATACAGCGGCCCTTCGCCGTGAGGGACCATGGCGCGTGAAAAATAGAGCGCGCGCAATCGGTTAGCGGCGATCCGCGAGCCCACGATTTTCACGACATTGGGGTCGGTTCGCTCACTCGATCGCGTGATTTCGGCGGCGACTGTGCCAATGGAGACCGCGTCATCGTCGAGCAACGCGGTCGCCGCGCGAATTGTGCCGGGCTCCACCGTGGGGAGATCGCCCTGGACATTGACGACGATGTCGTGGTGGTTCGACGGGTCAAAGCGTTGCAGCGCCTCGAAAATTCGATCCGATCCCGACTGATGGTGGCCGCCTGTCAAAACGGCCTCGCCGCCAGCGCGAACAATGGCGTCGACAATCGCGGCGTCGTCGGCGGCGACAACAACCACGCCAACCCCAGCTTCGACGGCCCTTCGCCAGACGTGGACGATCATCGGCTCGCCGTGGATATCGGCGAGCGGTTTGCCGGGCAGGCGGGTCGACGCCATGCGGGCTGGAATCAGGACGACGGGATGGCTCATGGGGCGACAAAATGAAGCGTGGGAAGGGCGCTTATACGTGTTGCCAAGCGGGGCGCAAAGCGGGTAATCAAACGCGGAATTGGTTGTCGAAATCGAGAAGCGGAGCCCCGTGGCATGGAATCCCTGGAATTCAACAAAGTGGCTGGCGCGCTGCTCGGAACGGCGCTTTTCACCATGGCTTTGGGCATTTTGACCGATATTCCGTTTTCCCACGCCAAGCTGGCTAAGCCGGGTTACGACTTGCCGGAAGCGGTCGAGGCCAGCACCGGCGGCAACGCCGTCGCGGCGGTGGCCGCCGTGCCTTTCGCGACGCTGCTCGCCAGCGCCGATCCGAAGCGGGGCGAGAACGACACGAAGGTTTGCGCGGCCTGTCATTCGTTCGATCCCGGCGGCGAAAAACCCACTGGTCCCAATCTGATAGGGGTCGTTGGCCGCGAAATGGGATCGACCTCCTTCGCCGGTTATTCGGACACGATGAAGGGGTTCGGCAAGAAGTGGGACGACGAGGCCCTCAACACCTTCCTGACCAAGCCGAGCGACTATGTAAAGGGCACGAAAATGGGTTTTCCGGGCGAGAAAAGCCCGGAAAAGCGCGCCGACATCATCGCCTATCTGAACTCGATTTCGGGCGGCGCGAAGTAGTCGCGTCTCACAGGATATCCATCGCGAAATTCCCGCGGTGGATTTCATCCGAAACCGCGGTGGATTTCCCATCCAGCGAATGCAACGCCAACCCCGGCGAAATCTCCATCGGCGCCCTCGAACCCTTGCGGCCTGAAACGACGACGCGGATGGCGGCCTCGCCCGCGCGCGGGTGAACAGGCAAAATCCGCACCCCTCCGAACCGGCCCTCGAAGGCCGCGAGCACCCCGGCTAGCGCGTCCGCCCGATGGATCATCGCCACTCCGCCGCCGGGCCGGACGAGGGCGGCCATGGCGCGGACCCAACCGGCGACGCCGGCGTCCGTTCCGCTTCCGGAACGTTCCACATGCGCCAGGGCCCGGGCGCCGTCCGGGGAGGCCCGGCTTTTTCCCGGCGTCAGCCAGGGCGGGTTGGCGATCACGAAATCGGCGCGCCCGTCCTGAAGGCCGGCCTTGCGGCGAGCGGCAGCGACCAGCGCGTCGCATTGAACAACGCTGGCCCGGTCGGAGAGGCCGTTGTCCGTGATATTGGCGCTGGCGAGCGCGGCGAGGTCGGAATCGATTTCAACCAGCGTCGCCCGCAGGCCGGGACAGCGGATGGCGGCCGCGAGCCCGGCCGCGCCCGCGCCCGCGCCCAAATCCAACAGTTCGCCTTTGGCGTCGCCAGAGATCGCCGCCGCCAGGAGCATCGCGTCGGTGCCCGAACGGTGCCCCGAAACCGGCTGGCGGAGCGACAATCGCCCGCCGAGAAAACCATCCAATGTCGTCAAAGCCGCGGGGTCAGGACTCATGTGGACCCGCCGGACGCAGCTCCGCGTCGAGCCCGGCCTCGCGCATCAGGCGGCGGGCGCGGTCGATCTGCGCGGCCTCGACCATGATCCGCCGCGGCAACATGCCAATCGCGCCCTCAAGTGAACTCATGTGCCGGTCCGCCACGAGATAGCCCACCCGCTCGGCCGTCAAAATGGCCTCGACAAGCGAAATCAAAACTAGATCGTTGGTGCGGATGAGTTCAAGCATGCGCGCGAAAGCTGGCACGCGGGGAGTGGCGAGGCAAGGGCGGGGTCCGGATCAGTGTGGTGGTGGGCGCGTCCCGGCGCGATCTTCGCAAGCCGTCGCTATTTCATCGATAACGCGTCTTTCGCCGCGCTCGCCTTTGACGCCGCCCCCGCCACCATGGAATGATCCCCCGCGTCCGGCGCGCGCGGCTGGAATTCGGAGGAAGCATGGCCCACCAACCCGCTTCGCAGGCGTTGAAGCATTTGAACGTCGTCGATCTCACGCATGTGCGCACCGGACCCGTGTGCGTGAAGCAGCTTGCGGATTGGGGCGCGAATGTCTGGCGCGTCGAGCGGGTTGGCAACCCCGCCGATTTTTCGGCGCGCCATGATTCCGACTTCCAGCACAAGCACCGCAACAAGCGCGCGCTGGCGCTCGACCTCAAGTCGAAGGAGGGCCTCGCGGTGCTCTACCGCATGGTCGAGAAAGCCGACATCCTCGTCGAGAATTACCGGCCCGAGGTGAAGCACCGGCTGGGTATCGACTACGAGACCTTGTCGAAAATCAATCCGCGGCTGATTTACGTCAGCATTTCGGCGTTCGGGCAGGACGGCCCCTACAAGGAGCGGCCCGGCGTCGATCAAATCATTCAGGGCATGTCGGGCCTGATGTCGGTGACGGGCGCGGCGGACGGGCCGCCGACGCGCGTCGGCATTCCGATCGCCGACATCACCGCGGGGCTTTTCGCGGCGCTGGGCGCGCTGACGGCGGTCATCGAGCGCTTCGCGTCGGGCAAGGGCCAGTGGGTGCGAACGTCGCTGCTGGAATCGCAGATTTTCATGCTGGATTTGCAGGCCGTGCGCTATCTGATGGATGGCCAGACGCCCAAACGCGTCGGCAACGAACACCCCACCGGCGTTCCCACCAACGCCTACCGCACCAAGGACGGCTATGTGAACGTCGCGCCGACGCCCCCCATGTGGGGCCGCCTGTGCAAGGCGCTGGGCCGCGAAGACCTGATCGACCATCCCGATTTCGCCGCCAAGGAGGCGCGCCGCAAGAACCGCAAGATGGTCAACGACCTGATCGAGGGCATCACGCTGACGATGACGTCGGAGGAACTGCTGGGCCGCCTGTCGGCCGCCGACGTGCCGGCGGGCGTCATCTACGACATCGGCCAGACCTTCAACGACCCGCAGGTGAAGCATCTGAAAATGGCGCATCCGGTCAAGTCGAAAAAGCTCGGCGACATCACGCTCATGCGCCAGCCCATCAGCCTCAGCCGCACGCCTTCGACCATCGCGGTCGCGACGCCCGAGTTCGGCGAGCACACGGACGAGATCATGGCCGAGCTCGGCTACGGCGCCGACGAGGTGGCGAAGCTGCGGGCGGCGAAGGCGGTGGAGTAGGGCCGGCGGCGGGCGTTCGGGCTGCCGCGGCTTGACAGGCGCGCCGCGTCCGTCGAAACCACCGCCAACCCGAAGCCAGCCGCGAGATCTCGCAATGTCGAACCAGCAATTGGAAAAAGTCGTCGAAGCCGCCTTCGAGGACCGCGCCAACATCAATTCGTCCACCAGGGGCGAACGGCGCGAGGCGGTCGAGGCGGCGCTGGAGTTGCTCGATTCCGGCAAGGCGCGCGTCGCCGAGCGCCAGGCGCCGGGCCAATGGACGGTCAATCAATGGCTGAAGAAGGCGGTGTTGCTGTCGTTCCGCCTCAATGACAAGTGGGCGATCGCGGGCGGCCCGGACGGCGCGACCTGGTGGGACATGGTGCCGTCGAAATTCAACGGCTGGACCGGCGAGAAACACGCCGCGGCCGGCTTCCGCTCGGTGCCCGGCGCGATTGTGCGCAAGTCCGCCTACATCGCCAGAAACGTCGTGCTGATGCCATCTTTCGTCAATCTCGGCGCCTATGTCGACGAGGGCGCGATGGTCGACACCTGGGCGACCGTTGGCTCGTGCGCGCAGATCGGCAAGAACGTCCACCTCTCGGGCGGCGTCGGCATCGGCGGGGTGCTTGAGCCGCTGCAGGCCGGCCCCACCATCATCGAGGACAATTGCTTCATCGGCGCGCGCTCGGAAGTCGTCGAAGGCGTGGTGGTCGGCGAGGGCTCGGTGCTGTCGATGGGCGTGTTCATCTCCGCCTCGACGAAAATCATCAACCGCGAGACGGGCAAAATCATCGTCGGCCACGTGCCGCCCTATTCGGTCGTCGTGCCGGGCTCGCTGCCGGGCAAGGCGCTGCCCGATGGCTCGCCCGGCCCGTCGCTCTATTGCGCCGTCATCGTGAAGACGGTGGACGCGCAGACGCGCTCCAAGACCGGCATCAACGAACTGCTGAGGGACTGATGGCGCGCGACGCCGGAGCCGCCGGCTGGCGCTTCCTGTTCCGCGAGGAAGCGGGAACCATCGACGCGGCGACGTGGCGGCGGGGGTTCCTCGCGCTCGCCGCGCCCATGCTGGTCATGACGCTGATCTGGTTCGCGTTGCTGCCCTACGCCAACCGCGACCTCGACGAGCGCCAACTCTTCGATCCCATGGCGTTCGTTGTCTACGCCTATCTGCTGGTTTACGCGGCGGCGATCTTTCTCGCCGCGGTCAGTTTCTATTTCCTGTCGTGCAAGCGTTGGCGCGACCTCGGCAAGCCCGCTTCGTTCGCCGGCCTGCCGCTGCTCGCGGGGCTCGTGGCCGGATCGGCGGCGTGGTTGCAGCCGCGCGTGTCGGAGGACATGCCATGGGCGATCGTTGGCGGGTTCGACGTGGTTCTGCTGGCGGTCGTCGTGTGGCACGCCGGCGCGCTTGGGCTCGGCGCGTCCAAGGCGGGCGCGCCGTGAGGCCTGTCACACCACCACCGTCAGCCGCTTCGCCGCCCGGGTGATCCCCGTGTACAGCCACCGGTGCCGGTGCTCGCGGAACGCGTAGCTCTCGTCGAACAGCACCACGTCGTCCCACTGCGAGCCCTGCGACTTGTGGACGGTCAGCGCGTAGCCGTAGTCGAACTCGTCCGACGTGCGGCGCAGCGCGAAGGGAATTTCCTCCTCGCTCGTGAAGAAGTCGGGCAGCACGGTCACCGTCAGCGGCTTCTTGCCGGGCTCGTCGTCGGGCACGAGGCTCAGGCGCAGCTTGCCCTTGCGCGGCGCCATGGTTTTTTTCACCAGCCAGACGCCGCCGTTGAGCAGGCCCTTCTTGCGGTCGTTGCGCAGGCACACGAGCTTGTCGTCGGCCTCGGGCAGGGGGCTGTGATGGCCGAACAATTCGCGGATGCGCTTGTTGTAGTTGCGCCGCGTGCGATTCATGCCGACGAGGGTCTGGTCGGCGAGCGTCACCTGCGTCGAGTCGATCTCGCGCTTCGAAATCACGCGGCTGTCGCCGTACTGGCCGGGTTCGAGCGAGCCGCCCTCGCGCACGATCATCGACATGCGCACGATCGGGTTGTCGGCGGCCTGGCGGTGCACTTCCGTCAACATCACGTCGGGGTCGGCTTCCGTGAAAAAGCCGCCGCCTTTGACGGGCGGCAATTGCGCGGGATCGCCGAGCACCAGCACCGGACGGCCGAACGAGAGCAGGTCGCGGCCGAGTTCCTCGTCCACCATCGAACATTCGTCGACGATGATCAGAGCGGCGTTGGCCGCGGGGCTGTCGTCGTTGATTTCGAACGTCGGCTCCTCGCTTTCGACGTCCTTGGGACGGTAGATCATGCTGTGGATGGTGCGGGCGTCGTCGCAGCCGCGCGCGCGCATGACCAACGCCGCCTTGCCGGTGTAGGCGCCGAACAGCACGTCGCCCTTGACTCCCGCCGCGATGTGCCGCGCGAGCGTCGTTTTGCCTGTGCCGGCGTAGCCGAACAGGCGAAACACCTGCGGCTTGCGGGTTTTCATCCAGCCGCTCACGGCGAGCAACGCGTGGTCCTGTTGCGGAGACCAATCCATGGGAGTCCGGGGTTGTCGGAACGATTCGAGGCGCTGGTTATAGCGCCCGCGCCGCGAAAGGCGTTAGGCCGACGTCGGCGCCACGTTCGACAGGCGGCCGGCGATCCCGAGCAACACCTTGCCGTAGATCGTCGCGCGGCCGGGCGCGCGCTGGAAGCGTGTTACGACGACATCCAGAAGTTCGTCCAGCATGGCCGCGTCGATATCGACGATGTCTCCGGTCTTGAGGCCGGCCATGCGGGCGATGCCGGTGACCTCGCGGCGCGCGCTGGCGAGCTTCTCAAGGTCGCCTTGCAGCATCAGGCGCCACGCGCGGCCATGCGACAGGCACAACACGCGAAGGCTCAGGTGATCGTGGCCCAGGCGGCCCGAGTAGATGTCGCGCAGGAAATCGACGATGATCGGTTGGCTCCACTCAGCCAAATCCCGCCGCGCGAACGCCAATTCCTCGGCCTGCATCGGTCCCCCAAGATCGGCGCGCGGCCGCGCCGAATCGCCCCCACGGCGAATTCCAGACTGCCCCACGGTAAAGCGACGGCGCAAGGCCCGGGAGATCGCCGCTGGAAATATATTCGCCATTCCGCGAGCCGCGTCGCGCGCCGACGCGGCGGGGCCACGCCGTTGCGGCTTGCGATGGCGCGCCGGGGGCTGTAACCCACCTGTCCCTCCAGAGCGGCCATCCACCATGTCGACGACAACAGCCGCGCCGCCGAAGCCGCGGGCGGTGTTCACCCAGGGCTCCCTCGCCCGCCATGTGCTTGTGATGACCGCAACGGGCTCGATCGGCCTGATGGCGGTGTTCGCGGTCGATCTGCTGTCGATCCTGTATATTTCATGGCTGGGCGATCCCGCGCTGACCGCGGGCGTGGGCTACGCGACGCAAATCACCTTCCTTGTCATGTCGGTCAACATCGGCATGTCGATCGGCGTTGGCGCGGTGGTGTCGCGCGCGATTGGGGCGGGCGACCGCGCTCTCGCCCGCAGGCTGTCGGCCTCGGGGCTCGTGCACAGTTTTGTGTTGTCGGAAGCCGTTGGCCTGCTTGTCCTGCCGTTCCGCGCGGAGTTGCTGGAAGTTCTCGGCGCGCGCGGCGAAACTCTCGACGCGGCCTCGGGCTTTCTGGCCATCACGCTGCCCTTCGCCGGCGTGATGGCTCTGGGCATGACGTTTTCGGGCGTGCTGCGCGCGGTCGGAGACGCGAAGCGGGCGATGTATCTGACCCTGTTCGGCGCCATTGTGACGGCGGTTGTCGATCCGATTTTGATTCTTGGCCTTGGGCTCGGCGCCGAAGGCGCGGCGATCACGACGGATCTGTCGCGGCTCGTGTGGGTGGGTGTCGGCGCGTGGGGCGCCGTCCGCGTCCACAGTCTCGTGGCGTTCCCGCGCCGCGCGTTTGTGATCGAAGACATTCGGCCTGTTTTCGCGGTCGCCGGTCCCGCGATGATGACCAATATCGCGGCGCCGATCGCCAGCCTTTACTCCGTGAAGGTGATGTCGCAATTCGGCGCCCCCGCGCTCGCGGCGGGCTCGATCATCGACCGCATCGTGCCCGTCGCGTTCGGGCCCTTGTTCGCGATGTCGGGCGTTGTGGGACCGATCGTCGGGCAGAATTTCGGCGCGGGATTGCTGGGGCGCGTGCGATCCACGCTGACGAGTTGCTTCATCTTCGCCGCGCTCTACGTGGCCGCCGCGTGGGCGCTGCTTTTTCTCGCTTCGCCGGAGATTGTCCGCCTGTTTTCCGCGCGGGGCGAGACCGCCGACCTCGTGCTGTTTTTCTGCTATTGGGGCGCGGCCGCGTGGGCTTTCCTGGGATGTCTCTTCGCGGCCAACGCGGCTTTCAACAATCTCGGCTACGCGAAGCTGTCGATGGCCTTCAATTGGGGGCGCGCGACGCTCGGCTTCATGCCGTTCGTGACGCTCGGAGCCCATTTGTACGGCGCCAAGGGCGTGATTTTGGGAGCCATCGGCGGGGCCGGCCTGTTTGGCGCGGGGTCGATCGTCTGCGCATATTGGCTTATCGGAAGACTTGAGCGGCCCGCCCTAGCAAATAAGTCTGCGCTCGAAATAAAAATGTCCTAAGCTTGACCTATTAAGGGCGCGGTGATCGCGGCCTCGCCACGCGAGGGGAGAGTTTCACAATGAATTTGAACGACATCATCCAGGCTGCCCAAGGGGGCCAGGGAATCAACCACATCGCGCAGCAGTTCGGAATTTCGCCCGAACAGGCGCAGGCGGCCATCAACGCCGTACTGCCGGGGCTTTCGCAGGGGTTGCAAACGCAGGCGGCGACGCCGGGCGGACTTGGCGGCATTCTCGGCCATCTCGCCGACGCCGCGCACCAGCAGTCCTACACCGACGCCGCCGCGGCCGCCGCGCCCGCGACGGTTCAAACCGGCGGCAACGCGCTCAACCAGATTCTCGGCGGCGGCGGCATCGCCCAACAACTCGCCCAGCACGCGGCGCAGAGCACCGGCCTGCCGCCGGCGGTCATCGAATCGATGTTGCCGGTCCTGGCGTCGATGGTGATGGGTGGCCTGTTCCATTCCGCCAACAACCAGGGGCTTGGCGGCATGATCGGCCAACTCGCTGGACAAGGTGGCAATCTCGGACAGGTGCTGGGCCAGGCGTTGCAGCCGCAGCAAGCCTCGGCTGGCGGCGGCGGTCTTGGCGGCATGCTCGGCGGCCTTTTGGGTGGCTTGTTCGGCGGCGGACAAGGCGCCGCCCCGCAATTGCCGGGCGGCCTCAACCCCGCTCTGGTGCAGGCGGGCATGAGCACGCTCACCAACATGTTCAACCATGGCGTTCAAGTTCCGGGGAGTCAGCAGTCCGGCCTTCAGGACATTCTGGGACAAATCATGGCCGCCGGGGCCAAGCGCTGACGGCGATGCCCTTGATGCGGATACTGCTCGCGGCGGCGATCGCCGTCCAGGTGATCCCCGCTCTCGCGCAATCTCCGATTTCGATCGAGGTCGTCGGCCGGCCCGGCGAGGAGGCCGCCGCGAGCGCGGCTCTGGTGGCTCGCCATTTGGCGCGCCAACTCGGCGTCGCGGAAATCCGCGTCGAAAACCGCACGACCCGTTCCGCTGTGGACGAACTGGTTGAGTTTTCCGGCCACGCGCCCAAAGACGGGTCGGTCCTGCTGCTGACGCCGCCGATGACTGCGTTGATGCGCGCGCTCGAAGCGCCCGGCGCGGACTACGAGGCGGCGCGGTTCGGCTGGGTGGGCGCGTTGTCGCGCGCGCCGTTGACGCTGGCGGCTTCCTGGGTGACGGGCTTCAAAACACTTGCCGATGGCCGGCGCCGCGAAATGGATGTCGGCGCCCTTGGCGACAACAGCCAGAGCGCCTGGTATCCCGCGATTATCAATTCCCTGACGCAGACGCGTTTTCGCGTGGCGCCAAACTACCGGTCCGACAAGGAAGTCGACGCGGCGATCCAGAACAGCGAAATCGGCGGCCGGCTGGTCGGCTGGTCGACGCTGGTTTTCGGGCAGTCGGATCTCTTCAAAGACAAGAAGTTGGGTTTCCTGACCCGTATTGGCGGGGAGGGCGTGGCGGAACTCAACGCCGCGCCGGCGTTCGCCGAGGCGATTTCCAACCCGCGCGACCGCGAGATCGCGGCGTTGGTGTCGATCGATCCGTCGCATGGCCGGTCCCTGGCCACGCCGCCGGGAACGCCGCCGGAGGTCGTCGAGCGCTACCGAAAGGCGTTCGCGGCCAT
>CAIKAR010000063.1 GCA_903825465.1 uncultured Hyphomicrobiales bacterium | reverse complement strand
CTTGATTTGATGTCGCTTGAAACGCGCCCCTGGCCGCTTTTCGGCGTCGATGGCGCCATCGTCCACGTCAAGGGCCGCGGCGACGCGATGACGGTGTTCCTGCTCGACATGCCGCCGGGCGCGCGCACAAAGCCGATGAAATACCTGTTTGAATCGGCCTTCTACGTGCTCTCCGGCGACGGCGGCGCGAGCGTCGAAAGCCACGGCGGCGAGGCCAGGCGTTTCGAGTGGGGGCCGCGCAGCGTCTTTTCGCCCCCGCTCAACGCGCGCCACCAGCTCTTCAACGGCTCGGGCCGCGCGCGCGCGCGGGTCGCCATGTCGTGCAACCTGCCCGCCGTGCTCAACCTGTTCCGCAACGAGCGCTTTGTGTTCGACAATCCGTTCGCGTTTCCGGAGCGCGAAGGCGATGAAAAGCATTTCCGCGGCGACGGCGATTTCATTCCCGTGCGGCCCGGCAAGCACATGTGGGAGACGAATTTCGTTCCCGACATCGGCGATTTCAAGCTCCACGAATGGGCGGCGCGCGGCGCCGGCGCCTCGCAGGTGCAACTCATCCTCGCCGACAGCGCGCTGCACGCGCACATTTCCGAAATGCCCGTTGGCACCTACAAAAAGGCGCATCGCCACGCGCCCGACGTGCACATCTACATCGTGTCGGGCGAGGGCTATTCGCTCGTCTGGATGGAGGGCGACAAGGACCTTCAGCGCGTCGACTGGACGCCCGGCTGGATATTCGCGCCGGCGGACATGATGTTCCACCAGCACTTCAACACCGGCGCGGCGCCCGCGCGCTACATCGCGTTCACGCAGGGAAGCGTGCGTTATCCCATCACCGCCCACATGCGCCGCGTCTACGCCGGCGTCGACCGCGACGTGAAAAGCGGCGGCAACCAGATCGAATACGCGGATCAAGACCCGCGCGTCCACGCGATGTTCCTCGCGGAATTGCGCGCCCACAACGTCGCTTCGAAAATGGACGCGGTTTTTCCGCCGGGTTGAGCGATCAACCCTGTCGCTGCGCGTATCCAAGCCGCCGGTTGAGGACGTCGAGCAACGCGGCCGCGGCTTCCGGAATATTGGTGCCTGGCGGAAACACGGCCGCCGCGCCCATGTCGAGCAGCGTCTGAACATCCTCCGGCGGAACGACGCCGCCGATGACGATCATCGTGTCGGGTTGTCCGCGCGCGGCGAGCGCGGCCTTCAGGCGCGGCAGCAACGTCAGGTGTCCCGCGGCGAGCGACGACACGCCAACGACATGCGCGCGGGTGGCCACCGCGTCGTCGGCGACTTCGTCGGGCGTCGCGAAAAGATCGCCGATCGCGACATCGAAGCCGAGATCGGCGAAGGCGGACGCGACGACCTTTTGTCCGCGGTCGTGGCCGTCCTGCCCCATCTTCGCCACCAGCACTTTCGGCGCGCGGCCGTCGTTCTCCGCGAAGGCGCGCGCCATGCCCCGGACACGCTCGACCGCGGGATTGCGGTCGCCGAAGGCTTTGGCGTAAACGCCGGCGAGCGTCGTCGCCTCCGCCTTGTGGCGTCCCCACGCCGCTTCCAGCGCGCCCGAGATTTCGCCGACGGTGGCGCGCGCCCGCGCCGCGTTCACCGCCAGCGCCAAAAGATTCGCTTCCATGTCCGGCGACGCCGTCTCGCGGGCCGCGGCCGTCAGCGCCGAAAGAGACGCCTCGACCGCGCGCGAATCGCGTTGCGCCCGCAAGCGCTCCAGCTTCTCGATTTGCGCGGCCCGCGTCGCCACGTTGTCGATCTTCAGCGTCGCCACCCGCGCCTCGCTGTCGGGACGCCATCGGTTGACGCCGACGAGGATTTCCGCGCCGCTGTCGATGCGCGCCTGCCGCTCGGCGGCGGCTTTTTCGATGCGCGCCTTGGGAACGCCCATCTCGATGGCCCTCGCCATGCCGCCGAGCTTTTCGACTTCCGCGATGGTTTCCCAGGCGCGCGCCGCGAGGTCGTGGGTGAGCCGCTCGACGTAATGGCTGCCGCCCCACGGATCGATCAGCTTCGTCGCGCCGCCCTCCTGCCGCAACAGCAATTGCGTGTTGCGGGCGACGCGCGCCGAGGCGTCCGTGGGCAGCGCCAGCGCCTCGTCGTAGCTGTTGGTGTGCAGCGATTGCGCGCCGCCCGCCGTCGCCGCCATCGCCTCGAAGCAGGTGCGCGCGACGTTGTTCATCACATCCTGCGCGGCGAGCGACCAGCCCGAGGTCTGGCAATGGGCGCGCAACGCCAGCGACTTCTCCGACGCCGCGCCAAAGTCCTTGACCAGCCGCGCCCACAGCAGGCGCGCGGCGCGCATCTTCGCGACCTCCATGAAGTGGTTCATGCCGATCGCCCAGAAGAACGACAGCCGCGGCGCGAAAGCGTCGATGTCGAGCCCGGCGGCGACGCCGGCGCGCAGATATTCCACCCCGTCGGCGAGCGTGTAGGCGAGTTCGAGATCCGCCGTCGCCCCGGCCTCCTGCATGTGGTAGCCGGAGATCGAAATGGAGTTGAATTTCGGCATTTTCCTCGCCGTGTAGGCGAAGATGTCCTGCACGATCCGCATCGATCCCGCCGGCGGGTAGATGTAGGTGTTGCGGACCATGAACTCCTTCAGAATGTCGTTCTGAATGGTGCCGGAAAGTTTTTCCGGCGGCGCGCCCTGCTCTTCGCCCGCGACGATGAACAGCGCGAGCACAGGCAACACCGCGCCGTTCATCGTCATCGACACCGACATCTGGTCGAGCGGAATGCGGTCGAACAGCGTGCGCATGTCGAGAATGGAATCAATCGCCACGCCCGCCATGCCGACATCGCCGGCGACGCGCGGATGATCGCTGTCATAGCCGCGGTGCGTGGCGAGATCGAAGGCGACTGAAAGGCCCTTTTGACCCGCTGCGAGGTTGCGGCGATAGAACGCGTTCGACGCCTCCGCCGTCGAGAACCCGGCGTATTGCCGCACGGTCCATGGCTGGCTGGCGTACATTGTGGGGTATGGACCGCGCAGAAATGGCGCGATGCCGGGCCACGTCTCCGTCGTGTCGAGGCCGGCGGCGTCGGCGGGGCGGTAGACGGATTTCACTTCGACGCCTTCAGGCGCCATCCAGTTTTCGCGCCCAGCTTGTAGGGGCGCGGCGCGGCGGCCCGGCCACGCCACCATGGAAAAATCAGGCGTCCGCGACATCGAGCGCCTCCTCGAGAAGAACGAGCGCGTTGGCGCCGACATGGACAAACCGCAAATCCGGCGCCGGCGAGGCGTTCATGGGTTCGGGCCGCCCCGCGACATGGATGCGCATCGCGCCGGCGCGACGCAGCGCCGCGAGAGCGCGCGCCAGCAAGGTGTCGTTCGGGCCGGAAGCGTCGCTCGCGGAGCGGGAAAGCGCGGTGTCCGACGCGCACACGCACACGAGCCGCGCGCCGGAACGCGCGAACGCCGCGACCATTGCGCCGGGCTGAAACACGCCCGCGCCATCGACGAAGCCATCGTTGTCGGGCGCCGTGATTCCGCCGGTCTCGAAAAACGATTTCGCGAAGGCGGCGCGCGCGCCGAAGTCGGACACCGCGCCGATGTTGGCGAGAAATACAACCGGCGCCGCGCCTGTTTTCGCCGCGATCGCTTCGGCCCTGTCGCGCAAGCGTTCGAAAGGCTCGGACAGGCGCGCGCGCGGCAACGGTTCCGCGGCGACCGGCCCGGTCAAGCGTTTGTCCCGCTTGGGCGCGGCCGCTTCGACGACCGCCTTGGCCTCGCCGAGGTCGGGAAACGAATTGACGCCGGTCAACGCCATCCTTTGTTCCGCGAAAGCCGCCGCGCGAACCGCGGCGACGCCCGCGATCTCCGCGGCGAACGAGCCATCGACCGTCGCCGCGACGATGCCCGGCATGTCGCCGCCGCGCGCCTCGAACGATTGAAAAATCTTCCACGCCGCTTGCGCGAGATCGTCGCTCAACGCTTCGAGCGCGCCGGCGCCAGCCGCCGGATCGCCGGCGCGCCAGACGTGTGTTTCGTGTTCGAGCAGCGCCTGCGTGTTGCGCGCGACGCGGCGCGCGTGCGCGGCGGGCAGGCCCAACGCGGATGTGAACGGCAACACGACCAGCGAATCCGCGCCCGCCACGACGGCGGAAAACGCGGCGACGGAGTTGCGGAGGATGTTTGTCGCCACGTCGCGGCGCGCCAGCATGCGGAACGACGTCTCGGCGTGAACCGTCGCGGGCGTGGCGGCGACGCCGCAGGCGCTTTGCGCGGCGTCCCATACAAGCCGCAACGCGCGCAGTTTGGCGATGGACATCCACTGGTCGTCATCGACCGCGACCACGAAGGAGACTTCCGCGAACGCTTGCTCAAGCGCCGCGCCTGACGCCTCCAGCAACCGAACATAGGCCATCGCCGTCGCGAGAGCCGCGCCGAGTTCCTGCGCTTCGCCGGCGCCCGCTTCGTGCCAGACGCGCGCGTCGGCGGCGAGAAACGGACCTTTGAAGCCAAGCGCGCGCAAGCCGTTGACCTGCCCGCCAAGCGCTCCGGCGATCTCCGGCCACGGCGCCGAAAAGGCGCCGCACGCCGCCAGCGTCGCGATGGGGCTGAAGCCGAAATCAACTTTCATCGCCGCGGGGTCGAGGCGGCGCGATTTCACCAGCGCGGCGAACGCCGCCGCGTTGGCGCGCGCGCCCGAATTGTGGTCGAGCCTGACGTGAATCAAATCGAGTTCGACGCCGCGCAGCGCCCGGTCCAGCGCGGCCTGATCGGCGACGGGCAGGCCGAACCCGCGCGCGGAGGGCGCGCCCTCGAACACGAGCGTCAAGCCGTTGGCGCCGCCTTCGAGATCGTCGAGCGCCTGCCGCGCCGCCGCGTCGGGGTCGGGATGATCGACGCGCGCGCTCGCGATCCAGCGCCCGCCAGGGGTCAGCGGCGCGGCGTCGGCGACGCGTTCACGCAAAGGAGCGATCGCGAGCCCCTCCGGCGTGCGCGTTGTCAGCGCGTCGAGCGGCTTGCCCTTCAGCGCGGCGGTCGCGGCGCGCAGCCAGTCGTCGCGGGTCGCCGCCGGAAAGATATTCAGGCGCTCGCTGTCGGGCGACGGCATCACCCGAACTCCATGATGACGGCGTCGACCGCGAGGCTGTCGCCCTCTCTCGCCATGATAGCCTTGACGGTGGCGTCGCGTTCGGCGCGCAGCACGTTCTCCATCTTCATCGCTTCGACGACGGCGAGGGGTTCGCCGGCCTTGACCTCCTGCCCCACCACGACCGCGATGGAACGCACGAGCCCGGGCATCGGACACAACAGCGCTTTCGACGTGTCCGCGGCTTTCTTCGCCAGCATCAGCGCGGCGAGTTCCGCCTCCCGTTTCGTGTACACCCTCGCCAGCGCCGCGGCGCCCGCGTGGGAGAGGCGCGCGCCGTTGAGCGCGGGCCGGACCTGAACCACGACGCGCGCGCCATCGATTGCGCCGTCCCACAGCGCGTCGCCGGGCGCCCAGTCCGCCGCGATATCCACCGCGCGCGCTTCGCCGGCGATGTCGAACACCGCGCGCAATGTTCCCTCGCTGGCGGATTCGATCCGCGCGGCAAAACGCGCGCCGTCGAGATCGACGATTCTTTCGCGCGCGAAGCCGACGCGCGTCCATCCCGCCATTTGCCCCGAAATCGAACGCTTGCGCCCGTTGAGGCGGTTGTCGATATCCAGCGCCACCGCGGCCAGCGCGAGCGCGACCTCGCCTCGCGGTTTGGGAATCGAGAAGCCGCCGGGAAACGCGTCGGCGATATAGCTCGTCGACAAATCGCCGGAGCGCCAGCGCTCCTGGCTCATCAAGGTCGACAGGAACGGGATGTTGTGCCTGATGCCGTCTATGACAAAACGGTCGAGGGCGGCGGCGTGCGCGTCGATGGCCTCGATGCGGCTGGGCGCGTGGGTCACGAGCTTGGCGATCATCGGATCGTAGTGGATCGAGATCTCGCCGCCCTCCTCGACGCCGGTGTCGTTGCGCACGCTCGCGGCGCCGACCTTGCCCTCCGCCGGCGGGCGGTATTTCACCAGCCGGCCAATCGAGGGCAGAAAATTGCGCGTCGGGTCTTCGGCGTAAACGCGGCTTTCCACCGCCCAGCCGTTGAGCGCGATGTCGTCCTGCGCGAACCGCAGCTTCTCGCCGGTGGCGACGCGGATCATCTCTTCGACCAGGTCTATGCCCGTGATCATCTCCGTGACGGGATGCTCGACCTGAAGCCGCGTGTTCATTTCGAGAAAGAAGAACGAGCGGTCCTGCCCCGCGACGAATTCGACGGTGCCGGCGGAATCGTAATTCACCGCTTTCGCCAGCGCGACCGCTTGTTCGCCCATCTTCTTGCGCGTCGCGGCGTCGAGCAGCGGCGAGGGCGCTTCTTCAAGCACCTTCTGGTTGCGGCGCTGGATCGAGCATTCGCGCTCGTGCAGATAGACGACGTTGCCGTGCTTGTCGCCGAGCAACTGGATTTCGACGTGGCGGGGATCGACGATGAATTTTTCGACGAACACGCGGTCGTCGCCGAACGACGACTTCGCCTCCGATTTCGCCCGCGCGAATCCTTCGGCGACGTCTTCGCGGCTGTGGGCGACGCGCATGCCCTTGCCGCCGCCGCCGGCGCTCGCCTTGATCATCACGGGGTAGCCGATCTCGTCGGCGACGCGTATCGCGGCGGCAGCGTCCTCGATCACGCCGAGATGGCCGGGCACGGTGGAAACCCTCGCCGCGTTGGCGAATTTCTTCGATTCGATCTTGTCGCCCATCGCCGCGATGGCGCGCGCGTTCGGCCCGATGAACGCGATCCCCGCGGCCGACAGCGCGTTGGCGAAGGCTTCGCGCTCGGACAAAAAGCCGTAGCCGGGATGCGCCGCTTCCGCGCCGGTCTGTTTGCAAGCCGCGATTATTTTTTCAATGACCAGATATGAGTCCGAAGCCGCCGCCGGGCCGATGTGGACGGCCTCGTCGGCCATGCGGACATGCAAGGCGTCGCGGTCGGCGTCCGAATAGACGGCCACCGTCCTTATCCCCATCCGGCGGGCCGTTTTCATCACCCGGCAGGCGATTTCGCCGCGGTTCGCGATCAGTATTTTTCCGAACATTGGGCCTCAAAGGGGCAGGTTGTCGTGTTTAAGCTCTGGACGCTCGACGCGCTTGTCGCGCAGCATGGCGAGGGCGCGCGCGACGCGGCGGCGCGTCGAATGCGGCATGATCACCTCGTCGACGTAGCCGCGCTCCGCGGCGGCGAAGGGCGACAGGAATCGCTGTTCGTATTCCGCCGTGCGCCCGGCGATTTTCGCGGCGTCCTTGATGTCGGCGCGGAAGATAATTTCGACCGCGCCTTTCGCGCCCATGACGGCGATCTGCGCCGTCGGCCACGCGTAGTTGACGTCCGCGCCGATGTGCTTGGACGCCATCACGTCGTAGGCGCCGCCGAAGGCCTTGCGCGCGATCACCGTCACCAGCGGAACCGTGCACTGCGAATAGGCGAACAACAGCTTGGCGCCGTGCTTGATGAGGCCGCCGTATTCCTGCGCCACGCCGGGCAGAAACCCCGGCACGTCCACGAACGTCACGACGGGGATTTCAAAGGCGTCGCAGAAGCGCACGAAGCGCGCCGCCTTGCGCGAGGCGTCGCTGTCGAGCACGCCGGCCAGAACCATCGGCTGGTTGGCGACGATGCCCGCTGTGCGGCCATTGAAGCGGCCGAAGCCGGTGACGATGTTCGCCGCGTGTTTTTCAAACATCTCGAAAAAGTCGCCCTCGTCCACGACCTTCGAGATCAGCTCCTTGATGTCGTAGGGGGTGTTGGGATTGTCGGGGACCAGCGTGTCGAGCGACATGTCGAGGCGGTCCACGGGATCGGCGCAGGGCCATTCCGGCGGCCCCTCGCGATTGTTGGCGGGCAGAAAGTCGATCAGCCGCCGCGTTTGCAGCAGCGCCTCGACGTCGTTGTCCCAGGCGCCGTCGGAAATCGACGACTTCGTCGTGTGGACGCTGGCGCCGCCCAGCTCCTCGTGGCTGACGATCTCGTTCGTCACCGTTTTCACCACGTCCGGGCCGGTGACATACATGTAGGAGGTGTCGCGCACCATGAAGATGAAGTCGGTCAACGCCGGCGAATAAACGTCGCCGCCCGCGCACGGCCCCATGATCAGGCTGATCTGCGGTATGACGCCCGACGCGACGACGTTGCGCTTGAAGATTTCGGCGTAGCCCGCGAGCGACGCGACGCCCTCCTGAATGCGCGCGCCGCCCGAATCGTAAAGGCCGACGATCGGCGCGCGGACGCGCAGCGCCATGTCCTGGACCTTGCGCACCTTCTCCGAATGCGCCTCCGACAGCGAGCCGCCGAACACGGTGAAATCCTTGGCGAAGACGAAGATCTTGCGGCCGTTGACGGTGCCCCAGCCCGTCACGACGCCGTCGCCGGGAATCTTCTGGGCCTCCATGCCGAATTCCGACGAGCGGTGTTCGACGAACATGTCGAATTCTTCGAAGCTGTTTTCGTCGAGCAGCAATTCGATCCGCTCGCGCGCCGTCAGCTTGCCCTTGGCGTGCTGCGCCTCGACGCGGCGTTGGCCGCCGCCTTGGCGCGCGGCTTCGCGGCGCTGTTCCAGTTTTTCAAGCGTCTCGCGCATGCGGCGGGAATCCCCAGCGATGGCCCGCCTGTCGGCGCGGGCTTCGCCACCACCTTTAGAGGAGCGGCGCGGCGCCTAGCAATTCCCCCGGCGATTCCGAGCCGTCATCACTTCGCCGCAAGGCCCGCGGCGGCGACGGCCGCGGTCCACGTTTTGACGTCGCTGGCGATGACGGCGGCGAATTCCGCCGGCGAATTGCCAAGCGGGTCGACGCCGAAATCGCGGAGATGTCCCAGGAAAACCGGGTCTTTGACCGCGTTCGCCATTTCGGCGGCCAGCGCGTCGACAATCGGCTTGGGAGTGCCGGCGGGCGCCAAAAGGCCGTTCCACGTGATCGTGCGGAAGCCCGGATAGCCCGACTCCGCGACCGTGGGCACATCGGGCATCTGCGCGCTGCGCCGGTCGTCGGAGATCGCCAACGCCCGCAACGCGCCCGCTTTGACCTGCGGCACGGCGGCCGACAGGTTGCCGAAATAGACAGGCACCTGCCCGCCCAGCAAATCGACCAGCGCGGGCCCCTCGCCCTTGTAGGGCACATGGGTCATGTCGAGGCCCGCGCGCTGAAGCAGCAACACCATCGAGAGATGCGCGAGGCTGCCGATGCCCGCCGAGGCATAGGCCAGCTTGCCGGCGCGTTGCCCGACGTAATCGACGAACTCCTTCAGCGTGTGGACCGGCACACTGGGATGAACCAGCAGCACGAACGGATTGGTGCCTATTTCGCTGATCGGCGCGAAGTCCTTGACGGGGTTGTAGGCGACTTTGTCCAGCGCGGGCACGATGGCGAGTTGCGGCAGGGCGGCGAAGAACAGGGTCAGCCCGTCCGGGTTGGCGCGCGCCACCTGACTGGCGGCGATGGCGCCGCCGGCGCCCCCCTGATTTTCGACGATGAACGACGCCCCAAGCCGCTCGCTCAACCATTGCGCCACCAGCCGGCCGTTGCCATCGGTGTTGCCCCCCGGCGGAAACGGGACGTAAACGCGCACGTTGCCCTGGGGGTAGCCGTCGCGCGCCAACGCCCGCCACGGCGAGCCCACGGCGGCGAACGCCGACGCCATCGCGATTGCCTGCCTGCGTGTGCGCATTGCCAGCCCCCTCATCGGAAAATCCAATCGCACCGCGTTTAGCCGACAAAGTCAACCGAAATAGTCAACTATCTCGAAACCGGGCGCGTCATTCGAACGCCCCGCAAGTAGCAAAGCGCGCGCCAGCAAAACCAGCCCCGCCGAAAATCTCAGCCGCCCTGGATATTCGCGGCCTTGATGACTTTCGCGTTCGCCGCGATTTCCCGCTTCACCAGCGCGTCGAATTCGGCCGGCGACAGGGGCATCGGGTCCACCGCCATGTTGGCGAGCTTGCTCCGCATATCGGCGGCGCTCAGAATCGCCTGGATGGAATCGTGCAGTTTCGCAACCACATCGACGGGCGTTTTGGCGGGAGCGAACACGCCAACCCAAAATGTGTAATCCGAATCCGCGTAGCCGGTTTCGAGCGTCGTTGGCACATCCGGCAAGGCCGTCGCGCGCGCCGGCGAACTCACCGCCAGCGGCCGCAGCCTTTTATCTTCGATCAGCGCGCCGCAAAGCGCCAGCGGACAAAAGAAGAAATCGACGCGGCCCGTCATCGTGTCGGCGATGGCTTCCGGGCCGCCCTTGTAGGGCACATGCACACCCTCGAACCCAGCGCTCAGGCGCAGACGCTCGGCGGCGAAATGCGAACCGCTGCCGATCCCCGCCGAGGCGTAGGAAATCGCGCCGCGCTTCGCCCTCGCCGCGTCAACAAGGTCGCGCAGGCTTGTGTAAGGGCTCGACGGCGCGACCACCAGCACCTGCGGCAGGCTTCCCAGCGGGATGACGCCGGCGAAATCCCGCGCCGTGTCATAGGGCGCGTCGGGATAAAGCGAGGGAATATTGGTGTGCGCGGAAGCCGTCGCCAGCAGGGTGTAGCCGTCGGGGTCCGCCCGCGCCACGAGGCCCGAACCGATGGTGCCGCCCGCGCCGGGCCGGTTGTCGATAAGAATGTTCTGGTTGAAGTCCTTGGCGAGCGCGTCGAACACCAGCCGCGGCACGACATCGCTGGCGCTGCCGGCGGTGAACGGCACGACCACGCGGAAGGGTTTCGATGGAAAGGCCTGCGCGCGCGCGCCGCCGCTGGATATCGGCGCCGCCAAGCCGCCAAGCGCGGCGGCGGCGAAAACCCGACGTGTGATTGTCATCGCGGACACCCCTATCCAAGCGCCCTCGACGCGCGGCGCAATCTGACGCCTTTGCCCAGCCCGCACAAGCGGGTCGCCGCTACGTCGCGGCGGCTTTTCCGACGCCCGGCATTGGCATCGACAGAAGAATGGTCGCGGGGCGGTTGGTCTTGTTGCGCAACCGGCGTCCCTCGCCTGGCGCGACGCGGCACGAATCCCATTGGCGCAGAACCACTTCTTCGCTTCCGTTGAAAACCGCGACCTCGCCTTCGAGCACGAAATACAGTTTCTCCAGCGGCGAAACGTCGAGCGAGGTGTGGCCGCCGGGCAGGATGTGCGACATGCCCATCCAAAGCGTCTCGACCGGGCCGGCTTCGTGGCCCTGCAAACGCAGGCAGCGCATGTCGTTGTGCTCGGGCGGAAAATACGCCGGCGCGTTCTCGATGCGTGTGACGTTCATATCGGTTCCCTATGGCTTGAAGATCATGCGGTCGCGCGCCGACGACAGCGCGGCGGCGTAGGCGTCGCGCGCCCGCTCCAGCGGAAAGACGGCGTCCGCCGCGATGGCGAACGGCTTGAGATGGCCGCTGGCGAAGCCGGGCAGCAGCTCGCGAAGCGTGTCGGCGGTGTCGGTCGAGGTCAGCGCCAGCGAATCCACGCCGAAATAGCTGTGCCGCCCGCGGTAGAAGGCGAACATGTCGAACCGCACGACCTTGTCGATCGCCGCCATGATGATCTGGCGCGCGCCGATCGCCATCGCTTGCACGGCCTGCTCGTAATAGGGGTCGCCGACGCTGTTGTAGACGATGTCGGCGCCCTTGCCGGCGGTGCGTTCGCGCACCCGCGCGGCGACATCCGCGCGGGAAGAGTCGATGACTTCGACAGGCGCGCAGGCGCGCCCCGCGAAAGGCTCGTCGCGGCGCGCCACGCCGATCACGCGCGCGCCCTTCCACGCCGCGATTTGCGCCGCGGCCTGCCCCACCTTGCCGTTGACGCCCATGACAAGAACGGTTTCGCCGGGCTTTGGAAACCCGGCGCGGCGAAAGCCCTCCGCGGCGGTGACGAAGGGCACGCCGATGCCGGCCGCCTCCTCGCCGGTGAGATTGGCCGGCTTTTCCAGCAGCGCGGTTTCCTCGACGACCAGATGCGACCCGTGCGAGCCGTCGAGCGTGATGCCGAGTTTGCCCGAGGAGCCGAAGACCTCCTTGCCGAGCCAGCGCGACGGGCCCGCCCGCACAACGCCGCAGTAATCGCGGCCCGGCGTGCGTGGAAACACCGCTTGCGGCATCATGCCGATCGCCGCCTTGGCGTCCGACGGGTTGATCGCCGCCGCCGCGATCTCGATCAACACCTGCCCGGCGCCCGCCGACAGCGTCAGCGTTTCGACGCGCGGCGCGACATCCTCCACGCGCGCGGCTTTCGCATGCAGGCGCAGAACGCGCGCCTCGACGGTTTCCATGGCGGACATCCGCGGCTACTTGATCGGCGGCGTCGGCAAGCCGGAATCGCCCGGCTCGACGTGAAACGTGTAGTCGAGCGTGTGCCAGGGGGCTTTCACGTCGGGCGCCGGCGGCGCGCCGCTCTCGTGCTTTTTGTAGTCGCCCACGAGCGCCGTGGTGACGCCGAACACCACGTCGCAGTCGAGGTATTTCGCGCCATCGACGAACACCTGCGTCACCAGCGTCTTGAAGCCGGGCTTATGGATGAGGAAATGCAGATGCGCCGGGCGCCAGGGCGCGCGCTTCTGGTACAGCACGATTTCGCCGGCGGGGCCGGTCGTTGGAATCGGGTAGCCGGCGGGCAGCACCGTGCGGAACGAGAAGCGGCCATCCGCGTCGGTGTGGAACTTGCCCCGCAGATTGTGGTCGGCCTGGTTTTCATCCTGGTTCTCGTACATGCCGGTCGTCGAGGCGTGCCAGACATCGACTTCGGTGCCTTCGAGCGGCTTCTTGTTGTGGTCGAGCACCCGCAACGAGGCGAACAGCGCCGGCCCCGGCGTCGGCGACCGAACGATCGAGCCGCCGTTCGCCGTCTTCGGGCTGTTCATGCGCCAGAACGGGCCCAGCAACGCGGCGGCTGTTTCCGTCGAGCCGCCGGCGCCATTGTTCATCAGGCACACAAGCGTCGAAAGACCCAGGCAATCCGACAACAGAATGCCCTCGTTGTGGGTGTCTGTCGTGAACGCGCCCACGCGGTTCAGCATGCCGACGCCGTATTCCCACTCGCGCTCGGTCAGCCGCGTCTCCTTCGCGAAGGCGTGGAGGTGCTTGACGAAGGAGTTGGCGATCTCGCGCAGGCGCGCGTCGGGCGCGTTTTCCATCGCCTTGACCACCGCGGGCGTCACGTCGTCTTCGCTGTCGATAATCATCGCCATTCACCTCGCCCGACGGGGCGAGCGGACTATCTTGCAAGGGCCGCGGGGGGTCAAGGTTCTCCCAAATGGCCCGGCCGCGGCCCTACCCGTGCATGCGCAGGACGTGTTTGCCATATTCCGCCGCCGCGCCGTCCCAGACGAGGGAATGATGCGCGGCGGCGCCGAAACAGTCGCGGAACTGGCGCTGCAAGACAGTGTCCGTGTAGAGCGCCCGGCCACCCGCGGCGTTGAACAGCTTCTGCACGGCGTTCGTCGCGAGTTGACAGGCGTAGGCGGCGTTTCGCTTTCCCTGCGCCGACATCAGCGTCGTGACTTCCTCGCCGCGTTCGAGGACAGCCATGGTCTCGCGCACGGCGCCCAGATACATGCGCGCGGCCGCCTCGATCTCGGCGGAGGCCAGCCCCACGCCCATTTGCACGCCAACGCCGTCGGCGACCGGCGCGCCGCGCGATTTGCGCGGGCCTGTGAACTGCAAATAGTTTTCGAGAAACCCCTCGGCGACCCCGACGCAGACAGCCGTGTAGCTGACCGCCGAGACGCCGCCGCGCGGCAATTTCGAAATCGGCGACGTGTAGAACATCGTGCCCGGCGAGGTGCCCGCGTCGTAGTCCTTCTTCATCAGCACGCGGTGTTCGGGCACGAACACGTCCCTCGCCGCGAAGCTTTTGCTGCCGCTGCCCGCCAGGCCGATCGAACGCCAGTCGTCGATGATGTTGATTTCGCTGGTCGGCATGACGACGAAGCAGCCGACGGGCGCCTTGCCCTCTTCGACGATGTTGCCGCCGCAGATCACCCAGTCGGCGTGATCGACGCCGCTCGAAAATCCGTGGACGGCGTTCCAGACGACGCCGCCGGGAACCCGTTTCGCCTTGCCCACCGCGGCGACGGCGACGCAGAGCTTCGCGGCGCTGTTGGCGCCCCAGATTTCGTCCTGCGCGTCGAGGCTGAACGCGCTGAGCTTCAGCGGATTGTCGGCCAGCACCATGTGAACCCAGGCTTGCGAACCACAGCCGCGCGCGAGAGTCTGGCTGATCTCGCAGAGCGCGTCGTAGCCGAGTTCGTAGCCGCCGTAACGCGCGGGCTGGCAGACGCGCAGAAGCCCGAGATCGACATAGTCGCGCACGGTTTCCGCCGGCGCCATGCGGGCGGCCTCGCAGGCCGCGGAGCGTTCGGCGAGAACCGGGGCGAGCGCCTCCGCGCGGGCGATCAACTCTTCGCGCGTCGGAACGGCCGCGGTCTTGCCGCCGCGCGTCGCGACCGCGGTCTTGGCGACAATGTTCAATTCAATCTCCGGTTCATTTCAATCTCCGAACGGGATTTCAAGGGCGCGAAATTTCAGCTTCGCTTATTGCAACAGCTTGCGCAGGCGTTCAATCACAGCGGGCGGCGCGGCGTAGGCTTTTTCGACGCCCGCCATCAGTTCCTCCGCCGACTGCGGCTTGTTGGCGCCAAGCTGCGCCCGCCGGTTGTCGGCCTGAAATTCCGGGTCGTCCATCGCGTCGAGGAACGCCCGCCGCATCGCCGCGACCCGGTCGGCGGGAACGCCCGGCGGCATGACGTAGGGACGGCCGACGCCGAGCGGCGCCGAGGCCGCCTCGATCAACGCCCGGTCCTCGGCGTTTCGCGCGAGCTCCGTTGCCCAGGGCGTGTCGGCGATGGCGGCCTCCTTCGCCGCGCCGAACTGCGCGAGCAAATTCACCTTGCCTTCCGCGATCCAGGTCGGGCGCGTCGACATCAGCGAATTGTAGAACGCGCTGGGATAGCCGTCGATTTCGCCGCGCTCCATGGCGAGCAGCGCGTCGTTCTGGCCGGGATATCCGACAATGATGTTCAGCTTCGTGCCAAGGGTTTCATTGGCGAGTCGCGCGTAAAAACTCGGCGTTGAATTGCGGCCGGACGAACCCATGTTCAAAGGCTTTGCGCGCGCGTCCGCGATGTTTCGCGCGCCCGTCGAACTCATCACGGCCAACAGCGCGACCTCGGCGCTCGGGGAACCGATGTAAATGACCTTCCGCGCGTCGTATTCGGCCTCTTTCGTGCCGTAGAGCGGCTCGAAGGGCGTGTTGTTCTGCGCGCTGGCGAGCCATGTGCCGTCCCTTGGCGCGGTGTTGTACATCTGGTTCATCAACAGAATGCCGCCGGCGCCGGGAATGTTTTTCACAACCACGGCGGGATTGCCGGGCATGTGGCGGCCGAGGTACCGCGCGACCGCGCGGCCAAGCGTGTCGTAGCCGCCGCCGGCGCTGCCGCTGACCGCCAGCGTCACCGTCTTGCCGGCGTAGAAGTCGGCGACCGGATCGGCCACAGCCCGCGCGGCGAGAACAGGCGCCGCGAGAAAAAGCGCCGCGGCCGCGGCGAACGCCGATCTCATCGCGCCATCAACCCGCCAAGCTCCGGAACCACGGGCATGCCGCCGATTTTCTCCGCGACGCGCTTGAGCGCGGCCCAGATCGTGGCCTGGTTGGAGTTGATCACGGGCTTGCGGAACCCGCGCTCCAGCGCCGCTATCGTGTCGATCTGCGTCGTGTTGGTGCAGCTCAGGAAATAGCCGTCGGCGGCGTCGCGCGCGTTGGCCCGCGCGACATCGATCCATTTCGACGGCGCGAACGCGAGGTAGCCATCGCTCGGCGGCAAATTCATCGCGACATCGTGGATGGTGTCGAAGCCAAGCGCGGAGAGATAGTCCTTCTCGTGGTCGTTGTGCGATTGGACATAAGGCGAAATCATCACGAGCTTGCGGATGCCCGACGCCCGGAACGCCTCGACCACCGCCTGCGCGGTGGACAGCGCCGCGGCGCCCGACGCTTCGATGATCGTGTCGAGAATTCTCCGCTCGCCCGCCAATCCATGCTCCATGGAATTGGCCGTGCAGTGAAACACGATGACGTCGCATTTGGCGTCGCCGAGCGCGCCGGCGGCCGCGGCGACATCGGCGAGCAGCGGTTCCAGCGGCTTCGCATGCTGGCCCGTCATGCGCAGGCGCGTCGTGTGGACGGCGACATCGGGGGGCAGAAAACGCCGGAACTGAGGCTCGCTGAGCCGGTTGCTCGACGGAATGATCAAGCCGATCCGGGCGCGGGCGTAGCCGGTGGAGTCCTCCAGCGTCAGCGACCCGGCGGCGGCGATGGGCGTGGCGATGTTCATGGGTGGCTTCCGTCCCGGCGGGTTGGCGGTATGACGGCATGTTTCCATGAAACCGGGGGAGGGTCCAGCGGAACGAAACCGCCCCCAAGCGCGTAGTGCTGTACGCACGCCACGCCCGCGCCTCGGGCGGGTAGAACTTGCGCGCCAAACCTGGACGGAGCCGCACGCTGGACGATCGCGATCCCTCCGGACACCAGCGGCCTCCGCAAGGCGAAGACGCGCCTGACTTCCTCGCCCTTGGCGTCGAACGGTTCGGGCTGGCCAGCCTCGCCAAGCCGCGCCTCGCCGCCCTGCTCGCGCTTTTGATCGTCGTCGTGGCGGCGTTTGGCGTCGCCCGGATCAAGGTCGATGATTCGCTTAGCCAGCTTTTCAAGTCCGACACGCCGGCCTTTCACCTCTACGAGGACACCACGCGGCGCTTTCCGTCGAGCGAGTACGACGTTCTGGTCGTGGTTGAGGGCGCCAAGCTGCTGGAGCGCGACACGCTCGGCAAGCTGCGCGACCTCGTCACCGACCTTCAGCTTGTGGACGGCACGGCGGGCGTCGTTTCGCTGTTTTCGGCGCGCGAGCCCCCGGTCGGCGACGCTACGCCCGCGGCGCTGGTTCCAGACGATTTGCCGGAGGGCTCCGCCTATCAACGGCTTGTCGACCGCATCCGCGCCAACGAGATCATCCGCGGCAAGCTGCTGGCGGACGACGGCAAGCTGGCGCTGATCGTTTTGTCGCTGAACCCGGACGTGGCGGACTCGGACCGGCTCTCCGACGTCGTAGGCGACATCCGCAAGACCATGAAGGACGATCTCGTCGGCGCGCCCGTCACCGCGGAACTGTCGGGCGTGCCCGTCATGCGGCTCGAAATCCGCAAGGCGGTCGAACGCGACCGGCTCGTTTACAACGCCATCGGCTTCCTCGCCGGCTGCCTGATCGCCATCGCCTTCTTCCGCCGGGTTTCCTACATGGTGGTCGCGGCGGCGCCGCCGCTGCTGGCGATCGTGGTGGCGCTCGGCGCGCTCGGCTGGATGGGCTTCCGCCTCAACATGTTCCTCAACGTGATGACGCCGCTCATCATGGTCGTCAGCTTTTCCGACAGCATGCAGCTGGTTTTCGCCGCGCGCGACCGCGTGCTGCGCGGCCAGCCCCCCGCGCAGGCGTTTCGCGCGGCCGTCAACGTCGTCGGCCCGGCTTGCGTGCTGACCCACGCGACAGCGGCGATCTCCTTCATCGCGCTGCTGTTCTCGAACTCCGACCTCATTCGCGGCTTCGGCGAGGCCGGGCTCGTCTCGACGGCGGTGGCGCTGGCGATGGTGCTGACGCTCGCGCCGGCGCTCGGCGCTCTGCTGGTCCGCCCCGAGCGCGCCCCGGCCGCCGACGCCGCCCGCCCCGACGCCGGCATCGACGCGCTGCGCGCCTTCTGCCGCTGGATCGCGCTTCGCATGGTGGCGCGGCCGGGGCTTTACAGCCTGATCGCCCTGCTTGTGATCATCGGCCTTGGCGTCAACTACGCGACGCTGCATCCGCGCTACCAGCTCGCCGACCAGGTGCCCGACAAGCAGAACGCCGTCGCCGCGAGCCACCGGATCGACGCCGAGCTCTCCGGCGCCAACCCCATCGATGTCCTGATCCAGTTTCCAAAGGGCGAAACGCTTTACGCGCCGCAAACCCTCGCCACCATCGCCGCCGTCCACACGGCGGTGGAACAACAGGCCGGCGTCGGCAATGTCTGGTCGCTCGAGACCCTGCGCCGTTGGCTCGCCGCCAGGACCGGCGCGACCAGCCCGCGGACGCTGAAAGGATATGTCGACGCCTTGCCGACCTATCTTGTCCGCCGGTTCATTTCGCAATCGGAGGACTCGGTGGTCGTGTCGGGCCGCATTCCCGACATCGATTCAAGCCAGCTTCTGCCTGTCATCCAGGGGCTCGACGAACGGCTCGCCGCGGTGCGCGCCGCCCATCCCGGCTACGGCATCGCCGTCACCGGCCTCGCGGTTGTCTCCGCGACCAGCAGCGACGCGATGATTGGCCGGCTCAACGCGGGCCTGACGATCGAGGTGCTGTTCGTCGCGGCCTTCATCGGCCTCGCGTTCCGCTCGTTCGTCGTGGCGCTGGCGGCGGTTTTGCCCAGCGTGTTTCCGGCGCTGTTGTCCGGCACGCTGTTGTCGGCGACAGGCGTCGGCCTTCAGTTTTCGAGCGTGGTGGCGCTCATCGTGTCCTTCGGCCTCGGCCTCAGCGCCACCATCCACTTTCTCAACCGCATGCGGCGGGAAAGGCGTCCGGGCGCGGACATCGCGACCGCCGTCGAGCGCGCCACGGTGCTGATAGGCCCCGCGCTCATTCTGACATCGATCGTTCTCGCCTTCGGACTGGCGACGACCGTGTTCTCCGACCTGCCATCCCTGCGCGTTTTCGGCTGGCTGAGCGCCTTCAACATGCTGGCACCTTGCCAGAACCCGACCACGAGCCCGCGAGATAGCTGAAGTCGTCGCCATCCCGCGCCCAAGCTGAAGCCGACGCCAGCGCCAGGCCGCCAATGACGATGGTTGCCAGAATTGATCGACACGCCTCATGGTTGCGACCCATCGACGGCTCCCGCGCAAAATTATTGATCCCTTCCTCAAACCATGCAGGGGCGGAAATTGTTCCGCTCCTGTCGCCACGATTTGGCGCGGCGGTGGATCCCCG
>CAIKAR010000062.1 GCA_903825465.1 uncultured Hyphomicrobiales bacterium | reverse complement strand
GGCGGGCCGGGCGGTCGCCGCCACCCTCGGAGCGCTCGCGGAACGGACGGGCGGGACGATCACCGGCGGGCTTGTCAAAGCGGCGGGCCGGGCGGTCGCCGCCACCCTCGGAGCGCTCGCGGAACGGACGGGCGGGACGATCCCCGGCAGGTTTGTCAAAGCGGCGGGCGGGACGCTCGCCGGCGGGCTTGTCGAAACGGCGGGCGGGTCGCTCGCCGCCACTTGCCGACCGCTCGCCCCTTGATTTTTCATACTTTTTCGGCGCTTCGCCGCGTTCTTCGGTGAAGCGGCGGGCGTTGCGGCTCGATTTGTCCGGCTTCGCCGCGACGGGACGCAAATGCTCAACCTTGACCTCGCGGCCCCGGCGATCGGTGGTTTCCGCGCGCTCCACCCGAACCCGCTCGGGACGTTTCCGCGCGGCTTCGCCACGAAGGGTCGATACATGCTTTCGCGCGCGGGGTTTCCCGTTGTCGTTTCGCGGGGGAGCCTCGTCTTTTCGCGCGGAATTCTGAAATCCACCGCGGTCGCGCGCGGGGGATTCCCGCGGTGTGGATTGCGGCCGAGCGATGTCGGCGAGGGGCAGTTCGAAATCCGCGCCCGCCTCGGCGATCAGCTTCTCTCCAAGCTGGTCCTTGAGAATTCGCGTCGGGATTTCCTCGACCGCCCCCTCCGCCAGCTCGCCCAATTGGAACGGGCCAAAACTCAATCGAATCAATCGGTTGACTTCGAGGCCGATGTGCTCAAGCAGGCGCTTGACCTCGCGGTTCTTGCCTTCGCGCAGGCCGATTGTCAGCCAGGAATTCGCGCCCTGGGTCCGGTCGAAGCGCGCTTCCACGCCGGAATATTCAATCCCATCAATGGTTAAACCATTGCGCAGAGTGTCCAGTCGGCTCTGGTCGGTCTCTCCGTGCGCCCGCGCCCGATAGCGGCGAAGCCAGCCGGTCGCCGGCAATTCCAGCATTCGGGCGAGCCCGCCGTCATTGGTGATCAGAAGCAAACCTTCTGTGTTTATATCGAGTCTTCCAATAGTTACGACCCGCGGCAGGTCGTCTGGCAAGACGTCGAAAATCGTCGCCCGGCCCTCCGGATCGCTCTCGGTGGTGACATAGCCAGCCGGCTTGTGGAACAGCCAGAGCCGCGTCCGCTCCCGCTGCGCCAGAGGCGCGCCATCGATGGTGACATGGTCTTTCGGACCAACATTTTTCGCCGCCGAAACAAGTACTTCGCCGTTCACCGCGACGCGCCCGGCCAAAATCATCGCCTCCGCGTCGCGGCGCGAGCAAACGCCGGCGCGGGCGATCACCTTGGCGATCCGCTCCTCGCCCTCGGCCCGCTCGACCGTGCGCTCGGCGCCCGGCGCGGGCGCGCGAACCCTTTGAGAACGCTCGCGCTTTTCCTGCTCGCGCCAGGGCCGGTTTTTCGGCCGCGGAGGGCGTCCGCCGCCGCGCTTGCCGTCGTTCGATTTGTCGTTCATGCCTCCCCATAACAGAGGCTCGGCCAAATCGGGAGTTTGTTTGCCCGACAAAACGCGAAATTCCGAAAAAGACCCGTTTTCCAGAGCTTTCGCCGAGGCCGCCGCTGCCGCTGAACGGGGCGAAACGCCCGTCGGCGCGGTGATTGCGCGCGACGGCGAAATCATCGCGGCGGCGGGAAACCGCGTGGTCGCCGACCACGATCCCACCGCCCACGCCGAGATTCTGGCCATCCGCGCGGCGGCGAAAACCCTTGGAAATGAACGGCTTAATGGCTGTGATCTGTATGTCACGCTGGAGCCCTGCGCGATGTGCGCGGCGGCGGTGTCCTTCGCCCGGCTGCGCCGATTGTACTTCTCCGCCGCCGACCCCAAGGGCGGCGCGGTCGAGCATGGCCCGAGATTTTTCGCCCAACCCACCTGCCACCACTCTCCAGAGGTCTACGGCGGCATTCGCGAGAGCGAATCAAGCGCGATGTTGCGCAACTTTTTCAAAGGCTTGCGCTGAATTTTTCCGCGCGAAGTTGGCGGGGGATTTCAAAAGACGCGATTCCCGCGGTGGATTTCATGTTTTTCCGCAGTGGATTTCGTTGAGGGCGTTGCCTCTCCCGCGCCTGCGGAGTTGGGGTGGCCGAGTCCGAATTCTCATGTCATTTTGAGTTGCGCACGCGATGGTCAGCCTCAGGTGGCGATCTCAGGCTTTGCCGCGGCTTTCTCCGCGATTTCAATTGGAGAGATTGGCTGGATAGCCGCTCTCGCCCTTTTTGTGGCCAGCATCCATTCTGTCAAAGAATTCACGCCCGCGACCCATCGACGATTAAACCACAGGATCGGCATCGCCGCCATCACAGAAGCTATAACGACAACAAAAGCGGTCGCCGCGAAAGATCGCGATCGAATAAACATGTCCGCCCCCAAAGAACAAATGACGAGCGCATGTATGAGATAAAGCGGGAATGACAATTCGCCGACAAAGCCCATTGCGCGATTCGATAAAACGCGACGGAACTCCTCGCATGTTTGGGTGAGCGCGATCACCACTAAAGATCCCGCCAGCGCCATGTAGACGAACGACACCGACGGCAATTTGGCAAACAGCCCATAAGCGCCGATCGGATTATCGGAATAGCCAAGAAGATAAAGCGCGACAGCTAAAGCTGGTGCCGCGACGCGAAGCGAAATGGTCGCTTCATCGCCAAGCCACCGGGCCAACAGAACTCCGCAGACGAACGCCGTGTAATAGGGTGTTGTAAGGTGACAAAACACCAGCATGGCGCCGACCAGTAAAATCGTCGCAAATGGGTGACTTTTTCGCAATCGACTCAAGAGCAACGCCAATCCGAAACTTATTAGACTTCCTATCAATTCTATTTTCATCGTCCAAAGCGATGTGTCGAATTGGTTGGCGGTCTCAAATTTGAAGTGCAACACCCGGCGGGATAATGGGTGTTTTCATGAGACAGGCTTTCAAACACATTGACGCTTTTGAGCGGGATTTCATTCAGCAGCAAGTAAGTATCGGTCGAAGTTATCGGTCGATAGC
>CAIKAR010000061.1 GCA_903825465.1 uncultured Hyphomicrobiales bacterium | reverse complement strand
TATCAACATGGATGAGTTCAAGGAGTGGCTTGTGAAGCGAAGCGAGAGTGACGTTGTCAGCAACGTCGTAACAATGGCTTTATAATCATGCCGTCATCAATCGGGCTGAAGCGAATTTACAGCAATTTTCGGACTTGACCAAAATGCGCGGATCAACCTCAGAGGCGATGTGGAAAACCTGGATTCGATCGACAAAGGGCTATCAGTGAAGCGTCGGCGCGGCAACACCGTTGCTGAAATGCGACAATTCGCTTATAGCAGGCCGAATATGGGTCGGTGCGTTCCACTGACGAAATCGGGCGGGTTCCCGATCGGAGAAGTTCCATGGCCGACGCATCCAGGGGTTTTGACGAACACTATTACTCCAGGGGTTTTGACGAACACTATTACCTCGCCGCCAATCCCGACGTCGCCCAGGCGGTCAAGCGCGGCATATTCGCGTCAGGTGCCGAACACTTCGAAAAGCATGGCGCGCGGGAAAGGCGGTCGGCGCGAGCCGATGCCAGGATCGCGCCGCCGCCGCTGCCGATCCCCGGCGATCTCACCGGCTTCAATCGTCGTGACAAGCTGCTCGCCGGCCTCGACCTGACGGCGCTGGACGGCGCCGAAATCGGCGCTCTCGCCTTTCCTCTCGTGCGCCCGGCCGAAGGCAATATCACCTACGTCGACTGGACGGACACGCAGACGTTGCGCCGCAACTACGCCAACGACCCCGCGGTCAACGTTGATGAGATCGTCGATGTCGGCGCCATCTGGGGCTCGAACACGCTGCTCGAGGCGCTGGGCGGGCGCAAGATCGATTACGTGATCAATTCACATGTGGTCGAACATGTGCCTGATCTCGTCACATGGCTTGCTGAAATCCGCGAGGTTCTGCGCCCCGGAGGAAGGTTGCGCATGATCGCTCCCGACAGGCGCTTCACTTTCGATATCCTCCGCAACGAAACGCGCCTGCATGACGTTCTCGATGCGTGGATCAGGAAGGCGCGCGCGCCGCTGCCGCGCGCCTTGCTCGAAAATTTGAGCCTTTTGAGAGAATTCGATTTCCGTAAGGTCTGGGAAGGCGATTTCGATCCACTGAGTCTGCCGGCGATCAACGATACGAAACGAGCCATCGCCGACGCCCGCGACGTTCTGGAAAACAACAAATATATCGATAACCATTGCTGGGTGTTCACGCCGAAGTCGATGGCGACGCTGTTTGCGCAACTGGCGGAAATCGACCTGCTGAATTTCAGACTGTCGCAATTTTTTGATACGCCTTACATGGGCGCTGAATTCACGGTTCACATGGCGCCATGCGACAACAAGGATGAAATCATCGCGTCCTGGCGCGAGATGGCGGCGTTGGCGGCCGACCTTCCCCCGCCGCGCCGCAAGAGAATTGCGCGATTGTTCGGCGCCGGACGGTAACGTGCGCGACCTCAACGAGCCGACCACATCGGCGACCACCGCCGGTGGGACGCCAGTCAGCCCCGCGCCGCGACCGCCGCGCATCGCCCGATTGCCGACGATCATGTCGCGCCTGCCGGCAATGCGCGGCCCCGCCTACCGCTACTGGACGCAACGCTACGACACCCTGTCGGACAGCGACCGCGCCGCTATCGGCGCGCATGTCGAGAGTTTTCAGCGCCGTCCGCTGATCTCGGTCGTCATGCCGACTTACGAGACGCCGGAACGCTTACTGCGCGAGGCGATCGACTCCATTCGCGCGCAGATCTATGACAATTGGGAACTTTGTATCGCCGACGACGCCTCGCTCTCGCCCGACATAATGCGACTGCTACCCGAATATGCGGCGCTCGACAAACGCGTCCGCTTCATGCGTCGGGATACGAACGGCAACATCGCCCTGGCCAGCAATTCCGCGCTCGAACTCGCGACCGGCGAATTCATCGCGCTGATGGATCACGACGACCTCCTGCCCCCGCACGCGCTTTACGAAGTCGCCGCTCTGATCGATCAATTTCCCGACGCCGACCTCATCTATTCGGATGAGGACAAGATTTCCGACGATGGAATCCGCTTCGAGCCTTATTTCAAGACCGACTGGAACCCGGAATTGTTCCTCGGCCACAATATGGTTTCGCATTTCGGCGTCTACCGGCGCTCGCTCATCGAGACGATCGGAGGCTTTCGCGCAGGCTTCGAGGGCAGCCAGGATTATGATCTTGCATTGCGCGCCGCGGCCGCTACGCGCACTTCGAAAATCCATCACATTTCCGCTGTCCTCTATCACTGGCGTCAGAGCAAGGGGAACCGCTCGTTCTCAAACACCCAGCTTGATCGCTGCATTCGCGCGGCGCGGCGCGCCAAGGCGGATTACCTCGCGGCGCGCGGCGTCAACGCGAACATATTGCAATGTGAAACCATCCCCTTCTGGGAGGAGGCGCGACGGCTGCCGCCCAATCCCACACCGCCGGTGACGGCGATCGTTCCCGCGCGCCCCGGCCCCGCGCGCCTGCGCGCCTGCCTTCAGGGCCTGCTGTGGCGAACGGATTATGCGCTGCTGCACATTGTCGTGAGCACGCCTTCAACGCTCGACAAGGCGACGCGCGACACTCTGCGCGGGTTTGAAGCCGACTCGCGCGTCAGCGTCGTTGAAAGCGCCGACGCCCGATGGCCCGCGCTCGTCAACGCGGGCGCGGCGCAAGCGCGCGGCGACATTCTCGCGATTGTCGATCCGGATACCGAGCCGCGCGGCATAGACTGGCTTACGCAACTGGTTGCGCTCGCCGTTGATGACGAGAATGGAGTGATCGGCCCCAAGCTTTTGCATGAGCGAGACAAGCTTCGCGGCGCGGGCCTCGTTCTTGGATTGAACGGCGTCGCGGCGCCGGCGTTCAGGAACTGGCGCGAGCGCGAACCAGGCTATTACGGCCGCGCCGTCCTGTGCTCGAATGTTTCCGCACTGTCGGAAGCCTGCCTCGTCGTGCGGCGCAAGCTGTTCGAAGACGTGGGCGGCATGAACGCGCGTGAGCTTGGCGCCGCGCACGCGAACATCGATTTCTGTCTCAGGCTTGCGGCAAAGGGCAAACGCAACGTCTGGATGCCGCAAGCGGTTCTCAGCCATGACCATCGCTCACGCGAGGCGGCCATCGAGGCGCCGGGCGCAGCGGCGATGGCCGCCGCCGACGCTTTTATGGCGCGCCAC
>CAIKAR010000060.1 GCA_903825465.1 uncultured Hyphomicrobiales bacterium | reverse complement strand
GCGATCCTTCGGCCCCTTTTTCCATCGACCGGAGCGCGCCCGTCGAGCAGACGCGCGGAGGGGTCCGCCGCGAAATCGGCGTCGGAGGAAGTCATTACGCGGCACCATGGCGCGCGGATTTGCGGGCCAGCGGACGGCATAATAGCCGCGAGGCCGCCTGATTCACAAGCGCTACCGTCTCCCGGCCCATGGCCGGTGCATGAGCGCGGGCTGCAGGTTGGGGAGCGCCCGGCGCGCCGGCTGTCGCGCGCCGACGAGGCGGTACACCTGTTTGGACGCCTCGATGATGTGAACGCCGCCGCCCGGCAGCGCGAACCGTCCGCCAATCCGTTCGAACGCCGCCGCCGCGCGCAAAAACAGCGGCCGCTCGAAGGGCGGGACGTAAAGCGCCTCGTTTTCCTGCTCCGGCGTGAACAGGCCTTCGCGCAGCAACTCGCGCAACTGGGCGCGCGAATAGGGCCGCCCCTGGCCAAAAGGATTGTTCTCCCGCCGCGTCCACAATCCCAGGCGGTTGGGCGCGACCAGCAACATGCGCCCGCCGGGGGCCATGACGCGCCAGACCTCGGCGAGCAAATCGCGCGGACTGTCGCAAACCTCAAGCGCGTGAACCACCAGCAGGCGGTCGACGCAGCCGTCGGGCAGCGGCAACATCGCGACATCGACAAGCGCCGACGAGGGCGCCTCGCGATCCGGCCACGCGATGACGCCTTGCTCGGCGGGCATGAAGGCGAGGGTCCGCAGCGCTTCGTCGCGAAAGACGCCGAGATAGGGCGGGGCGTAGCCAAGCCCGAGGATCGACATGCCCGGGCACGACGGCCACCGGGCCCGCACCACCCGGCCGACAAAGCGCCGCGCCACCTGTCCCATAGGCGAGGCGTAAAAGGCGCGGAGATCGACGACATCCAGGCTCATGCGGGCATATTCGCACAGGCCGCCGCGGCGTGGAAGACGCGCGGCGGCGGCCTGACGCGGCGTTTTAGACCATGCCCGCCTTCACGCGCTCGGGCGTGAACGGCGCCTGCCGCAGCCGCACGCCGGTCGCGTCGAAAATCGCGTTGGCGACGGCGGCCGCGACGGGCCGCATCGAGGGCTCGCCCGCGCCGGTTGGCTCGATCTCGGGATGGTCGATCAACACGACATCGATGGATTCAGGCGCTTCCCGCATGTCGAGGATGGGGTAGGTGAGCCAGTCGATCGACGTCACCATCTGGTCGTCGAACTTCGTCTCCTCCCAAACAGCGCGGCTCGCGCCTTGAACCATGTTGCCCTCGATGCCCATGGTGAGCAGTCCGGGGTTGATGATCTGGCCGCAATCGTGCGCGCAAACGAAGCGCTTGCACCAGACCTTGCCGGTCTTCATGTTGACTTCGACCTCCGACACCACGGCGACGTGGGTGCCGGCACGCTGCGAAAAGGCGATGCCCTGTCCGCGCGCGACATCGCCGACAACCTGCTTGCGCGCGCTCGTGCGCGGCGTCCAGCCGGCCTTCTCCGCCGCGGCCTTGACCACGGCCTGGTCGCGCGGGTCTTCCAGGTATTTCAACCGGAAAGCCACGGGGTCGGTGTTCGTCGCGTAGGCGAGCTCGTCCATGAAGGACTCGCTGGCGAAATGCACCTGCGGGCCCGTCGGGTCGCGCATGTGCGACGTGCGCAGCGGCGAGTTGCGCTCAAGCAGCGGGGGCACCGTCTCCCACGCCTTGCGCTTGGCGGCGAAGCCGTAGCTCTCCTCCGGAATCCCGAAGGCGGCCGTGTACTTGAGCGGAACGCCGGACATCTGGCCGGGCAGCGTATGCGCCGGCTGGCTCTCGTTGCTTTCGACATCGAGGCGCGAGAACGCCTTGGTCTCGAAATGCCAGGCGAGAACGTTGCCGTCCTTGTCCAGCGCCGCGCGGCTGACATGGACGGAGGCCGGATTCTTCGGGTCCCAGCCGCTGCCCTGATCGCGCATGTGCTGCACGCGCACGGGCGCGCCGACGGCCTTCGAAATCAGCGCCGCCGCGATCGCCGCGTCGCCCGAATCGTTGCGCCCGTAGGAGCCCGGCCCCATCATGTATTTGCCGTGGACCTTCTCCGGCGGCAGGCCGAGGATGTTGGCGACGCCGTCGCGCGCGTAGTGCGGCTTTTGCGTCGGCGTCCAGACGGTGGTGATGCCATCCGGCTTGCAGTCCACGACCGCGCAGCCCGGCCCCATGCTCGCGTGCGACTGGAACGGCCACTCGTAGGTGGCCTCGACGATCTTCGCCGCGCCGGCGAAAGCCTTGTCGAGATCGCCGGTGTCCACTTCGACGGTCCGCTTGTTGGCCGTCGCCTTGCGGATCCAGTCGTAAACGCCCGCGTTGCCGGGCAGCGCCGGCTTCGCGTCCGACCACGTCACCTTGAGCGCCTTTTGCGCTTTGATCGCGTCCCATTCGCGCGGCGCGGCGACCGCGAGGAAATCGCCCTGCCGCACGACGCGGGCGCCGGGAATGTTTTTAATCGAGGCTTCGTCCACGGCTGTCGGCGACGCGCCGGCGACGGGCGGCAACACCACGCGGGCGTGCAACATGCCTTCGGGCTTCACATCGACGGCGTATTCCATTTTGCCGAGAACCTTGTCGGCGACGTCGCGTCGGCGGATGGATTTGCCGACGACCTTGTACTCCGAGAACTTCTTCGGCGTGGCCTGGCCCTTGACGCCGAGCATGATGCCGATCTGCTTGTTCCATTCCATCGGCACGTCGAACCATTTGCCGCCGATGAGCTCCGCGTAGGACACTTTTTTGGCGGCGTCGCCGCCGACGCTCACGACACCGTCGTCGACCGCGAGTTTGCCGGCCTCGACGCCGAGCTTGTCGGCGGCCATGTCAACCAGCACGCGGCGCGCCTCGGCGGCGGCGTTGCGCAGCGCCGCGCCGCCCTTCCAGATGCCGCTGGAGCCGGTGGCGCCGCCCATGTTCAACGACAGGTCGGTGTCGCCTTGCAAAATGTGAACGCGGTCAACGGAGACATCGAGCTCCTCCGCCACCATTTGCGCGACGCCGATATCGGTGCCCTGCCCCATGTCGAGCTTGCCGAGATAGGCGTTGATCGTGCCGTCGGCGTTGACCGAAATGTAGGAGGCGAGCTTCGAGGGGTCGAGCGGCGGCCGCTTGGCGAGCGCTTCGGGCGCGCCCGCGAGGGCCGGCACAACGGCGCCGGGAAGCGCGATGGAAACGACGAGCGAGCCGGATGTCGCGAGAAATCCGCGGCGGTTGATGTGCATGTTCATGGCGCGGCTCCTCAAGCGTTCGCGGCGCGCTTGACGGCGCGCAGGATGGCCACATGGGTGCCGCAGCGGCACTTCAATCCGGAAAGCGCGTCGCGGATCTGCGCGTCGCTCGGCTTCGGGTTCTTCTCCAGCAGCGCGACCGAAGTCATC
>CAIKAR010000059.1 GCA_903825465.1 uncultured Hyphomicrobiales bacterium | reverse complement strand
GTGGTGACCACGCCGCGAACGGACACCATGTATGTCGCGACCGAATACGGCATGGTGAATTTGAAGGGCAAATCCGTCGCCGAGCGCGCGAAGGCGATGATTTCCATCGCCCACCCGGATTTTCGCGAAGCCCTTGAGCGGGAGGCGCGGGAGAACAACATTCTGCCGCGCTGGTTCCGCTAGGGCCTCATCCCTTCTTTCAAGATGACACCAGCCGCGGCCCTTACGGCGCCGACCCCGTCACCGCGCCAAAAAGAGCGGCACCAGAGACTTTTCGATAACCTCGCTGTTCGTCCCGCCAACGATCGCTTCGCGCAATAGCGAATGCCTCTGGGCACCCATGACGACGAGGTCCGCGCCCAGTTCGCCGGCGGCCAGCAGCAACGCCGCGCCGCGGGAGGCGTTCGTTTCAATCTGGCGATATTGGGCGACGACGCCGTGGCGCGCCAAATGGCCGGCGATATGGCAGCCGGGTATTTCCGTTTCTCCGCCGTCGCCGTTTCGGGAGATGTTCACGATGTCCACGTGTTTGGCCTCCCGCAAGATCGGAATCGCGTCGCCGACCGCCCGCGTGGCGGCGCGTCCTCCATCCCAAGCGATCATCACGCGATCGTAGGAGCCGGCGCGCGGGGAATGCGGTGGCACGGCCAGGACTGGAACGCCCGACCGATACAGCAGCGGCTCGAACACGGCGTCGTAGCCACGTTGCGATGCCGGACCCGCCAAGGCGACCACGCAGAGGTCGAAGCGGCGGGCGATGCGCGTCGTTGTCTCGACGTAGTCCGCCGCAGGCGCGTCAAGCGTGTGGTGAAAACACTGAACCGAGGCGGCTCGGGCGATCTCCTCGATTTGGAGCGCCGCCAAATCGACCGCGTCTTGCGCGTCGTGCATGGCCTCGATGACAACCTTTGCCGACGCCAGCAACAGGTGGGGAACCTCGGCGGTGTCGCGCGGCAATCCCATAATAGTCAAATGCGACGAACAAACCGCCGCTAGATCGACCGCCCGACGGCCGGCGACATCCGAGCCTGGGGACCCGTCGATCAGAACGATCATGTCACGTATCATTCACGCTCTCATTTCCACGAACCACTAACCGCCTGCGGCGAATGCGGGGGAGATTGGCGCACGGGCGAATCCGGGCGTCAATAGTCTAAGCGCCGCCCGAGCCATCCCGTCCCGAAACGCCGGCGCCGCCACCCTTGTTCCGCGCGCCGGGCCGACTATGATGGAGGCGGGCCGCCGGTGGTCCGCGTTTCGGGAGTTATCGCATGGCCGCAAGCGACTGGAAGGTGCCCAGCGCCCATCAGCCGAAGGCCGACGAGTACGAATTTGATCTCGAGCGGACGATTTCGAGCGCCTTGCTGATTTCGACCATTGTGCCTGACACCGCTTTTTCCGCCGCCACGCTCGGCACCGAACGGGCGGGCAGCGCGGTTGTCATCGACACGGACGGGCTGGTGCTGACGATCGGCTATCTGGTCAACGAGGCGAGCGCCATCTGGCTGCGTTCGTCCGATGGCAAAGTGGTGCCCGGCGACGTGATCGGCATAGACAACACCACCGGCTTCGCGCTGGTTCGCGCGCTTGGCAAGCTCGGCCTGCCAGCGCTGAGGCTCGGCAACTCCGACACCGCGCTCATCGGCGAGGAGGTTGTCGTCGCCGGCGGCGGCGGCCGCGCGCATTGCGTCGCCGCGCATGTTGTGGCGCGCCAGCAATTCGCCGGCTATTGGGAATACCTGGTCGACAACGCGATTTTCTCCGGGCCCGCGCATCCCAATTGGGGCGGCACGGCGGTGATCGACGCGCGCGGCGAGCTTGTCGGCCTGGGTTCCCTGCAAATCGAACAGTCGAAGGGCCAAGGCCAGTCGGAAAACATCAACATGAGCGTCCCGATCAACCTGTTCAAGCCAATCATGGACGATTTGCTGACCACGGGCGCGAGCAAGGCGCCGCCGCGGCCCTGGCTCGGCGTTTACGCCAGCGAGACGCAGAACCGCGTCGTCGTCATGGGCGTCGTCGAGCGCGGGCCGGCCAAGCGGAGTTTGCGCGTGGGCGACGTGATTGTCGGCGTCGGGGGCGCGCCAGTGGTCGATCTCGCCGCGTTCTACAAGCGGCTTTGGGCGCTGGGGCCAGCGGGCGTCGACGCGGCTTTGACCGTCATGCGCGACGGGCGCAAGATCGACATGGCGATCAAGACCGCTGACCGCGCGCGGCAGGCGCAGGCGCCGCGGCTGCATTGACGATGCGGTTTTCCTCGCTCGCGGCGCTGGCCACCGCCCTGCTCGCGCCTTTTTCCGCCGGCGCGCAAACGCCCTTCTATCAAGGCAAGACCATCGATCTCGTGGTCGGCTTCGGCGTTGGCGGCGGCTACGATCTGTGGGCGCGCGCTTTGTCGCGCTTCTGGGGCCGGCATTTGCCCGGTCAACCCAACATTGTCGTGCGCAACATGCCCGGCGCGGGCAGCTTCGCCGCCGCGGGCTATATTTACGCGCAGGCGCCGAAGGACGGAACCGCGGTCGCCATCATCGCCCGCGACGCCGCGCTGGGGCCGCTCACGGGCGCGGCGGGCGCGCGATACGACGCCTCGAAGTTCACGTGGATCGGAACACCCTCGGTCGAACACGCGGTCTGTGTCGCCTACGGAACCGCGAAAGTGGCGACAGCGGCGGATTTGCTCACGACCGAGCTGATTGTCGGCGATGTCGGCGCCGGCGGCTCGTCGCGCGACTATCCGCTCGCCCTGTCGCGCATGCTCGGCATGAAATTCAAGCTCGTCAGCGGCTTCAACGCGTCGGCGGACATTTTTTTGGCGATGGAACGCGGCGAAGTCGAGGGCATGTGCGAGAGCTGGGACAGCGTCGCCGCGCGGCATTCCGACTGGTTGGCGTCCGGCAAGATGACGGTGCTTTTGCAAGGCGGCGAAAAGCCCCTCCCCGCGCTGGCGGGCGTGCCCTTCATTCCCGATCTGGCGAAATCCGACGACGACCGCCGCGCGCTGACCTTCCTCTATTCGGGCGAAGGAATCGGCCGGCCCTTCATCGCGCCGCCGGGATTGCCGCCCGAGCGCGCGCAAGAGCTGCGACGGGGGTTCGACGCGACGATGGCGGACCCGGATTTCCTCGCCGAGGCGGCGCGGCTGCGCCTCGACGCCGAACCGGCGACGGGCGAGCATCTGCAAGAGTTGGTCGCGGCGCTTTACGCCACGCCGCGCGCGGTGATCGACCGGGTCGCCGACCTCATCAAATAGTCGGATGAACAGCGCGGCGGAGCAAGTGACTTCGACGCGCGGATTTGGCATACAGGCGCGGGGAGGCCGCGCGACGGCCCGTTTTTGCATCGCCAAGGAGGGGTCCGTGAAACATTCATTCCGCATTGCCGTGCTGGCCGGCGTCGCCGCCACATTTGCCGCGTCCGCCGCGCGAGCCCAGACGCCTCTGAAAATCGGCTTCGTCTCGTCAATGTCGGGCCCCGAGGGCGTTATTGGCCGGGACCTGCTCGACGCGTTCAATCTCGCGCTGAAGGACAAGAACAACACAATGGGGGGGCGGCCCGTCCAGGTGGTCGTGGGCGACGATCAGGTGAAGCCGGACGTTGGTCGCGCGGTCGTCGACAAGATGATCGACAGCGACAAGGTCGATCTTCTCACCGGGATCAATTTTTCGAATGTGCTGCTGGCTGTGATCAAGCCGATTCTCGATTCCGGCAAGTTCTACATCAGCCCCAACGCCGGCCCGTCGCAGCTGGCCGGCAAGCAATGCAATCCGCATCTGTTCTCGGTGGGTTTCCAAAACGACAACAATTTCGAGGGTCTTGGCAAATACATGAAGGAAAAAGGCTTCAAGAAAATCTACTTCATGGCCCCCAACTACCCCGCCGGAAAGGACATGCTGACCGGCTTCAAACGCTATTTCGGGGACGCCATGCAGGCGGAAGTCTTCACCGCCATGGGCCAACTCGACTACTCCGCCGAGATCGCGCAGTTGCGCGCGGCGAAGCCCGACGCGGTGGTGATGTTCTATCCCGGCGGCATGGGCATCAACTTCACCAAGCAATACGCGCAGGCCGGGTTGATGAAGGACATACCGCTCTACACCGGCCCTGGAACGGTCGATCAGACCACGCTAGGCGCCATCGGCGACGCCGCGATCGGCATGTACACCGGCGCCATGTGGAGCGAATTCCTCGACAATCCGGCGAGCAAGAAATTCGACGCCGACTTCGAGGCCGCCTACAAGCGCATCCCCTCGCAATACGCGGCGCAGGGCTACGACACGGGGCATGTGATTCAGGCCGCGGTCGACGCGGTTGGCGGCAAGATCGACGACAAGGCCGCCTTCCAGAAGGCGCTCGAGAACGTCAAGTTCGACAGCGTGCGCGGCAACTTCAAGTTCAACACCAACCATTTTCCGATCCAGGATTACTACCTCGTCCAGGTCGAGAAGGACGCCAAGGGCCGCCTTGTGTCGGCGCTCAAGCAAAAGATCATGAGCAACCTCGCCGACGCCTATGTCGGCGATTGCCAGATGCCGAAGTAAAGGCGGACAAGGCTATGACGACGAGCGGGCCGGGGGGCCGCGCATGAGTCCCAGCCTCTTCGTCGAACAGTCGCTGAACGGCGTGCAGCTCGGCGTCATGCTGTTTCTCATGGCGGCCGGGCTGACGCTCGTTTTCGGCATCATGAACCTGATCAACCTCGCGCACGGCTCCCTGTACATGGCGGGAGCGTTTTTCGCGGCGACGGTGTTCCAGCTAACCGACAGCTTCACGCTGGCCGTGCTGGTCGCCGTGCCCGCGTCGGCGCTCGTGGGCGCTTTCGTCGAATGGGCGGTGTTGCGACGGTTCTATCAGCGAAGCCATCTCGACCAGGTGCTCGTCACCTTCGGGCTTATTCTCGTCTTCAACGATGTCGTGCGCATGATCTGGGGCGTCGTGCCGGTGCCGCTGTCGCCGCCCGACGCGCTGTCGGGCCCGGTGCATTTGTTTGGCGGCGTCGAATATCCCGCGTTCAGGCTCGCCATTCTGGCGGTCGGCGCGCTCGTGGCGCTGGGGCTTTACATCGTCGTGTCGCACACGCGCGTCGGCATGTGGATACGCGCCGGCGCGAGCGACCGTCCGATGGCCTCGGCGCTCGGCGTCGATGTCGAGCTGGTGTTCTCGCTCGTGTTTTCCGCCGGCGCGGCGCTGGCCGGCCTCGCGGGCCTGATGGCGGGGCCGATCACCGCCGTGCAGGTCGGCATGGGCGAGCCCATCCTCATTCTCGCGCTCGTTGTCACGGTTATCGGCGGCATCGGCTCCATCCGCGGCGCCTTCGTCGCGGCGCTTATCATTGGAATCGGCGACACGTTCGGCCGCGTGCTGCTGCCACCGGCGCTCGGAAGCATGGTCATCTTCATGCTGATGGCGGCGATCCTCGCCTGGCGCCCCAAGGGATTGTTCCCCGTCCATGGCTGAGACAAAAGCCACATTGGCCAAGGCGGACGGCGCGGCGACGCGCGTTTTCGCCCCGATCGTCCTGCTGGCTCTGCTGGCGCTCGCGCCGACGCTGTCGAACGCGGTCGACAACCCCTTTCTCATCCGCCTGTTCACCCGCGCGGTGATTTTCGCCATGGCGGCGGTGGCGCTGAACGTCGTGCTCGGCTACGGCGGCCTTGTCAGCCTGATGCACGCGGGACTCGCCGGCATCGGCGCCTACGCCGTCGCGATCCTCGCCTTCCACGACTACGACGGCTCCAAATTCGTCGGAATTTTCCCAGGCACTGGAAACCTCGCGATCTCGATTCCGCTCGCGATGATCCTCGCGGGGCTGGGCGCGGCGATCACCGGCGTTGTCTCGCTGCGCACGAGCGGCGCCTATTTCATCATGATCACGCTGGCCTTCAACCAGATGCTCTATTACTTCTTCGTCGCGCTGCAGAAATACGGCGGCGACGACGGCCTGCAAATCCTGGGAAGCCTCGATTTTTTCGGCCTCGACGTGTCGAAACGCGCGACGTTCTATTATTTCGCGCTGGCCGCGCTGACGGTCGAAACGGCCTTCTTCGCCCTGCTCGTCGAGAGCCGTTTCGGAATCATCCTGCGGGCATGCGCCCAGAACGAGCGGCGCGTCGTCGCGCTGGGCGTTCCGCCGCTGCGCTACAAGGTCGCGGCCTTCGCGATATCGGGCGCGGCGGCGGGCCTCGCCGGCGCCATGTGGGCGACTGGACAGCAATTCGTCAGCCCCTCGGATCTCTCCTGGGTGCGCTCGGGCGATTACATCGTCATGGCCGTGCTGGGTGGCATGGGATTGGTGTGGGGGCCCGTGCTCGGCGCGATCGTCTATGTGTTGCTCGAAGCGTTTCTGCCGGCGTGGACGCAATTCTGGCAGGCGCCATTCGGCGTTGTCGTCATCTTGATCGTTGTGTTCCTGCGCGGCGGCCTTCTCGACCTCGTCGGCGCGAAGGGCGCTCGTGGAAACGGGGGAGGCCGGGGATGAGCGGCCCGATCCTTTCCATTCGAGGGCTCGAAAAGCGCTTTGCGGGCATCGTCGCCACGAACAACCTGAGCCTCGACGTCCAGGCCGGCGAGACCCACGCGTTGATCGGGCCCAACGGCGCCGGCAAAACGACGCTCATCGCGCAATTGCAAGGTGAATTGACGCCCGACGGCGGCGCGATCTCGTTCGACGGCGCCGATATCACGCGCGAGCCGGCCTGGCGCCGCGCGCGGCTCGGCATAGCCCGCTCGTTTCAGATCACGTCGGTGTTTCCGGCCTTCACGGCGCTGCAAAACGTCGCTTTGGCCGCGCAGGCGCGCGAGCGCCACGGGTTTCGATTCTTCAAGAACGCGTCCGCCGACTCCGCGCTGACCAGGCCGGCGATGGAGGCGTTGACAACGATCGGATTGGACTCGCGCGCCGACATCGTCGCGGAAGACCTCTCGCACGGCGAGCGCCGCCAATTGGAACTCGCGATGGCGCTGGCGATGAAGCCCAAACTCCTTTTGCTCGACGAACCCATGGCGGGCATGGGCCGGCAAGACGGCCAGCGCATGACGAAAATCCTCGCGGGCTTGAAACAGAACTACGCCATCCTGCTCGTCGAGCACGACATGGACGCGGTCTTCGCGCTGGCCGACCGCGTCAGCGTGCTGGTCGCGGGCGCCGTCATCGCCACGGGCGATCCCGCCGCGATCCGTTCGGATTCAGCGGTCAAGGCGGCCTACCTCGGCCACAAGGGGTGAGCGACATGCTGCTTTCCGCCAGAGGCGTCGAGGCCGGCTACGGCGCGGCGAAAGTGTTGTTCGGCGTGTCGCTCGACATCGCCGAGGGCGAGGTCGCGACGCTCATCGGCCGCAACGGCATGGGCAAAACCACGACGGTGCGGGCGCTGATCGGGCTTGCGCGCGCGAGCGCCGGCGAAATCGAGTTTTGTGGCGAGCGCGTCGAGAAGGCGCCGCCGCATCGGATCGCGCGGCTGGGCATGGGCTTGGTGCCCGAGGGGCGACGCATCTTCCCCAATCTCACCGTGCGCGAAAACCTCGCGATGGCCGGGATCGATCGCGGCCATGGCGGCGGCGAGCCCTGGACGTTCGAGCGCGTGCTCGATTTCTTTCCGCGGCTCGGCGAACGGCTTTCCAACAGCGGCACGCAATTGTCGGGGGGCGAACAGCAAATGCTGGCCATCGGCCGCGCGCTGATGACGAACCCGCGCCTGCTCGTGCTGGACGAGGCGACGGAAGGCCTCGCCCCCGTCATCCGCGACGAAATCTGGAGCCGCCTCGGGGCGTTGAAGCGCACGGGCCTGTCGATCCTCGTCATCGACAAGGAGCTTGAGGCGTTGTGCGAACTCGCCGACCGTCATTACGTCATCGAGAAGGGCGAGATCGTCTGGAAGGGCACAACGGCGGAGTTGTTGGCGAACCCGGGCGTGCACGAGACCTATTTGGGGGTGTGACTCCGCTTCGCGGGTCATTCGTTCATTTCATCGCCCGCGGCCCCTCGACGCCCAACGCCGCCGCCGTTTTCGCCAGCCGTTCGAAGGCCTTCGCCGCCACCGGCACGCCTTCGCGCCTGCGCTTTTCGTATTCGCGCGCGCCCCGTTCGCCGGGAAGCATAATTTCGGCCTGCGGATCGAGCCGCGGCAGCGCTTTGACGATTTGGCCGAGCTCGCTCATCTCGCGCTTGAAATCCTCAAGCGGTCGAAACGCGGCGATGTCGAGCAAGATCAGCATGGCGTTGTGGACATGCGCGCGGCCGCCGGGAATCATCGAAATCAACAAGGGCCGCGCCGCCAGAATACCGGTCAACACCTCGACCATCAGGGACAGGCCGGAGCCCTTCGGGCCGCCGAGCGGCAACAGTATTTCCGCCTTCGAGGCGTCGGTCGTGGGCTCGCCATCCCCGGTCAGCGCGCTGCCAAGCGGGATGGGCTGGCCAAGGTCCAGCGCCTGTTGCAGGCGCCCGTTGGCGATGGTGGCGGTCGCCATGTCGAGCACAATTTCGCCGTCGAGCGAGGGCGCCGCCATCGCGACAGGGCTCGTCGCGAGGCTCAACACTTTCGCGCCGTGATAAGCCATGTTGGGCGGCCCGCCGTTGATCATGATCGCGGCGAGGCCGCGCGCGGCGGCCTTTTGGGCGTAATAGCCAATCGAGCCGGTGTGGGTCGCCGAACGCATGCTGGCGACCGCGACGCCAAATTTTTTCGCGCGTTTTTCGCCCTCGTCGAGCGCCAGCCGCATCGCCACCGGGCCGGCGCTCTTGTGGCCATCGACAACAAACACCGCGCCGGCTCGCTCTTCGAGGGTCGGCGCCGCCTTGGGATCGAGTTCGCCGCTGTCGAGAATGCGCAGAAACATCGGGAGGCGCTGGACGCCATGCGAGCTCATGCCGCGCATGTCGGCCCACACCATCACGTCCGCCGCGGCGCGCGCGTCGGCTTCGTTCATCCCCTTCGCTTGGTAAACGCGGACGATTGCCGCCAGCAATTCGCTGGCCGCGACGAAAATTTGACGATCTTCGGGCATGGAGCTCCGCCGGGTTGAAAACGCGGCGGACCATAGGGCGGATCGAGCGGTTTGAAAATCGCCGCTTGAAAGCGCTTTACGGCGCCAGCGAGGACGCATAGGCGGCGAGATCGAGCATGTCCTCGACCGAGAGTTTCGAAACCACCTGGGCCATTAGGGGCGATTGCGGCCCGGCGCGCTCGCCGTCCTGGATCATGAACAACTGGCGCACGAGATAATTCGGCGTTCGGCCAGCCAACGGCGGGATATCGGCGAGTCCATGCAAGTCCGGGCCATGGCAAATGGCGCAGGCGATGGTTTTACCCTCGACGCCTTTGGCGAGCGCCTCGCCCTTGGCCAACGCGCCCTTCGGCACGTAGGCGACAAAGCCCTTCAGCGGATCGCGGTTGAGGACGAGGTTCTCGTCTTCGGGGATTTCGATGATGCGCTGGCCGATCGGCTCCACGCCGCCGTCAGGCAGGGCGAGGCGCTTGTTGCCCGGCGAGATGTAGGTCTTGGGCACCTCGTCGGTCTCGACCACACGCACCCATTGCAGGGGCTTGACCGAGGCGAAATATTTCGCCGCCGACAGGATTTCGTCGTCCGTAATGTCCTTGGCGATGGTCTGCATCGAAGCGGCGCCGGTGCGCGCTCCGCTTTTGAAATCGCGCATCTGGCGGACGAAATACTCGATGGGCTGGCCGGCGATATAAGCCGACTCGTCATGTCCCGTTCCCGTGGGCAAATGACAGGAGCCGCAGGCGCGCACATTTGGCGGCCGGCCATGGGCGACGACATCCGCCATCGGCGGGTGCATCTCCGGCCGCCAATCGGGGGGGCCAAAGAGATTGTCGATCTGCGCCTTTGTCAGCTTCATCTCGCTATTCGGGGACGTGCGTAGGCGGTTCGGATCCTCGTTCGACGGCGGTTGCGTTTTGTCGGTGACGGGAAAGGCCCAAACAGGCTTATCGGCGGCGGAGGCCGCGAACGGCGCCAGCGTCAACGCGAGCGTGAGTATTATTTTGCGCAATCCAGCCTCCCAAGACCTTGTTTCGCCATAGTTATCGATTGCCGGGCCAGACGACAAGGCGGACTGATGAAATCGCCAATTGGCGCGCGCAGCGGCGCTCCACATACCTGCGGTGGATTTCCTTCATTCCCGCGGTGGATTTCTTCGCCCGGCTTGCCGACCCTCGCCTCCATGGCGTAAACGTTGGCGATGTCGGCGCCCGCCCATCCATCCCCTCAGTCAATACCGTCGGCCGCCGACCGCGAAACCGAGCGAAAACGTCAAAAGGCTGAAAGGCTTGCGAGCGCGTTGCGGGAAAATCTGCGCCGCCGCAAGGATCAGGCGCGCGCCCGGCGGGACGACGCCGCCGACCCCGAGGACGACCCCCATTGATCTTTGGCCTTGTTGCGGCCAGCATTGGCGGCTTATAGCACAACCTTCGCCCAAGGGTCCGCGTCGCGGACCGCGCCGCGCGTTCGCGAGGATCAATGGATAGAATTCGCATTGAAGGCGGCGGGGAGTTGCGGGGCGTGATCCCGATCTCGGGCGCTAAAAACGCCGCGCTTCCGCTGATGATAGCCTCGCTGTTGACGCGCGAAACGCTGACGCTCGAAAACCTGCCGCGCCTCGCCGATGTCAGGCTTTTGCTGCGCATTCTCGGCAACCACGGCGTCGACCACACCATCGCCGGCAAGCGGCCAGGCGAGCTCGCGACGAGCGGCCAGACGCTCCACCTCGACGCGAAGAACATTGTCGACACCACGGCCCCCTACGAGTTGGTGTCGCGGATGCGGGCGAGCTTCTGGGTGCTGGCGCCCCTGCTGGCGCGCGCCGGCGTGGCTAAAGTGTCGTTGCCCGGCGGCTGCGCCATCGGCACGCGGCCGGTCGATCTGCTGTTGCAGGCGCTGGAGGCTCTCGGCGCGAAGATCGACATCGAGGCCGGCTATGTGCTCGCGAGCGCGCCCAAGGGGCTGGTTGGCGGCAAGATCGTGTTTCCAAAGGTCACCGTCGGCGGCACGCATGTCGCGCTGATGGCGGCGGCCTTGGCGAAGGGCGACACACTCATCCACAACGCCGCGCGCGAGCCCGAAATCGTCGATCTCGCCGACTGCCTGATCAAGATGGGCGCGAAAATCAAGGGCGCCGGCTCGTCGACCATCGAGATAACGGGCGTGACAAGCCTTGGCGGCGCGCGCCACACGGTGCTGCCGGACCGCATTGAAACAGGCACATACGCCATGGCGGTGGCGATGACCGGCGGCGACGTGTTTTTACAGGGCGCCCGGCCGGAACTGCTGCAATCGGCGCTCGACACGTTGACGCGAACGGGCGCCCAAATCGTCTGCGACGCCGGCGGCATCCGCGTGCGCCGCAACGGCGGCGGCATCGCGCCGGTCGATGTGACCACCGAACCTTTCCCCGGCTTCCCGACGGATTTGCAGGCCCAGTTCATGGCGCTGACGACGCGGGCGAATGGCGTCTCGCGCATCACCGAGACGATCTTCGAGAACCGCTTCATGCATGTGCAGGAGTTGGCGCGCTTCGGCGCGAAGATTCATCTTGAGCACGACACGGCGATCGTCACCGGCGTGAAGACGCTGAAGGGCGCGCCGGTCATGGCGACCGATTTGCGCGCCTCGGTGTCGCTTGTCATCGCGGCGTTGGCCGCGGAAGGCGAGACCATCGTCCACCGCGTCTATCATCTCGACCGCGGCTTCGAGCAGCTCGAGCAGAAGCTCGGCGCCTGCGGCGCGCGCGTCGAGCGGCTGGCGGCGGCGGAATAGGCGGATCGCGATGTCCGATCGTCCCCTCCGGCTTCTGGCGCACGACAGCGACGATCTCGCCGTTGTGACGGGTCGTTTGCAAGGCGCCGACGTTCTGGCGCGCGACATGGCCTATCTGCCCAAGGCCCGGCGTTTCGCCTTCGTGGCCGCGCGCTTCAACTGGCTCGCGGCGGAACGCGGCGAGATCGAACGCGTCGCGACGGGCGCTCATTTCGACGGCGTGTTGAGCGCCGCGACCCAGGGCTTCGACCCCCGGGAATCCGACGCCTTGCTGAACCTGATCAGCATCGAGTTCACGCCGGGGGAAGCGCCGGCGGGGGAAGTCGCGTTGATTTTCTCGGGCGGCGCGGAGGTCCGGCTGCGGGTCGAATGCCTCGACGCCCATGTGCGCGACCTCGACTTGCCCGATCTCGACGCGCGCGCCGACGAAACGCCCCCCACGGGCCGCGCCGACGATTGATTTTCGCTGAACCGGGGAACACGCCATGCCCGTCCGGCTTGACGCCAGCCACACGGATTTCGCCAAGGATTTCGCGGCGCTCGTCGCGGGCAAGCGCGAGATCGCGGTCGATGTCGACAGAGACGTCGCCGCGATCATCGCCGACGTCGTCGCGCGCGGCGACGCCGCGCTCGCCGACTATTCGCTTCGCTTCGACCGGCTCGACCTGACGAAAACGCCGATGCGGGTTTCCGCCGCCGAAGTGGACGCCGCGCTCGCGGCCTGCAAGCCGGAAACGCTCGCCGCGCTTGATCTCGCCCACGCGCGCATCGCGGCGTTCCACGAGCGCCAGAAGCCTTCGGACCTGCGGTTCACGGACGACGCCGGCGTCGAGCTCGGCTGGCGCTGGAGCGCCATCGAGGCGGTCGGGCTTTATGTGCCGGGCGGCACGGCGAGCTATCCCTCTTCGGTGTTGATGAACGCCGTGCCGGCGAAGGTCGCGGGCGTCGAGCGCGTCGTCATGGTTGTCCCCGCGCCGGGGGGCGCGCTCAACCCGCTGGTGTTGGCGGCGGCGCGGCGCGCGGGCGTCGATGAAATATACCGCGTCGGCGGCGCGCAGGCCGTGGCGGCGCTCGCCTATGGCACGGCGACCCTCGCGCCGGTCGCCAAGATCGTCGGGCCCGGCAACGCCTGGGTCGCGGCGGCGAAGCGGCGCGTTTTTGGAACCGTTGGCATCGACATGATCGCCGGCCCCTCGGAAGTTCTGATCATGGCGGACGCCAGCGCCAATCCGGACTGGATCGCGGCGGATCTGCTCGCGCAGGCGGAGCACGACACGGCCGCGCAGTCGATCCTGATCGCCGACAGCGCGGCGCTCGCCGACGCGGTGTGCCGCGCCGTTGAATCGCAGCTCGCGACCCTGCCGCGCCGCGCCATCGCGTCGAAGAGCTGGAGCGACCACGGCGCCGTCATCCTGGTGAAATCGCTGGCGCAAGCGATCCCGCTCGTCGACCGGCTGGCGCCGGAACATCTCGAAATCATGGCCGCGGACGCGGAGGCCCTTGGCGAACGCGTGCGCAACGCGGGCGCCATCTTCCTCGGGCAACACACGCCCGAGGCCATCGGCGACTATGTCGGGGGGTCGAACCACGTGCTGCCAACGGCGCGTTCGGCGCGGTTTTCCTCCGGGCTCGGCGTGCTCGATTTTATGAAACGCACGTCGATTTTGAAGTGCTCGCCCGAATCGCTGCGCGCCATCGGACCCGCGGCCATCGCGCTCGGCGAGGCGGAATCGCTCGACGCGCACGCCCGCTCGGTGGCGATCAGAACCAACGCGAGGTGAGGCTTGAACGCCGGCGCGCAAAGCTCCAGGCTCGTTTCCGTGACGCTCGACGACGCGTCGATCGGGCGGGGCACGCCAGATCAGGAGCACGAGCGCCGCGTCGCGATCTACGACCTCGTGGAGACCAACAATTTCGCCGTGCCGGGCCGCGACCGCGGCGTCTACGCGCTGCGCCTGTCGCTGCGCGACCGCAAGATCGTTCTCGATATTTCCGACGCGGACGGCGCGCCGGTCGCCGCCCATTTGCTGTCGATGACGCCGTTCCGGCGGATTCTCCGCGATTATTTCATCATCTGCGAGAACTACTTCAGCGCCATCCGGACCTCGTCGTCCGAGCGGATCGAAGCCATCGACATGGGCCGCCGCGGCTTGCACAACGAGGGCGCGCAACTGCTCGCGGAACGGCTCAAAGGCAAGATCGACTGCGATTTCGACACCGCGCGGCGGTTGTTCACGCTGTTCACGGCGCTGCACTGGAAGGGCTGAGGAATGCCGGGGGAGGCCGACACACCGGGGCTTCCAGGCGAGGTCCGCCTCCACGCGCGCCCGCAATCCGTGCTGTTCGCCTGCTCCCACAACGTCGTGCGCTCGCCGATGGCCGAGGCGCTCGGGCGCCATTACTTCGGGCGCGAAATATTCTTCGCCTCCGCCGGGTTGCGGGCGGGCGAGCGCGACCCGTTCGCCGTCGTCGTCATGGACGAGATCGGCATCGACATCGCCACACACCGCCCGCAGAGTTTCGACGACCTCGAGGAGATGAACTTCGACCTGATCGTCAGCCTGTCTCCGGAGGCTCACCACCGTTCGCTTGAATTCACGCGGTCGCTGGCGATCGACGTGGAATTCTGGCGCACGTTCGATCCCACCGCGACGCAGGGCAGCCGGGAGACGATACTGGACGCCTACCGGTCGACGCGGGATTCCCTGCACGCCCGGATCGTCGCGGCGTTTTCGAAGCGCGCCTGAGTCACTTGGCGGCCGAAATCACGTCCCGCGCCTTCGCCACGACGTCGTCCGGCAGCGCGTAGGCCGCGGCGACGACCTTGGTCATCTCCGCGCCGGTCGCCATGCCGGCGGAGCGGTTCTGGCGCTTGGCTTCGGCGAGGAAATCCGCGTCGTGAAAAAGATCGCCGAAGGCCTTTTCAATCGCCGCGGCGCGGTCTTCCGGCACGCCGGGCGGGCTGAAGAAGGGATAGCCGAACTGCTTCATTCCCATCAACACGGAGAGGATCTGCGTCTGCTCCGGCGTCTTGGCGTAGTCCATGACCAGCGGCGTGTCCGGCAAGTCCGGATGTTTTCGCAGGCCAAGCTGCATGAGCACGTGGATTTTCTTGTCCGCCAGCCAATCCGCGTGGAACACGGGAATGCCCGACCACGACCAGTTGCCGCTGCCCTGCACCTCGCCTTTTTCCATGGCGAGGCCGATGGGCTCCTGCGAGGAATAGCCGCTGACCATCTTGAACTTCGTGCCCAACAGCTTGTTCAGCGCGTTCGGATAGAGATAGGTGTCGCCGCCGGGGATCGTCGCGCCGACGATCAATTCCTTTGTGAAGAGGTCGTCGGTCGTTTGCACGGGCGCGTCGCGCCAGGCGATGACGACGCCGGTCTCGCTCGCCGTGCTGCCAAGCCACCGCACTTTGGCGGCGTCGAAGCGCGCGTTGGCGTTGCCGAACAGGGGTTCGAAAGGCGCGAGGCGCGCGCCGCCCCAGATCGTGGAACCATCGTGGGGGGCGATGTTGTAGACGTAGTTCGCGGCGGGCACGGCGTTGACGCCGCTCATGTATTGAATGACGACGTTCGGATTGCCGGGAATGTACTTGCCAATCGAGCGCGCCACCATGCGCGCGCTCGCGTCATAGGTGCCGCCGGGATCGAGGCCCAGAACAATGGTGAGTGTCTTGCCCCGGTAGAAGTCGGCGACGGACTGCGCGCGGGCGGGGAAGGCGGCAGCGACTATCGTGGCCAACCCGGCGAGCGCGGCGCCAAGCCTTGGCCATTCCCTCACCGCGCCACCTCCCGCGCCCGTTCAATCACGTTCTCCGGCAGCGCGTACGCGGCTCTGTAGGCGGCCGTTGTCTCCGCGCCGCCGGCCATGCCGACGCCGCGTCCCTGCGTTTTCGAATCGGCCAGGAACTCCTCGTCCCGCAATGTTTCCTCGAACGCTTTTTGCAAAGCCGCCGCGCGGTCTTCGGGCACGCCCGGCGGCGCGAAAAACGGGAACGAGAATTTCTTCATGCCCATGAGGATCGACAACACCTGCCGCTGTTCGTCGGTCTTCGCGAACTCCGTCGCCAGCGGCACGTCCTGCAAATCGGGATGCTTGTCGACGCCAAGTTGCATCAACACGCGGATTTTCTTTTCCGCCAGCCATTGCGGATGGGCGAAGGGAATGTTCGACCAGGACCAACTGCCGTTGCCCTGCACCTCGCCACGCTCCATGGCGAGCGCGATCGGCTCCGGTCCGGCGTAGCCGCCGATGAGCTTGAACTTCGCGCCAAGCAGCCGATTGAGGGCGGTCGGGTACATATAGGTGTCGCCGCCGGGATCGGTCGCGCCGACGATCAGTTCCTTGTCGAACAGGTCTTGCGCGGTGAGATGCGGCGCGGCGTGCCAGACGGCGACGACGCCGTTTTCGCTCGCGGTGCTGCCAAGCCAGCGCGCCTTGAGCGCGTCGTATTTGGCGTTGGAATTGCCGAACAGCGGCTCGAACGCGGCGAGGCGCGATCCCGTCCAGATCACGGATCCGTCCTTTGGCGCGGCGTTGTAGACGTAGTTCGCCGAGATGATGGAATTGGCGCCGTGCATATTTTGCACGACAACCGCGGGATTGCCCGGCAGATGGCGCGTCATGCCGCGCGCGATCAGGCGGGCGCTGAGGTCATAGGTGCTGCCGGCCACAATGCCGACCACAATCGTGAGATTGTGGGTCTTGTAGAAGTCGGCGACGGATTGCGCGCGGGCGGGGATGGCGGAAAGGAGGGAAAGGGCGCAAATCGCGGCGCGCGCGCCTTTTCCCCGCCCGGCCACCCGCTTGCCGTGAACGGAGGGAAAAGTCCGCGCGCGGCGGAGACCCCAACCCATCGGCATCGGCGCGTCCCTCCCAAATCGGCCGCCTCGAGGGCGCCGGCGTTTGGGCGATGGTAAGGCGCTTTCCGCCGCCAAGGCAACCACCCCTTGCGCGACAGCGCCAAATCCGTAAAAGGGCGCGCGACCGGGAGCGCCACTCCGGCGCTGGGGGATTCAGCGATGCCCGTCCTATTCCGGCCAATATCGAGACGGCGCGCCATCGCCACGGGCGCCGCGGCGATGGCTCTCGCGCCGACCGTCGCGCGCGCGGCGGATTCGCTGCGCGTTGGCAAGACGATCGTCAACTCCTTCCCAATGGCGGGCGTCGATGTCGGCCAGCAGGCCGGAGTTTTCACCGCCGAAAACATCGATGTGACGATCTCCACGTTTCGCGGCGACGGGCAGATCCAACAAGCCCTGACCGCCGGGGCCATCGACATTGGCTTCGGCTCGGGCCCCGGCATGGGCTACGCGTCCAAGGGCGTGCCGGCCCACGCTGTCGCGGTGATGGCCAATCCACCCCGCAACATGTGCCTCGTTGTGCCGAAGGACGGGCCGGTGAAATCCATCGCCGACCTGCGCGGCAAGAAAATCGGCGTCAGCACCGCCGGCTCGCTGACGGACTGGCTGGTGCGCGCGATTTCAACCAGGGAGGGCTGGGGCCCCGACGGCATTCAAACCGTGCCGATGGGCGAGGTGCGCACCCGCGCCATCGCGATGAAGGCCGGCGAGTTGCAAGGCAGCGTCACCGCGATCGAGGAAGGCTACGACTACAAGGCGCAAGGAGGCGGCGACATCCTGATGAACTTCGGCCAGATCACGCCGGACTTCATCACGCATGTGATTTTCGCCACCGACGCGTTGATACAAAAGAACCCCGAATTGCTGAGGCGTTTCCTCCACGGCTGGTTCACCACCGTCGCCTACATCCGCGACCACAGGGCCGACGCCGTGCGCGTCCTCGCCAAGGCGACGAACTACAGCGAAAAGATCGTCGACGAATCCTACGACACCGAGATGAGCATGATCTCCTTCGACGGGGCCTTCTCGCCAAAGGCGGTTGACACGATCCGCGCCTCGTTGAAGGAGCTCGGCATCACCGACGCCGAGCCGGCGGCGGCGGCGATGTACGATCCGGATTTCACGCCGGTGAGGCTTTGAGCGAGGCCGCCACGGCCATTGGCGCCGGCGCGACGGCGGCGGGGCTCGCGCCGGCCATATCTATTCGCGGCGTGACGCAGCGCTTTGGCGCGGTCGGCGCGGCGCAGGGCGTCCTGGCGCTCGACGACATTTCGCTCGACATCGCGCCAGGTGAATTCGTCTGCCTGCTGGGGCCGTCGGGCTGCGGCAAGAGCACGCTGCTGAACATCATCGGCGGCCTGTTCAAGCCGACCAGCGGGGAGGTGACGGTCGCCGGCAAGCGCGTCGACGGCGCGCCGCGTCCGGACGAGATCGCGTTTGTGTTTCAGGAAAGCACGCTGTTTCCCTGGTACACGATCATCGAGAATTTCCGCATCGCGCTGAAATTCCAGGGCGTGCCGAAATCCGAGCGGGACGACCTGGCGATGGACGCGCTGAAGGCCGTCGGCATGGGCGGATTCGCGCGGCATTATCCAACGCAGCTTTCGGTCGGCATGCGCCAGCGCGTCAACATGGCGCGCGGCATCTGCGTGCGCACCAACATCCTCTTGATGGACGAGCCTTTCGCGGCGCTCGACGAGCAAAGCCGCATGGTGCTCGGCGAGGACCTTTCGACGCTGCTGGCGAAGACGGGCAAGACCATTGTCTTCGTGACGCACTCGCTGGCCGAAGCCGTTTTCCTCTCGGACAGAATCGTTGTCATGACGGCGCGGCCCGGCCGGGTGAAAACCATCGTCAACGTCAACGAGAGGCATCCGCGCGCGCCCGACTTCATGCTCGAGCCGCGCTTCGGCGAAATGCGCAACGAGCTGTTCGCCCTGCTGCGCGATGAAATCCGGCGGGCGATGGCGCTGCAACGCGACGCGGACGGAGGCGGCGCGTGACCGGCGCCTTCGCCCAACGCTCGATTCAAATCGCGTTCTTGGGCGTCGTCGGCGGCGCGTGGTGGCTGCTCACATCGAGCCACGCCGTCAGCCCGCTGTTTTTGCCGCCGCCCGAAGCGGTTTACACCGCCGTGTCGCGGCTTGTCGTCGCGGCGCCGTTCTGGTCGGCCGTCGGGGTGACGCTGGCCACCATCGCCAAGGCTTATGGCATCGCGGTCGTCGCCGGCGTCTTCGCCGGCTGGCTGGTGACGCGCTCGAAATTCTGGACCGAGGTGTTCGAGCCGATCATCGCCGGCCTTTTCACCATTCCCATCACGCTGTTCTTCCCGATGTTCATCCTTTTCTTCGGCATCGGCGCCGGCTCCAAGGTCGCTTACGGGGCGGTCTACGGCTTCTTTCCCATCGCGCTCAACACCATCGCCGGGCTTGGCCGCGCGGACGAGCGCTACCTGCGCGCCGCGCGCTCGATGGGCGCGTCGTCGCTGGAAACATTTCGGCACGTGTTGTTGCCTTCCGCGTTTCCGGTGCTTGTGACGGGGCTGCGCGTCGGATTCTTCATCTGTTTCGCGTCGGTGCTCGGCGGCGAGGCGCTGTCGTCGATCGCCGGCGTCGGGCGCAATATCGCGCTCGCCGCGGAACTGATGGATTCGGCGCGCATGTACGCCTGGATCGTCGTCGTCATTTGCTTCGCGGTCTCGCTCAATTTCGTCATGACCTCCATCGAGAACCGGGCGACGGCCAGCGAGGCCGCGCGGCGATGAGCATGATCGACGCGCCGCGCGAAATCATCATGGGCATGCCGCGGGCGCGCGCGGTGTCGTTGACGCGCTGGGCGATCATCCTCGCGGCGGCGGCGGCGCTCGAAATCTACGGCAGGTTTTTCGCCGACCCCGCCTTCATTCGGCCGGTCTCGGCGATCGTCGGCGCGTGGTTCAACCCGGTTATGAGCGACGAGCGCATTTTTTGGGCGCTTTCCATGGCGGTGTTCGAAATCGCCGTCGCCTACGCGTTGTCCATCGTTTTCGGCGCGGCGATCGGAATTTCAATCGGCGTGTCCAACTTCGCCCGCGCCAGCTTCCTGCCCATCGTGTTGCTGCTTTACGCCATTCCGCAAGTCACGCTGATGCCGCTGTTCATCCTGATCTTCGGGCTGGGCGCGGCGGGCAAGATCGCGTTTGGGTTCACGCATGGAATCTTTCCCATCATCGTCAACGTGGTCGCGGGGATGCGCGACATCAACCCGCTCCATCGCAGCGCCATCGCCTCGATGGGCGGCGCGCGCGCCGACCTGCTGCGCCACGTGATCGCTCCCAACATGGCGCCCGCTTTTTTCACCGGCCTGCGCCTGTCGATGACGTTGACCATGCTTGGCGTGATTCTCGCCGAGCTTTACGTGTCGACCGGCGGCATCGGCTATTTCACGCGGCTTTACGCGGAAAACTTCAATCCCGCGCCGCTGTTCGCGCTGATCGGCACGCTCGCGCTGATCGCGGTTTTGTTCAACTCGCTGGTGCGGGTCGCCGAGCGTCGCCTGACGCCGGGCGCGCGCGCGCCGGCCAAACTTGGTCTTTCCGGAGCCAAATCGAAATGAACATGGTTGGCGTTGATATTGGCGGCACGTTCACCGACCTCGTCGGCGTTCTCGACGGCGAAATCGTCTCGTCGAAGACGTCCACGACGCCGGCCGATCCGAGCGAAGGCGTCGCCGAAAGCCTGCGGCTCGCGAAATGCGACCTGCCGGGCCTTGGCGAGTTGCTGCATGGCTCGACCATCGCGATCAACACCGTCCTCGAGCGCAAGGGCGCGAAGACGGCGCTGATCACGACCAAGGGTTTTCGCGATGTCTACGCCATTGGCCGGGGCAACCGCATCGAAGCGTTCAACCTGTTCTTTCACAGGCCGAAGCCGCTCGTGGCGCGCCACCTGACGTTCGAGGTCGACGAGCGGCTCGATCCCGCGGGCCGCGCGCTGAAGGAGTTGTCGCGCGGCGGGATCGACGCCGTCGTGAAGGCGGTCCTCGACGCGAACGCGGCCTCCGTCGCCGTGTGTCTTCTGCATTCCTACGCCAACCCCGCGCACGAACGCGCCATCGGCGAGGCCCTTCGCGAGGCGAGCCCCGGCCTCTTCGTCACGCTGTCGCACGAAATCCTGCGCGAGTTCCGCGAGTACGAGCGCACGTCGACGACCGTGCTCAACGCCTATGTCGGGCCGCGCGTGCGCGACTATCTTGGCAACCTCGAAACGTGGCTTCGCGGCGAGAGGTTTTCCGGCAAGATGCGCCTCATGCGCTCGAACGGCGGCGTCATGTCCGCGTCGATGGCGCGCTCGCAGCCGGTGTCCATGATGGAATCCGGCCCCGTCGCCGGCATGATCGCGGCGGGCATCCTGTGCAAGCAGCTTGGCATCGAACAGGCCATCGGCTTCGACATGGGCGGCACGACGGCGAAATCGAGCCTCATCCTTCACGGCGCGCCCGCGGTCGAAGAAGGCTATGTGATTGGCCCGCTGGCGAGCGGCCAGCCCATGCAGCTGCCCGTCGTCGATATCGTCGAAGTCGGCACCGGCGGCGGTTCCATCGCCTGGGTGGACGACACCGGCGGATTGCATGTCGGGCCGCAAAGCGCCGGCGCCGATCCCGGCCCCGCGTGCTACGGCAGGGGCTCGGACACGCCCGTCATCACCGACGCCGACCTCGTGCTCGGCCGCATCAATCCCAAGCGGTTCCTCAACGGCGGCATGCCGCTCGACGTGGAGGCGGCGCGCGGGGCGATCAAGGCGAAAGTCGCCGATCCGCTGAAGCTGTCGGTGGAGGAAGCGGCCATCGGCGTCGCCACCATCGCCGACGCCAACATGTCGCTGTCGGTGCGCGCGGTCTCGGTGAACAAGGGCGTGGACCCGCGGGAAACGACGATGATCGCCTTCGGCGGCGCGGGCCCGATGCACGCGGTCGCCGTCGCGCGCGAGATATTCATTCCGCGCGTCATCATTCCCAAGCTGCCCGGCGCGTTTTCGGCGCTCGGCATGTTGATGGCCTCGTGGCGGCAGGATTTCGTGCGCACGATCGTGGGGCGGCTCGGCCAGCTCGATCCCTCCGGGGTCGCGACCATATTCAAGGAGCTCGCCGCCGCCGGCGACGAGCAGTTGAAGCTCGACGGCGTCGCGCGCGGGATCGCGAAAACGCAATTCAACGCCGACCTCCGCTACGTCGGCCAGGAACACGCGCTGCACATTCCCGTCGACGGGCCCGACATGCTGACCGGCGACGTGTCGAAAATCCGCGAGCTCTTCCATGTCGAGCACGACCAGCGCTATGGCCAAGCGGCCGCGGAAGAGGCGCTCGAAATCGTCAATATCCGCCTCGTGCTGACGGCGCCGCGCGCCGACACCGTGGCGGAGGAATCCATGTCCCGCCCGTGGACGCCGACGAGCGACGCGCCCGAGACATCGCGCAAGGTGGTGTTTGGCGATCCGGAAAAGCCCGTCGACGCGCGCATTCTGTGGCGCCCGTCCTTGCCCGCGGGCTTCGTTTTCGACGGCCCCGCCGTCGTCGAGGAGCCGAATTCGACGATACTGATCCACCCCGGCGACAAGGCGCGCGTGACGGACGCCGGCCACCTCGTCATCGACGTCGCGTTTTAAGGGAGAGCCGCCATGACCCCCGAGACATCAAGCGCCGCCGAGGCTCATCCAATCACCGTCGAGGTCGTGCGCAACGCCATCGTCGCCTACGCCGACGAGATGGGCAACGCGCTCTGCAAGGCGGCCTACAACATGATGATCTACGAGGTGCGCGACTATTGCTGCGGCCTCATCGACCTCCAAGGCCGCATGATTTCGCAGAACCGCGGCGGCTTGCCGATCTTCCTCGCCGACCTCGGCATCGCCATCGAGGACGGCGTGCGCCGCTGGGGCCTCGACGGCTTCGCGCCGGGCGACGTGTTGATCATGAACCACGGCGAGACCTGCGGACAGCATCTCAACAACGTCGTGCTCTACTGCCCCGTCTTCTTCGAGGGCGAGATCGTCGCCTTCACCGCCAACCGCGCGCACTGGGTCGACATCGGCGGCGCGCGCATCGGCTTCGGCTCGTCGGCGACCACGGAGATTTTCGCGGAGGGCGTTCAGATGCGCTCGCTGAAAATCTACGAGGCCGGCAAGCGCAACGACACGCTGTGGCAGATCATCACCGACAACACGCGGTTTCCCGACGCGGCGCTCGGCGACATGCGCGCGCAAATCGCCTCGTGCCAGCTGGGCGCGCGGCGCTATGTGGAACTGCTCCAGCGCTACGGCCGCGCGACCGTGGAAGCATGCGTCGCCCGCGTGTGGGACCAGGCGGACCTCGCGGTGCGCAAGGTCGTCGAGAAGATTCCGGATGGCGTCTACACGGCCGAGAGCTTCCTCGACAACGACGGCCGCGACCTGGAAAAGACGCTGCGCATAAAGGTCACCGTGCGCGTCAAGGGCTCGACCATGTCGATCGACTTCTCCGAGATGAACCCCCAGACGAACAGCCCCGTCAATTCGGGCCGCTCGGGCGGCGTGGCGGCGGCGCGCGTCGCCTTCAAGGCGCTGACCTCGCCCGACCTCGACGTGAACGAGGGCTGCTTCCGCTCGCTTGAGGTGATCCTCCCCGAGGGCACGCTTGTCAGCGCGCGTCCGCCCGCCGCGCTCGGCCTGTGGAGCATCGCGCTGCCCACCACCATCGACACGATTTTGAAGGCGCTGGCGCCGGCGCTGCCGGAGGCGATTCCCGCCGCGCACAAGGGCGACATGGGCGGCTGCTCGTTCTACGGCGTCACCGGGGACAACCAGCGCTTCCTGCTGATGAACATCTTCGGCGGGGGATGGGGAGGCCGCCCGCACGAAGACGGCGAGGACGCCAGCGTCTCGGTGTGCCAGGGCGACGTGCGCAATTCGCCGGTGGAATTGCAGGAAATACGCTATCCATTCCTGGTGGAAAACCATCGCCTGCGGGACGGCAGCGGCGGGGTGGGCAAATTCCGCGGCGGGCTCGGCGTCGAACTCACCTACAAATGCCTCGTGCCCTGCCAAGTGAACATCAATTTCGAGCGCACGAAACTGCCGCCATGGGGCCTGCATGGCGGCGGCTCGGGCGGCGCCAATTACGCGATCATCCGCCACGCGAGCGGCGCGCCGGAAACGCGCGTGCTGAAGGGCACGCAAATCCCCTTGCAAGCCGGCGATTCCGTGGCTTTCTTCACGGCGGGCGGCGGCGGCTACGGCGACCCCGGGGCGCGCTCGAAAGCCGCCGTCGAGAACGACCTGCGCGAGGGATTCGTCCGCGTGTCCGCCGCCGAATAGGAGTTGAAATGAACGCCTCGGCCCTGCACAACGCTCGAAGCGCGATCCTGCGCGAGGAGATGGCCCGCGCCGACATCGACGCGCTGCTTGTCTACGGCAACAACTGGCACGCGGATTCGCTGCGCTACGCGACGGATTTCGGGATTCAAGAGGGGCAGGCGTTGGCGCTCGTTGGGCGCGACGGAACGACGACGCTGTTGCTCGACGACGCCGGCGAAGCCGAGCGCGCGAAGCTTGAAACCGCGTGCGACGTGGTCTTCGCTCCAAAGTTGATCGAGGCCGCCAAAAGCATGCTCGGCCGCGCCGGCAACCGCCGCGTCGCCGCCGCGCCGTGGCGGCTGATGCCCTACGGCCTCACGCGCGAGGCGAAGGATTTGCGCATATCCGACGGCGCCGCCTTGATCGAACATTTGTTGATGGCCAAGCGCGACTTCGAACTCGACGCCGCGCGCCGCGCCGCCAAGCTCGCCGACGAGGGCTACAAGGTTTTCCGCGACGCGGCTGTTCCCGGCGCCAAGGACTACGAGTTGATCGCCGCCATCGAGGCGTTTTTCCGGGTCCATAAGGTGCCGGAAAACTTCATGATCATCGGCGTCGGCGGCGTCGAGGTGCGCGGCATGGCGCCGCCGGTCGGCAAGATCGTCAAAGCGGGCGACCTCGTGACAACCGAGCTCACGCCCTGCGTCGATGGATATTACGCGCAGGTGTGCCGCACGCTTGTCGCGGGCAAGGCGAGCGACGTCCAGCTCAAGTCCTTCGCGGTTTACCAGGAGGCGCTCGACGCCGGCCTCGCGGTGGTGAAGTCGGGCGTGAAGGCGAGCGACATCGCCAAGGCCGAGAACGACGTGTTTCGCAAATATGGCCTCGGCGACTACGTCACGTCGGAATACACGCGCGTGCGCGGCCACGGCATCGGGTTGTTCCCCGACCAGCGCCCGCAAATCCTCGAGGATGTCGCGCTGCCGGTCGTCGGCGACTCGACGATCATCGTGCACCCCAACACCTACCATCCCGACGCCGGCTACATGGTGCTTGGCGACACCATCGTCGTGCGCGAGAATGGCCACGAGTCGCTTGGCTCGCTGTCCCGCGAATTGTTTCAAGTCGCTTACTGAGGGCTCGCCATGCGCCGCGGATATTATGGCTGGGACGAAGCCGAACTGCCGAAAGCCGCGCTCGCCGCGCGGCGCGCGCGCCTGCAATCGGCGATGGCGCGCGAAAACCTCGACGGCCTCGTGATCTACACCAACATCGCGCGGCCCGCGGCGGTGTCGTGGCTCATCGGCTTCACGCCCTACTGGTCCGAAGGCCTGCTCTTCGCGCCGCCCGCGGGGGAGCTGGATTTCGCGACGGCGCTGTCGAAGCGCGTCGCCGAATGGATGCGCGCGGTGACGCCCGTCGGCGAATTGACGACGACGCCGAAGCCCGCCGAATATTTCGCCAAGCGCCTGAAAGCCAGCGGCGCGCGGAGGCTCGGCGTGCTGGACCTCGACATGCTGCCGAGCGTTCAGGCCGCGGAATTGCTGGAAACGGCGCCCGGCCTCGCGCTGGTCGACGCGACCGCGCTGTTCGCCGCCGAACGCGCGAAGCGCGACGACGCCGAGCGCGGATTGTTCGCGCACGCAGCGGTGATCGCGCGCGACGCGCTGGCGCTGATCGACTCGTCGCCGGAACGCGGCGCCAACACGCTCGCCGGCGCCATCGAAAAATCGGCGCGCGACGCGCGGGCGGAGGACGTCAACATCACCATCGCGCCGGACCTCGGGCGCGGCGTCGGCTTCGCGCGCGTCGACCGCGCCGGCGAAACGGGCGCGTCCTTCGCCATCCGCGCGTCCATCGCCTACAAGTCGACATGGGTCCGGCGGACGCGCTCGCTCTCGACGAACGCCGCCATCGCCGCGCGCTTCGCCACGCTGGAGGCGGCGCTCGACGCGCTCATCGCGCGCAACGATCCGGCCGCCGATATCGGCCCGCAAGCCGCGGCCGCGATCGCGCGCGTGCCGGGCGCGCGGCTGGATCGCTGGCTGCTTGAGGAATGCCGCGGCTCCTATCCGCTTGAGGCCGTCGCCGGCGGCGATCTCGGCGACGCGCCGGCCGGCGCTTGCGCCGTTTTGACGGCGCATGCCACCATCGACGGCGTGAACTGGGTGGCGACGCGGCCGATTTGACGCGGCTGCGCCTGAGCGCGCGGATTTAGCTATTCGCGCGAAGCTCAGTAAACGTCGGCCTGGAAGCGGCCGTTTTTCTTCAGGCCCCTGACGAAATCGATGGCGTCCTCGGTCGCGCGCGCGCCATGTTGAGCCACAATGTCGACGAGCGCCGCTTCGACGTCTTTCGCCATCCGCTTGGCGTCGCCGCAAATATAGATATGCGCGCCCTCGGCGAGCCATTGCCACAGCGCCGCGCCAACCTCGCGCATGCGGTCCTGCACGTAGTATTTCGTGGCGCCGTCGCGCGACCACGCCAACGACAGGCGCGTCAGGACTTTGGTTTCGCGCATTCTGTCGAGTTCGTCGCGGTAGAAGAAATCCGACATTTGACGCTGGTGGCCGAAGAAGAGCCAGTTTTTGCCGGGCGCCTTCGTCGCCTCGCGCTCCTGCAGGAACGCGCGAAAGGGCGCGACGCCGGTGCCGGGGCCAATCATGACGATCGGCGTCGCGGGATCGGCGGGGAGCGCGAAGTTGTGGGCCTTTTGAACATAGGTCTTGACGATGCCGCCGGTTTCCACGCGGTCGGCGAGGAACGTCGAGGCGACGCCGACGCGTTTCCGCTTGCCGACGACATAGCGAACCGCGTCCACTGTCAGCGACAGCTTGCCCGGCGCGGCTTTGGGCGACGACGAGATCGAATAGAGCCGCGGCTGCATCGGTTCGAGCGCGTCGAGAAACGCCTCTGGGTGCACGCGCGCGCCGAAAAATTTCTGCAGCGCCGCCATCACGTCGAGCGTCGCGGCGTCGCCGTCGGGGTCGCCGCCCTGCGCCAGCGCGCGGGCCTTGTCCCGCGCCTTGCCGCCGGTGACGTAGGACAGCAACTCGAACAATGTGTCGGGCGCCGCGCCAAGCGAAACGTCTTCGCGCAGCGCGTCGCGCAGGGTCTTGCCACGCGCCTCCATCGCCGGCGACGCGCCGAGCATCGCCGCGATCTGGTCGCAAAGCCCCGGATCGTTGGTCGGAAAAATGCCGAAGGAATCGCCGACGGAATAGTCGAGACCCGTGTCGGAAAGGTCGAAGTCGATGTGCCAGGCGTCCTTGCCGGAACCTTCGCCGGTGAGCTTTCGACGGCCGGCGAAGCGCGCGGCGACGGGGTTCTCACGCCCGCTTCCGGGCGCGATTACCGGCCCCGCCTCCGCGGCGGCGGGCTCCGTCGAGGCCTTTGGAGCCGCGCCGATTTCCAGGGCGAGCAGCTTCAACATGCGCGCGGTGTCCTTGCCCCCGGGCGCGCAGAGGTTGAGACGCTCCTCCTTTTTTTCGAAAAGCGCGTTGGCGTAGTCGGCGCAATTGTAGCCGCATTGGCCACAATCCTGCTGCGCCATCGCGGCCATCAGTTTCGGCGCGAGAGGCTTGGCTTCGGCGAGCTTCATGCGGTCGTCGAGCGCCATCGCTGGATCGTGCCAGGGCGCGTCGTCGTTGCTGGCCAGCGCCGGCGCCGAGGGCGCGAGGTTCTGAGCCTCTCCCGGCGACAACGCGGTCGCGCCCTGGACTCCATGGGTCAGGGTCGCGGCGAACAGGCCTGAAAGCCAGGCGCGCTGCTCCGCCGTGAAAGGCGCGCTCTCGGGGATCAACAACATCGGCGTCGCGAGGATGGGCGCGCTCACGACATTTCCTCCGCCGCGAGCTTGCGCAAGGCGTCGTCGTCGAGGCGATTGGCGAAGCCGAAGAAGGCCTCGTCGGGGCTTGCGCGGTGTTTCAGATAGGCGCGCAGATATGATTCCACGACTTTTGGCGCGTCGGCGGCCTTCATGTCGGGATGGATTTCCCGGCCGATCTTGCCTTTGTCCGCGTAACCGCCGCCTACGCAGAGGTGATAGCCCTCGACCTGATCGCCGTCGGCGTTCACCGTCACTTTCACGGCGAGCAGTCCGATGTCGCCGATATAGTGCTGCGCGCAGGAGTGGTGGCAGCCGGTGAGGTGAATGTTGACTGGCGTGTCGAGCGTCAATCGCGCGTCGAGATGGTCGGCGATTTCGAGCGCGTGGCTCTTTGTGTCGGAAGCCGCGAATTTGCAGCCCTTGTTGCCGGTGCAGGCGACAAGCCCGGCGCGCGCGTTCGACACCTCGACCGCGAGGCCGGCCGCGGCGATCAGTTCCCTCACGCGCGAAACGTTCGCGTCGGCGACGCCGGAGATCAAAAGGTTTTGCCACACGGTAAGCCTGATATCGCCGTCGCCAAGCGTGTTGGCGATGTCGCCGAGCGCGCGCATCTGCGCGGCGGTCATTTTGCCGAGCGGCGTCCAAACGCCGATCCAGTTAAGGCCCGCCTGCCTCTGCTTGTGGACGCCGTTATGCGCGAGCCGGTCGACCGCTGGGCGCGTCTCGACGAACGCCGGGTCCACGCGCGGCAATTTGCCGCCGAGCTTTTCCTCGACCGCGGCGAGAAAGGCTTCGAACCCCATCGAATCCAGAACGTATTTCAAACGCGCCTTCGTCCGGTTCGTCCTGTCGCCCTTGTCGACGAAGACCCGCGTGATGGCGTCGGCGACAGCCGTTGTCTGGTCCGGCGCGACAACGACGCCCGTGTCGCGGGCCATGTCGCGGTGTCCGGTGATGCCGCCAAGCGCGAGGCGGCACCATATTCCCGGCGCGACGCCCGCGCCTTCCTTAACGCGCACCGCTTGAAAGCCGATGTCGTTGGTGTCTTCCAGCGTCGCCACCACGCCGCCGCCGTCGAAGGCGACGTTGAACTTGCGCGGCAAGCCATAGAGCGAGCGGTCGTTGAGGATGTGGTGGTGCCAGTCGCGCGCCTGCGCGCGGGTGTCGAGCAATTCGCCGGGGTCGATGCCAGCCGTCGCCGAGCCCGTGACGTTGCGAATGTTGTCGGCCCCGGAGCCCTTGGTGGCGAGGCCAAGACACGCCAGGCCTTCGAGCACGTCGGGGGCGGCCGCCGCCTTGATTTCGCGGATTTGCAGATTGGCGCGCGTCGTCACATGAGCGTAGCCGCCACCGAGAGTCTCGGCGATGTCGGCGGCGCCCTTCATCTGCCAACCGGTTAGAATTCCGTTGGGCAGGCGCAGCCGGCACATGTAGGAATCTTGATTGGGCGCGACATAAAACAGGCCGTGGAAGCGCCAGCGGAAGTTGTCGTCGGGTTTCGGAAACGCCCCCGAGCGCGCCTGACGCCGAAACCGCTCGTAGGCGTCGAACGGATGTTCGGACCGCTTCCACTTCTCCTGATCGACCAGCTTTTTGCCGTCGGCTTCCGTCCTCGCCATGGCGGCGAGATGCGCCGCGTCGGGACCCGACGGCGCCGCGGGAGCGGAGGGAACAGGCACGCCACCCACCGCCACCGCGCCGGCGGCGCGCGCGATTTGGAGACCGGAGGTGAAGCCTTCGAGAAAACGCTTCTGCTCCGCCGAAAAGTCTTGGCTCATATCGCTCATTTTACGGGCTTCGATTATTCTGCGGCGGCGGGCACGGCGGCCGGCATCGCGTCCGGAACCGAGGCTTTCGGCCGATATGTCCAGTAGATGGCGAGACCGGTGAAGACGAAGCCGCCGACAATGTTGCCGAGGGTGACGGGAATCGCGTTCCAGAACAGCCAGCTGAACAGGGAAACCTTCGCGCCCATCATCATCCCCGTGGGAATGATGAAGAAGTTGACGACGAGGTGCTCAAACCCCTGCGCGAAGAAGATGAAAATGGGAAGCCAGGCGGCGATCACCTTGCCCGCGGCGGAGGTTGTTGTCATCGCCAGCACGACGGCGAGGCACACCATCCAGTTGCACAGCATGGCGCGAACGAAGCAGGTGATCCATCCGGCGGCGCCGATGGCCGCATAGGCGTTGGTTTTAGCCTCGGCGACACTCACCACGCGCGCCGCGACACCGGCGGGCGCGAGCGTCCACATGTTGGTCAGGACAATCGCGGCGAGAACGCCATAAAGGACGCTGCCCAAGAGATTGCCGAGCATCACCCATGCCCAATTTTTAAGCACATCGCCCGCTGTGGCGCGACCTTCGAGCCACGGCAGGGGCACAAGCGCGAAGCTGCCAGTCACCAGTTCGAGCCCCAGCAGGACGATGCTGACGAGGCCGACCGGGAAGATGATGGCGCCTACAATGGGTTGGCCTGTTGTCACCGCGCCGGTGAAGGCGAGCGTGGTGGCAACGCCCAGAATAGCGCCGGAAAGCATGCCCCGGATGACAAGATCGCGCGGCGGCAGCGCCAGTTTGCCCACCCCGGCGTTGAGCATCGATATCGCGACATCGGCCGGCTTCACATAGTCACTCATGGCCTGTCCTTTCTCGAATCACGGCGGCGGCGTGGATGAGCCTGGCCGACGTCGGGGCTGTCGAAAGAGCAAGCAAGGCGGGTGCCAGCGCCTTTTGCGAGGTTTATTTTCCGCAGCTTGGCTTGAGCAAGAGTTCCGCGAGGCAGTGTATAACTTTAGTCTTATCGACGTAAAAGCGACACTTTTTTCATTATTGTATAGCATCATTATTCATCAGCAGACCAAAAAAGAGGACGTTAATCGATCAAAAAAAGGACGTAGAGCCATGATGAACACCGAGACAGGCAGACGACTGGGCGAACGTGTGGTCAAGGATTCAAACGGGCGCGTCATCAACGCCGGCGGCTACGTCACGGAAGTCAAAGTTCGCGACATTTCGGCGACCGGCGCGCGCATCGAAGTCGCCATCGCCGACGTGATTCCGCAGCGATTCTATTTTTACGCCAGCCGCCACGCGCCGGAACAGGCCGCCGAACTGGTGTGGCGGAAGGGCCGCGAAATAGGTCTGCGGTTTGTCAATTGGAACGAAATCCCGGCGGCCGCGCCCGCGCCAGTCCCCGTCGCTATCGCCCCGGCGAACAAGATACCCCTGGCGGATTTGCGCAGGCTGGCCTTGACGCAAGGGCGGTGAATACCACCGCCCCAAACCGCCAATTGTTGAAAGCCCTCTTATCCACCTACGGGGGTCATATGCCCCGCTGTCCATCGCGCCGCCGCGGCCTTGCCCGTTAAATACTTCACGAAAGCCTCCGCCGCGGCGGCGTTGGCGCCGCCGGCCATCACGCCAGCGTCATAGTTGGTGTAGCGCTGGATCGAGGCGGGCATGATGCCCGCGAGCACACATCCCGGCGCTTCGGATTCGCTGGCGTTGAACAGGCCGATGTCCTCTTCGCCCTTGGCGACGGCTTCCTTGCCCGCCCCGAGGCTCATCTTCTTGCCCTTGGCGACGACCACGTCCCAGACGCCAATCCCTTCAAGGATTTGTTTGGTTTTTTCGCCGCTTCCGTTGGGCGTGGCCGGGTCCGTGTAGGCGATGGACTTCGCCGCGATCAGCGTCGCCTTCAACGCGTCGGGGGTCGAGACATCGGGGAATTTCGCGCCCTCCTTCACCGCGACGCCGATGCCGCCGCGCACCACTTTCGCGTGGCTCGCGGCGACGATCTTGCCCGCCTTTTCGAGAGCGTCGATAGAGGCGTCGGCGACGACGACGGCGTCGTAGGCGCCTCCCGCCAGCGCCTTGTCGAGTTCAGCCGGGTTGGTGAAAGTGAAGGCGACCTTGTTGCCGCTCTCCTTTTCAAAATCCGCGGAGATTGGCGTGATCGGCTTTTGCAACCCGCCCACCGTCAGCACCTTGAGATCGGCGGCGCCCGCCGCGCCTGTCGCGAGAACAAAACCAAAAGCCAATCCGAATGACGACTTGCGCATGAGAGCCTCCCTTGTGATCCTGGATTTTTATCCGAGGTTGAATAGTTTCATCGCGTTGGTCCGCCCGATTTTCAACCGGTCGGTCTCCGAGATTTCGGCGTGATCGAACCAGGTCGTGCCCGGTTGCGTGTCTTCGTAGGGGTAGTCCACGGAAAACAGGATGCGGTCGGCGCCGACTTCGAGCATCGCGTTTATCAGCGTCTGGGTGCGGAAATGCCCCGACGTGGTCAACCACACATTCTCGCGCAGATATTGCGACAACGGCTTTTTCGCCGGACAATCCGGGCGGTATTTCAGCCGGTGCTCCAACCGCCAGATGTCGTAGGGAATACGCTCGCCAAGGTGGCCTAGAATGAGTTGCAGCTTCGGGTGTTCGTCGAACAAGCCGCCGCTCAACAAGCGCAGGGCGTGCAGCGAGGTTTCTTCCGCGAAACTCCAGGCCGAGCCCACCAGCCATGGAATGCCGGCGTAGCGGTCGCTCGGCGGGGGATCGCGGGGGTGCAGGTAAAAGGGAACACCGAGCTTTTCGACCTCCGCCCAGAAGGGCCGATACATCGGCGCGTCGTAATAGAGCCCGGTCTTGCCGTCCGGCCCGTTGGAATAGCCGTTGACGAGCGCGCCCTTGAAGCCGAGGTCGCGCACGCAGCGTTGAAATTCCCGCGCGGCGGCGTCCGGGTCCTGCAAGGGCAAAGCCGCGAAACCCTGGAAGCGCTCGGGCCGGCGGCGGACCTGCTCGGCCAGCGCGTCGTTGGCGCGCCGCGCGACATCGACGGCTTCCTTCGGCGAATCGACGCCCTGCACCGCGGGCGCGTTGAGCGAGACGATGGCAAGCTCGATGCCGCCCTTGTCCATCTCGTCCAACCGCATGTTTTCAAAATCAAGCAGCTTGGCGTTGAGTCCGTCCCAATAAGGCGAGGCGACGCGGTTCTTGACGCCGTTCGTCTCCGGTATGGCGAAATGCTCCTCGATGACAATCTTGCCCTGCAACGCGCGGTCCTCCCGTAAGTGGCGCATCGTCGCGCGGCGAGGGCGCGGGTGTCAATTGGACTCGCGGCGACTCGCGCGCCCTTGCCTTCCCCCGCGTCTCCCTTCATTTTGATCATAATGAGCAAAAGCCCTCCGAAACCGGAATGGCGGCGCGCGGCCGGGGCGCGCAACGGGCCTGTCCGCTTGCCGAGCCGCGCCGCGGGGCTGCGCGTCGGCCTGTTCGGCGGCACGTTCAATCCGCCGCACGAGGGGCACCGGCTCGCCAGCCTGATCGCCCTGTCGCGGCTTGGCCTCGACCGCGTCTGGTGGCTCGTCACGCCGGGCAATCCGCTCAAGCAAAACAACGGTTTGCCCGATCTCGCCGAACGCATGGCGGCGGCCCGCGACATGGCGCGCCATCCCCGCATCGATGTCACCGGTTTCGAAGCCGAGATTGGGGCCCGCTACACCGCCGACACGATCGGCTGGCTGAGGCGGCGTTGCCCCGACACGCGTTTTGTCTGGATCATGGGCGCCGACAACCTCGCGGGCTTTAACCGTTGGCGGAATTGGCGCGGGATCGCCGACATGGTCGGCGTCGCGGTCGTGGATCGCCCCGCTTCCACGCTGCGCGCGACGCGATCGCCCGCGGGCGCGTATCTGTCCGCCTTTCAGTTGCGCGAACACGAGGCGGTGGATTTACCCAATTTAAAGCCCCCGGCCTTTGTATTCCTGCATGGCCCCCGCAGCGAGATGTCCTCCACGCGGCTTCGCGAAGCGAAGGCGGGCGACGCCCCCGCTTGAGCCCGCGCGCCGCTGTCTTGCAGTTTTCGCGAATCACATCCATGTTGAATCGATCGGTTCGCGGGGTTGCGAGCCATGGGAGCAAGACGGCGCTGACATTAACTGTACACAGCGAGGCTGTTTCAAAAACGCCTCATACGGTGGTGGTGGGCAAAACCGCTTCGGGCTTGGGGTCGGACACCGGGAAACTGGTGCGCAACATCCTGCACAGCCTCGAAGACGCGAAAGCCGAGGACATCGTCTCCATTGATCTGCGGGGAAAAACGACGCTTGCCGACATGCTGTTGGTGGCGAGCGGGCGTTCGACCACGCATGTTGGAGCCGTCGCCGAGCGCGTCGTCACCGCCTGCAAGGAAGCGGGCCTCGCGGCGCCGCGCGTCGAAGGAGTGCCCGCCTGCGATTGGGTGCTGATCGACGCTGGCGACGTGATCGTCCATGTCTTCCGGCCTGAGGTTCGCCAGTTCTACAATCTCGAGAAATTGTGGGGCGGCGACCGGCCGGCGGAAATCGGCGGACGCGAGCGCAAGCCCGTTTGAGCGCGCGGTGCGGCTGATTTTGGCCGCCATCGGCCGTTTGAAGGCCGGTCCGGAGCGCGACATCGCCGCCCGTTATCTGGCGCGCGCGGCGGCGGGGGCGCGTTCCGTCGGGCTGGCGGGCGTCGATCTTCGCGAACTCGACGAAAGCCGCGCCCGCAGGGCCGAAGACCGCCGCGTGGACGAAGCGAAAGCGCTGCGGACGTTGATTCCGGCGGGCGCGCGCATTGTGGCGCTGGATGAACGCGGCGACGCCCCCACCAGCGAAATCTTCGCGGTGGATATCGGCAAGGCCCGCGATTCAGGGATCCCCGCCTACGTGGTCGCCCTCGGTGGAGCGGACGGGTTCGACCCGGAATTTCGCGCGGCGGCGCATATGGTTCTTGCTTTCGGCGCCATGACGTGGCCGCATCAACTCGCGCGAATCATGGCGGCGGAGCAGATTTACCGCGCCACGACGATTCTCGCGGGACATCCCTATCATCGCGCGTGACACCGCGCGGCGAGGGGATGGAATTGGCGACGGAGTGGAACTGATGCGTCCGTGGCGCGACCATAGGGCGGGACGAAAGGCGGCGCTCGCTCTCGCCGCGCTGGCCGCGTGCGTCGTCGGCGCCCGCGCGCAGGTTGCGCCGCCGTCGCGCGGCGACATCGACCAGACGCAAATGCAGTTGCGCGGCGTCGAAGACTCTCTGAAAACGCGCGAGGACGCCCGCCGCAAGGCGGAAGCCGACATCGAAGCGATGCGCAACGACCGCGCGCGGCTGTCGCAGGCGCTGATCGACACGACGGGCCGCGAACGCGCGGCGGAGACCGGCGTGAGCGAGGCGCAGACGCGGTTGGACACGGCCCGCGCGAGCGAGCAGTCCATCCGACGCTCCCTCGACGCGAGGCGCGACACGCTCGCCGATGTTCTGGCCGCCTTGCAGCGCATCGGCCGCAAACCGCCGCCAGCGGTGTTGGCGACGCCCGACGACATTCTGCGCGCGGTGCGGGCTTCGATGCTTCTGGGCGCCGTGTTGCCGGAATTGCGCGGCGAAACCGACGCTCTCGCCTCCGATCTCGAAGACCTGATTCGGGCGCGGAAAGCCATCGACGACGAACGGCAGCGGCTCGCCGACGAGAAGACGACCCTCGACGCCGAACGGGAGCGTCTGGCCAAATTGGTCGAAGCGCGGCAGGCGGCGATAACCGACGCCGGCCACGCTCTCGCTTCCCAGGCCGACGAGATGGCGGCTCTGGCGCGCAAATCGACCGATCTCAAAGATTTGATCGCGCGGTCCGAGATCGAAATCGCCGCCGCTGGCCGGGCGGCCCAAGCCGCGAAAAACGCCGACGCCGCTCCGGAAAAGGTGGCGATGGCGACCCCGCGCGACCCCGCGCGGCTGACCCCGGCGATCCCTTTCGCGGACGAGAAAGGCGCTGTGGCGCGGCCTGTTGTGGGGGCCATCGTGAGAAATTTCGGGGAGCCTGACAATCTCGGCGCGACCGCCAAGGGCGTGTCCTTCGCGGCGGCGCGCGGGGCCGTCGTCGCGGCCCCTGGCGATGGCTGGGTGTCCTATTCCGGGCCGTGGCGGTCCTTCGGACAAATCTTGATCATAAACGCCGGCGGGGGATATTATATGCTATTAGCGGGCATGGATCGCGTGAACGTGGTTGTCGGTCAGTTCGTCCTAGCGGGAGAACCGGTCGCGGCCATGGGCGACGCGCCGGCCACAAACGCGGTCACGATTTCCGTTGGCGCGGCGCAGCCGGTTCTTTATGTTGAGTTTTGGAAAGACGGATCGACCATCGATCCCGGCCCATGGTGGGCGAAGCCTGAATTGGAAAAGGTTCGCGGATAATGCGCAAGATTTCATTGGCGTTTATGGGCGCGCTCCTTGGCGCAACCGCCTTCACCCTTGGCACCGAGTCCCAATGGGCGACCGGCGGTTCCGCGCGCGCGGCGGCCTCCGACACCTACCGCAGCCTCAGCCTGTTCGGCGATGTGTTCGAGAAGGTGCGCACCGACTACGTCGAGAAGCCCGACGAGCAGAAAATGGTGGAGGCCGCGATAAGCGGCATGCTGACCTCGCTCGATCCGCATTCGAGCTACATGGACGCCAAGAGCTTCGACGACATGCGCGTGCAGACGTCGGGCAAGTTCGGCGGCCTCGGCATCGAGGTCACGCAGGAGGACGGCTTCGTCAAGGTCGTCACCCCGATCGACGACACTCCCGCCTCGAAGGCCGGCATTCTCTCCGGCGACCTCATCAGCGCCATCGACGACGACTCGGTGCAGGGCCTGACGCTCAACCAGGCCGTCGACAAGATGCGTGGCGCGATCAACACGTCGGTCAAGCTGACCATTCTGCGCGGCGCCTCGAAAGACAACAAGGAAACCAAGGATTTCAAGCTGACGCGCGAGGAAATCCACATCGCCTCGGTGAAGTCGAACGTGATGGACGATGTCGGCTACATCCGCATCACCCAGTTCAACGAGCAGGTCGACGAAGGCCTGCGCAAGGCGATGCAGCAGCAGTTGAAGGACATCCCCGCCGACAAGTTCAAGGGCTTTGTGCTTGATTTGCGCAACAATCCGGGCGGCCTGCTCGACCAGTCGATCGCCGTCGTCAACGCCTTCGTCGACCGCGGCGAGATTGTTTCCACCCGCGGCCGCAACGCCGACGAGACGCAGCGCTACAACGCCCGCCCCGGCAACGACCTGTCGAAGGGCAAGCCGTTGGTGGTGCTGATCAACGGCGGTTCGGCCTCCGCGTCGGAAATCGTCGCCGGCGGCCTGCAGGACCACAAGCGCGCGACGATCCTCGGCACGCGCTCGTTCGGCAAGGGCTCGGTGCAGACCATTCTGCCGCTGGGCCAGAACAACGGCGCCCTGCGCCTCACGACGGCGCGCTACTACACGCCGTCGGGCCGCTCGATCCAGGCCAAGGGCATCACGCCAGACGTGCAGGTGCTCGCGGATGTGCCCGACGAGTTCAAGGGCAAGGACATCGAGTCGAAGGGGGAGGCTTCGCTCAAGGGCCATCTGACAAACGGCTCCGACGAAGGCAGCGGTTCTCAAGCCCTGCCGATCCCGACCGATGTCTCCAAGGACACGCAGCTCAACGCCGCGCTCGACATTCTGCGCGGCGTCAAGAAGGCTTCCAACACAGCCGACAAGCCGGCCGAGCCGGCAAAAGCGGCGAATTGACAGGGCTTTCGCGGCTTTAACCACCGCGAAATGACCGAAAAGCGCCCCTCGGGGCTCGACGGGCCCGGCGGAAGGCATGACAATGCCCGCCGGGCCTTTTGATTCGCCCCGCCGCGACCAACGAGACCTCGAATGCCTGGCGACGATCTGAACAAACCGCTCGGACTCGACCGCGACCAGAAAATCGGGCGCGACATTCCCTGGAACGTGGTCGGCCTATGTGGACTTGCCGTCCTTGGCGCGGGTCTCTTCGTCTTCGCGCGTTTATACGACGACGGCATGGGTGGCGAGCCCTTCGCTGTCGCCCGCATTGAAACCGCGCCCAAGGCGCCGCCCAAGTCGTCGCCCGCCGCAGCGCCCGCGAATCCAGCGATTATTTCCGTCGTTCCGACAGACGACGAAACCGGCACGATCAAAGTCACCTCGATGCGGTCGCGCGACAACGCCGCCGATGTCGAGGCGTCAAGCGGCGTGAAGGTCGTTCGTCCCGGCGGCGCCTTGCCGCCCGGCGGGTTGATCATAGAGGTGCCCCGCAAATCGAGCGTCGAGCTGGCCCCGGCGCCCGACCGCCGCCTCGTTGAAAAAGGCAAATATGGCCCGTTGCCGAAAATCGGCGCCGACGGATCGCGTCCACTGGACGTCTATTCCCGCCCGATGGTCATGCCGCTGGGCGTTCCGGCCCGCGCGCCGCGCGTGGCGATCGTCGTCGGCGGCATGGGCCTGAGCGTGAACGCCACGCGCGACGCCATCGACAAGCTCCCTTCCGAAGTCACCTTCGCTTTCGCGCCCTATGGCTCCGATTTGCCGGGGCAGGTGGCGAAAGCGCGCGGCGACGGGCACGAAGTCATTCTGCAACTGCCGATGGACGGCCCCGCCGGCGTTGAATCCAGCGGCCCCCACGCGCTCGATCCAGACCTTCCACGGGAGCAATTGACCGACAGGCTGGCGTGGCTGATGTCGCGGTTCACGGGATATGTCGGCGTCGAGAATTTCCTCGGCAACCGCTTCACCGCCCGGGAGGAAACCCTCGGCGTCGTCCTGAAGGATGTCGCGGCGCGTGGACTTCTCTATCTCGACGACGGCGTGTCGGCGACGGGGCTCGCGGCTACCCTCGCCCCAGGCCTTGGCGCGCCCGTGGCGCGCGCCGACGTGGTGATCGACGCGGACCGGTCGCCCGCCGCCATAGACGCCGCGTTGGCGAGGCTTGAGAAGCTCGCGCGCGACAACGGCGGCGCCATCGGCGCCATGAGCGCGCTGCCCGCCGTTGTCGATCAAACGGGCGTCTTTCTCGCCGGCCTTGAAAAGCGCGGCGTTGTGCTCGCCCCCTTGAGCGCGGTGGCCGCCAAAGGGACGGCGCCGGTGGCGCGGCTGAACCGATAGAATTCTTCGATCCGCCGGAGCCCCCATGCCGCATTCCGCCTACCGCCCCTGCGTCGGCATCATGTTGATCAACCCGGCCGGGCTCGTTTTCGTCGGGCGCCGGAAGGACAAGCATCTCGTCGAACATGTCGACGCGGACCACGAATGGCAGATGCCGCAGGGCGGCATCGACGATGGCGAGACGCCGCTCGAAGCCTGCCTGCGCGAATTGCGGGAGGAAACGGGCGTTCGGCGCGCCCAGGTTCTGGCGGAGGCGTCGGACTGGTTCGCCTACGATCTGCCCGACGACGTGGCGCTGAAATCGTGGAGCGGCCGCTACCGCGGCCAGCGGCAAAAATGGTTCGCGCTCCGCTTCGAAGGACGCGACAGCGACATAAACATCGACGCGCCCGACGGTCACAAGGCGGAATTCGACGCCTGGCGCTGGGAGCGCATGGAGCGGCTTCCCGAGCTGATCATCCCCTTCAAGCGCGGTGTCTATGAGCGCGTTGTAGCCGAATTCGCCCCATTCGGGGCAAAATAAGGCGGACTTGAAGATCGGGCCGTTTAGGACTAGGATGGTGTGGAATGATCGCTGTGTGCGGCGATCTAAAACCGCGTGAGTTCTTCGAAGATGCCGGCGATGATCAAACATGTGGCCGCTTTACCCGCGGCGCCGGCTCGCGCGAAGCTCCTCGAGGCGGGGTTGCGGCCGACACGCCAGCGCGTCGATCTCGCGAAAATCCTGTTTAACGGCGAGGATCGGCACTTCACCGCTGAGATGATCCACACGGAGTCGCGGACAGTGCGGCATCCGCCGTCGCTGGCGACTGTTTACAACACGCTGCATCTGTTCGCGGAACACGGCTTGTTGCGCGAGATCGCGATCTACGGGGCGAAGGCCTGGTACGACACCAAGACGGGGCCGCACTTCCATTTTTACCGGGGCGACCGCGAGGAATTGTTCGATATTCCCGACGCGATGGTGCCGCTGCTGAACATCGCCGCGCCGGAAGGCACGGTCATCGAAGCGATCGACGTCGTGGTGCGCCTGAAGGGCGTTTGAGCGGCCGCGAGCGAACGCGGCGCCCCTCACTTCATCAAATGCCCGAACTTCCTCATCGCCCGCGCCACAGCGTCGGGATCGGGCAGGCACAGCTTCGGAAACTCGCCCTTCCAGTGATAGGGTTTGCAGGCGTCGATGATCACCCGCGAATTGGTGAAGTCGCCGGCCTTCTTGCGCTCGGGCTCGATGCGCGGGTCGAGCGCCGTGCTCCACGCGTTGGTGATGAAATCCATCGAGGTCGCGGGGTCTGAGCGGAACACCATCGCGCCGATCAAATCGCCGAGGTCCGACACGTCGACATCCTCGTCCGTGACAACGACGTATTTTCCCGCGTATGCGCCCGCGGCGCATTGCGCCGCTATGTGGCCGGCCTGTTTGGCGTGGCCGGGATAGCGCTGCTTGATCGACACGCCGACGAGCATGCGCGCGCCGCCGACCTCGTGCGCCCACACGCCCGTCACATCCGGCACGCCCGCCTTTTGCATGTCCTCGCGGATCAGCGCCGAGCGCAGAATGGCGCGTGAGCGCGAGCTTTCGCCCGGCGGCCGCTGCGGTGGACAGCCCACGAGGATCGGATTGTCGCGGTGATAGATCGCCTTGATGTCGAGCACGGGCGCCTCGTCGCCGGGGCTGCCGTAATAGCCGGTCCATTCGCCGAACGGTCCTTCGGGCGCGGTGGCGCCGGGTTGCACAAAACCCTCGACCACGATTTCCGCGTCGGCCGGAAAGGGCAGGCCGGTGTGGCGGCCCTTCACCACTTTCAGCGGACGCTCGCGATAGGCGCCCACGATGTCGTATTCGCAGACGCCGCTCGGCATGGCGCTGCACGCGATCAGGAACGTCAGGGGATCGACGCCAAGCACCATCGCGACGGGCATGGGCTCGCCGCGCTCCGCGTATTTGTCGCGGTGGATGCGGCCGTGCTTGCCCGGCGAGATGTAGAAGCCAAGTTTGTGAGAATCGTGGATCATGACGCGGTAGGTGCCCGCGTTGATCCATTTATCCTCGGGGTCCATCGTCACGTTGAACGAGCCCGTGCCGATGTAGCGGCCACCGTCGCCGGGATGCCAGAACGGAGTCGGGAATTTCAGCGCGTCGGCCTCGGCGCCTTCGAGAATGTTTTCCAAAACCGGGCCGTCGTCGACGACTTGAAAGGGCACGCGCCCCGCCTTGGCCGCGCGGTATTCGCCGAGAAAGGCCGTTGAAAGCTCGACTTTCGACAGCGTCGCGGGAAAGCCCAGTATGACGTTCTGCCGCTTGCCGCCGAAGGCGTTGACAAGCACGCGATGGCCTTTCGGATAGCCGGGAATATCGTCGAACAGAAGCGCCGGCGCGCCCTCGTCGTGTTGGGCGACATCGCTCAGCGCGCCGATCTCCTCCTCGCAATTGGCGCCGCGGATGGTCCGCAGTTCCCCCATTCCGTCGGCGAGCGCGAGCCAGTCGCGAAGACTGTCGTATTTGACCTCGCGTTTCATGGCGCCCTCGCTTTCCGCGCGAAGGCGAAGGCCGCGTCGGCGGCGCAGGACGCCGCGGCGGACCGGTACATCGAGCCGTCCATACGCGCGTATTTTTTCGCGCAGGCGGAAAGCGCGCGGTTGTAGCGGGCTTTCGTCGCCGCGTTCGCGCCGGGAAGGAAATCCGCCTCGCATTTCGTCCGCGCCGTCGCGCCGCGGCCGACGTCGGCTGTCGAACCCCACAGGCAACCCTCGTAAATCGCGCGCGCCTCGCGGCAGGTTTTCGCCGCGCTCACCTTCGCCTCCTCGGCCTCCAGGTCCGTGCCGCATTCGGCGCGGGCGGCGCCGGCGAAGGCGCAGAAAAACGCGGCGATCAAAATCGATTTCGTCATACCGGCTCCTTAGTCGCGTCGAATTTGAAAATCCACGAGCGGTCGAGAGGCGGCGCCGGCGGCCACAGCCGCGTGCGCTCGAAGTTCTCGCGGCTCTTGAGCGTGATTTCCGCCGTGCGCGGCCGCCGCTCGCGGACGTAGCGTGCCAACGCCGCTTCGACACCGGCTTCGCCCGCCAACACGCGCCCCAGCACGTAGCCGTCTTCGATGGCCATGTTGGCGCCCTGAGCGAGGTTTGGCATGGTGGGATGCGCGGCGTCGCCGAGCAGCGTAACGCGGCCGACCGTCCATTCGGCGCGTGGCTCCCGGTCGAAAATGCCCCACTTGAAACAATCCGCGACCTTGTCGAACATGCCGAGCAGCGCTTCGTTCCAACCCGCGTAGGCGGCCAGCAATTCCGCCCGCGAACTCGGCGTCGACCAGGATTCCTCAACCCATTGATCGCTCACATGGCCGGCGAAAATATTGAGCCGCGAGCCATCGCCGAGCGGATAGCAGATCACCTGCCCCTCCGGCCCATACCAGGAGAGATGATCCCCGGGCGTCAATGTCACCGATCCGCCGGGCCCGACGCGCGTCGGCATATCGGACATCGGCAGCACGCAGCGCCAGCACATCGAATTCGTGAACCGCGGCTGGTCGGCGCCAAACAGCGTCTCGCGGACAATCGAGCGGACACCGTCGGCGCCGACAACCACGTCGGCTTCGACCTCCGCGCCGTCCGCGAAGCGCGCGACGGCGGTGTTTTCGCGCGTGGCGACGGACACGCAGGCGCGCCCAAGGTGGATATTCGCTTCCGGCGGTCCGGCGCGCAGCATCTCGTGCAGATCGGCGCGGTGCGCGGTGAGATAGCGGCCGCCGTAAAGCGCGATATCGTCGCCGTTGATCGCGCCGGCGCCGCGCGGGCTGGCGTCGTTCCAGTTCAACACGACGCGGCGCCGGGGTTCATAGGCCGCCTTGCGCACAGCGTCCTCAAGACCGAGGGCGCGCAGCACCTTGTAGGCGTTGGGGCCGAGTTGCAGGCCCGCGCCCACTTCGCCGAGCCGCGCGGCGCGCTCGTATACGTCGACGTCGAAGCCGCGCAAGCGCAGCGCGCGCGCCGCCGCGAGGCCGCCAATGCCGGCGCCGACGATGGCGATTTTCAATGTCCGGCGGCCCGGCATCGCGGATCCTTTCGCGTTGACGGTCAATCGGGCGGCGCCGAAACGTCGCGCAGCCGCGCCCGCGCTTCGGGCGTCGCCTCGCTTGACGATGTCACCAGCGCCGCGAGTTCGGCGCCCGTCAAAGGCTCGACGAAGATGCCGAGCTTTTCCGCCTCGACGGCGAAGTCGGGATCGGCGGCCATTTTGTCGAAAGCCGCGCGGAGAATGGCGACGCGCTCGGCCGGCACGCCGGGCGGCGCGTATAATTGCTGGCCGATGTCGTTTGAGTTGCCGAGCATCCCAAGCACTTTGCGGTCGAGGTCGTTGGCCGCGAATTCCACGATCGCCGGCGAACCCGGCGCGAATTTCGAGCGCTTCATGCCGATGGTGTAGGGCAAGGTCATCTTTCCGTCGCTCAGCCAGTCGGGGCGCGCCAGCGCGTCCGGCAGGCTGGCGCTGCCAATGCCAGCGACCTCGCCGCGCTCCATCGCCGTGAACTGCGGCCGCACCGATTCATATCCGCGGATGACCTTGAATTTCGCGCCCGCCATCTTGTTGAGCGCCCAGGGCACAATGGCGGCGAGGCCCGCCCCGCCACTGGCGCTGACCGCGAATTCACGCCCGCGCGCGTCCTCGAACGTTTTGTAGCCGCTCGCGCCCCAGCCGACGCCGATCAACACGACGGGTTGGACGCGGCCGATCCAGGAGAATTTCGCGGGCTCGTATTTCGCTTTCGCGTCGAGGCTCTTGTTCAACACGATTCCCGGCTGCGTCGTCGCCAGCGTCAATCCGTCGCGCGGCGCGACGTTGTAGAGATATTCCGCCGCCACGACGCTCGACGCGCCCGGCATGTTGCGCGGAACGACGGCGGGATTGCCGGGAATGTATTTGCGCAGATAGCGCGCCATCAAGCGGCCACCCATGTCGTAGCCGCCGGCCTCGCCGGAGCCGATGATCAGCGACACCGTCTTGCCCGCGTAGAAGTCGGCCGTCTGCGCGCGCGCGGTGGCCGCGGCGAACGCCAGAATGGCCGACAAAAGAACGCGCGGAAAAATCCTCATCCCGTCCTCGCCCCGCCCCGCCCGGCCAACCGTTGCGCGTCCGCGCGACTTGTCGGATAAAGCTTTCTAACACCCGTTCGCCGCGGTTGTCATATGCGATGGCCGCGTCGCGGACGTCGAAACGGTTTCGGAGGAACCCGCGCAATGCCCGACGCCGCAGCGCCCGTCTATGGCATCGACCCCTACCTCGACTGGGTTCACGCGGAGGGCATGCCGGTCGTCGAGGGCGACTACGCGGTCGATCTTTTCGAGGTTCAAAACGGCCATTGGCCGCGCATCGGCGCCAAGGGCGCGACGGTGCATTTCAAGGGCCGCGGCGATTTCTGCAACATGTTCCTGTTCGAGGTCGCGCAGGGCAAGTCGACCGCGCCGATGCGGCACATCTACGAGGACGTTTACTACGTGCTCGAAGGCCACGGCAGCACGCAGATCGAATTCCCCGACGGGCGCAAGCGCAGCTTCGAATGGTCGCCGAAGTCGATGTTCTCCGTGCCCGTGAACGTGACGCACCGCTTTTTCAACGCCGATGGAAGGAAACGCGCGTTGATCGTCAGCACCACGAACCTGCCGCTGATTCTCAACACGTTCCACAACCCCGGCTTCGTCTTCGACAACGGGTATGATTTCGCCGACCGCGTCGGCCAGGAGAAATACTACGCCGGCGAAGGCGACCTCATTTCAATTCGTCCCGGCAACCACATCTGGGAAACGAATTTCGTGCCCGACATGTCGGTTCTCGGCCTGCAATCCTACGCCGACCGCGGCGGCGGCTCCAGCAACATCAAGTTCGTGCTCGCCGACGGCATCATGTCGGGCCACATGTCGGAAATGCCGGTGGGCACATATAAAAAAGGCCATAAGCACGGCGCCGGCACGCATGTCGTATGCGTTTCCGGCCACGGCTATTCGCTGCTGTGGTTCGCTGGCGAAACCGAGTTCACCCGCATCGAATGGAAGCACGGCGTCGCCTTCCCGCCCTGCGAGGCCCAGTTCCATCAGCATTTCAACACGAGCAACGAGCCCGCGCGCTATCTCGCCACCGGCGTCGGCAACGTGCGCTATCCCTTCACGTCGGCGAAGCGCCGCTCGATGGTCGGCGAAAAGGGCGCCAAGCGGCAGGCGTCGTCGCTCAGCGTGAAGGAAGGCGGCAACCAGATCGAATACGAGGATCAGGACAAGCGCATCCACCAGATCTGGCTGGAGGAGATGAAAAAGGCCGGCGTCACCCCGGCGATGGAGAGGTATTTCAACGGATGAGCCGGGCGCCGCGCGAAAAGCCGCGTCACTCCGCGCCCGGCAGATATTTCCTCATCACCACGTCCTTCAGCGTCGCCTTGCGCTCGCCTGTGACGCCGTTGATCAGGCCCAGCGCGCGCTTGCTTGTCGCCTCGGGGCTCTGGAAGTCCAGATAGCGCTCAAGCTTGTCGCCTTCCGCCATGATGGCGGGGTCGGTGACGACCTTCTTCATCGTCGCCTGCAAATAGGCCATGCGCTCGGGATTGACGTTCGGCCCGGCGATAACGATGCGGCCAAGCGCGTCGATGTCGGCGCGCGCTTGCAACCACCAGTCCTGCTGCTCGCTCAGGCCGCCCTGTTCGAAAATCGTCGGCGTGTCGGGGAGGAAGCGCGAGCGCTCGCGCGAGATCACGGCGATGGCGCGCGCCTCGTGGTTCTTGATGTAACTGTTGGCGGAGGTGTCCGACACATAGAGCGCGTCCATCTCGCCGCGCTCGACGGCGAGCGCGCCTTCGCTCGACGATTTGTAGCCGAGCACGACACGGCACTGCATTTCATAGGCCGCGCAGAGCATCGAGGCGCCGTCCGACAAGCCGTCGATGGGGCCCGTCGCCGGCCAGCGGATTGTTTTGCCCGCCTTCGCAAGGTCGGCCAGGGAATTGTAGGGAGAATCCGGCTTGACCAGCACGATCCACGGCGATGAGCTGACCGTCGCCAGAAAATTCACCTTCGCGAGGTTGTATTGCACCGTTGGCAGGTCGAACAATTGCGAGATGACCGCAGCGCCGCCGTTCAGGATGATGAATTGCAGGCCGTCGGGCTCGTTGGCGTAGATGCGGTTGAGCCCGACGATGCCACCGGCCGCGGGCTGGTTCTCCACCACCACGTTGCCGCCGAGCGCGAGCGCCATGTGCGGCGCCAGCAGCCGCGCGTAGTTGTCGTAGCCGCCGCCCGGCCCGCCGCCCGAAATGAAGCGCGTCGTGTGTGTCTTGTACCATGTCGCGGGATCGGCGGATTGCGCGCCAGCCGGCGTGGCCGCGCCGAGCGGCGCCAGCGCGGCGAGAAGCGCGAGGGTCTTGAGCATGGCATCCTCCCGGCGGAAATTGTTCAGCGGAAAATACGGGCGCGCGCGGCGGCGGTCAAATGCCGCCGCGCGCTTTAAATCAAGCCGCTGTCATCGGAATCGCGCCGAGGAAATCCTTCTTGCCGACCTCGACGCCGCAATGACGGAGAATCCCGTAAGCCGTCGCCGCGTGGAAATGGACGTTGGGCAGGATGAACATGGTCAAATAGTCGCCGCCCTTCATCACGCCTTTGCTGGTCTGGCCCGTCGGGAACGTGATGTCCGCGGCGACCGAAGCGTCGATCTTGGCGCGGTCGAGCGTCTTGATGAAAGCGACGGTCTTGGCGATCCGCTCCTTGAGCTGCGCGACGGTGGTTTCGTTGTCCTCGAATTTGGGCGCTTCGACGCCGGCGAGACGCGACAAGCCGTTCTTCGCGACGTCGCAGGCGATCAGCACCTGGCGCGTCAGCGGGAACATGTCGGGCGCGATCCGCGTCTGTAAAAGCACCGACGCGTCGATCTTTTTCGCCGCGGCGTAGGCCTCGCCCTTGTCGAGATTGGCCGAAAGCGCGTTGAGGGTCGTTTCGATCGAGGGAAAGGCGGCGTGGGAAAGACTGAACGTCATGGAATGTTTCCTTGCAGGGGGGAATCGCGCCGGGTTTGTAGCAAGCCCGGCGGCCAACTGATAGAGCCTGTCCGCTTGGGCTGTTGACCCGCGCCGCCTGCCGTTGATAGTCGGACGCCAACATCGAAACGAAAGGCCCTGATAATGCTTTTTTCCCGCTGGGCCATCGCCGCGCTTGTCGCCGCCCTGCCCATGTCCGCCCTGACGACGCCCGCGCTGGCGCAGGCGGATTGGCCAAACCATGGCGTCAGGATCATCGTGCCGGTGCCGGCGGGCAGTTCGGCCGACTTGCTGGCCCGCATCTACGCCAAGGGCCTGCAGGAAAAGTTCGGCCAGCCCTTCGTCATCGAGAACCGCGTCGGCGCCTCGCACAACATCGGCGCGGAACTGTTTTCGCGCGCGGCGCCCGATGGCTATACCTTGTTGACCGCGCCGCCGCCCTCGCTCGCCGTCAACAAATACCTGTTTCCCAAGCTCGGCTACGATCCCGAGGCGTTCGTGCCCGTCACCGTGATGGCCGATGTGCCGACGGTGCTGGCGCTGCGGCCAGGCCTCGATTTCAAGGATATTCCGGCGCTGATCGCCTACGCCAAGGCCAATCCGGGAAAGCTGACCTACGCTTCGACCGGCAAGGGCTCGACGCTTCACCTGGCGGCGGAGGCGTTCAAGAACAAGACCGGCGTCGATATGCTGCACGTGCCCTTCACGGGCGTCACGCAAGTCGTTACCGAACTGCAGGCCGGCCGCGTCGATCTGACGTTCGCGCCGCTGCTCGACCTGTTTCCGTCTCTTCAGAGCGGCGCGTTGCGCGCGCTCGCCGTGGGCTCCGAGGCGCCGTCGCTCGAATTGCCCGGCGTGCCCACCATCGGCTCGGTGTTGCCGGGCTATGTGTCCACGGCTTGGTTCGCGGTCGCCGCGCCGGCGAAGACGCCCTTGCCGCTGGCCGAGAAAATCTCCGCCGAAATCCGCGCGGCGTTCGAGCAGCCGGACGCGCGCAAGGCCTTCGCCAATCTGCACGCGGTTCCGGTTTTGAACAGCGCCGTCGACGCCGCCGCCTATATCAAAAAAGACAGCCTGCGCTGGAAGGAAGTCATCGTCGCCAACAAGATCGAAGGCGAGTGAGGCGCCCGCCTCACGCCACTTCCAGCGCGAAAGGCTCGCCTTCGCAACAATCGGCGCCGCGTCCGATGGACGCCGCCGCCGCGACCAGCCTGCCGCGGCGCGCGAGCACAGCGTCGGCGTGGCGGATCAGCAAGCTGTTGGGCGTCGCGGTCGGCGAGGCCTCGCGCAGGTCGCGGGCCAGTTCGCGCTCGTCGCGCGTCGGGCACAGCGCGGCGGCGACGATCAACGCCGCGGCGGTCGAGCGGCTGACGCCCGCGTAGCAATGGATCAGCATGGGCTCCCGGCGGCCCCAAGCGCGCGCGAAGGCGACGAGGTCGCGCACATGGTCCTCCCCCGGCGCGACATGCTCCTCCGCCGGCGCGTCGATGTCCGCCAGCGACAGGCGCAGATGCCGCGAGGCGTCGATGCAGGACGGCCGCCTCACGTCGAAATCCGGATTGATTAGCGTCACCAGCGAGGCCGCGCCGACGCGCCTGGCGACCTCGTCGACGCGCGACAGTGGACACACATGGATGCGCGGCATGGGCTAATCTCCAGCCATCTCGGCCTCGAGGCGTCGAAACCCCTCGAGGAAGCGCGCCTCGGCTTCGTTCGACGGCGCGGGCGCGATCAGCGCGTCGAGGTCGCGCGGGCGCGCTTCGGGCAATCCGAAGAATCGCTCGGCTTCCTCGTGTGTGAAACCAGCCAAATGAGTCGCTTCGATGAAGGCGGCGGCGTGGTCGGCTTTTTTTATCAGCTTCGCCAGAGCCGTCGGCGCCGTCGCGGGCAGCGAAAAGCGGACGTGAATCGCCGCCAGAATGCGGTTTTCCACGCTTTTGTAGCTGTCGCCGACGGCCGCCTTGAATGGCGAAATAATATCGCCGATCACATATTCGGGAGCGTCGTGAAGCAGGGCCGTCATCCGCCACCGCGCCGGCAGGCCAGGATCGAGCGCGTCGGCGATTCGCTCCACCAGCAGCGAATGCTGCGCGACGGAAAAAATATGCGGGCCCCGCGTCTGGCCGTTCCAGCGCGCGACGCGGGCGAGCCCATGGGCGATGTCCTCGATCTCGACGTCCAGGGGCGAGGGATCGAGCAGGTCGAGCCTGCGCCCGGACAACATGCGCTGCCAGGCGCGCGGCCGCTCGGGCTTGCGCGCCATTATTTTCCGCCACCGAGTTCGGCGTGGCGGTGGCAGCCGACGACATGGTCGTTGACCATGCCGACCGCCTGCATGAAGGCGTAAACGATCGTCGGCCCGACGAAATTGAAGCCCGCGGTCTTCAGCTCTTTCGAGATTTTCTTCGACAGGTCGGTTTCGGCCCGCATTTCATCAAGGGAATCGAGATTGTTTTGCAGCGGCGCGCCATCGACGTAATTCCACAGGAAATTCGAGAACCCCCGCTTCTCTTCAATGGCGAGAAACGCGCGCGCGGAATTCACGGAACTCTCGATCTTGCCGCGGTTGCGCACGATGCCCGCGTCGCCCATCAAAGCTTCGAGCTTGCGGGCGTCGTAGCGGGCGATTTTGTGGGGGTCGAAGCCGTCGAAGGCGGCGCGGAAGTTGTCGCGCTTGCGCAGAATGGTGATCCACGACAGGCCAGCCTGAAAGCCGTCGAGCAAAAGCTTTTCAAACAGCGCGCGCGAATCGTATTCCGGCACGCCCCATTCCTCGTCGTGATAGGCGACATAGAGCGGGTCGAGGCCGGGCCAAGCGCAGCGACGCTTGCCATCGTCGTGCAGGATAGGCGCTGGGCGCGGCTTGGGGGCCGGCTTTGGAGCGGGCGTGGACCCGGACTTTGACGCGGGCTTGGGCACCGACTTGGGCGCGGGCTTGGGCCCCGACTTGGGCGCGGATTTAGCGGGTTTCGGCGGGGGCGATTTGGTCATGCCGCCAGTTTAGCCGCGCTTTTCCGGGAGCGCGAGGGTGGCGTGGCGTCCCTCGATTGTGATCGGCGTTCCCGCCGCCGTGGCCTCTTGCGCGCGATCGACGCGGACCATGGCCAGCGCCATGCCCGGCGCGGTCGCGCCGAGGGTTCCGATCTCGATATCCCCAGCCATCAGAACCGCGCCAGCCGCCGCTTCGCCCTCGAATTCCGCGCGCGCGATCCGCTTGCGGGCGCTGCCACGATGCTCGACGCGGGAGACGACTTCCTGACCGATATAGCAGCCCTTTTTGAAATCGACGCCATTGAGCAGGTCCAAGTTGGCCTCATGGGGAAACGCGTCGCCATAGGCGAAATCCGCGCCACCTTCGGGCACGATGCGCGCCATGCGAAGGGCCGTGTAGGCGGCGCGCTCGGCGGCGTCCGCGGCCTGCCCCGCGCGCTCGACGATTTTCCGGGCTCCCATGTCCAGACGCCGTGGATCACGAACACCCCCCGATGGCTCGCCCCAGGTCGCGACGACGCCGAGGGTTTCGGAGACGTCGGCGATCTCGACCTTGGCCCGCAGCTTGTAGAAGCGCAGCCGCTTGGCGAGATCGGCGGCGAGCGCGCGCGGGCAGTCGAGATCGAACGCCCCGCCTTCCATCGACACGATGAAATCGCAGACAATCTTGCCTTGCGGCGTCAGCAAGGCGCCATAGGCCGCGCTGTCCGGCGACACCTTGTCCATGTCGCAGGAGACGAGGCCCTGCAAAAAACCGCGCGCGTCGACGCCCGCCACGCGGACAACGCCCCTATCCTCAAGAAACGCCGACGGCATTTTCGCGCCTTTGCCTGAACCTTCAGCACGCTCTAAGTAAGCGCCTTGCGCGGCAAGGCAAGGGCCGCGCGGCGGGAGCTTGTCATGGCGACATACGATCTCATTCTCAAGGGCGGCGTGCTCGTCAACCACGACGGCGTTGGCGCGCGCGACATTGGCGTGACCCGCGGCCGGATCGCGGCCATCGGCGACCTCTCGGCGGCTTCGGCGGGCGACGTCGTGGATTGCAAGGGCCTGCACATCCTGCCCGGCGTCATCGACAGCCAGGTGCATTTCCGCGAGCCTGGCCTGGAGCATAAGGAAGACCTCGAAACCGGCTCCCGCGCCGCGGTCATGGGCGGCGTCACCGCCGTGTTCGAAATGCCCAACACCAATCCGCTGACCACGAGCGCCGAGGCGCTGGCGGACAAGGTGAAACGCGGGCGCCACCGCATGCATTGCGATTTCGCCTTCTGGGTCGGCGGCACGCACGAGAACGCGAACGACATTCCCGAGTTGGAGCGGTTGCCCGGGGCGGCGGGAATCAAGGTGTTCATGGGCTCGTCGACGGGATCGCTGCTCGTCGAGGACGACCCGGGCGTCGCGGCGATTTTGGCGAAAACCCGCCGCCGCGCGGCTTTCCATTCCGAAGACGAATACCGGCTCGAGGAGCGCAAGGGCGAGCGCGTTCCCGGCGACCCGCGTTCGCATCCCGTTTGGCGCGACGTGACGACCGCGCTTCAATGCACGCAACGGCTGGTGCGGATCGCGCGCGCGCAACGCGCGGCGATCCATGTGCTGCATGTCTCGACAGGCGAGGAAATCGACTTCCTGAGGGACCACAAGGATGTCGCCAGCGTCGAACTGACGCCTCATCACCTCACGCTGGACGCCGCGCTCTACGACACCATCGGCACGAAGTTGCAGATGAACCCGCCGGTGCGCGACATCTCGCACCAGAAGAAAATCTGGTGGGGATTGTCACAGGGGATCGCCGATATTCTGGGCTCCGACCACGCCCCGCACACGCTGGAGGAGAAGGCGAAGCCCTATCCGCAGAGCCCTTCGGGCATGCCCGGCGCGCAGACGCTCGTGCCCGTCATGCTCGATCACGTCGCGGCCGGGCGGCTGACGCTGGAGCGCTTCGTCGACATGACGAGCGCCAGCCCGGCGCGCTTGTTTGGCGTCGCCGGCAAGGGCCGCGTCGCGGTGGGCTACGACGCCGATTTCACGGTGGTCGATCTCAAGCGGCGCGAGACCATCCGCGACGCCTGGATCGCCTCGCGCTGCGGCTGGACGCCCTACGACGGCAAGACCGTGACAGGCTGGCCGGTCGGAACAATCGTGCGCGGCGCGCGCGTCATGTGGGAAGGCGAACTCGCCTCGCCCGCGCGGGGCGAGGCGGTGAGGTTTTGGCAGGCGTTGTAGCCTACGCCCGTCTCGGCTCCTTGATCGCCCAGTTGCCGGCGATGTAGCCCTGGCACGTCGCGCGGGCGATGCCGTGCATGCTGAAGCCGCCCGCCGTCTCGCCGCCGGCGAAGAGGCCGGGAATGATCTCGCCGTTCATGTCCACAACCTGGCATTTCGCGTTGATGCGCAGCCCCGCGCGGGTGTCGTGCAACACAGGCGTCGCCCACGCCGCGTAGAACGGCCCCTTGGCGATTTTGAACAGGGGCTTTGGCTTGCCGAAATCGTCGTCCTTGCCGGAATCGACGAAGGAATTGTAACGCGCCACCGTCTGCTCGAGGTTTTCGGGCGGCATTGGCACGCGCTGAAAGCGCATCTGGATTTTCTTGGCGAGCTCGGCGAGCGTGTCGGCCTTGTAGAAGAAGCCGTTGGCCTCGTCGACGTTCGGCGCCTTCGGGTCCCATTTCTCGCGCTCGACGGCGTCGGCGTCGAAGATCGCCCAGATCGGTCCGCCGCCGTTCTGGCCGTCGCCGATGCCCTGCATGGCGGCCGCGAGCCAGTTGTGCGGATTCCACTTCATGTTCTTGGCGTTGAGATAGGAGCCGGGCACGTAGTCCTTGTTGACGCCGTAGTTGTCCGACGCGTATTGCGGGCCCGTCTCGTCGTAGAAGCGCTTGCCGAGCATGTTGACGGTGACGACGTTCTGCCAGTCCTTGACGCGCAGGCCGACCGCCCGCGCCTTGTCGAACACCTCGCTGCCAGGGTGGAATTGCAGGTTCACGTAGCCGAACTGGCCGCCGATGGTGCCGGGTTTGGTGATGACGGAGCCCATTTCGGCGGGGTTGTTGGCGAGGCCCCACAGCGAGGCGCCAACGGCCATGCCCGCGAGCTCGCCGCTGGCGTCCTGATAGGACCAGGGCGTGCCGGCGACGCCGCAGTATTCTTCCGTCAGGCGCGGATCGAACATGCGGCGGAAATTCACGTTCGACGTCGAGCCACCGGTGCAGAGAATGACGGCCTTGCGGGCGCGGATGTTGATCATCTTGCCGTCGTGCTCGACGGCGATTCCAATCACCGCGCCGGAATGCGGACCCTGGCGGTGCAGCGTCTTCATGCGGTGCTCAAGCAGAACTTCGACTTCCGCCTTGGCCGCCGCTTCGATTAGCGGGTGCATCAGGCCGTTGCCCGTGGACAACGACGCCTTTTGCTCGGGCGTCGCCGGCTGGCCCGTCTGGATCAGCGGCCAATCCTGGGGCGAGCAGTGCATTTCGCGCGGCACCGAGGCGCCGACGGAGTTGCCGCCCTGCGTGTCCGGCGGCTTGTCGTGAACAACGACTCCGTGCGCCTTGAGGAATTCGTAGGCCGGCGCGCAATTGTCGGCGAAGGCGCGGATGATTTCGCGGTCGTTGTAGCGGTAGTCGGCCGCGCCGTTGGCGCTGACGACGGACCAGTCGGTGAGGTCCTGATACACGAGGTCGGGCGAGTCCTTGATGCCCCATTTCTTCTGATAGCTGGTGCCGCCGCCAAGCGGCAGATTGCCGCCGCTGCAAATCCCGTGGCCGCCGGCGTGCTTTTCCGCCTCGACGAGAACGACCTTGTTGCCCGCCTCGCGCGCCACGATCGCCGCCGGCATGCCCGACGCCCCGCCGCCGACAACGACGATGTCGGCGTCGATGTTCCATTCGATGGCCTGCGCCGAGGCTGGCGAGGTCGCGGCGATTTCCGCCGTCGCCGCGAGCGCGGCGCCGGCGCCTCCGGTCAATATGTCGCGTCGATTCATCGTCATTTGCGTCCTCCCTGGCCGGGCGCCGGGCGGCGCGCCGTTGATTGATGCCGGGAGATTGCGTTTTCGGACGGCGATTTGCAAGCGGTGGAACTATGTCGACGCCATGAATCCGCGACGGCGCGCCACGATCCAGTACAACGCCATGATCGGCGCCATGACCGCGAGCATCGCCACGGCCAGCGCCGACGCCTGCCCAAGACCGCCGCCGAGCCACAGGCTCCAGATGACGACGGGCAGAGTGACATTGCCGCCGGACGACAAAATCACCGCCAGCGTCAACTCGCGGAAAACCAGAAGCGCGATCCAAAGCCACGCGTAAATCAGCGTCGGCGACAGCAGCGGCGCCAGCACGCGCGACAGCACCTGGCCGAGGCCGGCGCCGCTCATCCGCGCGGATTCCTCGAGCTCGGGGTGGATTTGAATCAGCGCGCTGTTGGTCATGCGCGTCGCGTATGAAAGCCGCGCGATGAAGAACACCAGCAGCAGCAGCCAGATCGTGCCGTAGATCGGCGCCATGTTTTGCAACACGTAAAGCGCGATCAACAGCGCCGCCACGCCGAAAACGACGCTGGGAATAGCGTGCGGCAAAAACGCGACGAAATCGAAGAATTTGCGGAAGGGATTGCCGGTCCGCAACAACGTCCACGAAAACCCGGTCGCCACTGCCAGCGCCAGCGTCGGCGTGAGAATCATCAACACCGCGGTGTTGCGCGCGCCCGTCAACGCGAGATCCCACGGCAGCGACGCGTAGTGCTTCGTCGAAACGAAGCTCAGCGCCCGCAGCGACGGCGGCTGGAAAAACGGCAGCAGCGAGCTCCAGACCAGCAGCAGAATCGGCAGGATTTTCGCCATCAGGAAATAGAACCCGAGAAACAGCCAGGCGGGCCAGACCTTGCCGCCGAGCCTCGACAGCGCGGGCCGATAGGCCCTTCCCGTGATCACCGCGAAGCGGCGCGACCTCTCCTGCATCGCGCCGTACCACCAGCTCAGCGCGGCCGCGATCGCGACGACGACCACGCTCAACGCGGCGGCGACGCCGTAGCGCGGCAACACGTCCTGCGGGCTGAGCAGCAAATAGACGTAGGTCGAGAAGGTGAAAATGCGGTTGCTCCAGCCGATGATGGCCGGAATGTCGAAGGCCGCGAAGCCGATCGTGAAAACATAGATCGCCGCCGCCAGCACGCCGGGCCACGCCAGCGGCAACGCAACGCGGCGGATCGTCGTCGCGGGCCCCGCGCCGCTCATTTGCGCGGCCTCCTCCAACGCCGGATCAAGCGCGCGGAAAACCGCCGCCGTCATGATGAAGGCGAGCGGCGCCATGTTCAAACCCTGAACCCAGGCCATGCCGCCGACGCTGGCGATGTTGAACGGCGGCTGCCGCAGGCCAAACCCGCCGACGAGCCATGTGTTGACGATCCCGATACGGGGATGCAGCAGAAACAGCCAGCCCATCGCCGCCGAAAAGCCGGGGATGAGCATGCCGATGGTCATCATCGTGAAAAGGAAGGTTTTGCCGGGCAGGTCCGTGCGCTCGGCGAGCCACGCCGCGGGAAGGCCGAAACCCAAAGCGACGAGCAGGCTGAGCGTCGCGAACCCGGCGGTGTTCCACAGGACGTCGACGGTTCGGGAATCCGAAAACACCTCGGCGTAGTTTCGCCAGCCGTAGGTCAGCGCCGTCGCGCCGGGCGAGCCGTCCGCCAGGCTGAGCCAGAACAACGCGGCCAGGTGCGCGAGAATGACGAAGCAAACGATCAGAACGCAGGCCAGTATCGCGGCGCGCAGCGGCCCGTCGCCCTCCCGCCGGCCGGCGATGTCCGGGTCCGCCGCCATGCCGCGCTTAATTCCGCGACGACAGGATTTTGACGAACTCGCCCTTGTTCGCGTCGATCTCGGGATGCGCGCGCCACCAGTCGATCGTGATTTCCTTGAACACCGTTCCCTTCGCCTCGTTGTCGGCGATCTGTTTCGAGATATGCGCGCCGGCATAAGTGTGCAGATCGGCCTTCCATGTGTCGTAGGCGATTTTCTGGCCCTCCGGCGTCTCCAGGAAGAGCGACACCAGCTTCGCGGCGGCGGGGTTTCGCGCGTTCGTCGGCACGGCGACGTAGTAATAGCGCAATTGCGCGGCGTCGGCTGGGATCGCCTGATCCATCGGCGCGCCACGCTCGCGCCACACGAGCGAGTCCTGGCCCGTGCAGTCCATGACAAGCGCGGCGAATTCGCCCGTCGCGATGCGCTCGCCGTCGCCGCAGCGGATGAGGCCCGCGACCTGCGCGTTCAATTCGCGCATGTAGTCGATGATCTTGTCCCGGCCCCACATGTCGTTGGCGAGCAGCACGTCGAAACTGGCGGCGTAGGCCGTGGTGGCGATCTTGCCCTTCCACTCCGGCTTCAAAAAATCCCGCAGCGACGTCGGGGTCGATGGCGCCAGCGCCGTGTTGTAGGTGACGCCAGAAAGACCGGTCGTGACGCGCAGGAATTTGCCGCCGGTCTCGACGTTTTTCGCGTCGACGCGGCCGGGCAGATATTTCGCCCACTCCACCGGCTCGAACAAATCGGTCGCGGCGAGGGGCGCGAGCTGCGCCGCCGCGCCGAGGTAAATATCGACGCTCGCCGGTTGTTTCGCGCCTTTTTCGATCACGAGCTGGTTGGCGATGCGGGCCATCTCCTGCCCCGGCGTGAACGTCACCTTGATATGGGAGCCGAACACCTTGTTGACGCCGTCGCGCAGCAGCTCCGCGCCCTGGCTCCCGCCAAGCGTCGACTGGCTCCAGCTCAAATTGACGTTGCCCTCCTTGTCGGCCGCGGCGACGAGCGCCTTGAGGTCGGCGTTCAAGTCGGCGGCGGCCGCGAGGCGCGGCGCCAACCCGAGGGCGAACGCGGCGATCGCGAACCGCCGGCGCGTGGATGTTCGCAACATTGTTTCCCCCGTTTCCCGTTTGTTATTCCGGCGGCCGCGCGGTCACGCGCAAACGCTCCGCGACAAAATTTCGAAAGACCCGTCGCCGCGCGGCAGAACCATGGCCGAGGCGACCGCGCCCGCGCCCGTGTCCGTTTCGCCGGCGCGCAACGCGTAAACCACGCCCGCCGCCGGCGCTTCCGCGCCGGCGCGGAGTTCGGGGCCCTCCACGAGCGACAAGCCGATCCGATGCCCGGCGGAGCCGTCAAGCGCGGGATGCGCGGACGCCGCGATGGGCGCGCCCGGCTTGAAGCGCTTCAACATGTCGTCCAGCGCGGTGTTGGCCTTTTGCGCGGGGCCGCCGAGCGAAACGAACGCCTCGGCCCAATAACCCATGTATTTCACCGCGACATAGGCGAGCAAGGCCTTCGGCCTGTCGTCGAAACGGGCGCGGTAGGGCTCGAGCGTCAAGCCGCCGTCGCGGCTGACGAGTGTGCGAACATCCTGCGCCGCCATCGCGCGCGCCAAGCGCTCGCCGGCGAGCGCGGCGTTCTCGACATCGTCGCCGGCGCGCCAACGCTCGGCGATGGCGTTCCCCGCCGCGTCGCCGATTTTCGCCGCGGCCCTGATCATCGCGATTTCGCGCGGCCGGTGTTTTTCGCGCGCTTTCGACGCGACGTGGTCGGCCTCGGCGAGCGTGAACACGCCGTCGATCGACTTCGACAATTGCCCGAACAGCAGCGGCGTCATCATGTCGAGGTTGATGGTCGCCAAGATTCCCGGCGCGGGCAGTTTCGCGACATGGTCTTCGAACCACTTCCATTCCCAACCCGACTTGACATCGGCGATCCATGTCATGGCCTTCATCGCGGGCATGTCGCGCGAACTGATGGAAATCAGCAGCCGGGGCTCGCCTTTGGCGGGGATCATCGCCATCGCCCAGCGCATGCGCGGGATGAAATTGGTGAAGAACGCCAGCGCTTCGTGCTCCTTCGCGTCGCCGTAGATCAGCGTCGCGGCGTGGCCTTCGCGCGTCATCGCCTCGCGCAGCGGAGCCAGGCGGATGTCGAACTCGTCGCGCGGCAGCCGGTCCTCGTCCAGGACGTAGGAGCCGAGCATGATCGAAGGATGCGTGGTGATCACAGCGCGCTCCTATGCCGCGACGAAGTCGAGTTCGGCGTCCCGGTCCGACAGCGAGATCGCGCCGTTGTGCGAGATCACCACGGGCTCGCCGCACATGAGGTAGCCGGTTTCGGGAATGTACTGGTTGGGATGCATGACGAACACCATGCCTTCTTCGAACACCGTCTGGCTTTCGTCGTGCAGGTCGCCCGGCTGGCTCGACGTGATGCCGAGCCCGTGTCCGCGCACGCGCATGTGGGGCGGCTTGCAATAATCGCCGTAGCCGGCCTTCGTCAGCACGTCGTTCATGGCGAGGGTCGCCTGCGCCACGGGGACGCCGGGGCGCGCCGCGTCCATGCCGGCGCGCATCGCGGCTTGCAGGAGCGCGTATTTGTCGCGCAGCGTCGGCGACGCCTCGCCGATGACGGCGGTGCGGCAAATCTGCGCGAACTGGCCTTGATAACAGGGCGTGATCTCGCCCAAAATAATGTCGCCCTCTTCCAGCACGCGGCCGCCGGCGGCGCGCACCGCGAGATTGTGCTGGGAGGCGCTCATCAGGAGGAAATTGTCCTCGGCGCCGATGCCCTTCATGTAGGTGTAGATGTCGGCGGCGAGCTCGTATTCGCGCACGCCGGGCTTCGCGGATCGCAACAGTCGCTCGTAGCCGCGCTCGGCGATCCACGTCGCTTTGCGCGACGCGGCGAGTTCCTGCGGCAGGCGCACGCGCGCGAGATGCGACGACAGGTTGTCCTCCGCGCGCGGCGGCTTCGAAAACATGTCGCCGACGGCCCGCGCCAGCTTGCGGCTTTGCTTCGACAACCCGACGGTCGCGCAATTCGCCTTGTCGAGGCCAAGCCGAACGAGCGTCGCGCGCAACGCGCCGACGAAGTCGTCCGTGCCCATCGCTTCCCGCGTGGTCGCGAGCTCCCTTAGCCGCGCGTCGTCGAAGGCGGGTTCGGCGACCAACGTGGAAGCGCCGTCGCGCGCCACAATCACGGCGCTTCGCCCCAGCGCGCGAACATCCGCGAAGACGAACACGGCGTTCGATTCCAGAAACGAATTCTGCCCGTCGTTGAAGGCGACGAAGCCGTCGAGCTTGTTCTCGGCGAGCCAGGCTCTCGCCGCCAGCATCCGCGCGTTTTCCACCGGCATCGCCGCGTCCCTCACGTTCCCGTCCCTCACGCCCTCGCCGCGCGCAGCGCCCGCGTCGCGGCCTCGTCCACGCGCGTGGCCTGCGCGTCGACGGCGACGCCGTAGTCGGCGCGCGCCTTCTCGACGCTCACCAGGCCCTCGCGCACGTCGCCCAGCACCGCCTCCGGTTCGCGCTCGAACGGGTCGCCCCAGCCGCCGCCGCCGCCGGTGCGGATGATGACTTCGGAGTCGACGGGCACCGGCCGCATGACCTGGTCCATCGATTCGAAATCGTTCTCGCCGGCGAGCCGCATCAGGAATTCGGCGCCGCCGCCCTCGCCGCCGTTCCACAAGCCCCAGGGCGGGCATTTGCGTCGGCGCGGACGCGCGAGATTCCATTTGCCGTCGACAAGGTTGCGCACGCGCACATCGACGCCGAGACCGCCGCGAAAGCGGCCGGGCGCGCCGGAGTCGACGCGCAGCGAGCGTTCTTCGACAACGACCGGCGTCTTGATTTCCATGCTTTCGATGGGCGAGTTCTTGACGTTGCCTTGACACACGGAAACCGAAGCGGATTCGCCGTCTTCCATCGGGCGGCCGCCCCAGCCCCCGCCTTCGAGGCTTTGCAACACGAAATTGCCGCCGGTCTTCGGATCCTTGCCGATGAAAACAATGGAGCCGCCGAGCAGGCCGTGATGCGCCGCCGGAATGCGGTCTGGTATCGCGGGCGCCAGCGCCTTGAAGATGGTGTCGACGACCGTCGGCACGATCATGCTCCAGCCGCCCATGGGCGCCGGGTATTTGGCCATCATGACGTTGCCTTCGGGGATGATCGCCTGGAGCGCGCGGAACGAGCCCTCGTTCACCGGCGCTTCGGGCTCCGTCAGCGCCTTGTAGGCGACGCGCGCGCCCGCGAGCGTGCGCGAATTGACGCCGCCGACGCGCTGTTGCGAGCAACCCGAGAGGTCGATGATCATGTCGCCGCCGGCCACCGTCACCTTCGCGTGCAGTTGAATTGGCTCGTCGTGCTTGACGCTGTCGTCGTCGTAGATCGCGCTCGCCTCGTAAACGCCGTCCGGAATTTTGGCGACGATGTTGCGGCAACGCCTTTCGGTTTCGCCGAAGATGGTTTCGATGGCTTCCTCGACAACCTCGGGCGAATAGCGCTCGACGAGTTCCTCCAGCCGGCGTGTCGCCATGCGGCACGAGGCGATCTGCGCGCGCATGTCGCCGAGCGAGGCCTCGGGATAGCGGATGTTGTCGCGGATCATCGCGTGCAGCGTCTTGTTGAGTTTTCCCGCCTCGTAGATGCGCAGCTGGTCGATTTGCAGGCCCTCGAACCACGGGTCGAGCACGAAGGCGCCGGCGCCAAGCCCGGTCGACGAGCCGCCGACGTCGATCCAGTGCGCGCGCGTCATGGCGAAGCCGAGCAGCCTCCCCTTGTGCACAAAGGGCGTGTAGATGACGACGTTGTTGAGGTGCTGCCCCGCCACGCGCTGGTGGTTGGTGATGAACACGTCCTCGGGGTGGAAGCCGTCCGGTCCCTCCCGCGCGACGATGTCCTCGATGATGACGCCGAGGTCGGCGACGAAGTGCGAGACGCCGCCGACGTTCTGCGAAATCAACCGGCCGCGCGCGTCGGTGAGCGTCGTGCAGAAGTCGCAGACCTCGTAGATCATCATGTTGTAGGAGGTGCGCTGCAAGTCCGCCGCCATTTCGTTGGCGATGGCGGGCAGCGTGTTGCGGATGACTTCGAGGGTGACGGGATCGAGCATCGCGGCCTCACGCTCCGATTGAAATGATGATTTCGCCGGTGGCGGCGACTTCGCAGACATCGCGCGGAAACACCACGGTCGTGGAGCCGTATTCCTGGATCAGCGCGGGGCCCTCGACGATTTGCCCCGCGCTCAACGCCGCGCGGTCGATCACCTCGCAACTCACCGCGGGGCCGGGCCCCATCGTCGCCAGCCGCGCGCGCGGCCGCGGGTTGTCCGTGCCGGGCTTCGGCATCGCCGGCTTGGCGCGGCGCGACGAGGCGACGAGGCGCACGTTGATGATTTCAACGGGCTCGTCGTCGGCGCTGTGGGCGTAGCGCCGCTGGTGCAGCGCGTCGAAGGCGGCGCGGATCGCCGCCCGGTCGCCTTTCAAAATCAGGCCGCGCGGCGTCGGCACGGACAGGCTGAACTCCTGCCCCACATATCGCAGGTCCAGTTGGATCTGGATCTCGGGATCGCCGCCGCGGCACATGCCGCGCAGGCCGCGCTCAAGCTCGTTCACAACGCGTTCGAGGTCGGCGAAGTCGAGCCGCTCAAGCGCGGCGGGATAGGTGCGCACGGCGTCGTGGCGCTCGTCCGCCATCAACATGCCCATGGCGGAGAAATGCGACGGGAACCACGGGATGATCACCTTCGGGATGCGCAGATCCCTGGCGATCATCGCCGCGTGCAAAGGCCCGGCGCCGCCGGACGCCACAAGCGCGAAATCGCGGGGATCGTAGCCCTTTTCGACGGAGACCTGCCGCACGGCCAGCGACATTTTCGCCACCGCGATTTCGACGATGGCGCGCGCCGCGGCCCGCGTGTCGAGACCTAGCGGCTTGCCGATGGCGTTGGCGACGCCCTCTTCCGCCGCCTTCGCGTCGAGGCGCATTTCGCCGCCGAGAAACTCTTCCGCGCCAAGCCGTCCGAGCACGACGTTGGCGTCGGTGATCGTCGGCTGCGTTCCGCCCAGTCCATAGCAGATCGGGCCAGGCGCCGAGCCCGCGCTGAGCGGCCCCACTTTCAGCGCGCCGGCCTCGTCGATCCAGGCGACGCTGCCGCCGCCGGCGCCGACTTCGACGATGTCGACGACGGGCGCCATCACCGGATCGCCGCTCGAATAGCCTCCGACGTAATAACCCTCCGCCATGGCGACCGCGCTGTCGCGCACGAGGCTCGTCTTGGCGGTCGTGCCACCCATGTCGAAGGAAATCACGTTGCCATGGCCAAGCGTCCGGGCGACTTCGGCGCTGGCGATGACGCCGCCGACGGGGCCTGATTCCATCATCATCACCGGCCGCTTCACCGCGACCTCGGGCGACATGACGCCGCCGTTGGATTGCATGATCGAAAGTTCGCCGCGGAAGCCGTGCCCGCGCAGGCCCTCTTCGAGGCGGCCGACATAGCCGCTCACCGTCGGCCCAATGTAGGCGTTCACCACCGTCGTCGAGATGCGCTCGTACTCGCGGTATTCGCGCATGATTTCGTGCGACGCCGACACATAGGCGCCGGGAAGCTCGGCGCGCAGCGTTTCCGCCGCGTCGTGTTCGTGCGAGGTGTTGGCGTAGGAATGCAGGAAACAGACGGCGACGGCGGTCTGGCCCGATTTGCGGATTTCCGCCGCCGCCGCCGCGACCTCCGACAGGTTCAGTCCCGTCCGGACGATTCCGCCCGCCAGCATGCGCTCGTCGATCTCGTGGATGTCGCGGCGCGGCACGATGGGCTTCGGCCGCTTGAAGAACAGGTTGTAGGCGTCGGGACGGTTGCCGCGCCCGATTGCGTAGACATCGCGCGTGCCTTTCGTGACCAACAGCGCCGTCGGCGCGCCCTTGCGCTCGATCAGCGTGTTGATCGCCACGGTGGAGCCGTGAATGAGCCGCGTGATGTCGGCGATGGGCACCCCGCCGCGATCGACGCAATTGAGCACGCCGCGCACAAGATTGTCGGGAGTGGTCAGGCGCTTGGCGGAATACAGCGCGCCGCTGGCGTCGTCGAACCCGACAAGATCGGTGAATGTGCCTCCGATATCCACCGCGACGAACAGCAATCGACGTCCTCCGTTGACGTTTCGCGCCGGCGCGCGGAACCATTTTGATAGTCCGATGAACGGATAGAGTTTTTGCCGCGCGTTGACAATCGCGCGAGCCGGGACGCCGACGCGGCGTTCCTTCGGGGAGAAACTGAAAGCCGACGCGAAATTCCGCGCGCCTGATTTCGCCAACGTCGTCGTTTCCTGTCGCCGCCGGCTTGTCCGCGGCCGCGCCGCGGGTCTAAACCGGGAACATGCGCCAGACGATCCTCAATCCGCTCTTCGCGCCCTTGGCGAGCCTGACCGGCGTCGGGCCGAAGACCGGCAAGCTGTTCGACCGCCTGCTCGACCGCGGCGGCGAGGGCGCGCGCGTCGTCGATCTCCTGTTTCATTTGCCGCAATCCACCATCGACCGGCGCGAGCGGCCCAAAATCCGCGACGCCCCGCGCGACCAGGTCGTGCTGATCGAGGCGCGCGTCGTCGAGCACCGCGTTCCGCAAGGCCGCTACGCCAAGGGGCCCTATCGCGTGCTGCTGGAGGACGACACCGGCGACATGCAACTCGTGTTTTTCCGCGCCAACGCCGAGTGGATCGAAAAAGCGCTGCCCATCGGCGCGACGCGGTGGATTTCGGGGCGGCTCGAACTCTACGAGGGTCATTTGCAAATGACCCATCCCGACAAAATTCTGGACGCGGCGGGTCTTGAGCGGCTGCCCCCGGTCGAGCCTGTGTATGGCTTGACCGAGGGGCTTTATCAGCGCGTCGTCGCGAAGGCCGCGGGAGAGGCGTTGAAACGTCTTCCCGACCTGCCCGAATGGCGCGACGAGGCCTGGCTGGGGCAGCGCGGGCTTCCCTCTTTCGCGCGGGCGCTGGCGAGCGTCCACGCGCCAAACGCGCCGGCGGATGTCGCGCTGGACGCGCCGGCCCGAGTTCGCCTCGCCTATGACGAGCTTCTCGCCAGCCAGCTCGCGCTGATCATGGTGCGCGCCCGCATGCGCGACGACCGCGGCCGCGCGACAGCCGGGGACGGACGCCTCGCCGAACTTGTCCTCGAGGGCCTGCCGTTTTCACCGACGGACGCGCAAACCGCGGCGGTCGCGGAAATTCGCGCCGACATGGCGTCGCACAATCGCATGTTGCGCTTGTTGCAGGGCGATGTCGGCTCCGGCAAGACGCTCGTCGCGCTGCTCGCGATGGCCACCGCGGTGGAAGCGGGCCGGCAGGCGGCGCTCATGGCGCCGACTGAAATCTTGGCCCGCCAGCATTTCGAGCGGCTTGAGCCCCAATGCGCGGCCGCTGGAATGCGCCTCGCCCTCGTCACGGGCCGCGACTCCGCCGCCCATCGCCGTCGAACGCTCGCCGCGCTGGCCGCCGGCGGCGTCGATATTCTTGTTGGCACCCACGCGATTTTCCAGGACGGCGTGGATTTCCGCGACCTGGCTCTCGCGGTGGTCGACGAGCAGCACCGGTTTGGCGTCCACCAACGGCTCGCCCTCGGCGAAAAAGGCGATCGCGTCGACATTCTCGTGATGACGGCGACGCCCATCCCGCGCACGCTGGTGCTGACCTACTTCGGCGACATGGATGTCTCGACGCTGCGCGAGAAGCCGGCGGGACGCCAACCCATCGAAACGCGCGCGATGCCGCTTGAGCGCGTTGGCGAGGTGGTGGAGGGGCTCAAGCGCGCCACCGCCGCCGGCGCGCAAGCCTACTGGGTGTGCCCTCTCGTCGAGGAGAACGAGGAGCTGGACCTTTCCGCCGCGCGGGACCGGTTCGACGACCTCAAGGGTATTTTCGGCGAGGGCGTCGGCCTGGTCCATGGCCAGATGAAGGGCGCCGACAAGGACGCGGCGATGGCGGCCTTTCAGCGCGGCGAGACACGGGTGCTGGTCGCCACCACGGTCATCGAGGTCGGAGTCGACGTGCCCAACGCGACGATCATGATCATCGAGCACGCCGAGCGCTTCGGCCTCGCCCAACTCCATCAGTTGCGCGGCCGCGTCGGGCGCGGCGCGGGAAAGTCGTCGTGCGTGTTGCTGTATCGCGCGCCCCTGGGAGAAGTCGCGAACGGGCGCCTCGCCATCATGCGCGAGACAGAGGATGGTTTCCGTATCGCCGAGGAAGACCTCCGGCTTCGCGGCGAGGGCGAGGTGCTCGGCTCGCGCCAGTCCGGCACGCCCGGTTTCCGCCTCGCCGACCTCGCGGCCCACGCCGGCCTGCTTCCCGCCGCTCGGGAGGAGGCCGCCAGCGCGTTGCGCGACGACCCCGAATTGACGAGCGGGCGTGGCGAGGCCCTGCGGCTGTTGCTCGATTTATTCGAGCGCGAGGAGGCGGCGCGGCTGCTCCGCGCGGGTTGAAAACGGTCCGATGACGGCGATTACCCCCCTTCACGGGGTTGGCCGGGGAGGAATTCTTAGCTATATTACATTTATGTAATGTGTGCGTTCCGGGCTTGCGAGCCGCTTCCCGGAAAAGGTTGGCTTGTGTTTCGGGTTGGGTTTTTGATGGCAAGCGTCGGCATTTTAGATTTCATTTCAAACGTTTACTGGACTACTTTTGAAACCGTCTGGCGCGCCGCGCGGTTTTTCAAGGTGATTGAAACGCTGCGGCACAAGGGTAGGCTGCGTCGCAATGGCTTGGCTAAAGGCGCGCTCGCGCCTGTCGCCCCGATCCGTTTTCGCGGCCATTGCCACGACACCCGATGCGCGTGCCATGTTTCCGCGCGCTGGGAGGGGCTGGGGGGGTTCTCACGCGACGCCCGGTCCGCTTCGCCGCGCGCCATGATCAGCCCTTTCGCCGCCATGATCGAGCTTGGCGACTACAATTCCTTCGACGACTACCTGCGCGCGGTCTCGCGGATTTCCGACGGCAACGACCGCCGGGAGGCGGCGCGGGCGCGCAAACTGGGATACGCCACCCGGCGCGTCGGCGTCGGCTCCCACGCGGGTTCGCTGCGCGACATCATCGGTTCCAAACTGATCCGGTCGGGCGGCGTCGTGGCCGTCGCCTTGCGGTCCGCCGAGACATCGCCGGCGCCTCGCGAAAACAAAGCCATCGCCTTCTCGCCGCCGCCCTGCGCCGAGCACTGGCAGATCGACTTTGGCGTCTTCAACAACGCCGAGCCCGAGCGCATGGTGGCCAAGGCGACGCTCGGCCGCTCCGGCAACCTGGTCGAAGTGGTGTTCTTCATGGGCCACGGCGCGGCTCTCCGCGACGGCGTGACGAAGCTGTTGATGTTCGATCTGATGAAATGGCTGCTGGACTCCGCCGACGCGCATGTCGCGGGCGTCGAGTTCGTCAACTACGGCGCCGTCGAAGAGGGCGCCGAGGGCCGCGACAAATGGCGGCGCTATCTCGGCTTTCGCCCCTACGCCGTCGACGCGCCGCCGCCCCGCGAGCGCGGCTGGCGCCCCGCCGGCTGGAACCCCGCGGCCTATCTCGCGCTGAACCCGGACGTGCGCGCCGCCGGCGCGATGCCGCTCGCGCACTACACGTTGAAGGGCGTGTTCGAGGGCCGTTCCCACCTGCCCGCGAAGACAGCCGCCGCGCCCGCGTTCGACGGCGCCGACCTGCTCGACGATTTGGTCGGCGCGACGGAATTTTAGTCCGCGTCCTCCCGGCGAAAGAGGCGGGCCGCTTGCGTTCGCGCCGGGTTGGGCGCAACTTCCCCCTGTGAAATGAACCCGCTGGCGGCGAACGCCTGGGCATTGGGAGGTTACAATGAGCAAGCACAGATTGCTGTCGACCGTCGGCGCCGCCGCGCTCGCGGTGTTTGGTTTTCCCTTCGCCGCCGCGCAAGCCGCGGCCCTGACCGGCGTTGTCTCCTCGGCCGAAGAGGGCGCGATGGAAGGCGTCATCGTCAGCGCCCACAAGGACGGCTCCAACATCACCGTCAGCGTGATTTCCGACGACAAGGGCCATTACGCCTTCCCCGCTGACAAGCTCTCGCCGGGCAAATACGCGATCACGATCCGCGCCGCGGGCTGGGAACTCGACAGCGCCAAGTCGCTCGATCTCGCCGACGCCGCGGCGACCAACGACGTGAAGCTCAAGAAGACCAAGAACCTCGCCAAACAACTCACCAACGCCGAGTGGATGGCCAGCATTCCCGGCACCGACGACCAGAAGCGCGACATGATCAACTGCGTGAGCTGCCATACGCTCGAGCGCATCGTGCGGTCGTCCTACGATTCCGACGGCTTCGTCGCCATCCAGACGCGCATGTCGAGCTACGCGCAGGTGAGCCAGCCGATCAAGCCTCAGCCGCGCAAGGAGTTCTCGCGCTCGGAGGATCCCGAGAAGCGCTTCCGCAAGATGGCCGACTACCTCGCCACCATCAACCTGAGCGAGAGCCCGACGTGGAACTATGAACTAAAGACAATGCCGCGCGTGAAGGGCCGGGGCACGCATGTCGTCATCACCGAATACGACCTGCCGCGCAAAACCATCGAGCCGCACGACGTGATCGTGTTCAACGGCTCGGTCTATTACACGAACTTCGGCGAGCAGTTCCTCGGCAAGCTCGACATGACGACGGGCAAGCCCTCCGAATACGAGATGAAGGTTTTCAAGCCGGGCTGGCCGACGGGCAACCTCGACATCAACCCCGACAAGGACGGCAATCTTTGGGTGGGCATGATGTATCAGGCCGCCCTCGCCAAGTTCGATCCGAAGACCGAGCAGTTCACCTATTTCCCCGTGTCGGCCGAGCGCAACAAGGACGACACGCAGCTCAACATGGTGACGCTGCATCAGGATCTCGACGGAAAAATCTGGACAAACGACGCGGGCTCGCAAGGCATTCTGCGTCTCGATGTCAACACCGGAAAATACGAGGATCTCAATCCGATCGCGGTGTTGCCCGGCGGCAAGGCGCAACATTCCTTCTACGACATAGCGCCCGACGCCTCGAACAACCTCTTCCTCACCGACTTCCAGTCGAACACGATCATGCGCGTCGACGCGAAGGACTTCTCGACCAAGACCTACCAGGTCGCGACGCCGGTGGCGCGCAACCGGCGCGGCCACATGGACGCGCAGGGGCGGTTCTGGTTCGCGGAATTCCGCGGCAACAACATCGGCATGCTCGACACCACGACGGAAAAGACAACCGAGTTCCCGATGCCGACGAAGTTCACCAGCCCCTACGACGTCGTCTGGGACAAGAACGGCGACCTGTGGACGGGCGGCATGACCACCGACCGCGTCGTGCGCCTCGATCCGAAAACCGGCGCCGCCGTCGAATACCCGCTGCCGCGCGACACCAACATGCGCCGCGTCTTCGTCGACAACTCCACGCCCATCCCGACCTTCTGGGTTGGCTCCAACCACGGCGCGTCGATCGTCAAGGTCGAACCGCAGGACTGAACACCTCCCGGCGGCGCCGCCGACGCGGGTCGGCGGCGCTTCTTCTTTTCGCGCCCATGTCGAAGAGTTCCACGCAATGGCTTTGTTGAACCGCCGGATTTTTGTTGGCGCGGCGGTTGTGTCCGCCGCGGCCGGGCGCGCGCGGGCGGGGCAAGCCGTTCGCGTTGGCATCACCAATTCCGCCAGCGATGTGAGCCTGTTCATCGCGCATAAGCGCGGCTACTTCGCCGCGGCCGGGCTCGACGTGGAATTCATCCAGTTCGATTCCGCGGCGCGAATGATCGCGCCGTTCGTCGCCGGCGACGTGGACGTCGGCACGGGCGCCGTCTCCGCCGCTTTCTACAACGCGATTGGACGCGGCATCGACGTGCGCATCGTCTGCGACAAGAATTCAACCCCGCCGGGCCGCGGCACGCAGCCCCTTCTCGTGCGCCGCGACCACGTGGAAAGCGGCCGCTACAAGACGCTCGCCGACCTGAAGGGCATGAAGATCGCGATGGCCGCGCCTGGCACGTCGTCGATGGCAACCATTGGCCGCGCGCTCGAGAAGGGCGGTCTGACCGCGGCGGATGTCGATCAGATCGCGCTGGGATTTCCACAGCACGTCGTGGCGCTCGCCAACAAGGCCGTCGACGCCTCCTTCACCGTGGAGCCCTCCGCTTCGGAGGCTGTTCGACAGGGCTCGGCCGTTCGCATCATGGGCGACGACGAGGTCTATCCCTTTCATCAATTGTCGGTCACGCAGTTCGCCGGACAATTCGCGAAACAAAAGGCGGACGCCGCCCGGGGCTTCCTCGGCGCGCTGCTGCGCGGCGTGCGCGATTTCAACGACGCGCTGGTCGATGGCCGCTACGCCGGCGCCAAGGGCGACGCGGTCGCCGCCATCCTCGCGGAATACGGGCCTTTCCGCGATCCCGCGATCTACAAGTCGTTCAACACGAGCTATTCCGACCCCAACGGAAAACTCAACATGGAAAGCCTGCGCGGCGATCTCGATTATTTCAAAAAAGCGGGGCTCATCGAAAACCCCGTGACGATCGAAAAAGCGGTCGATCTCTCGTTTTTGCAAGCGGCGTTGAAGGATATCGGTCCGGCGTAGACATATTCTCGCCTTTTTCGCGGGCGCGTATGGATTTCAGGGGCGGGCAACGGGGCCGACCGTGAAAACGCCTTCGGGCGTTGTGGTTTGTTGGAGTCCACGATGATCAAATCGCTCGCGCCGCTGGGCGCGTTCGCCTTGTGCGCGGCGTCGGCCGGTTTCAACGGCGCGGACGCCGCGCAATGCCCCTCCGGGCAAATCTACCGCGTGTCCCTCCATGTGTGCGCGTCGAAGGCCGCGAACCTGAAATACATGCGTGGCGAAACGAAACACGCGTCAACCGCGAAGCTACCGCCGCCGGCCGCGCAGGTCGCCGCGCTGCGGTCGACGGAACCGGCCAGCGACGACGACGCCTCGCCGCTCGCCTACGCGCCGTCGTCCAAGTCCGTTGATATCATTTCCGCCGCGGCGACAGCCTCGTCCGCCGCCTCCATCGCGGGAAGCCGGCCGCCGGACACGCCTTTTGGCGCGCTGCCCCCGGCCGATCGGTTCATGTCCGAAAACTAGCGCTTGCGGGTCCAGGCCCGCGCGGGGCCTTTCCCGCCGTCCTAGACATCCTCGCGCTTGAAGTCGAGATTCGGTCCGCCCTTCTGGCTTTTCAGATAGGATTTCACATCGCCGAGCGGATCCATGGCGCGGCGCAGGCGCTGGCCGACCAGTTGATCGAGCTGGATCGCCTGCGACAACGAGAGGTCGCGGCCCATCTGCGCGGTGATCTTGTGGTGTTCGAGCGGCGCGAGGTGGCGCGTGCCGATTTCGCGCGCGATTCCGAGCGTGAACGATTCCAGCTCCGCCGCCGGCACCGACTGCGAAACGATGCCGAGAGCGCTGGCCTCGACGCCGGACAGGTTGCGGCCGACGAGCGCGATGTGGGAGAGCTTCTTGATCGGCACGCCGCCGTGCAGCAGCGTCGAGGTCACGAGCTGGCCGAAGCTGCCGCGCAGAATTTCGGGCATGCCGAGCTGGGCGTCGTCGGCGGCGTAGACAAGGTCGTGGCAATTCATGATGCCAAGCGCGCCGCCGAGGCAATAGGAATGCACCTGCGCGATCATGATGCGCGGAAAGCCGCGCAGCGTCTCCGCGAGGCGGATCGTTGGCGACGCGCGGTCCCAATCCATCAACGCGCCGTCGCTCATGGCCTTGAGGAAGTTGAGGTCGAGGCCGGATGAAAAGCACGGCCCCGCGCCGCGCGTGATCACGGCCTTTATCTCCTTGTCGGCGCGGACGATTTCAAGCGAGGCGAAGAACGCGTCGCACATCGCCTGGTTCCAGCAATTGCGCTTCTCCGGCCGGTTGAGCGTGACGCGCGCCACGCCGGCGCCCTCGAGCTTGTCGAGGACCAGCTCGGGCCACGTTTTCAGGTTGATCCAACTGTCGGTCAATGCTTCCTCCATTTCGCCGCCGTCGCGCTACCGCTGTGGCGCGCCATTCGTCGGCGTCCATTTTTGCAGGCGTTTTCCCGTGTCGACTTCCGTCGTGTAGACGTTGCCGTCCTTGTCCACGGCGACAGTGTGGACCCAGTGGAACTCGCCCGCCATGCGGCCCGAGCGGCCGAAGGTCGAGAGAACCTCGCCGTCCGAGCGGCGCAACACGCGCATCTCGTTGTTCGTGCCGTCGACCATGATCAGATAGCTCTGGTCCTTGTCGGGCCAGAACGCCACGTCCCATGTCGAGCCCGATTTGCGGGTCTCCGGCAGGTAGACGAACTGCTTCACGAACGAGCCGTCCTTGTGGAACACCTGCACGCGGTTGTTGACGCGGTCGCAGACATAGACCAGCCCGTCGTTGGCTATCTTCACGCAATGCACGGGGTTGGCGAACTGCGGATCGTCGGGATTGTAGCCGACAACCCTGTTGTCGGTCGGCGGCTTGCCATAGGCGCCCCACATGCGCTTGAGGGCGCCGGTGTCCATGTCGAGCACGATGACGCGGTGGTTGCCATAGCCGTCGGCCATGTAGATTTCGTTCGCGTCGGCGTCGATGGCGAAATCGGCGACCTGTCCAAACTGCTTTGGATCGAGCGAGCCGTTGTTCGGCCCCATGTGGCCCCATTGCTTGATGAACTTGCCGTCGCGGGTGAAGTTCAACACCATCCCGTCGTTGTCGCCGTTGCCGGCGAGCCAGACGCGGTCCTTGTTGTCGAGCAGGATGCCATGCTCCTGCTTTGGCCATTCATAGCCCTGCCCCGGGCCGCCCCAGGCCTGCGCGACGTTGCCCTCCTGATCGAACTCGATGATCGAGGGCGCTGGCACGCAGCATTTCGAGGTCTTGGGCGTCGTGAACGCGCCCTTCTCGTCGATGGTCAGCGAATTTGGCCGCTGGTTGATCCAGATGTGGCCTATGGCGTCCACCGTCACGCTCGCCACCTGGCCGAGAATCCAGTTGTTCGGCAGCGGCTTCGGCCAAAACGGATCGACCTTGAAGGTCGGGCCTTCCGCCCGCGCGGCGGCGCAGCCGAGCGCCAGCGCGAGGCAGGCGAACAGGCCGGCGGCGGGACGGGACAGGCGCATGGCGTTCCTCCGGTTTTCCCGCGCAGCCTAACCATTGCCGGCGCGCGCGCCAAGGCGGAATCGCTCGCGTTTCGTAGGAGGAATTAAGGCATTTTTCACGTGACGGAGCGATAGTCGGGCTCGTCACACAGGCGTCGTTGAACGAGTCGGTCATGCTGCTTTCCTGCAATCAAAACAATCCCTCGCTTGGCCGCATCATTGTGCCTTTGGCCGCCGGACTGCTCATCCTGTCGACGTTGGCGCGCTCGCCGGCCCAGGCGGAAGAGAACGCGCCCGTCAAGCCGCAAACCACCACCTATGTCATTTCGGCGAACGAGGGCTACGGCGTGATCGACTGCCTCGTCGATGGCGTCGAGTGTGGCCGCGTCGTCGCGGATTCCTGGTGCGAGGCGCACGGCCAAAGCGTGGCGACAGCCTTTGGGCTCGCCTCGGATGTCACGGGCTCCATCGGCGAGGCCGCGCCGAAGCATCGAGCCGACGACGTGCTCGTCACCTGCCGGGATTGATCCGGAACACCGCCAGGATTGACTAAATCGGTTTCGTGCGCTCCCGCGCGACGCGAAGGACGCGAAGGACGCGGCGGCGCCGACGCTTGGCGGGCTTTTTCCGGCCTCTCCGGATGAAGGGGCGGCAAAGGCCCCTGCCCCCCACGGGAAAATCGTGCTAGAGCCCGCCATCTTTCAGTCAAGAATTCTCCGGGAGGCTCTATGAAAAAGAATTATCAGGACGGCGGCGAAGCGATTCTCGAGGCGTTCCGCAACCTCGGCGTCGACTACATCATGTCCTCGCCCGGCTCGGAATGGAGCCCGGTTTGGGAGGCGATGGCCCGCCAGACCGTCGAGAAGAACGCCGGCCCGCAATTCCTCGACTGCTGGCACGAGACCGTCGCCGTCGACATGGCGCTCGGCTACACCGCTTACACCGGCAAGCCGCAAGCCGTGCTCCTGCACGCCGGCGTGGGCCTCATGCACGGTTCCATGGCGGTCGTTTCGGCCGCGCAGCAGGAAATCCCGATGCTCGTCATGTCGGGCGAGGCGACGACCTTCGGCGACGACCCCGACCAACCCGTCGAACCGCAATTCTATGGCGGCGTCAGCGTCGGCGGCGCGCACCGCTTCGTCGATCCGATCGTGAAATGGGCGACGCAGGTGACCTCCGCGCCGACGCTCTACCACACCGTGACGCGGTCGATGGAACTCGCGCAGCGGCAGCCGCAGGGACCGGTTTACATCAATGTCGGCCTCGAATGCATGCTGCACGAATGGAAGAAGCCGAGCGATTTGCCGATGGTGCCGCCGGCCCCGAAGACCGCCGCGTTGCCCCAGGATATCGAAACCGTCGCGGCGCTGTTGCGGGCGGCGAAAAGCCCGGTCGTGGTTGTCGAAGGCGCGGGCCGCGATCCCCAGGCGTTCCACGCGCTGGTGGAACTCGCCGACAGCCTCGCCATCCCCGTGGTGAACGGGCGCGCGAGCGTTTACACGAACTTCCCGAAATCCAATCCGATGTGGATGGGATTTTCCAACTTCGGCCTCCTCGACGACGCGGACCTGATCCTGCTCGTCAGCGGCAAGGCGCCCTGGTATCCGCCGTCGAACCGGCCCGGCAAGGGCAAGATCGTCGCCATCGGCGAGAACCCGCTGAAGATGAGCCTCGCCTATCAGGTGCTGTTCGCGGACCACTACATCGAAGGCGACGTGGCGCACGCGTTGCGCGCGCTGGCGAAGGCGTCCGCGTCGGCGGACCAGGGCGTCGTTTCGGCGCGCCGCGCCAAATGGACCGCCGAGCACGACAAGCTCGTCGCCGGCCTGAAAGCCGCGGGCGAGAAAGCGGCGGCGGCCGACACGCTCGACTGCGTCGCGCTGGCCTCGATCGCCGCGGAGGTTTTTCCGAAGGACATCCTCGTCTGCGACGAGACCATCACCCACATGCCCCAGATGCGCGCTCATCTGCCGCTGAACGAGCCGCAAAGCTTCTTCCGCGTCACCGGCGGCGCGCTGGGCCAGGGCATTGGCGCGGCGCTCGGCGCCAAGCTCGCCGCGCGCGACCGGCAGGTGGTGATCTTCATCGGCGACGGGTCGTTCCTCTACAACCCGATCATCCAGGCCTTCGGCGCCTCGAAAACCTACGACCTTCCGATCACGATCGTCGTCTGCAACAACCAGAAGTACGAGGCCATGCGCAAGGGTCACGTGCTCTATTACGAGGGCGGCGTCGCCGACACGACGAAAACGCACTTCGGCGTCAACATCTCCGGCCCGCGCTACGAGCGGCTCGGCGACGAGTTCGGCTTCTTCGGCGCCACGGCGTCGAACGCGGCGGAATTGCGCAAGGCCTTCAAGGACGCCTTCGCCGCCAACAAGGCGGGCAAGTCGGCGATTTTGAACGTCGCGTTGATCAAGTAGGGAAGGTCGGCGAAGCGGTCGCGGCGCGCAAGCCCCTCTACCGCCCGGCGCCTTCGGGCGTGACCAACGCGGCGGCGCGCGCGACGACATCCTTCGGCGCGTCGTAGGCGCGCGCCAGAAGCGCGTCGATCGCCTCGCCCGTCAGCGGGTCGATTTCCATTTTCGCGGTCGCGGCCTCGGCGATGAAACCCGGGTCTTTCAATGTGGCGTCGAACGCGCGCCGCAGCGCCGCGACGCGTTCGGCGGGCACGCCGGGCGGCGCCGCGAAGGGCCGGCCCATCTCCTGACGGATGAGAATGAGTTCAAGCACGCGCTTGTCCGCGGGGTTTGTCACGAGGTCCAGCGCGCTCGGCACGTCGGGCAGATCGGGCAATTTTTGCAGCGCCATCTGCACCAGCACATGGATTTTGCCGGGTTCGAGCCACATCGCCCGCGACGCCTTGATCGTCGACCAGCCCAATCCGCAAACGCCGTCGACTTCGCCCGCCTCCACCGCGATGGCGTCGCCCTGGCCTGGCTCGTAACCGGCGATGACCTTGAATTTCGTGCCCAGAACCTCGTTGAGGATTTTCGGCACGATCACCGAATTCGACGTGGCGCCGGCGCCGGCGACGGTGACTTCGGTCTTGCGCGCGTCCTCGATCGTCGCGACCTTGCTCGTGTGCCAGGTCATGCAGATGTTCTGCAGCTTGCCGATGGAGCCGAGCCAGTTGAATTTCCTGCCGTCGAAATGCGCCGCCGTGTTGCCGAACAACGGGTCCATCGCGACGCCGTTGGTGTGCGCGGCGATCGTGAGGCCGTCGTGGTCGACGTTGGAATAAAGCTGGTTGGCGGCCGCCATGCCGCCGGCGGCCGGAACATCCTTGACGACAATCGCGGGCGCGCCGGGGATATGCGCGGTCATGAACCGCGCGAAGACGCGCGCGTAGGAATCGTAGCCGCCGCCGGCGCCGCTGCCGACAAGCAGCGTGATTTGCCTGTTGTGGTAAAAGTCCTCGACCGGGTCGGCGCGCGCCGGCGCGGCGATGGCGCAGAACGCGGCGACAACAAGCGCTTTTCCAAAGCGAGGGAGCGCGCACGTCGCTCCGGACAGGGCGGTCGCCATCACGCTCAAAACTCCCTCAACAGCCGTCCGAAACCCGCGATCTTGTCGTCGACGCCGCACCTTCGAAGCGCGTCCCACACGATGCCCTGATGCGCGCCGAGCGCGTTGACGCCGAACTCGGCTTCCAGAATGTCGAGCGCGTGGGCGGTCGGCCAGTGCGGCGAGGGAAACAGGATCGTGTCGGCCTGTGGATGCGCCTTCAGCAGCTTGCGGCCCATTTCCAGCGCCCCGTGTTGCGGGATGGCGCCGATGCGGTTGAAGGGCGAGCCCCAGCAGGTCCGGCCGATCACTTCGCAATTCAACATGTGCTCGTAGCTTTTGGATATGCGCGCCGTGTCGCTCTCGGCGTAGGGATGCGCCAACACCGCTTTCTTGACGCCGAGCTTCTTTCCGGCCGCCGTCTGCGCCGACGCGCTGGTCGACACTTTGACGCCAAGCTCTTTTTCAAGCGCGACGTAGAATTCGTCCGCGTTTTCGAAACCCTTGTGCTGGTTGATTGGCACGCCGCCGAGGCAGACGAGATCGACGCCCGCCGCCGCCATTTCGCGCGCGGCGCGCAGGCTGATGTCGTAGGAATCGTCGAGCTCTCCCTTCGTGCGCGTGATGATCGCCAGCGAGGTGACGACCAGCGACACGCCCTTGGGGACGATCTGGTAGAACTCATATGGAAATCCCTCCGTCGTGAGCGGCGGCGAGGTGTAGCCAATGCGCGCGCGCCAGCCGTAGGGACGATGTTCCAGTTCCGTCATGGTTTCCCCTCTGACCGCCGATGCTTCCTTGTTGTCGGTATTGTGCGCCGGCGCGTTGCGCAAGCCCGCGTGTTCGCGCTACGGTTGGAGTGAAAACAGACGCCGAGGAACGCCCACATGATCGTCGATTTCCAGACCCACTACACGCCGCCGGAATTGCAGAAGGGCGATCCGACGCGCATGACCGTGCAACTCGACGAGAACGGCAATCCGAACTACCTGCTCAACCCGCTGCTGACGGACGTGCCGGCGTTTTTGCGCATGATGGACCGCACGGGCATCGACGCCTGCGTGCTGTCAAGCGGACCCGGCTTCGACCAGCCGGATGTCGGCAAGTGCAAGCTCATCAACGACCGGATGAAGGACATCGAGCGCGAACATCCCGGCCGCTTCGTCGGCCTCGCCCACGCGCCCGTGCTCAATCCCGCGGAAATGGCGGCTGAACTCAAGCGTTGCGCCGTCGATCTCGGCTTTCCGGGCGTTGTCGTCGCGTCGGAGATCCAGGGCCTGCCGCTCGACCACGAGGCGCTGCGGCCGTTCTGGAAAACCGTCGCCGATCTCGGCCTTTATGTGTTTGTGCATCCGCTGCCCAACGTCATCGCCTGGCCGCAAATGTACGCCGACGATCTCGGGCGGATTCTTGGCTGGGAATTCTCGCTGATGACGGCGACGCTCCGCCTGATCAATTCGGGCGTGCTCGACGACATCCCGCACCTGAAGGTTCAGTTTTCGCATTTTTCCGGCGGCATCGGCCGCTATATGACGCGCATCAAGGGTTTCCAGCAGCGAAGCGTGTGGGGCACGACGGATATTCCGCGCCACAACCGCGAGCCGAAAAAGAGCCTCGACCATTACATAAACGAGCGCCTCTATTACGATTTCGCCGGCTGGGCGGGGCCGGACCCCTCGGCGACGTGGGGCGCGCGATGGGTGCGCCACGGACTTTCGGAAGTGCCGCTGTCGCAATGCGTTTTCGCGACCGACTACCCGCAGGCCGTGCGCGACCCGGAGGAGATCGCCGGCTATGTCGAGGCCGTGCGCGCCATCGACGCCAACGCGAAGTCGGTGCTCGAAGGCGCGAATGTCGCGAAGCTGATTCCAGACATCAAGGACAGGCTGGCGCGCCGGAAAAAGTGACGTAAGCCGCCTTCCGGCGCCCCTTCTCGCGGCCCCTATCGAAATGTTCGCTAAATGTTCTTGCGCGAAAATTTATCCCGCGCTAGCCTGCGGCGTGGCCGGTTGGGGAGTGTTTCATGGTCGTGCGGGTGGCGACGCTGGCGTTCGAGGGCATCGAGGCCAAGCCCATCGATGTGCAGGTGCAGATCGCCAACGGCGATGTGAAGTTCATTCTCGTCGGCCTCGGCGACAAGGCGGTGGCGGAATCGCGCGAGCGCGTGCGCTCCGCGCTGGTGGCTTCGGGGCTCGCCCTTCCGGCGCGGCGCATCACCGTCAACCTCGCGCCCGCCGACATGCCGAAGGAGGGCAGCCACTACGACCTGCCCATCGCGCTGGGCGTGATGGCGGCGATTGGCGCGATTCCCGCCGACGCGCTCGATGGCTACACGATTCTCGGCGAACTCGCGCTCGACGGCACGATCACGCCGGTCGCCGGCGCTTTGCCGGCGGCGGTCGCCGCCAACGCCCGCGGGCATGGATTGATCTGCCCCTATGATTGCGGGCCAGAGGCCGCCTGGGCGTCGGCGGACATCGACATTCTCGCGCCGCGTTCGCTGATCCAGCTCGCCAACCATTTCAAGGGCGCGCAGGTGATGGCGCGGCCCGAGCCCGGCGTTCGCAAGATCGGCGCGCCGCAGCCCGATCTGCGGGACATCAAGGGGCAGGAGAGCGCCAAGCGCGCCCTCGAAATCGCCACGGCCGGCGGCCACAACCTTTTGATGTCCGGCCCGCCGGGCTCGGGCAAGTCGATGCTCGCCGCGCGTTTGCCGTCGATCCTGCCGCCGCTGACGCCGCGCGAATTGCTCGAGGTGTCGATGGTTCATTCGATCGCCGGCGCGCTCGCGGGCGGCGAACTGACCGACCGGCGGCCGTTTCGCGCGCCGCACCATTCCGCCTCGATGGCGGCGCTGGTCGGCGGCGGCCTGCACGCAAGACCCGGCGAGGTCTCGCTGGCGCACCACGGCGTGTTGTTTCTCGACGAGTTGCCCGAGTTTCATCCGCAGGCGCTGGACTCCCTGCGCCAGCCGCTTGAATCCGGCGAGGTCTTGATCGCGCGCGCCAACCACCGCGTCGTCTATCCCGCCCGCGTCCAATTGGTCGCGGCCATGAACCCGTGCCGCTGCGGCCACGCGACGGAGCCCGGCTACGCCTGCCGCCGCCAGCCCAACGACCGCTGCATGGCCTCCTATCAGGCTCGGATTTCCGGGCCGTTGCTGGATCGCTTCGATCTGACGATCGAGGTCGGCGCCGTCACCGCCTCGGACCTGATCCTGCCGCCGCCGGCGGAGGGGTCGGCGGAGGTCGCCGAGCGCGTCATCGCCGCACGCGCCATTCAAACCCGGCGCTACAAGGAGATCGGCTTGCCGGGCGTCGCCTGCAACGCCGCCGCGCCCGCCAACGTCATCGAAACGGTCGCCGCGCTCGACGGACCGGGAACCAATCTCATGCGCGACGCCGCCGAGCGTCTGCGGCTGTCGGCGCGCGGCTATCACCGCGTTTTGAAACTGGCGCGCACGCTCGCCGATCTCGATGGCGCGGCGAACGTGGGCCGCGCGCACCTCGCCGAGGCGCTCAGTTATCGGGGCCAGCCGGCGCTCGCCTCGCGCGCCGCCTGACAATCGCGGAAAGGGCGGAACCGCTTTCGCGATCCCGCCCCTGTCGCGCGCTTAATCGCCGACGCTCAATCCAGCGGCTCGACTTTCACCAGCGCGGCCTGATGGTTCGAGCCGACCCAGAAGACCGGCTTGTCGCCGCGGTCGTCGACGAAAGCCGAGCGCATGTTGGTCTCGGTCGGCAACAGATATTCGCGCGTCTTGCCGGTCTTGGCGTCGAGGCGGACGGCGCGGTCGGTCGACATGGTGCTGACCCAGATGTCGCCGTTTTTGTCCGTCGCCGCGCGGTAGGGCGCGGTGAAGGCGGTCGGCAGCTTGTATTCGGTGTATTTCTCGTTCTTGGTGTCGAAGTAGGTCACCGCGTTGGCGCGATACAGCGTCAGCAGGATGTTGTCGTTCTCGTCGATCGCCATGCGCCGCGCGCGGGCGTGCGCTTCCGGCGTGTCGAACCACTTGGTTTCGCCCGATTTCGCGTCGATCTTGCCGAGATGGCCGTCGGAGAATTCGGCGAGCCACGCGTTGTTCCGCGAATCCGAGATCAACTGATAGATGCCCGCGGGCCCCTTCAACTGGTCGGTCGGACGGAACTTCTCCCATTTCTGAGAGGCGATATCGAGGCGCAGCACGTTGTTGGTGCCGACGTCCTTCGTCCAGATTTTGCCGTCGACGTCGTGACGAAGCCCGACGAAATTCAACTGAGTGCGCATGTCGTTGAACTCGGCCGGCACCGGATACATGGTCATGTCGCCGGTCTTGGTGTCGAGCTGGCCGAGGGCGCCCTGGTACATCGTGTCGAACCAGAGTTTGCCGCTTTTGTCGAAATCGATGTTGAGTATGCCGACCGGCGCGTCCGGCTTGTACTGCTTCACCGGATATTCGGTGTGTTGCAGCGTCTTCGTGTCGAACTTGCCGATGAACATCTCGCCGAAATTCGAGTACCAGACGACGCCGTCCTTGTCCAAGATCACGTCGTGCGGCTCGATCGTCGGGCGCGGCATCTTGTATTCGGTGACGATGACATGCGTTTCGGCGCCCTTCGGCCGCGGCATGGTCTTGAGCGGATATTCCCACTTGTCGGTGTTGCTCAGGTTGATCGTCGCCAGATATTCGGCGGCCTCGCGGTAGTCCTCCGGCTTGCCCGAGCGCGCGGGGTCGAGCATGCGCTGCGGCTTGATGGTCTGGCTGACGGGGGCGTAGCCCTTCATGCGCGTGATCGTCGTCATCCACTCATCGACGTCGTGGGTGGATTTGGCGACGCGCTCCAGCGTGTGGCAGCTCGTGCAGTCCATCAGAAAGTCTTTTTGCTTTTCGGTGCCCGGAAAGCTCGCCAGCCATTCCGCGTTGTTGAGCTGGGCGGAAAGATTGCGCGTCGGCTTGAGCTTGATGTCGGCCGTGGCGCCGCCGTCGGCGGTCACGTCGGCCTTGGTCGCCGCCGAATTGTCGTAGCCGACGGCGCGGATGGTCACGTTGTATTGGCCGGGCTCGAGCCTGTCCTTGGGAAAGGCGTAATGGCCCTTGTCGTCGCTGACGACGCTGACAGTCACGATGGAGCCGGTTTTTTGCGCCGTCACGACGACGCCTTCCATGGCGCCCTCTTTTTCGGACGACACCGTGCCCGCGATCGCCGCGGCCGACTGCGCGTTGGCGGAATGCGTGGCCATCAACATCAATGGAAATACGGCGGCGACGCCCGCCAGCAGCTTGTTGCGCATGTCTTCCTCCAAGGCGTCGGACTGAAATCCGGATGGTCCGCGATGAAGATTCGTTGCTTCACCGGAGGCGCGCGAAAGCGTCGCGGAAGCCCCAATTCCGTCAATGCCGGAGCACAGGCTAGCATTCCGGGCGGCGCCCGCAAGCGAAATGATTGAGGCCCCGAGCCGGGAGGGCCGCTTGCCAGGGCCTATTCCGCCGCGGCGCGCGTGGAACCCCGCTCCGCTTCCCACAACCGCGTCAATATCCGCCGCGCCTGAATCTGCGCGGCGTCGGCGGCGATATCGACTTCCGGCGGGCCCTTGTCGCGGTCGATGACGCGCTGTTGGCCCTCGAAAATCGCCACGTCCTCCAGAAAAGCCTCGGTGATCTGCTTGAAGACCATCTCGGTGGTTTTTGGATTGTGGATGTCGAAGTTATGCGCTTGGGCCCAGAAATAGTGGCTCGTCGTCTCGGTCTCGGGCGTGATGGCGTTGAGGTTGCGCATGTGGATGCCGCCGTCGAATGTCTCCGGGGCGCCCGTGCCCGTCGGCACGCCGCCCACATGCAGCCGCAAAAACGCCGGCGGCGCGAAGTCGATGAATTGCCAGCGGTCGACGTTCGTCGTGAAGCCGCCGGCTTTCACGTAGGTCGGCGGCGCGGGCGCGTCCATCACCCAGCGCGTCATCAGCACGCCCTGTTCGGTGCGTTGCACGCGGCTTTCCGCCTTCTCGGCGATGGCGGCGTTGCCGATGGTCGTGAGATGCACCGTGGCGAGATGGGTGAGGTCGAGCAGATTGTCGACGATCAACTGCCAGTTCGCCTTCACATGCATGACCGTGCCCTTCGCCCCCCATTGATCGGGCGTCGACAGCCAATGAAAATCCGGAATGGCCGCGGAATCGGCGAGCGCGGCGTCGCCCATCCATATCCAGACCCAGTGGTGGCGCTCAACGACCGGATAGGTCTTCGCGCGCATCGCGGCGGGAATTTCCTTCTGCGAGGGCGCGCGGACGCAGGCGCCGGTGCCGTCGAATTCCAGGCCATGGTAGAGGCATTGCAGGCGCCCGCCGTCGATCACCTTGCCCATCGACAGCGGCGCGCGCCGATGCGGACAGCGGTCTTCGAGCGCGACAACGGCGCCGTCCGCGCCGCGGAACAACGCGATGGGCTCGCCGAGGATCGTTCGCGCGAACGGCTTGTCGCGGAGCTCGTGATCCCACGCCGCGACATACCAGTGGTTGCGGAGAAACATGGCTTCCTCCCGTGTGTTGTCTCAGTCGGCCATCTGGCACGTCGCCGCGAAGGAATCCTTGTAGTCCTTCAGCACCAGTTCCAGCGGGCCGATCTTCGACTTGCCGTCGCCGTCCGCGACAATCGGGCCGGCGTAAAAGTTCTGGATCGGCATGTGGTTCGTGTTGAATTTGAACGCGCCGCGCACCGAGGGAAATTCGACGCTCGCCAGCGCCCTGGAGAACGCCTTGCGGTCGGCGACGTCGCCATTCACCTTTTTCAGCGCGGCGGCGATCAGCGTCGCGGTGTCGTAGGCCGTGGCGGCGTATCCGGTGGGCTTGCGATTCTGGTCGGCGATGAATTCCGACACGAACTTCTTGTTCGTCGGATTGTCGATCGAATCGTCCCAGTAGGTCAGCACCTCGGCGCCGATGGCGGCGGGGCCCGTGCCGCCGCGCACAATGGCGTCGAGCGAGGGGATCGAGCCGATCAGCGGCATGGTCTTCGTCATGCCGGCCTGCGCGTATTGCTTGACGAAATTGATCGCTTGCGCGCCCGCGAAGAAGAAATACGTCGCCTCGGCGCCGGAGGCGCGCAAAGTCGCGATGTCGGCGGCGAAGTCGAACTGGTCGAGCGCCGGATAGAGTTCCGCTGCGACCGCGCCCTTGTAGAAGCGCTTGACGCCGTTGAGCGCGTCCTTGCCGGCGGGATAGTTCGGGGCGATGAGCGCCAGCTTCTTGATGCCCTTGCTCTGCGCGTACTGCCCGCCCGGCTCGTGCAGCGTGTCGTTCTCGAACGCCGTGTTGAAGAAGTTCGGATGGCACTGCTTGCCCGCCAATTCCGAAGGACCCGCGTTGGCGCTGATCAGGATCGCGTTGGCGTCGAGGATCGGCTTGGCGCTGGCGAGCAGCACGTTCGACCAGATCATGCCGGTGATCAGGTTCGCGTGGTCGCTTTCGAGAAGCTTGGTCGACACCTGCCGGCCGACATCCGGCTTGAACTGGTCGTCCCCGTACACGACGGGCGTGTTTTCAAGCCCCGCGTCCTTCATGCCGAGCTTGAAGCCCGCGACCATGTCGTTGCCGATGACCGCGCCCGGACCGGACAAGGTCACGACGAAGCCAATCTTCAACGGCTCCGCGCCGGCGGCGGCGACGCCCGCCGCCAAAAACAGACCGGCCTTTAAAAACAGATCTGGCGCGGATTTGCGCGCGAAGCGCCGAAAAGCGGACATGCGAACCCCTTTGGACCTCTCGCGCCAGTGCGGCGTCGCGCGAGCCTAGCCCATCGCGCCCGCGGCCCGCAACGCCTTTGACTCAGGCGGCCTTCCCGCGCTTTAATCCGCCAATGGAAAGGGACGCGACATGGCCGATATCGAAACCAGGGAAATCGTTTGCGCGGGTGGCCTGCCGGCGTTTGTCGCCATCCCCGCGGGCGGCGGCAAATCGCCTGTCATCGCGTTGCTGCACGAGCGCTACGGGCTTGTGGAACACACGAAGGATCTCGCGCGGCGCCACGCGCGCGAAGGCTATGTCTGCATAGCCGCCGATTATTTCTTCAAGGCGCCGGACCAGGCCGCCCTGCACCGGGGCGACGTCGGCTACGACATGACCGACCCGGAATCGATCGACTACATGAACGCGGCGCTGGCCGCGCTGGAGAACGAGCCGCGCGCCGATCTCCAGCGCGTCGCCGTCATGGGCGTGTGCCAGACCGGCCGCCACCCGCTTGTGCTCGCCGCCCACCGCAAGATCTCGGCGGCGCTCGTCTGGTACGGCGCGGCGCAGGTTCGCGAATGGGCGGTCAACGCGCGCTACCCCGTCGCGCTTGAGGAGCTCATCGCCAAATCCGACTGCCCGGTGCTCGGCATGTTCGGCGAGACCGACCACATCATATCCGTCGACGACGTGCGGAGACTGCGCGACTGCCTCGAAAAGAACGGCAGGAATTTTCACGTCGAAATCTACGGCGCCGCGCCGCACGGCTGGCTCAACGACACCATGCCGGGCCGCTACCGCCGCGAGCCGGCCGAGGCCGCGTGGCAAACGCAGCGCGACTTCCTGAAGTGGGTGTTCGACCCCGCCCGCGACAAGGCTTTCATCCGCCAGAGCTACAAGGCGTCGATTCAACCCGGCTACGATTTTTCCAAGAACGTGCGCTACGAATAAGAACGCGCGCCGCCAATAGCGCGACCCCGCGCGACAACAGGAGCCAATCATGACCGACAAGTTCGAGGACTATTGCTGGAAAGACATCGTCAACGACGAGATTCTGGAAATCTACGAGGCCTATCGGCGCGAGGTTTTCGTCGGACCGCGGCCGGCGGTGCTCGCCATCGACCTCTACAAAAAAGCCTACCAGGGCGGCGATAAGCCCGTCATCGAAGTGAACCGGAAGTTCGCCGGCTCATGCGGCGAAAACGCGTGGAAGGCGATCGAACCGACGCAAAAGCTCTTCGCCGCGGCGCGCCGCGCCGGCGTGCCGGTGATCTACACGACGCGCCACGCCGACACCGCCGGCGTGCATTCGACGAACCGGCGCATCGGCCGCGAGGTGGAAGACCTCTACGCCATTCAGCCCGGCCTCGAGCCCGAGCCCGGCGAGCTCGTCATCCACAAGGAGCGCGCGTCCGGCTTTTTCGGCACGCCGCTGTCGGCGCATCTGCGCATGATGAAGATCGACAGCCTGATCATCTGCGGCGAGAGCACGTCGGGCTGCGTGCGCGCCTCGACCGTGGACGCCTACTCGCACGGCTTCCACAACACGCTTGTCGAGGAATGCACCTACGACCGCTCGATGCTGAGCCACAAGGTCAACCTGTTCGACCTCCACCACAAATACGCCGATGTCATGCACATCGCCGACGTGTTGGCGCATCTCGAAAAGATGCCCGCCGTGGCGATGAAGGCGGCGGAGTAGCCTCTACTCCCGCGTCGCGTGGCCCATGCCGCCTTCGCCGGTCTTCAACGTCACGCCGTGCACGGCGGCGTAGCCCGGCCAGTGCTGGGGCGCCGAGCGCGCGTAGGGGTTGGGCGCCACGAAGCGCTCGCCCAGCGCCGTCGCCGCGTGCCATGGCCAACGCGGGTCGTCCATGATGGCGCGGCCGATGGCGATCATGTCGGCCTTGCCCGACGCGACGATTTCCTCCGCGAATCGCGGCTCGTAGATCATGCCGACCGTCATGGTCGTCACAGCGGCCTCGCGCTTCACCTTTTCGGCGAAGTGGACCATGTATCCCGGCCCGATCTTCGGCAGCTTCATGCCCGGCGCGACATTGCCCGCCGAGGGCGTGACATAGTCCACGCCGATTTCCTTCAGCGCCCGCGCGAACACGACCGCGTCGTCGAGGTTCAAGCCCCCGTCAACGAAATCCTCGCCGGTGATCCGCACGCCGATGGGCTTGTGTTTTGGAAAGGCGTCGCGGACCGCCCGCGCGACTTCGAGCGGAAAACGCATGCGGCCGGCGAGGTCGCCGCCGTAGCCGTCGTTGCGGTGGTTGGTCAGCGGCGAGCAGAACTCGTGCAGGAGATAGCCGTGCGCGGCGTGGATTTCGATCATGTCGAAGCCGCAGCGGTCGGCGCGGCGCGTCGCGTCGACGAACTCCCGCTTCACCCGCGCGAGGCCGGCGTCGTCGAGAGCCAGAGGCCTCCGCCACCCCTCGGTGAAAGCCTCCGCGGAAGGGCCCTCGACATCCCAGCCGCCCTCCGAATCCGGAACGCCGTGGCCCTTGTGAAGCTCCCATGAGGCGCGCGTCGAACCCTTTCGGCCGGCGTGCGACAATTGAATGCCAAGCGGCATGTCCGAATACGTCCGCACGTCGCGGATAATGGCGGTCAACGCGGCTTCGTTCGCGTCCGAGTAGAGGCCGAGGCATTGCGGCGAGATGCGGCCGACGGCCGACACGGCGGTCGCTTCGAGAATGCAAAGTCCCGCGCCCGATATCGCGAAGGAGCCGACGTGCTGCTTGTGCCAGGGCGAAGCCGTGCCATCGAGGGCGCTAAACTGACAGAGGGGCGAGATGATCACGCGGTTTTTAAGTTCGAGCCCGCGCAGGTTGATCGGCGCGAAGAGATGGGACGGCATGTGGCTCCTCCGAAATTCGGGCGATAGTCGCATGGGCGGCGCGCGCCGCCAACAAGGACGCTCCCCTTCTCCGGCTACGCGGAAGAAGCGGGCCTCCGCCCGTCGCGCACAACGCATCCCGCCGGCGGTTCGGCGCCGTCCAGCGCCGCGACCACGCACCGCGCGGCGATCATGTTCGTGCGGGCCAGCCCTTCGCGCGTCGAGGCGGCGGAATGCGGCGTGGCGACGACGTTCGGCAAAGCGAGCAATTCCATCGCCACCGCCTTCATCGCCGGCGCCGTTTCGCTTTCGAAGACGTCGAGCCCGGCGCCGCCGAGTTTTCCCGCGCGCAGCGCCGCGAGCAGCGCCGCGTCGTCCACCAGCCCGCCCCGGCCCGCGTTGATCAGGATGGCGCCCGGCTTCATCGCCGCGAGCGCCTCGGCGTCGACCATGTGGCGCGTCGCCGATGTCAGCGGCGCGTGCAGGGAGATGAAATCGCTGTCGCGCAGCAGCGTCGCGAGATCGACGAATTCAACGCCGTTTTCCCGCGCGAAATCCTCGTCGGGCCGCGAAGTCGCCGCCAGAACACGCGCGTCAAAACCGCGCAGGCGGCGAACCAGCGCGCGCCCGGTCCGCCCCAATCCGACGACTCCGATCGTCTTGCCGAAAACATCGCCGCTCACTTTTATCGACCAGTCGCCGGCGATCATGGCGAGGTGTTGCTCGCGCGCGCGCCGCGCCAGCGCCAACATCATTCCCACCACATGGTCGGCGACCGACTCGTCGTTGCCGCCCGCCGCGATCATCGCCACGCGGCCCAATTCGGCGATGGCGTCGATGTCCAGCCGCTCGTATCCGACGCCGCGGCGGACAAACGCGCGGCAGCGCGGCGCCGACTCCGCCAGCGTCCGCGTCACGGCCGCCCCCGGGCCGATGATCCACGCCGCGCAGTCGCGCAGCAATTCCGCGAGTTCCGCCTCGCCCAACGCCGCCTCGGCCTTCTCGGCGAAGATCGCGCGGCAATTTTCCCGCGCCAGAAACGCCGTCGCCGCGGCGTCGAAATTCGGCGGCGTGACGAGGATTTTTCGCGCGGCGCCCGCCATCAGCGCAGCAGCGACTTGCCGGTCATTTCCGTCGGCGCCGGCACGTCCATCAACGCGAGCAGCGTTGGCGCGAGGTCGGCGAGGCGGCCATTGGCGAGCTTTTTGTCGCCCACGCCGAACGCCACCAGCGGCACCGGATTGGTCGTGTGCGACGTGTGCGGGCCGCCAGTCTCGGGGTCGCGCATCAATTCGCAATTGCCATGGTCGGCGGTGGCGAGCAGGCAGCCGCCGCTTTTTTCCAGCGCGGCGACGATGCGGCCAAGGCCCGCGTCGACCGTCTCCACGGCCTTGACCGCCGCCTTGAGATCGCCCGTGTGGCCGACCATGTCGGGGTTCGCGAAATTCAGAACGATCAGGTCGTATTTGCCCGATTCAATCGCGCTCACGGCCTTGTCTGCGAGCTCCGGCGCCGACATCTCCGGCTGCAAGTCGTAGGTCGCGACCTTGGGCGAAGGAACCATGACGCGGTCCTCGCCCTTGTAGGGCTTTTCCTCGCCGCCGTTGAGAAAATAGGTGACGTGTGGATATTTCTCCGTTTCCGCCATGCGCAATTGCGTCCGCCCGGCGTCGGCGACAACCTGCCCGAGCACGTTGTCGAGGCTCTGCGGCTTGAACAGCGTCAACAGGAACGGGTCGAGCGCCGTCGAATATTGCGTCATGCCGGCGGCGGCGGCGAACGTCACCACGCGCTGGCGCGCGAAGCCCTTGAAGGCGGGGTCGAGCAGCGCGGCGAGTATCTCGCGCACGCGGTCGGCGCGGAAGTTGACGCACAAAATCCCGTCGCCGTCCTTCATGCCCGTGTAGCCGCCGATGACCGATGGCTCGACGAATTCGTCGCTCTTCTCGCGGGCGTAGCTGTCCTTGACCGCCGCGAGCGGGTCGGCGAACGCCAGGCCCTTCCCGTCCACCATCATATCGTAGGCGCGCGACACCCGTTCCCACCTGTTGTCGCGGTCCATCGCCCAATAGCGCCCGCAAACGGTGGCGATATCGACCGACGGCGGCAGCGCCTCGCGCAACCGCGCGATATCCTCGTCCGCCGAGCGCGGCGGCGTGTCGCGTCCGTCGGTCAGCGCGTGAACACGCACCTCCACGCCGGCGGCGGCCACGAACGCGGCCACCGCCGCCGCGTGGTCCTGGTGCGAATGCACGCCGCCCGGCGAGATCAACCCGAGAAGATGACAGGCGCCTTTCGAGGCGCGCAGCTTTTCGATGAACTCCAGAAGCTCCGGAATGCGCGCCAGCCCGCCGGACTCGATGGCCTCGGAAATGCGCGGCAGATCCTGCATGACCACGCGGCCGGCGCCGATGTTGAGATGGCCGACCTCGGAATTGCCCATCTGTCCGTTGGGCAGGCCGACATCGCGCCCCGACGTGTCGAGAAAGGCGTGCGGCCTGGCCCACAGCTTGTCGAAGGCGGGGGTCTTCGCCTGCGCAACGGCGTTGTCGGCCCGCTCCTCGCGCCAGCCCCAGCCATCGAGAACCACAAGCATGACCGGGCGGTGTTTCTGCTGCATGGGAGGCTCCGTCGCGTCTGGCAGGGAGATAGCGACGAAGCCGGAGGCCGGCAAGGGCGGCGAAATTGCCAGACGCGGGGAGCGGGTGTAGGGAGCGCCAAGCCTTCAACCCAAGGAGAAAAACGTGGTCGAGAAAGTCCTCGCGGCGGTGCGCACCGCTCCCGGCAAGACGGAATTCCGCGAATATCCCATGCCCGAAATCGCCGATGACGCGGCGTTGATGAAAATGGAAGTCGCCGGCATCTGCGGCACCGACGTGAAGCTCTACGAGCATCCCCCCGGGCCCGCGCCCGTCATCATGGGCCACGAGAACATCGGCTATATCGCCAAGGCCGGCCGCGAGTTCACCCGCCGCAAGGGCTTCAAGGAAGGCGACCTCGTCTTCGTCGAGCACTATGTCATGTGCGGCAAGTGCGAGTGGTGCCACGCCGGCCAGTACCGCCATTGCGAGAACACCGACTGGCGCAACAATCCCGACTCCATCCGCTACGGCTACACCTCGGCCGAGAAGGCGCCGCACCTCTACGGCGGCTTCGCGCAATACGTTTACCTGCCGTGGAACGCGGTCGTGCACAGGGTGCCGAAGGGCGTTTCCCCCGAGCTCGCCGGCCTCGTGACGCCGATGGCGAACGGCATCGAATGGTCGCTGTTCGAGGGCGGCGTCGGCTACAACTCGACCGTGCTGATTCAGGGCCCCGGCCAGCAGGGCCTGTCGCAGACCGTCATCTGCAGCCAGGCCGGCGCCAAGAACATCATCATCACCGGCACGTCGAAGGACGGCGCGCGGCTCGAAGTCGCCAAGAAGCTCGGCGCCAACCACGTCATCGACGTGCAGACCGAGAATCCCCTCGAGAAGATCATGGAATACACCGGCGGCCTCGGCGTCGACGTGGTGCTCGACTGCACGGCGGGCGCGGGCACGGCGCCCATTCTCCTCGGCATCGAGGCGATGAAGCGCAAGGCCGGCCATATCGTCGTCCAGGGCGAAATGCCCGACTTCCCGAACTTCCCCATCGGCAAGATGACGACGAAATACATCACCATGCATTCCGCCCGCGGCCACAGCTACAAAGCCTGCGAACTAGCGCTGGAGCAGCTCGCTTCCAAGCGTTTCCCGCTCGAACTCGTGACGACGCACAAGTTCGCGCTGAAGGACGTCGACCTGGCGATCAAATCGGTCGGCGCGAAGCCCGGCAGCGTGCCGAACGTGATCCACGCCTCGCTGATGCCCTGGATGTAGGGACCGCCGCGAAGGGCGGGAGGCGCGAAAAGCCTTCCGCCCTCGGGCGGAACAACGTCCCGCGGGTAAACTCCCGCGGGTCGTCGCCGGCGAATTACTTGCCGAAAGTCTCGTCGAAGGAATAGCCGGAGCCGCGCACGGTGCGGATGGGGTCGCGCTCGCGTCCGCGCACCAGCGCCTTGCGCAGGCGCCCGACGTGGACATCCACGGTGCGCTCGTCGATCTCCGCCGCGATGTCCCACAGGGCGTCGAGAAGCTGCGAGCGCGAAAACACGCGGCCGGGCTTTTCCATCAGATATTCCAGCAGCCGGAACTCGGTCGGCCCGAGATGGATGTCGCGCTCGCCGCGGCGCACGCGGCGTGTTTCGCGGTCGAGCGATATGTCGCCGCTCGCGAGCCGGCCGGCGACGCGCTCCGGACGCGCCCGCCGCAACAGCGAGCGCACGCGCGCCATCAGTTCGGGAACCGAGAACGGCTTCACCACATAGTCGTCGGCGCCAGTGGAAAGGCCGCGCACGCGCTCGCTTTCCTCGCCGCGCGCGGTCAGCATGATGACCGGCAGGCTCTTCGTCGCCTCGCGCGCGCGCAGGCGGCGGCAGATTTCGAGGCCCGACGCGCCGGGCAGCATCCAGTCGAGCACCAGAAGGTCGGGCGGCGCCTCGCGCAAGCGCAGCTCGGCCTCGTCGCCGCGCTCGACGCGCTCGACGTTGTAGCCCTCGGCCTCCAGATTGTAGGCGAGCAGCATCGCGAGCGACGTCTCGTCCTCGACAATCATCACGCGCGGCGCGTTGACGCCGCTCGGCTTGTAGCCGGCGCCGCTGGCGCCATCGACGATTTCCCCGTCGCGCCGAAGTTCCGCCTCGTTCAAGCCCGCGCTCCTCCGCTGTCGTTGTCCTCGCCGCCCTTCGGCCGCTCCACCGGCAGGGTGCCGCCGGTGACGACGTAATGCACGGTTTCCGCGATGTTCGTGGCGTGGTCGCCGGCCCGCTCGATGTTCTTGGAGCAAAACAGCAGATGCGTGCAGAAGCCGATGTTGCGCGGGTCCTCCATCATGAAGGTGAGGAGGTCGCGGAAAACCGAATCGTTGAGGTCGTCGAGCTCCCTGTCGCGCAGCCACACCTCGCGCGCCGCCTCGATGTCGCGCTTGGAATAGGCGTCGAGCACTTCCTTGAGGTGCAGGCAGGCGACTTCGCCCATGTGGCGCAGGCCGACCATGGCGCGCGGCAGCCGGCGCTCGCCGGCGAGCTTGACGGCGCGGCGCGCGATGTTCTTGGCGAGGTCGCCGACGCGCTCGAGATCGGCGGAAATACGGATCGCGCCGATGATCTCGCGCAGATCGATGGCCATCGGCTGGCGCTTCGCGATGATCTGCACCGCGGCCTCCTCGACCTCGCGCTGCAACGCGTCGAGGCGTGGATCGACGGCCGCGGTGGCGCGGCCCAGCGCCTCGTCGAGCTCGATGAGCGCGTCGATGGAGTCCGACAGCATCTTCTCCGCGATGCCGCCCATTTCGGCGATCTTGCGGCCCAGCGTTTCCAGCTCGCGGTCGTAGGCCTTGGCTGTGTGTTCGATCATGGTCTCGTTCATGGCGTGCCGTCCTCTCGCGCGCGGCCGATCAGCCGAAGCGGCCGGTGATGTATTCCTGGGTGCGCTTGTTCTTGGGCGCGGTGAAGATCGAGTTGGTCTTGTCGAACTCCATGAGTTCGCCAAGGTACATGAAAGCGGTGTAGTCGGAGACGCGCGCCGCCTGCTGCATGTTGTGGGTGACGATGACGATGCAGTAGTCGCTCTTCAGCTCGTCGATCAGTTCCTCGACCTTGGACGGGGAGATGGGATCGAGCGCCGAGCAGGGTTCGTCGAG
>CAIKAR010000058.1 GCA_903825465.1 uncultured Hyphomicrobiales bacterium | reverse complement strand
GAGCCGCGGCTTCTTCCTTGTAGGTGGTCGGCGGCGCGATCGTCGCGACGGTGAAATCGCGCTGGATGATCGGCTTGCAGCCTTCCGGCAGCTTGATCGACGAAATATGGATGGATTCGTTGATGTTCATGCCGGCGAGATCGATAGTCACTCCGTCGGGAATATTGTCGGCGGGCACGCGCATCTCGATCGTGTGGCGCACGACGTTGAGCGTGCCGCCAACCTTGATGCCGGGGCAGGTGTCGAGGTTGACAAAATGCACAGGCACTTCGACGCGCAGCGACGAGCCCGCGACGAGCCGCAGAAAATCGACGTGAACCGGCTTGTCCGAAACGACGTCAAGCTGATAGTCGCGCGGAATGGCGCGCTCTTTTTTGCCATCGACTTCGATTTCGAAAATCGTCGTCAGAAAATGCCCGGCGTAAATAAGGGTGTTGAGGGTTTTGTAGTCCAGGCTGATTCCCTGGGGCGATAGACCGCCGCCATAGATAACGCCTGGCACGCGGCCTTCACGGCGTACGCTGCGGGCGGCCCCCTTGCCGCTTCCGCCGCGAACCGTGGCCGCGAGCTGCTTGATCGCCGCTGCCATGTCAGTTCCTTTCACGAGAAGCGCGCCCTTGCCTCCAGGGGTGTCGGTGGGCGCGAAGCGCGGCTTATAGGGGAAGCGCGCCGGCGGGACAATACCCGCCGGTCGAAAACCCCGGCCTTGGCGGTGGCTTATTCAGCCGCTTGATGCACGGGCTCGCCGAGCCCCGCTTCGACGGGCGCGTCCTCGCGCTTCGACGTGCCGGCGAGCCAGCTGTCGACGAAGTCGAGGTAGTAGTAAATCACCGGCGTGATGAACAGCGTCAGCAATTGCGACACGCACAAGCCGCCGACGATCGCGATGCCCAGCGGCTGGCGCAATTCCGCGCCCGCGCCCGCGCCCAGCGCGATCGGCACCGCGCCGAGCCCGGCGGCGAGCGACGTCATGGTGATCGGACGGAACCGGATCAGCGCGGCCTCGCGAATGGCCGGCAGCGCGGCGACGCCCTCGCGTCTTCGTTCGACGGCGAAGTCGATCATCATGATCGCGTTCTTTTTGACGATGCCCAGCAACAGCAGGATGCCGATGATGGCGATGACCGACAAATCCATGTCGTACCATCGCAGCCACAGCAGCGCGCCAACGCCCGCCGACGGCAAGCCGGCGAGAATGGTGATCGGGTGGATGTAGCTCTCATAGAGCACGCCAAGCACGATGTAGATCGTCAACACCGCCGCGAGAATCAGCGGCACCTGGCCTTTTTGCGCGTCCTGGAACAGCTTCGCCGAGCCGGTGAAGCTCGTCGTGATCGACGCCGGCATGTTCAATTCGTGCTCGATCTTTTGAATGGCCGCGACCGACTCGCCGATCGCGACGCCGGTCGGCGTATTGAACGAAATGGTCACCGACGGCTGTTGCGACTGGCGGTTGATCCACAGCGGGCCGACGCCGCGCCGGATGGTCGCGACTTGATCGAGCGGCACGATGGGCGCGCTCGAAACGCCGCTCGTCGTCGCGCCGCTCGTCGGGCCCGATCCGCTGGTGGCGCGGATATAAACGCGGCCCAGCGCGGTGGGATCGTCCTGGAACCGATGCGCCGTTTCCAGAATGACCTGATAATCGTCGGCCTGGGTGAAGATCGTCGATATCTGCGAGGAGCCATAGGCGTTGTAAAGCGCCGTGCGGATCTGGTCGGGGTTCAAGCCGAACGCCGCCGCCTTCGAGCGGTCGATGTCGATATCCAGCTCCGGATTCGTTATTTGCAGATCGGTGTTGGTGTCCTTGAGCTCGGGCAGCTTCAACATCCGGTCGAACATGCGCTGGGCGATGTCGTAAAGCGCCGTCAGGTCCGCCGACTGAATCGTGTACTGGTAAATCGCGCGCGAGGCGCGGCCGCCGTTCAGGTTCAGGTTTTGCACGGGCGCGAAAACGGCTGTGATGCCGGGCACCGAGGTCGCGAGGCCGCGCAGGCGCGCGATGACGTTTTGAATGTCGCCGCGTTCTTTTTTGGGCTTGAGCGCGATGAAGACCGAGCCCTGGTTCGTGCCCCCCTGGCCAACCGACGACGTGATGTAGTCGACGGCGGGGTCGGCGAGGATCAGACGCACGATCTGCTTCTGGCGGTCGGCCATCGCGGGATAGGCGGTATCCGACGCGGCCTGCGTGCCGCCGGTGATGAAGCCCGTGTCCTCGAGCGGGAAAAACCCCTTGGGGATGACCGCGAACATGTAGACGCTGAGCGCGAATGTCGCCGGCGTGACGACAAACGCCATGATGAACTTGTGCGCCAGAACGAAATCCAGCGCGATCCGGTACAGCGTGGTGAGGCCGTCGATGGCGCCATCGACGAAGTTCCAGAAGGCGCCCTGTTTCGCGTGATGATCGATGGGCTTCAACAAGCGGGCGCAGAGCATCGGCGTGAGCGTCAGCGACACGAAGCCCGACACGAGAATCGCGCAGGAGATCGTCACGGCGAATTCGCGGAAGACGCGGCCGACGATGCCGGCCATCAACAGAACGGGAATGAAGACCGCCACCAGCGAAAGCGTGATGGAGATGATGGTGAAGCCGATTTCCTTCGAGCCCTTAAGCGCGGCGTCGAACGGGCGCATGCCCTCCTCGACGTGCCGCACGATGTTTTCCAGCATGACGATGGCGTCGTCGACGACGAAGCCCACCGCCAGCGTCACCGCGAGCAACGAAATATTGTCGATCGAATAGCCGAACATGTACATGAACGCGCACGTGCCGATCAGCGACACCGGCAGCGCCAGCGTCGGGATCAGCGTCGCCGCCACCGATTTCAGGAACAGGAAGATCACGAGAATGACGAGGCCGATGGCGATCGCCAGCGTGACCTGCACGTCGTCGATGGACTCGCGAACCGATTTCGAGCGGTCGTTGAGCACCGCGGCGTTGACCGACGGCGGCAGCTGCGCCTGATATTGCGGCAGATGCGCGCGCACCTGATCGACGACATCGACGGTGTTGGCGTCGGACTGGCGGAAAATCGCCAGCGCGATGCCGCGGTTCTCGTTGTGCCAGGCGGCGATCTGGTCGTTGGCGATGGAATCGACCGCCGTCGCGACCTCGTTCAGGCGAATGGGCGCGCCGTTCCGCCACGCCACGACGATGTCGTTGAAGTCCTCGGCCTTCGACATCTGGCCCGTGGCTTTCAACTGAACGTTCTTGTCGACGCCGCGCAGGCCGCCGACCGGGGCGGTCGAATTGTAGGAGACCACGGCGTTCTTGATGTCGTTCAGAGTCAATCCGCGGGCGAAGGCGAGGTCCGGATCGGCGTCGATGCGCACCGCGTATTTCTGCTGGCCCAGCACCGCCACCTGCGCCACGCCCGGCAACTGCGAGATGGCGGAGGCGAAAATCTCCTCGGCGTAGTCGTCGACGGTCGCCAGCGGCAGCGTCGAGGAACTCAGCACCAGGATCAGCACCGGCGCGTCGGCGGGATTGACCTTTTTGAAGCTGGGCGGCGCGGGCAATTGCGGCGGCAGTCGGCGCAGGGTCGCGGTGATGTAGGACTGCACGTCGAGCGCGGCGCCGTCGATGTTGCGGTCGAGGTCGAACTGCATCGTGATGTTCGAGGCGCCGTTGGTCGAGCGCGACGTCATCAGATCGATGCCGGGTATTTGCGCGAAGGCCCGCTCAAGCGGCGCCACGACCGACGTCGACATGGTCTCGGGATTGGCGCCGGGCAAGCCGGTGAACACCGATATGGTCGGGAAATCGACGCGCGGAAGGGCCGACAGCGGCAGCTTCATGTAGCCGAAAATGCCGAAAACAATGAACGACATCATCAGCAATGTCGTCATCACGGGTCGGCGAATGCAAAGTTCCGGCAACGACATCAGATGCCTTCCTTCTTTGACTGATCCTGGCCTTTGTCGTTCTGGACCACGACCCGCGATCCGTCGGCCAGCAGCAGCGCGCCGTCGCTGACGACGGTCTCGCCGCCCTTGAGCCCGTCGATGATCACGTCGCGCCCATCCTGGAAGCGGCCAACCTTCACCTTGCGCAGGCGCGCCACGTTGTCTTCCACGACATAAACATAGCTGCCGATCTGGCCGGCCTGCGTCGCCGTGCGCGGCACGGACACCAGGTCGGGATCGGTTCTAAGCGTGACCCGCACGTTGCATAACTGGCCCGGCCAAAGGGTTTCGTCGGCGTTGTTGAACACGGCGCGGATGGTGATGGTGCCCGTGGTCGGGTCGATCGCGTTGTCGAGAACCGCGATTTTGCCCGTGGAGGATTTTTTGCCGCCTTGCGGCGTCGCGACGACCTCGCCTCCGCCTTGATCAACAGCCTCGCGCAGAGGCGCCAGCGACACCTGCGGAACCGAGAAGGCGACATAGATCGGCTCGGTCTGGACAATGGTGGCCAAAACGCCGGTCGCCGCGTTGTCCGCTGTGCGGATGATGTTGCCGGCCTTCGCGGTGAATGTGCCGACGCGCCCCTCCATGGGCGACGTGAGCGTGTACCAGGAGAGTTGAACCTTGAGATTCTCAAGCGCGGCCGTGTCGGCCGCCAGTTGCGCTTTGGCGGCGATGCCAGCGGTTTTGGCGTTGTCGAGGTTCAACTGCGGCCCCGCGCCTTTGCCAAACAGCTCGGCCGCGCGGCCCATGTCGCGCGTGGTCTGCTCGATCACGGTCTGATCCTTGGCGATGCTCGCCTCGGTCTGGCGCATCTGCGCTTCTATCTGGCGCGAGTCGAGCTTCACCAGCGTGTCGCCCGCCTTCACAATCGCGCCGTCCGCCACGAATATCTTGTCGATCTGGGCGTCGACGCGGCTGCGGATATTGACGGTCGATATGGGTTGCGCCTGCCCGACGGCGTCCACGCGCAACGGCATCGGACCGCGCTGGACGATCTCGGTTTTCACGGGCGCCGGCGGACGATCGACAACTGGCGCGCGACCCTGCGCCGGGAGCGCGGCGGCGGTCGTTTTCGCGGGAAGATTGGCGGCCGCGCCCGGCAGCAGCGCGCGAATGGACGCGGTGTTCTGAATCCAGCCGGGAAAACGATCTTCGACACGCGCGGGCCAATAAACGGCGGCGCCGATGGCCCCCGCGGCCACAACCAACAATGTCAACGCTTTGACGCCCAATTCATCCCCCCGTTCGGAGCGAGTTCACAACAAACGCTCCGGAAAATCCCCGGCAATGCCTATTAATCGCCCACCCGCGAGCCCATTCGGACAATTTTCTTTTCATTTTCGAATACACCCCTTCGGCGACAGGGGCAATGGCCGCAGCGGGTTACAATTCTGTAATGCCGCTATCGCCGGGAATCGCCGGCGGCTGCGCCGAAATTCCGAACGGACGGAAAAAACGATGAAAAACAGAGTGTTAGCCATCCAATGATCATCGCGATTCCGCCTGTGGGCGCCGCCAAAGCCCAAGGCTTGACGTTAAGCGTGGCAAGCAAAGCGAGGTCGCCGGAAAACAGGATGGCGCCCACCGCCAGCGCGCTGGCCGCCAGCATAAATCCTCGGCATCGGCCCGCGAGCGCGATCGCCGCCACGGGCGTTGCGTGCAGAAGCAGGAACAAGGCCGCGGTCATCAGCGTTTCGCCGCCGCTCCGGTGCGCCGCCCAGGCGGCAAGCGCGACGCCTGACGCGCCCATGGCGCCGGCGACGGCGATCAAAATCCTCGCCCAAAGCAACATTCGCCTCGCTCCTCCAGCGGCTTCCGAGCCGGCGCTCCCATGCCCGCGGGTAAACAATTCGTCAACTCGAATAGGGCAAAGTCAAAGGCCAATGGCTCTTTATTGAACGGCTTCGCCATGCGCGTGATCATCGTTTCGGACTACGCGTATATCAACGGCGGCCAAGCCAAGGTGTCGATCGAGAGCGCTTTGGGCCTCGCGGCGCGCGGACACGAGGTCGTCTATTTCGCGGCGGTTGGCCCAGCCGATCCCCGGCTCGCGGCCGCCGGCGTCAAGGTCGATTGCCTCGATCAGGGCGACATCGACACATCCGGCAAGCTGGCGTTTCTCGTCCAGACCCTGTGGAACGGACCGGCGCGAAGGCGCTTGTCCGAAATTGTCGCCTCCGGCGACCCGCGCGACACGGTGGTCCACGTGCACGCGTGGGCGAAGGCGTTTTCGCCATCGATCGGCGCGGCGCTGCGCGGCGCCCGATGCGGCCGCGTTTACACGATGCACGAGTTCTTTTTGTATTGCCCGACCGGCGGCTTCTACAATTATCCGAAGGCGGAGACCTGCCATCTCAAGCCGATGTCCGTGGCCTGCGTCACGACCAATTGCGACGGCAGGTCGTATCCGCGCAAGATCGCGCGAATGGCGCGTCACGAATTGGTGGAATGGGGCGGACTGTCGCGGGCGTTCACGCACATTGTGACGATTTCCCGGCTGCAATACGAGGTGTCGCGCCCCTACGCGCCGGACAATATCGAGTGGCGGCGCGTCGACAACCCGGTGGAAGCGGACGATCTCGGGCCGAAAGCCGCGCCCGGCGCGGATTTCCTTTATGTCGGGCGGGTTTCCACCGAAAAAGGCATCGCGCATTTCTGCGAGGCCGCGCGCCAGGCCGGCGTCGTCGCCACCATCGCCGGCGATGGCCCGCTGATGGCCGAATTGAAATCGACGTATCCCGACGCGCGCTTTCTCGGCTGGAAGTCGGCGGCGGAATTGCGTCCCCTCATGCGCGGCGCGCGCGCGCTGGTTTTCCCCTCGGTCTGGTACGAGGGACAGCCTCTGACCGTCTACGAGGCGCTCGCGCTCGGGACGCCCGTGATCGTCAGCGACGCCTGCGCCGGCCGCGAAGCGGTGGAGGACGGCGAAAACGGCCGCTGGTTCAAGTCCGCCGACGCCGCCGACCTCGCGCGCGCTGCGTGAACTTGGCGACGACGCGACGGCGGCGCGCATGACCGCGGCCGCCCACGAGCGCTACTGGCGCGCGCCGCTGACCCTGGAGCGGCATGTGGCGGCGATCGAGGCGGTTTACGCGGAGGCGCTGGCCGCGGCGGCGTAGGTCGACGCGCCGCCGCCCCGCTGTTCAAGCCAGCGCTGCCGCGCCGCTTCCATGCCCCAAATGGCGCCCATCATCATATAGACGTGGCGCCAGTGATCGATGTCGATCTGGAAACCCTGTATGAAAAAGCCCATCAACGCTGGAAAGAAAACCTGGGCCATCGTGCGATAGGGCGAATTGGCGAAGCAAAGGCGAACGCCCACGAAGATCGTGAAGCCGACCAGCAGGATGAACATGAAGCCGCCGAACCATCCGTAGGACGCGAACGCGTTGACGAAGGACGAGTGCGGCTCAAGGTCGAACACGACGCGGAAACGCAGCGGGCCGAAGCCAAGCGGACGTTCCAGCAACATCGGCAGCGACCGCATCTGGTTCCAGAACCGGGGATCGTCGTACTCCTCGCCGACCGCTTGCGATCGCTGGGTCGCCAGCGCCTTGATGGAATCGATGGACAGCAGCCCGGCCAGCATTATCGCGCCCAGGACGGCGGCGATCAGCACGCCGATCATTATTTTCTTGCGCGTTCTCGCGTCTGGCGTCGCGATCATCGCCATGCCGGTCATCATGGCGCTGGTCACGAGCAGCATGCCCCACGAGCCGCGCGAGAACGAAAAGAACACGCCGCCGAGCACGATCAGCAAGGATATTCCCGTGATCACATAGTGGCGCGTCCGCCGCAGCATGATGAGCTGCATGGTGTAGAGCGCGCCCATGATCTCGAAGGAGCCGAAAACGTTGGGATCCTTGAAGGTGCCCGCGGCGCGCCCATAGGTGGCGAACACCTCGCCGGTTCCCGCGACGTTGAAATAGCCGCAAATGCCGGCGATCGCGCCGATCATGCACGCGACGGTGTAGGCCTTGAGGCACAGTTCGCCGCGCTTCAGGGTGTGCTCGCTGAAAAAAAGCCCGAAGTAGATCGCGGTGAAATACAGATAGAGCGACTGAAGCTCGAAAACCACTGGATCCTTCTCGTTCCAGTAGGGAACGAGCGCGATGAAGCCCGCCAGAATGTACAGCGTCATCAGCGTGAAAAAGGGCACGAACATGCGATGCACGCGGAAGCCGCACACGAACCAGACCGGCATCGCGATCAGCGACACCAGGTCGTAGGGCGATGGTTCGACGACGGCGACCGAGGAACAGACAATCAACAGAAAGAACGTCCCGTTGACGATCGACCGTGAATTCAGGCGCGGACCGGCGAAGGGCCTCGACGAAAGCGCCGCGTCGCTCATGGCCGGCGCCCTCCCGGAGACGATATCTCAAGGCGCGCGCGCGCCAGCGTCCGCGCGCCGGCGTCGCGGCCGTTCAGGGCCGCGCGGCGCGCGGTTCTCGCCCCGTCAATAGGCATTCTCGGTCTTCATCAGGGCGAACGGCGTCATCGCGAGAATGTAGATGTCGAAGGCGAGCGACCAGTTCTCGATGTAATAGAGGTCGTGCTCGACGCGGTTTTGCAGCTTCTCGCGGGTGTCCGTTTCGCCGCGCCAGCCGTTCACTTGCGCCCAGCCGGTTATTCCCGGCCGCACCTTGTGGCGGGCGAAATAGCCATCCACGACCTCGTCGTAGGCGCTGTCCGCGGCCTTCGCGTGCACCGCGTGCGGGCGCGGACCCACCAGCGAAAGATTGCCGAACCAGGCCACGTTGACGAGCTGCGGCAGTTCGTCGAGCGAAGTCTTCCGGATGAAGCGGCCGACGCGCGTCACGCGCGGATCGTCCTTCGTCACGAGTTTGGAGGCGGTCGCGTCGGCGGCCTCCGCGTACATCGAGCGGAACTTGAAGACCTCGATCAACTCGTTGTTGAAGCCGTAGCGCTTCTGACGGAAGAAGACCGGTCCTTTCGAGTCGATTTTGACGGCGAGGGCGGTCGCCAGCAACACCGGCGACAGCACGATCAGGAGGACCCAGCTGACAATCCGGTCGAAGGCGCTTTTCAACACCACGTCCCAGTCCGCGATCGGCTTGTCGAACACGTCCAACACCGGCACCGTGCCGATATAGGAATAGGAACGGGGCCGCAGCCGCAGCTTGTTGCTGTGCGCGGCCAGGCGGATGTCCACGGGCAACACCCAGAGTTTCCGCAGCATTTGCAACAGGCGGTTCTCGGCGGTGATCGGCATGGCGAAGATCACGAGGTCGAGGCGCGCGTGGCGGGCGAACACGACGAGGTGTCGACGGTTCCAAGCTTGGGATAGCCGGCGACAACGTCGTCGGCGCGCTCGCCGATGCGGTCGTCGAAGACGCCGTAGATGCGCAGGTCGGAATCGCGTTGAGCGGAAAGCTCCTTCAGAAGACGCTCGCAATCGGGGCCGCCGCCGACGACGGCGACCCGGCGATCGAGGCGGCCAAACTGCGTCAGACGGCGGGTGACCATCGAGATCAGGCCCCGTTCGACGAGCAGGCCGGCGAGCGCCGCCGCGTACCAGCCAAACAGCCACACCCGGGAGAAAACGCCGTCCAGCTTGGCGAAAAACACGAAGGCGAGCGCGGCGAGGAAGATCATCGACACGCCGCCGATCAACCGGAGGCCCTGGCCGATCGGCGAGCGGAACGACGCGACGCGGCTGATGCCGAGCGCCTGGAAAACCACCAGCGTGGCGAACGAAACGGTGGCGATCGAGACGCCGTATTCAAGCGTCTCGCCGGTGCCGCGGGGGAGATAAAGCAGATCGACGGCGACGCCCGTGGCCGCGACCACGGCGAGATCGAACAATCGGACAAAGCCCGCCAGGACGATTGGCGAATAGGCTGTCTCCGCCGCCTGGCTCGTCATGACTTCGGCGAGCCGCAACATCCATTTCCGCTCGATATCGACGTCGGGCGCGGCGGTTTCGGGCGCGCCCGTTGGATTCACGGCCTTCATGTCGTCGAGATTGAACGCGGCCATGCTATTCCCCAATCTGACTTGATTTTGGCCGCGCCGCGATGGCCCGCGCCGGCGCCGCGCGCGCGGCGAGCGCCTCGCGGTAGCCGGCCGAGACCGAATCGACCATGTTCGCGATGGTGAAATGATCGCCGACGAAGCCGGCGATTTCGCCGGCCCGCGCGTCGAGCTCGGCCGGAGGAAGCTCAAGCGCCGCGATCATCGCGCGCGCGAGGATTTCCGGATCGTCGCAGGGAATCAGCCGGTCCGCGAAGGGACCGAAAATTTCCGGAATCCCGCCCACGTTCGTGGCGATCATCGGCACCCGCGCGCCGGCGGCCTCGATCACGATATAGGGCAGCGATTCGGCCCGCGACGGCACGACGAGAATCCTGCCTTTGGGAAAGGCCTGCCGGGCCGGCATCGCGCCCGGCATTTCGACGCAGTCGGCGATGCCGAGGCGTTCGGCGTGCGCGTGCAGCGCCGCCTCGTCGGGGCCGGAGCCCACCAACACGGCGCGCGATTTGCGGCCAACGCGCTGCGACACGCTTTTCAGCGCGTCGAGAAGAGTGTCAATGCCTTTGGCCGAGCGCAACTCGCCGACGTAAAGAAAATCCGCCGCGCCGGCGTCGGCCACGACAGGCACCGTCTCCGATTCGGCGATGCCGTTCAGCACCACCCGGCGCAGCGGCTTGTCGTAGCCAACCATCGCCTCGTACCGGCCTCCAATGAAGGCGCTTTCGAAAAGAAAGATGTCGGTGGCGCGGGCGAGCGCGGCTTCCGTCGACATATACAGATGGTTGATCAGCGATCCCGGCTTGTAGTTGAAACTTCCGCCATGCGGCGTGTAGGCGCGCGCGCAATTGGCTGAAAACGGCAGCAGCCCCGGCGCGCGGGCGAAAAAGCCGCCCTTCGACCCGTGTCCGTGCACGACATCGGGGGAACACGCCTTGATCCGCGCCGACACATGCGCGAAGACGCGCAGATCCGAGACGTGGGGATTGCGGCGCATCGGAACGCGGGTCACGCCAAGCCGCAGAATCGGCGCGAGTTCGGCGAGCGTTTCCGCCGCGCGATCGCCCCCGGTGATCGAATCGGTGACCATTCCCACTTCGTGCCCGCGCGCCGCCTGCTCCCGCGCCAGATCGACGACGTGCCGGAACAATCCGCCCAAGGGCGCCCGCAGCACATGCAGGATGCGAAGCTTTCGATCGTTGGTCGCGTATGACGCCATGCTCGATCCCTGACGCTTAAAAAAAGCGCTCCCTCACGGTGATTGTGTCTCCGGGATGCACGGGTTGCGACATGTCGACGGAGCGGGAGACCGGGTATCCATCGACGAACCGCGTCAAATCCGCCCTCTCGCGGGCCGCCCGCGGGCCAAAGCCGCCGGCGATCGCG
>CAIKAR010000057.1 GCA_903825465.1 uncultured Hyphomicrobiales bacterium | reverse complement strand
CTTGGCGGCCTTGGCCTGGGCGAGCGCCGACTCGATCCCGTCGGTGACGAAATAAAAAGTCGTCCCGCCCTCCATCACGATGGGCGCTCGGGCGTGATGCGTGAGAATGAAGGTCGGGGCGTGGTACGGAGGATTGTCGCCCCACCAGCCCTTCCAGTCTGGGCCACCCCAATTGTCGCCAGCCGGCCCGAACATGTTGCGACCGAGGATGAAGGCGCCGAAGCCTTCCGCCGCGGCGCGGGCGAAGCGATCATCAACGCCGTCGTCTTTGCCCAACATCGATCGGAACGTCCTGGTCGGGTAGAACCAATTGTGCAACTCCCGGCCACCCCGGCCCAGCGGATGCTCCAGGCTTTGGTCCGCGCCGGCCCCAAAGCCATCAGTGGATACGGCGAAACCCGCCACGCGCACCTTGCCCAAAGGAACCTCCATCCAGTCGTGAATTTGTCCGCGTGAAAGTTTTAGCCCGCGACCGCTCTGGCCGCTAGCCGGGCTTGTCAAAAGCCGAAGGCCGCGGCATATTTTTGGTCGAGCCAACGGCCATCCGGCGAATAACGGTTGAGCAAGCTGTCCGGCTTTTTTGCAATATACGCTGGCTCGCTCGCCGCATCGGGGAAGGCTTCGCTTTGCCAATCTCAGTCCGGGCGGTGAACGAACGGGCGGCAGCCGCTTTATTTCTCGTCGCGCTGCTTCTCTCCATGCTCCTTGGCGATTCACGAGCGGACGCCGAAGCCGGACATCTCTTGGACCGTTTGACGCCCGATGTGATGGCGGTCGTCTGGCCGGGGGCTGAAAAGCTTGGACCGGAAGAGGGCAATCCGTCGGCTATTGCCGTCTATCGCGATGACGAGATCGCCGGCTACATCTTCTCCACGCTGGATGTCGTTGACGCGCTTGCCTTTTCCAGCGTTCCCTTCGATGTGATCGCGGCGGTGGATCTCGCCGGCCGCGTCAGCGGCGCGAAAGTCGTCTTTCACCGCGAGCCGCATGTCTATCAGGACGAGATCCGGCAGCCTCAGCTCGACACTTTTCTCGCGCGCACAGCCGGATTGGCGTCGCAAGGCGGAAATCCCGGCGCTCTGCCTCCCGACTATGTCGCGGAAGCCACAGTGACCGCGCGCGCGATGCGGGGCGCCGTTTTCGATTCAGCGCAGCTTGTTCTGATCGGCCGCGGCCTGGCCAAGGCGAAGGTGGCGACGGTTTCGGGGCCCGCTGTCGACATCGACGGCTTCAGGCGGATGTCATGGGACGACCTGCTCGCCGAGGGCTCGATTGTTCACAAAGCCATCGCCGACGCGGACGTCGCCGCGGCGCTTGGCAAAGCCAATGTCGCGGGCGCGAAGCTTGATGTTCCGCTCTCCGGCCCGAATGGCGTTTATATCGATATTTACACCGGGCTCGCGACGCCGGCTTCCATCAACCGGAATGTGCTCGGCGGCGATTACGTGGATTATTTCGGTCCGCGCGGCAAAAGCATGAAGTTTCTCCCCTGGAAGATATTCGTCGCCTCGAAAGGCCCTTATGATTTTGTCGATGATCTTGATGGCGCGAACCGGTTTGACCGCCTTCGCGTTGTTCAAGGCGAGCAGGCGTACCAATTCACGAACAGCCAATATCAGCGGATCGACACCGGCGGCCATGACGGCATAAGGGCCTTGGACCATGCGGCGGTTTTCACGCTTCCGGCGACGTCCCGGTTCGATCCGCTGAAGCCATGGCGGCTTGAACTGTTGGTGAATGGCCAGTCGGCGGCTGGCTCGCCCCTTTCGCTCGCCTTCCCGGTCGATTATCAACTTCCCGCCTCGCATATACTGACGCCGCCGCCTCCGCCGGCGCCAGCCTGGGTCGAGGCCTGGCGCGCCTCTCGAACGAATGTTCTCATCGAGGCCGCGCTGCTCGCGCTTTTGACTTTGATTCTCGCCTTTCAAACGAAGCTCGCGCGGTCGCGACGCGCCCATCGGATCGTCCGCAATTCGTTCCTGCTTTTTGTGCTGGTCTGGGAAGGCTGGATCGCCGGAGGCCAGCTCTCCATCTTCCATGTCGTCAATTACATGGAGGCGCCATTCCGCCATATCGAGTTCGGGTTTTATCTGGCCGAGCCGCTGATGGTGATGATCGCCATATACACGGCGATCTCGCTTGTGTTGCTGGGCCGCGGCGTGTTTTGCGGCTGGCTCTGCCCCTTTGGCGCCTTGCAGGAATTGCTTGCGCAGCTTTCGCGCGTCATCGGTTTGCCGCAATGGAATCCGCCTGAATCGGCGCAAAAATATCTGTGGCTTGGAAAGTATGTTTCAGCGGCGCTCATCCTCGGCCTCGCCGCGTTCTCGATCGACATGGGGCCGCTCGCGGAGGTGGAGCCTTTCGACACCGCCATCACGTCGCATTTCACCCGCGCGTGGCCCTATGTCTTCTACGCGTGCGCGCTGCTCGTGATTGGCCTCTTCACCGAGCGCGCCTATTGCCGCTTTCTGTGCCCGCTAGGCGGGGTCCTCGCGCTCGCCGACCGATTGCATCTCGTCGATCTGCTGAAGCGGCGTCCCGAATGCGGGAGCCCCTGCCATCTCTGCGAGAACTCGTGTCCGGTCAAGGCGATCTCCCGCGCCGGCAAGATCAAGACGGCCGAATGTTTCCAATGCCTCGACTGCCAAGTGGAATATTACGACGATCATCGCTGTCCGCCGCTCGCCGCCATCCGCAAGCGCGTGGCCAGGCCGGACGGCGGCTCGATACTTGCGCCGGCCGTCGCCGCCGCGGATAAAGCGTAGGTCACGGGGAGAATTTCGAATGCGCTCAAACCTCCCGCCGATTGAGACGACGCCAGGCGCGATCCGGGACAAAGCGCCGCCGCGGCGGCGATTCCTGAAAATTGTCGCGGCCGCCGCTGTCGTGCCCGCGCTCGCTGGAGGCGTCCGCGCGCTGGCGCCACAGGGCAAGCTTTATGATTGGCGGCTCGAAGTCATGGGCGCGTTGTCGGAACTGGCGCTCTGGCACGACGACCCCGTTGTCGCCAACCGCGCCATTGAGGAAGTCCGCTCCGAAGTCGCCCGCCTTGACGGCATCTTCAGCCTCTATCGCGACGACAGCGAGATTTCGCGGCTCAATCGCGACGGTTTTCTCGACAACCCATCATGGGAGTTGCGCGATCAACTGAGCGCGGGCCGCCAGTTCAGCGAACTGAGCGGCGGCGCCTTCGACATCACGGTGCAGCCACTCTGGGAGCTTTACGCGGCCCATTTTTGGAGCGGCGCCGACAAGTCGACCGACATCGACGCCGCCGCGAGGGATGTGGCGGAGCGGCTGGTCGATTATCGCCTCGTCGATGTCAGCCCGCGCAAAATAGCCCTCGGGCGACGGGGGACGGGCGTCACGCTGAATTCGATCGGCCAGGGTTTTGTGGCCGACCGCGTCGCCGACATGCTGCGCGAGCGGGGATTCACACACGTCTACGCCGATCTCGGCGAGATCAGGCTGATCGGCGACCACCCCGACGGCAGGCCGTGGCGGATCGGCCTGCGCGACCCCAAGAATCAGGCGCGTTTCGGACGAACGCTCGACCTTGAGGATATCGGTCTCGCCGTGTCGGGCGGCTATGGCACGCCATTTGAAGAGACAGGGCGCTATCATCATATTTTCGATCCGCGCACCGGGCTGTCCGCGGTCAAGATGACCGCCATCGCCGTCACCGCACCAAGCGCGATGGTCGCCAACGGGCTGGCGACGTCGATCTATGTCGCGGGACGCGAACACGCGGCGAAAATTCTCGCCGCGTATCCCGGCGCCAAGGCCCTGATCACGACAGCCGACGATGAATGGCTGAGTTCCCAAGCCGATGGTGGATTCGCCGCGGTATGAACGGCGGCCGCCGGCCGCCGCCGCGGCGGTCCTGAATTTGACAACGATAATCACGCCTGCTCTGGTCATCCCGATGATCGCTTTCCATCTGGAAGGTGGGGGTAAAATTTCTTCGGCGCCTCGACTTCTGGGCGAGGAGGTCGAAGCGAATGGAGGAAAGGCGCATGAACTCCTTCGACAATCCCTACCGTGAAAATCCCCTCGACAACCCCTTAGGCAACCCTTTTAGCCGACAGCGGCCTGTCGCTCCTCCAGAGACGATCGAGGCTATCAAGCTCTGGACCCGCCAGATCCTCGCGTTGAGCGAGGACACAGCGCTTTCGGTCGGCCAATTCGGCTGCTCCAAGCCAGGTTGCCCAAGGAATATGACGACTATTCTCGTCATGTCCGAGAGCGCGCCCACGCGGAAAATTTCCATCCACAAGTCGATCACGGACGTTTGCGAATCCGATGTCCAAGAAGCTGTTTTGGACCCGCGCAACGCGGCGCCTTGATCGCCGGCGTCGAGGGTTGCGGGCAGGGTAGGGCGCATGAAGGCCGAAGAGATTCGAAACCGCGAAGCTTGGCTTGCGCGCGCGCCCGGTCTGCACATCGGCGGCGACGCGGTGTCCAAAGCCATCCGCGCTTTCCGGCCCAGCAACAGCCAGACCGTCGATTTGGATGGACGCCTGCGGGACGACGGCTATTTCCAGCTCGCCCATGATTTCGGACTTGATCTGGCGATGATGGCCGACACAGCGCGGCGTTTTTCCGTCGCCGGCATCCCACCGGTTTTCTGCTTCGTGTTCGATGAATTCTGGGCGCCTTTTCACGCGCTGGACGCCATGTATGGCGGCCTTTTGGGTCCATACGGCTTGTTGCCGGACTTCTGGCTCTGGAATGTCGATCCGGCCAAGGGGGAAGCGGGCTGGAAGCCGCATCGCGACCGGGGCCGCGTCGCTCTGCGCGGCGACGGCGGGCCGGTGTCCCTCACCACCTGGATTCCGCTTTCGGACGCCACGACGCTCAACAGCTGCATGTATGTGGTGCCGGCGCACGCCGATCCCACCTATGGCACGCCCCGCGAAGATGAATATCGTTTTGAATTGCCGGCGATCCGCGCCTTGCCCGCGAAAGCGGGGGAAATTCTCGTCTGGAACCAGGCGGTGCTGCATTGGGGCAGCCGCTCTTCGCGCCACGCCACGGAATCGCGGATCAGCATGGCGTTTGAATTTCAGGCCAATGACTCAAAACCCTTCAACGCGCCCATGCTGCCGCCCGACAAGCCGGTGCCGTTTGATTTGCGCCTTGGGTTGATCGCCAAACAGGTTCTGCAATACCGGCACATGTACAAGGTGGACCCGCAAATCGAGCGGGTCGCCGCCGAGCTGGTGGGACAGCTTTAGCGGACGCGGGCCAGGGCGCGGATTGCTGGAGTTCGGATCGACCATCAGACGATCCGGGGATCGCTAACCTTCAGTTTTATCGCGCCGCGCCTCATGGTTCCCGGCCCCGGACCCGGCTCATCGCGAATGGCGATCCTCTCGTCCTCCGCCACGGCGCCGAGATCCACCTCCCGGTCCGGAAAGACCGCGATGACCCTTCGCCCGATCTGCACAAACACCGTGTAGGCCGTCCCCTCGACCTGACTGGCCATTGCGCGGATTTCCGAGCAATAGGGCTCGGCGCGCCACGCATTGGGGACGCCGGGATCGACGTGAACGATTATTTCCATGCCATCCGGCTTGAACGCGACGACCAGCTTGCTGCGGGCCGGCAGCCAATGCTCGCCAAGCGCGGGCCACAGCAGATATCCGCACTGAAACCCACGGCATTCATTCGGCCGGTCGGCGTAGATCGCGCAGCCGCGTCCCGTGACGCAGTGCCGACACCATTGGCCGTTCGGTTTGTCGAGTTCCCGCACGGTCATGACTTTGCAGCAGAGCGTGCAGGCGCCGCAGCGCCTTTCCTCCCCGACGGCTGGCGTCATTCCATCATTCTCCGCGGGAAACGATCGCGCCCGCCTTCCCCTTTAAGCGACAGCGCGCTTCGCGCGACGGGCGGCGAATTTCAGGGCGCTCCAGCCGGCCTGATGGCGCTATACTGAACATAGCACCCCACCTGGAAGAGCTTGTGGTAATCCACATTGTTCTTGTTTTTCTGGTCCCGCCATTTCTCAATGGCGTATAGATGGCTCTCGCCGCGGTAGGGTGGCGGTCCATACGCGGCGTTCACGCTCATGTCGAGTTCGTGGCATATCCCTTTATTCATATCCATATTCATATCCGCGCCCGCTTCCATATCCATGTCCGCGGATTTATCGTTCAAGACAAGCGTCACCGATGAAAGCTTGTCGGCCGCGTCGAACCCAAACTGGGCTTCGAAGGCGAATTTTCCGCTTTGGTAGGGCGCAACCAGTTTGGTCACATTGCCGTCGCTGTCCGGGTGGAGATCGGAACCTTCTTTCGCAAGGTTCTTCGAGGCGCTGACCACCTCCTGCGGGGTCATGCCCCATCTTGTGTATTCCCAGTCCGCTTTCGCCGCGCCCGCGCCGCAACAGGCGAGCGCAAGCACAATTCCTGGAAGCTTCAGTTTCATTTAGCCGTCCTTCCGGAACACGCCGATATCCGCGCTAAAATAGGCTCGCGAGCTTGGTGTCTCAAGACTAGCCGCCATCTGACGCCGCGCGCGCCTCGATGCCGCACACGTGGCCTGGCGAAAAATCATCGCCAAAGCTCGGACAAACCTGACCCGCGCGTGGCCCAATGTTTTGGGCCACGCGCGTCAATCGCATCCAGAACCCCGCGGAACAAGCCGGGGCTAGTAGGGGTAACCCGGATACCTTGGCTCGCCGGGCTTCCAATCAGGGCGCGCGCCGGGCACCGGAGCCCAGTCGTCGCCGATCGGCATCTTGACCTTCGCCAGATTATCCTGATCGAGGACTTGGTCCTCCGGGATTATCTTGTTGATGAACAGCAGGTAGGCCGTCAGCGCATACACCTCATCGGGCTTGAGAGACCCCTCGTTGCCCAGAGGCATGCCGCGATTGATAAAATCCCACGCGATCGTCGCGGACGGCGCCTTCACGGGCAACCCGTTGCCGCCCGCCCCGCGATTCCAGGCGCTGACTTCCGGGCCTTTCGTCGCTTTCAATCTGGGCGCGGCGGTTATCCCTCCCACGGCTTCTTCGCCGTGACACACGATGCAATTCTTCTCCGTGAAAAGCTTTTCGCCCTCGATAGCGTTGCCATGGCCCGGCGGAAGTCCCGCTCCCGTGGGGCTGATGGTGATGCTCGAGGCGGCCAGTTCCTCCGCGGAGGGAGCGCGCCCTATGCCATAGGTCTGCGCGAGCGCGGGGCTTGTCAGGAGCAGGAGTACGGCGACGATCCTAGGCGAGCCCATTTGTCACGCTCCCGTCGCTGGCGATCTTCCACGGCATGATAGAGTTGTTTCGACCAGGCGGCGTGTATTTCGGCGTATAAGCTTCCTTGAAGAACTCGGCGACTTGTTGCCCAGTCGGCTGGATCGATCCGGTTTCATCGGTGGTGCGCGACATAATCACGTGCTCGCCGCCTTCCCACTTCCACATATAGCCGAACCGCGTGTGCGCCATGCGCTGCGGAGTCCCCTTGAGGTCGGCAAGGTTCCACGACTTCCCGCCGTCGGTGGATATCTCCACTTTGCTGACGGCGCCCTGACCGGACCAGGCAAGCCCCGTGATCTCGTACCATCCCTGATCGGGCAGTTTCTGCGAACCCGACGGGAACGTGATGACCGACTTGGGTCCCCACGTGTAGCCGAGCGCGGCGCCAACCGCGTCCTTTCGCAGATGCCCAAAGTCGTCCATGTTCAACTGATATTCGTCGGTGACGTTGATGCGGCGCAGCCACTTGGTGTTGAAGATTCCCTCGAAGCCGGGGACCACGAGGCGAATTGGAAACCCGTTGTGCGGACGCACGGGCTCGCCATTCATGGCGTAGGCGACAAAGACGTCGTCCATCCCCTTGGCGAGCGGAATGGTGTCCGCGCCCTTTATTTCCTCGGCGCCTTCGGCGATGAACCAACCCGCCTTTTCTTTCACGCCGACTTCCTTCAACAGAGTTGAAAGGAGCACGCCGGTCCATTCCGCGTTGCTGGTCGCGCCGTGCGATTCCTGCACGTTCTTATGCGACGCGTTGTGGCTGTTCGCCGAACACTCGATGAAATGGAACCGGCTGACAGATGGAAAACGCTTCAAATCCGCCATGGTGAAAACCCGGGGCCGCTCCACCTGGCCCTGAATCGTCAGAGTGTGCTGCGCGGGATCGATGTCGGGGATGAAAGAGCCCTTCGTTGTGGCGAAGTAGTGGAGCGACGACGCCTGGATCGTGCCGTAGGAATCCTGCAACGGCGTAAACACATGGGCCGTCAATCCGAAGTCCGTGTAGATGGCCGGCACCGCGCGGCCGGGTTCCTGCAGGCGCTTCGAGGTCACGTAATGCGAGCGAACGCCGTAGGCGACCGTGGCGTCGGTGGAGGGAACCATCGGCGCTTCGTTCGCCGTGAACGAGGGGAGCGCCTTCGCCGGGGTGTCGGCCAACGCGATGTCGCCGACGGCCCCGCCCGCGGCCACCGTTCCCACTGCCAGCGCGCTGCCTTTTAAGAGGAGCTCCCTGCGGCTGCTCGGTTTCGGATCCATCGTTTCCTCCTCGGTCTTAATCCAGAAAATTCTATAACACAGGGCAGTGTACGCCCTTCGCGTGAAGCGTCAACATCCGCCGCGGGGCGGAATATCGGTTTTGGACCGGCGCGGCGGCCGGGGCGCGTCGTCCGAAAGCGCACGGCCTCAGAACGTCGCCTTGACCCCCATGTAAAACGACCGGGGTTGACCCGGACTAAGCGATCGGGGATCCGTGAAGGCCGCGCCGCCATTGACGAAGTTTGGAATTTCCGTCGTGTCGAAGAACGTCCCAAATGTATTGTAGGCGTTGTTGAACAGGTTTTCGACGCGCGCGTAAACCTGGACATTTTTCATGACTTGGTAGGACGCGTCGGCGTTGACCACGGCGTAACCCGGCAACTTCGGGAATTGATTCGAGCCGTCGCCGGAAAAGTACTGGGAACCCACGTACAGGAGGTCCGCGCCGATTTTGAAATCCCTAGTGATGGAGTAGTCGGTGCCCAGCTTGAAGCGATGACGCGGGATCATCGGAATTTGATTGCCCGCGGACACTTGAATGTTGCCGTTCACATCGGCGAATGGCGAGTTCGACGCGAGGGCGAGCGCGTTTTGGAAGGTCGCGTCGACATAGGCGTAGCTGGCGTAAACGTTGATTTTCTCGGCCTTGAAATCGACCGCCGCCTCAAGGCCCTGCCGCCGTGTCGCTCCAATATTCTGGAAATAGCCGAAGCCCTGAAGGGAGGGGCTCGGCACGTTCATGATGTCGTCTTGATTGTCGGTGCGGAAGACGCCCAGTTTCCAGCCCAGCTTTCCAGTGCCAGCGCCAAAATCATGGCTGCCGCGAAGCCCGGCTTCGAGGGTGCGCGAGATGACCTGCTTGAGCGGCGGATCAGCGACAAGAAAGCTCGCGATGATGCAGGGTTGATTTGGGTCGGCGCAGCCCAGCTCCAGGGGCGTTGGCGCTCGATTGGCCTCGGAATAGCCGGCGTAGGCTGTGACATCGGTTGTTACCTTGTAGGTCGCGCCAATCATCGGATTGAAGCGTGTGTAGGTGTTGACGCCGCTCAGCGCGCCGCCAAGCTGATCCTCCAGCCGGATATTGGCGATGTTCAGGCGGCCGCCGGCGGAAACCGAGAGCTCTTTGGTGACATCGAACGTATCAAGGGCGTAGAGACCGCCGTTGGTGTTTGTCGTCCGCAGGGAGACCGGCCCGTCGGAGACGGGAGTGCCCGACGGTCCCAAAAATATTCCCGCGCCAGCAATCTGGTAATTGGGCAAGACGCTGCCGAGTTCGGCCGTGGCTCCAAAATTGCTGACGCCGTAGTCGAAGCTGCCACCCATGACGAGGTGATTGTCATGGCCCATGATCTGATCGGTGTTTGTCGCCTGGAGGGTGGTTCCGACCGATGTCGATTGCGTGTGCGTGCGGTCGGTTTCGCCCAAGGTCGCGGTTGCCGGGAACGGATTCGCGAGCTGTTGACCGTTGCGGCCATTGGCGGGCGAAACCCCGTCGTTAAAGCAGAGCAGCGTCGCGTCGGCGTCGCATGTCTGCGCGTCGGTCGAGTTGCCATCGACCGTGGTCTGATAGAATGAGCGATAATGGGCCGCGCCCTGCAACACCCAGGTCGGCGAGACATCGAGCTTCACGGTCGCGTTGACGTAGCCGACTTGATTCAGCGAGGATTGCGGCGTGGTGTAAACATTGCTGAGATTTCGCTGCAACAGTTCGGCTGGAGCGGCGGCGGTCGCGCCAAAGAAATTGTCCGCGCCGCCAATATTCAGATGAACCTCGGCGCCGTCGTTCTTGTAGCCGAGGTCGCCGTAGAACCTGCGGACCTGCGATCCCGAGAAGTCTCGATAGCCATTGTCCCGCGCGCCCTCGATCGCGATGTAGGCGGCGTAGTCGCCGATCTGTTTGCCCCATTGCAACGAGGTTTGCAGGCGGCCATAGGAGCCGCCCATGACGTCGATCGTGGTCCCGGGCGAATTGAAGCCATCCTTCATCTGAAGACTGATCGCGCCGCCAAGGGCGTTGAGGCCGAAGGCCGGGTTGTTGGTGACGACGTCCATCGAGCGCACGGCCGAGGTCGGAATGAGGTCCCAGTTGACCGTGTCGCCAAAAGCCTCGTTGATGCGAACGCCGTTCTGATAAACCGCGAGGCCCTGCGGCGTGCCGGAGACCGGCGAGGCGTCGAAGCCGCGGAAAATCACGTCGGGCGTGAATGGATTTCCCGCGACGTCCTGGACGGTGATGCTGGGGGTTTGTTGCGCCAGGGATTTGACGATGTTTTGCGACTTTTCCCGCTCGATTTGAGCGGCGTCGATGGTGGTGATTCCGGCCGGCGTTTTATCGACATCGACACGGCTGCCCGAAAGCGGCGTCGTGGCGAACACGTCGATGGTCGGGAGTTGCACAACGCCATCGGCGACTTGCGCCAAATAGGGCGGGCCCGCGGACTGAGCGCCGGCGCCCGAGGCGTCCGCTTGGGAAATGCCATCCACCCGCGGCGCGCCAGCCCCTGCGATGGCGGACGCCAATTTGCTCATCGCCACGGGGAAGAAGGCGACCGGATCTCTCGCCGATCCACCGGGCAGCGCTCCGGCTTGTTCATCTCCAAAATCAAAGCGCGCGCGCAGCATCGCGGATTGTTCGGTGTAATGGGCGCCCAGGCGCGCGTTGTAGCTGATCTCGAATGTCTGGCCGTCCGCGGGGAGCGCGAAGCGCAGCGCCGCGCCGACATCGGCGAAGTCCCGGGCCGGCGACGGGCCGACCGCCTGGAAGGCTGTTCCCGATCCCGGGAAAGCGGCGGTCACGGATTCGGCTGTGTTCAGGAATTCATGCCGCCACGCCGCGCGCGCCTCGAACGCCGAGTCGGCGAAGCCGGGCATGGCGAAGGGCACGACCGCCTTGAGGCCGAGGCCGGACTGAAGCGAATCCGTCTTTTGGCTCGCGACATTGAGCGCCGCGCCGGCGAAGCTGTTTTCGCCGTAAGCGCCTTGGTCGATATGGGCGTAGGCCATCGAGGCGAACGGCGCCAGGCTGCCGAAGCTCATGGGAACATAACGGCCCGCGTCGACCTGGGCCGAAAAAAGCATTCCCGAACGCGTCGCCGTCGCCGCGTCGGCGAACCCGGCGAAATTGATGTTCCGGTTGGATTGATAGTTCAGGCTCGCGATCCCGGCGGCGCCGGTGACAAAATTCTGGTTCTTGATCAGCGATCCATAGACCAATCCCTCGACCGATTGCACTTTCAAGCTATTGCCTGGAAGGGTCGAGTCCTTTGCCCAGCCGGTCGCGTATCCGACGGCGGCGCCAACGCGCGCTCCCGGCCCAACGGACCGGTCGAGACCAGCTATGAAGCCGGCGATATCGGCTTGATACCCCGATATGCCGTCAACCGATTGGCGCGTCGCGGTCGATCCCACGACATTCATCCAGACGCCTTCGTCGTTTGTCGCGGCGGCCGGCTTCTTGCCGACCAAAGCCGAGCTGGCGACGAAATCGCGCGGCCCGACGCCGGTCATTGAACCCGCGCCGTAGAAAGACGTGCCGAGGCGGCTGGAAATCTGGTTGGCGAAGAGAGTGTTGATCGACGTCGGCATCTGGATCGAGCCGCCATTGACGGAAGGCCGCAACTGCTCCGCGACCGCTCCCGCGGCGCTGGGCGTCAGGCCTTCGACCGCCGCTCCCAGGGCTTGAACATTGGCGTTGGAGCCATAGTAGTTCAACAGATTGTTGAGCGTCGCCGTTCCGGCTTTCGACATGCCTGGAATCTGGTTGACGCCAATGACGCTCGCGTCGAGCAGCAACGAACCCTTGCTCGTATCCGCGGTCAGGGAGACGAGGCCGCCCTGATTGGCGACGGAGATGGTCGGAACGCCCGGGCCAAAGACGGACGAGGCGACCTGATAGACATCGCCATTGTGGACGATGGCGGCGAAGGTTGGCAGGATGGTCGTCGTTCCGCCCAGCAACAACTGGCCAATGATCGAACCAATGTTCGTGATGTTGGGCGCGGCCGCGGTTCCGCCAGGACCCGCGATTGTCGTGGCGAGAGTTGAATTGGGCATCAGCGAAACGCCACCCGCCACCGTGACGTTGGACGTGTTCAAATTCACCGAGTTGAAATTTTGAACGCTGGCGAGATTGGTCACGCCAAAGAGCGACAGGCTGTTCGAGCCCGTGCCATTCAACGCGACGATATTGCCGGTGAAGCCGCCGCCCGTCAGCGCGATTGAATTGACCGACGTCGCCTGATCCATGATCTTGATGTCGCCGGTGAGCGTGCCCTCGTTGGTGAGGGTCAGCGACTGACCGCCGACGACGGTCGCTTGAATTTTGGTGGTGGTCGCGCAACCCGCGTCCGTCGTGTTCTGGCCAGCCGCCACGCAGGTGTTGCCGTTGAAATCGGTTCCTCCGGCGCTCAGGTAAGTCCCGGCGACGGTTCCCGCGGTCGGGGTGGAGAACACCACCTGGGAGGGGCGTTGATCGACATAGACGCTGCCCGCCAGGGTCGCGCCGGCGGCGTTGTCGAGCACATGCGTTCCCGAGCCGAGATAAAAATTGCCGGCGATGGAGCCGTAATTCTCAACATTGCTGTCGCGGGGGCCGGCGTTGCTGCTGGCGATCGGCAAGGTGAGCGGCGTCGTCGATCCCGGATTGGGGAAGGGGTTCGCGCTGGCGCCGACGGCGGCGGCATAGACCGTTGGGGTCACGTCGAGCGCGAGAAAATCGCCCTTGATCACGCCGCCCACGTTGTTTGTCAGCGTGAGCGCCGAGGTGTCCTGGACAGTCACGGAGCCATCGGGATTGGGCAAAACAATCGTGCTGTCGGGATTGGTGTTGGGCGCGGTATTGTAGTCCGTGCCGCCCCAGGCGGCGAAGGCCCAATGGCCCGCCGCGATCGTGTCCGTGGGCGACCAAGTCGTGTTGGCGATGATGCCGGAATTGACGACGGTGGTGTCGGCGCGTCCATAAAAGGGAGTCGCGTAATTGCCGGTCGCCAGAATCTTTCCACCCGCCAGATTGTTCACCGCGACTTCGTTGGTGTTGTCGTCGGAGTACATCACCGCCATGTCGTTGAGCGTGGCGCCGGCGTATTTGGCGTTGGCTGTCGCGGGCGACCCGCTGGGCGTGACCGAAAGGCTGGCGGGGTTGAACGCGCTGAAAAAAGTCTGCGTGACCGCGAGCGTCCCGGCGTTGTTGACGGTGAAGTTGTTGACCTGGCTGTCGGCGTTGATCAACTCCAGGCGCGAGGTGGCTATCTGATTGGTGGAGAACGCCAGCAATCCATAATTGTTGAGCACGACGTTGTTGACCGCCGGGTTCTCGTTGTTGGAGAAATTGGCGGAGATCAGGCCCTTGTCGGCGAAAGAGCCGGTCGCCGGGTTGAGGGCGTTGAGCGCCGTGGTGCTGTCGAAATTGAGCGTGACGGTGGGTGGATTTGGATTGTAGCCCGGATTGTTCGGATTGCTGATTGCGGGAAACGCCGGATTGGCGGGCGTATAGCCGTTGGAGCCGTTGACAGGCTGAAAAGCGGCGGCGGCGTCGTAAACCGTGATCGGCACGCCGGAACCCCCAGACAGCGGCCCCGAGCAGTTCAAGGTCAGATTGTCCGGGCTCGATGTGCAGGCGGCCAGCGATGGCTTGACGAGCGCCGTGGTCATTAACAGGGAGAAGGGCAAAGTCTTGACGACGCGCAGAACATTGAACTCAATCACTAACTCGCACTCGCCAGGGGGCGCATCAGGCGCTGGCGATAGAGGCGCCGCGAACGCCAATCCGCGTCCCGAATTTCACCGCGAGCCACCGCGCCAACGTCAAGATCGCCAGGGCGAGCGCGTTCATGACGAACACTTCGGCGACAACCGGAAGAGCGAAAGCCACGGGCTCCGACGGGAGGAACCATGTCGCGGCGTAGAGCGTCGCTTCATAGGCGCAGAACGCGCCGACGAAAGCGGCGGATATGGCCAGGGGTTGCGGCGCCTTTTCAAGGAGAGGCGGTCTGGCGAGCGCCAGGCCCCCGAGCGACGCGATTCCGATCGCGCCGCCCCAGGCGAAACTGTCCCATGTCCGCGGATAGTCCAGCAAGCCATAGCCGACGGCCTGATTGAGAAGCCAGGCGACGATCACGATCGCGGCGGCCGCCGTTCGATTGAAGCTGCGGCCAGCGATGGTCGCCAGCGCCGCGAAGGGCGTGACGCAAGCGAGGCCGTAACTGAAAAGAAAGGCGATGGCGATGAATCCGGCCCCGAAGACGGCCTGTTCCGTTCCAACGCTGTTGCCGCCGCGATCGCTCATAGGATTCGCCCTACCATGTGTAGTTGACGCCGGCGTAGAACCCTCTGCCAGCCGTCCCGTAGTTGTAAACCTCCTCGTAGCGCGCGTCGGTGAGATTGTCGATGCGCCCGAACGCCGAGAGGTTCGCGTTGATCTTGTAGCGGGCGAGAAGGTCGAACTTCGCGTAGGGCGACAAGGTCACCCGCTGAAACGTCGTGGTGTTGTTGTCGAACGCCGCGCCGACGAGCAGCACGCGGGGTTCGATCTCCAACCGCGGCGTCGGATCATAGGTCACCGAAAACGATCCCTTGTGATAGGGAACGCGCAGCATTTGCAGCCGCGTCACGAGGTCGCGCGTGTCGGTGTAGGTGTAGCTCGCCTTGGCGCGAAGCGTGTCTGGAACGATCGACGCGTCCATCGAGACCTCGACGCCCTGCGTGCGCGCGCGGTTCACGTTGAAGTAACAGCCGCCGCCGTTCAGGATCTGCGCGGGCGAGCACGCCGGAAGATTGGCGAAGCCGATCAGGTTTTTGTAGTCGGACGAGAAAAAGGTCGCGGAGACCGTGGCCCGGTCGCCAAGGATTTTCTGGTCGATCCCGAAATCGTACCCCCAGTTCGTTTCGGGTTGCAGCCCGGCCGTGCCGAACAGGCTGAATCTTTGGAAGAGCGTGGGGGCCTTGGCGCCCGTTCCGTAGCTCGCGCGCGCCTTCGTCCCGGTTTCTTCGAAGCGATACGCGGCGGTCGCGCGCCCGCTCGTGAAGGTCGATCCGCCCTGAATCGCGTCGACGCGGCCTCCCGCCGTCAGATCGAGACGCTCGAACGCCGTGTAGCGGTATTCCGCGAACAAGGAATTCGTGATCTGCCGCGCCGAGATCGGGGTGAAGGAGCCATCGTTCGGATTGGGATCCTGCGAGGTCGTCGCGGTTTCCGTCTCCGTGCGCGCGCCGTAGGTGAGGGCGCCGAAGGAGCCGAAATTCGCGTCGCCCTGGTACTCGCCGCCGAAGCGGCCGCCCTGGAAGCCGCTCTTGCAGTTGAAGGGGTTGAAGTTCGCGTCGAAGCAGCCTTCCGTCTCCCAGCTGTCGCGCTTGGTGACGTTGCCGAAAACCGTGAACTGATGCTTCCAGAGGCCGTTCCAGGGGTCGATCGTCGCCTTGACGAAGCCGTCGGCGATGAACGCTTTCGAGTGGTTGTAGGAATTGAACACGTCGCTCGGCATGGTGGCGAAGGGATTGTCGTACCGGAGCGCGTTGCTTTGCAGGTTGAAGCCGAAATCGATCGTCGCGATGTCGGAGGCGCGATAGGAAAAGCGGCCGCCGACGCCGCCCTTGTCCGTCGGGTCCGCCCTCGGCAAAGTCGGCAGCGGCGTGACGCCGTCTCCGATCACGATGGGCCTGTTGATACGGTAGCCGTAACGGGGAAATCCGTCGGCGTGAAAGAGATTGACGCCGAGCGAATAGGTCCAGAGATCGTCTCCGCCGGAGAGGGACGCGCGGGCCGAGATCGTGCCGTAGCTGCCCGCCTCGATCGTCACCGAGCGTTGCGGGGTCTTGGCTCCCTTGCGCGTGATGATGTTGATCACGCCGCCCATCGCGTCCGAGCCGTAAAGCGCCGACTGCGGCCCGCGAAGCACCTCTATGCGCTCGATGTTGACGGCCGAGAGGTTGCCGAAATCGAGCGAGCCATCGGGAAAAGTCGGATCGCCGATCCTGACGCCGTCGATCATCACGAGGGTGTGTCCGGCGCCGCCGCCGCGAAGATTGACGGTCGTGAGGGAGCCGGCGCCGCCGCTGTCGACCACATCAAGGCCGGGAACCTCGCGGAGCGCGTCGGCGACGCCCGCGATGCCGTATTTGTCGATTTGTTCGGCTGGAACAATGGTGAGCGAGGAGCCGGAGCGCGAGGCTGGTTCCTCGACGCGGTCGGCGGTCACGGTGATGTCGGGCAGGGCGACGGTGGCGGGGTCGGCGTGGGCAAGCGAAAGCGGGATCAACGCGAACAATACGCCGACTCCCGCGCAAGGCGCGGTTTTTACGATCATGATTCCTCCAGCCGTCCCACCGACAGCGGTTGAGTTGCGGGATCGAAGGCCGGTCTCCTGGCTCGCGGGTGATCGCCGTTTCTCCGCCTTCCCAGGGCGAATGCCCCAGTGGACTAAGGAGAACGGCTATCCGCTTACAGTTGCGGGGGCAGCCGCGGCTTTGGCTCTTGCGAACCACACCGCGTTCCCGTTGACGTTGGGGCCGAAGCCCCGCCATCGCCATCGATAGCTGGGCAATATCAGCTACGCCGGGCTGAAGCAAACCATGGGCTTCGCCTCGCTGGCGCCATCCACGGGCGAACTACGCCGCGCGCGCCTCTTGGCGCGATTTCGCCTCGTTGGCGATCAGGATATCCACCTCATCCGCGGGCGCGGGGCGGTGGTAGTGGAATCCCTGCGCCTGGTCGCAGCCCTGGCGCAGCAGGAATTCCGCGTGCGCAGCCGTCTCGATTCCTTCGGCGGTGATGATCAGGCCGAGGTCGCGGGCCATGCAGACCACGGCCCTGATCAGGGTTCCCGACACCGGGCGGTCCAGGCATGTCTGCACGAAGGACTTGTCGATCTTGATCTTGTCGAGCGGCAGGTCGAGGATGTAGCGCAGCGAAGAATAGCCCGTGCCGAAGTCGTCGAGCGCGATTTTGACGCCCCATTGCCGCAGGGTCTTCAGCAGGCTGATAGCGCTTTCGCTCTCGGCGATCAGCGTCGATTCCGTGATCTCGATTTCGACGCGCCCGGCCGGCATGTTGTGTTGGGACAGCGCGTCGTGAAGCACCGCGAGCAGACGCGGCGTGCGGAACTGGATCGACGACGCGTTGATGGCGACCGACAGGTGTTCCGGCCACCGCGAGGCCACGCGGACGGCCTCCTTGACGACCCATTCGCCCAGTTCCTGGATGACGCCGATCTCCTCCGCCAGCGGAATGAACACCGAGGGGGAAACCGCGCCGCGGCCAGGGTTGTTCCAACGCGCCAGGGCTTCGAACCCTTCGAGCGCGCCGGTGGCGAGGCTGACGATGGGCTGAAATTCAAGGTGCATTTCCCTGTTGCGGATGGCCGACCGCAGCTGGGCTTCGAGAACGCGCCGCTCGCGCACGAGATCGTCGTGTTCGCGGGTGAAGAAGTCGTAGGTGCCCTTGCCGCCGCGCTTGGCGTTGTAAAGCGCGGCGTCGGCCTTTTCGAGCAGGCCGTCGATGTCGGTGCCATCCGACGGCGCGAGGGCGACGCCGATGCTGATGCCGACGTGCAATTGCCTGCCCTCGATGGCGAAGGGCGCCGTGAACGCCTTCAGGACGCGCTCGGCGACGATAATGGCCTGCTCGGGCTTCGAGGCCTGCACGCCGATCACCGCGAATTCGTCGCCGCCGATGCGCGCGAGCAAATCGACATCGCGCATGCAGGAGCGCACACGGTCGGCGACCTGCCGCAAAAGGTCGTCGCCAGCGGCGTGGCCGTGATGGTCGTTGACGACCTTGAACCCGTCGAGGTCGAGGCAGAAGACCGCGAAGCCGTCGCCGTAGCGGTCGAGGCGCGCCAGCGCTTCCGCCAATTGATTGCGCAGACCCTTGCGGTTGAGCGCGCCCGTGAGGCTGTCCGTGATGGCGAGTTCGTCGCTTTCGAATTGAGCGATGGTCTTGCGCGCCGTCTGGGCGGCGTAGGTCACCACTCCCCGCATGACGACGTATTGATACGCGATCAGCAGGCACGCCAGCAGCGCGCGGTAGGCGCTGTTCATTTCTATGATCGCGAAGGCCGTCGAGAACGACAGGGGGGTGAGAAAGGCGGTCGCCGCCAGGGGGATGCTCGCCAGCGACAGGGCGCCGCAAAACAGCATGCCCACGCACATGCTCAAAATGACGAGTTGCGCGCCCTGCGGCGCGCTGGCGAAGAAAAAGAACGGAAGCGCCGCCCAGATGAGGCCGATGACCGCCGCGTTGACGGTGGCGAGCACGACAACGCGCTCCGGCATGACAGTGGGAGCGGGGCGGCCGGCGTTGGCGCGCCGCTTCAGATAGAGGAATGTCGCGAAGGTGATGAGAAAGAACGCCCACAGGGTCGCTTCGCCGCGGACGGGAGTCGACCACAGCGCCGCGAGCAAGGCGCAGGCGTTGAAAATATTGGCGAGCATCATGCCCTGCGTGTAGCGGGCGACTATCGACACCTGTTCGGCGCGGAGCTTGTCGCGCAGGGCCTTCTGCGGCATCGACACGCCAAACATCGTCAAATCGCCGTGCAGCAAATCGGCGATCTTCGCGAGCGCTTTGTTCGCCGGTCTAGCCATCTGGAATCCCCGAAGGACGTCACATTGACGCACAGGCATCGTGGCATTCCCGAATAAATATTTTCTAAGGCAATATGGTGAAGTCGATTTATATTATTTTGTCGAAATCGAACGATTCAACTTAATAAATATTTATCCGTGTTCGCGCGCCGCGGCGCCGGAGAAACGCCCCGGCAACACATTCACCAAAGTCCCGCTTTCGGTCTAATGTGCCGCGATGTCCGCCAGCGCCCACCGTCTTTTTCTCGATGTTGCCGAGTCCTTCCAGGGCCGGGCGTGGCGCGACCGCCTGACGCTTGAAGGGCAGGGCCGCGCCGAGGCGATGACGCGTCTTTGGGGCCATTCGGATATTTTAGCGCGCGTGCTGGCGGGCAGGGGCGTGGCGCCCGAGCAAGCCGACGCTCACCTCGCGCCAACGCTGCGCGACCTGATGCCCGACCCCGACACGTTGCGCGCCATGCCCGACCTCGTCGACAGGCTTTTTCGCGCGGTCGGGGCGCGTGAAAAAACGGCGGTGTTCGGCGATTACGATGTCGATGGCGCCTGCGCTTCCGCCCTGCTGGCGGGTTATCTCGACGCCTGCGGCGTTCCCCGCGAAATCTATATTCCCGACCGAATTTTCGAGGGCTATGGCCCCAACAGCGAAGCCATCCGGGGCCTGGCCGAACGCGGCGCGACGCTGCTTGTGACAGTGGATTGCGGCACCGCCAGCCACGAACCCTTTCTGGAAGCGCGAAAGCTGGGTCTGGACACGCTGGTCATCGACCACCATCAGGCCCCCGACACGCTTCCCGAGGCGTTGGCCATCGTCAATCCCAACCGGCACGACGACCTGTCGGGTCTTGGGCAACTCTGCGCGACTGGCGTCGCCTTCATGGTTTTGGTCGCCCTCAACCGCAAGTTGCGCGCGGCGGGCTTCTGGTCCGTTGCCCGGCCCGCGCCCGATCTGATGGCTGAACTCGATCTCGTGGCGTTGGCGACCGTCGCCGACGTGGTGCCTCTGACGGGCCTCAACCGGGCCTTTGTCGCGCGGGGTCTCGAAGTCATGCGGCAGCGGGGCAGGCCGGGACTGCGGGCGCTGTTCGATGTGGCGCGCGCCTCGGGACCGCCGACGACCTACCATCTCGGGTTTCTCATCGGCCCGCGGATCAACGCCGGCGGACGGATTGGCGACGCCGCGCTGGGCGCGCGTCTGTTGCTGGAATCCGACCCCATCGCCGCCGAGCGTGTCGCCGTCGAACTTGATCGCCTCAACGGCGAGCGTCAGGCGATCGAAAAAATCGCCGTCGAGGAAGCTTTGGGCGAGGCCTGGGCCTCGCTCGGTCAGTCGGAACAGGCGGCTTGCGTCGTCACGGCGCGGGAGGGTTGGCACGCTGGCGTCGTCGGGCTCATCGCCGCCCGCTTGAAAGAACGCTTTAATAGGCCGGCCTTTGCCATTGCGATCAATGGAAAATTTGGCGTGGGCTCAGGTAGGTCAATAACTGGTGTCGATCTCGGCAAGACGGTCCGAGCGGCGGTTGACGCTGGCGTGCTGACAAAGGGCGGCGGCCACGCCATGGCTGCGGGCGTCACCATCGATAGAGACCGCCTTGGCGATTTTCGCGCCTTTCTGGAAGAGCGACTGGCGGATTCCGTCGCGCAGGCGCGGGCCGAGCAGTCGCTTTTTATCGACGCCGCCCTCACCGCCGGCGGCGCGCGCAAGGAAGTGATCGAGGCCGTCGAGGCGGCGGGTCCATTTGGGTCCGCCAATCCCGAGCCGGTGTTCGCTTTCCCCAACCACCGGCTGATTGATGTCGCCGAAGTCGGAACGGGGCACCTGCGGCTGCGCGCCCGGGCGGGGGATGGTGCCATCCTGAACGGCATCGCCTTTCGGGCGGTCGGCGAACCCTTGGGCAAGGGGCTGCTGGCGAACCGGAATGAATTGGTCCATCTCGCCGGTTACCTGTCAATCGATCGCTGGGGTAACGGCGAGCGCGTGCAACTCAGGCTTGTGGACGCGGCGCAGCCGGGGCAATCCTAGCGATGGCGAAAAAAGGCGGCAAACTCGAACCGCAACAGCAGAGCCACATCGACGGCATGTGCGGCCTCTACGCCACGCTGAACGCCTGCAAGTACCTGCTGGAGCAGGACGAACGCAGGGACAATCGACTGTTCAAGCATCTCTGCGCGCAAGGTATTCCCGACCTGTTCCCGACCATCATGTACGAGGGCACGGGGACAGACGGGGTCCGCCGCCTGCTTGAAAGCGCCCGGCTATGGGCGCGAAAAGCGCGGGGTCGCGAACTCGTCTGGAGCGCGCCGATGTGGCGAGGCGAGTGCGCCTCCGCCGCCGATTTCTTCCGCGCGCTGCGCGATATCCCGACGGTGGACGACGAGGCGGGCAGGGTGTTCGTCCTCGGTCTGGGCGCGCCCTGGGACCATTGGACGGTGATGACGCGCTGCGACGCCAAAAAAGCCTGGTTTTTCGATAGCTGGGGGCTGGAGACAACCGCGGTTTCAAGCTTTACGCTCGACAAATCGCGCGCCGGCGAAGGGGCAGGCAAGAAGATCATGATCGATTTCCACCAGACGTTCATGGTGCGGCTGATGAAGTGAGCGTCCTATTTTCAATCCGCATCAAATCGCCAGGGGATGCGTTAAGGGCGGCAATCGCGCGGGGGCGGCGAATAAAATGAAGGGAAAATGGATTACGGTCTTCGTCGGCGCGTTCGTCGCGATTGGGTCTTGGGCGCCGCTATGGATCGTCGAGACGAACGATCCCCAATCGATACCGTTCGAACTCGGCCTGTTGACCTTCGCCGTCAGCGTTATTGGCGGCGTAGTTGCCCTCATCGGGTTAATTGGGCTTGTGATTCACGCTTCACGGGCCGCGCGCCCCTGATCCGCCCATGACCCAGTCAAATGAGGACGCGATCCAGGCGAGGCCGCGCTTGCCACCCGCCGCGAACTCCTCTATGAGCCCACTCATTCCACAGGCGGATTTTCCGCGCGGCTGCTTCAAGCCGCGTTCCGGTGGGGGCTTCCGCCCTCGCATGATCCGCCGAGGTTCAACCGGAGAATAGATCTTATGGCGTTGCCTGACTTCACGATGCGTGGCCTCCTCGAGGCCGGCGCTCATTTCGGCCATCAGTCCCACCGCTGGAACCCGAAAATGGAGCGCTACATTTTCGGCGCCCGCAACAACATCCACATCATCGACCTCGCGCAGACCGTTCCGCTGCTGCATCAGGCGTTGAAGGCGGTTTCCGACACCGTCGCCAAGGGCGGCCGGGTGCTGCTGGTCGGCACCAAGCGGCAGGCCTCCGACCCCATCGCCGACGCGGCCAAGCGTTCGGCCCAGTATTATGTGAACTCCCGCTGGCTCGGCGGCATGCTCACCAACTGGAAGACCATTTCGGGCTCGATCAGCCGCCTGCGCAAGCTCGACGAGCAACTGAATTCGGGCGCCGTCGGCCTGACCAAGAAGGAGCGTCTGGTGCTGTCGCGCGAGCGGGACAAGCTGGAGAAGGCGCTCGGCGGCATCAAGGACATGGGCGGCACGCCCGACCTTATCTTCGTCATCGACACCAATAAGGAAGCCCTCGCGCTGAAAGAGGCGGGCCGGCTGAACATCCCCGTGGCGGCGATCGTCGACACCAACTGCGATCCCGACGGCATCGCCTTCCCCGTGCCCGGCAACGACGACGCCGGCCGCGCCATCCACCTTTATTGCGACCTGATCGCGCGCGCGGCCATCGATGGCATCTCGCGCTCGCAGGGTTCTTCGGGCATGGACATGGGCGCCGCCGAGGCGCCGGTCGAGACCGCCATCGCGGAAGCCGCGCCAGCCGTGGAAGCCGCGCCGACCGCCGGTTCTGTCGAGCACGAAGCGCCCGCCGAGGCTTTCGAACTCCTGACCGCGCCGCGCGGCGCGCCGGACGATCTCGCGAAGCTGCAGGGCGTCGGCCCGCAAATTGTCAAGAAGCTCAACGACGGTGGCCTCTTCCATTACTGGCAGGTCGCGGCGATGACGCCCGCGGACGTGGCCAAGGTCGACGCCGATCTCAAACTCAACGGCCGCATCGAGCGCGACGGCTGGGTCAACCAGGCGCGCGGGCTGCTCGCCGGCTGATTCGGCCGGGCTTCGCGCCCGCCGCCGCGACACGTCAAAAGGGCGGGGCCTGTCGGCTCCGCCCGACATTGTTTTCGCGCGGGCCCCGGCGGCTCCGCGCCAACCCCGGGGAACGGACATGGCGACAATCACCGCCGCATTGGTGAAGGACCTGCGCGAAAAAACCGGCGCGGGCATGATGGATTGCAAAAACGCGCTCACCGAGACGAGCGGCGACATCGAGGCGGCGGTTGACTGGCTGCGCAAGAAAGGCCTGAGCAAGGCCGCCAAGAAATCCGGCCGCGTCGCGGCGGAAGGCCTTGTCGCGGTGACGGTTGTCGATACGCGCGGCGTCGTCGTCGAAGTGAACTCCGAGACGGATTTCGTCGCCCGCAACGGCGAGTTCCAGTCGCTGGCGAAGTCGATCGCCGCGGTCGCGCTTGAAACAGGCGAATCCGACGTCGCCAAGCTCGGCAACCACCACTATCCCGGCGGCGGCACAGTGAGCGAGGCCATCGCCAATTCGATCGCCACCATCGGCGAGAACATGACGCTGCGCCGCGCCGCCGGCCTTTCGGTCGGGCAGGGCGTGATAGCGCACTACATTCACAACACCATCGCCGAGGGGCTCGGCAAGATTGGCGTCATCGTCGCGCTGGAATCAACGGGCTCCGCCGACGCGCTCGCCGACCTCGGCCGCAAGATCGCCATGCATGTCGCCGCCGCCTCGCCGGTGGCGCTCGACGCGGCGGGCGTCGACCCCGCGACGCTTGAACGCGAGAAGAACGTGCTGCGCGAGAAGAACGCCGGCAAGCCAGCCAATGTGCTTGACCGAATCGTCGAGTCGGGCATGAAGACCTATTTCAAGGAAGTCTGTCTGCTCGATCAGGCCTATATCCACGATCCCGCGAAAAGCGTCGGGCAAGTCGTGGCCGATGCCGCCAAGACCGCCGGCGCGCCGGTGGCGTTGAAAGGCTTCGTCCGCTTCGCGCTCGGCGAAGGCATCGACAAGGGCGAGACCCCCGACTTCGCCGAGGAAGTCGCGAGCATGTCGAAGGGCTGATCTCTCTAGGGGGGCCAATTGGCGGCGCGCGACTCCTTCTCCCGTTGCACGGGAGAAGGGACATCCCCGTCGTCCCCGCGAAAAACGCATGGCTGACCATCGCCGTGTCGGATTGCCGCAGGGCGATTCGACCGGTATCAACGATCAACTGCGGGGCGGTGCTCGGTGAACCCGGCGCCGCCTTTGGCGTGATCTTTCCGCCGGCGTCAAATTCGAGGAATTCCAGATGAGCGCGAACGCCGAAGTTCCGGTTGGCGGCGTGGCTGCGGCGCGAAACCCGGCCGTGGCCGCGGGTCCGGTGAATTTTATTCTCTGGACCATGTGCGGCGCGCATTTCCTGAACGACATGATGCAGTCGCTGATCACGGCGATCTTCCCGATCCTGAAGACGTCCTATCATCTCGATTACATGATGGTGGCGATGCTGGCGCTGGCGTTTCAGGTGACGGCGTCGCTGTTTCAACCGTTCATCGGCGTTTACACCGACAAGCATCCGACGCCCTGGGCGCTCGCCGTTGGCATGGGCGCGACGCTGGTCGGGTTGTTGCTTCTGGGCACGGCTGGCAGTTATTACGGGTTGATGTTCGCCGCCGCGATGGTGGGCACGGGCTCGGCGATCTTCCATCCCGAGGGTTCGCGCGTCGTGCGCATGGCGTCGGGCGGCAGGCTTGGCACGGCGCAGTCGATCTTTCAGGTGGGCGGCAATTTTGGCCAGGCCTCGGGTCCGTTGATCGCGGCCTTCGTCATTGTGCCGCTGGGCCAGTTCGGCGTTGTCTGGTTTTCCGGCGTCGCGCTCGTCGGCATGGTGTTGCTGGCTTGGGTTGGCCGCTGGTACGCCGAGCGCACGCGGATCGAAGGCAAGCGCGCGCGGGCCGCGAGCGCTTCCTCGGCGCCGGATTTCTCGCGCAACAAGGTGGTGGCGATCATCGGCATCCTTCTGACGCTGATGTTCACAAAGAGCTTCTACACCGCGAGCATCAATACGTTTTACATCTTCTACCTGATGGACAAGTTCGGGCTCGGCCTGCGCGACGCCCAGCTTTACCTGTTCCTCTACATGGCGGCGGTGGCGGCGGGCGTGTATTTCGGCGGGCCGCTCGGCGACCGTCTCGGCCGCAAATACATCATCTGGTTCTCGATCCTGGCGCCGCTGCCCTTCACGCTGGCGCTGCCCTATGCCAACCTGTTCTGGTCGGGCGCGCTGACCGTGATCATCGGCTTCATCATGTCGTCGTCGCTGTCGCAGATCGTCGTGTACGCGATGGAGTTGCGGCCGAACCGGACCGGCATGTTGACCGGGCTGTTCCTCGGTTTCGCCTTTGGCATGTCGGGCGTGGCCGCGGTGGCGCTCGGCAAGCTGATCGACCTCACAAGCCTGCAATTCGTCTATCAGCTTGTGTCCTACACGCCCGCTATCGGCATGCTGTGCTGGTTCCTGCCGGAGTTGCAGGGCGAGGCGCGCGCCAGGGCTTGAGCCCGCGAGGGCCGGATCGTCAGACGAACCGGCCCTCGAAAAAATCGATCATGAATGAGTTGAACGCCGCGACTTTGGCCGGCGTGCGGCGCGTCGCGGGAAACACGGAATAGATCGAGACCTCGGGCAGAGCGTAGTCCGGCAACACCACGCGCACGGCGCCGCTGTCGATATCGTCCCTAAAAAACAAAATCGGCCCATAGGCGATGCCAAGGCCGCGCGCGGCGGCGGTGCGAAGCACCGGGCCGGCGCTGGTGACGATGCGGCCAAACACGGGCGTGGAATATTCCTTGCCGCCGCCGCGCAAGCGCCACAGGCGCGGGTTTTCGACATACGAATAGCTCAGGCACTCGTGGTCTCTGAGATCGTCGGGATGGCGGGGCTCGCCGCGGCGGGCGAGATAGTCCGGCGACGCGCAGAGGATGCGCCGCGACGTTGAGATTTTTCGCGTGGCGAGGCCGGCCGTCGGCGCCGGCACAGCGTCGCCGACGCGGATCGACATGTCCGAGCCGCTGTCGATCGGGTCGATGGGGCGGTCGTTGAGACTCAAATCGATGCGCATCTCGGGATAGGCGATCAGAAACTCCGTGATCGCCGGCCCGATGTAGGCGAGGCCGAAATTCGTGGGCGCGACGACGCGCAGTTCGCCGCGCGGCCCCGCGTTGCCGGCGTTGGCGCCAGCGTCCGCTTCGGCGAGGTCGTCGAGCACGCGGCGGCACTTGTCGTAATAGGCCCGTCCGGTTTCCGTCAGCGACATCCGCCGCGTGGTGCGGTGGAGCAGGCGCGCGCCAATCCGCTCTTCGAGCTGCATGACGTGCTTGCTCATGGCGGCGCGCGACATGCCAACCCGCGGCGTGGCGCGGGTGAAGCCGCCAGCTTCGACGACGCTGACGAAAACGCGGATTTGCTCAAACCTGTCCATGCAATTGTCAATCCATTGGAACCAATGTAGATTAAAAATAATGGATTATCAATTCAGCGACACAGGCTATGGTTTCCTTCGGCGACGAGGTGAATACCGCCGCCGCGCAAACCGGAGGGAATTCCATGAAAGAGAAATTCATCGTCGCGCCGCATTTCCGGCTTCACGAATGGGTGGCGCAGGAAAAGGGCTATTTCGCCGCCGAGGGGCTGGATTACGAATTTCGCGAAACGATGGATTCGAAGGCCTCGCAGGGCCATCACATCGGCGACAAGACCGGCGCCTACCAGACCTTCGAAAAAGGCAGGGCCTGCAACGTCAGCGGCGCCTGCCACTGGACGGTGAACGTCGCCGCGGCGAACGGCCACGCGAAGCTCTACGCCGACTGCTATTCGGTGTCGCCGGCGGGCGTGTTCGTGCCGGAAAACTCGAAAATCAGGACGCCCGAGGATCTGAAGGGCGTGCCGATTTCCGTCGGCTTCCAGTCGGGCAGCCATTACTCGACCATTCAGGCGCTCGAACAATACATGGGCATGTCCGATATCAGCCTGTCGTTCAACGACGGCTTGTTGTTCGCGCGCATGGAGGCGCTGATCGACGGCAAGACGCCGGCCTGCGCCGCCTTCAGCGGGCCCTATTATTTTCTTGAGCAGCTCGGCTACCGCAAGATCATCGACACGACCTTCATGATCGCTTCCTCGGTGACGGGCGAGCCCGACCCCGCCGATGTCGTCAAATTCTTCCGCGCCCTGCGCCGCGCGCAGAGCGACATCGATCTGCGGCCGGACCTCTACACGCACTATTACAAGAACGAATTCCCCCAACGCTTCCACGATGTCATGGACACGCGGCGGTGGGGGCCGGGCGAGCGGCTGGTGTTCGAGCCCTATTCGAAGGAAATCTTCGCCGACACCCGCGCCTGGATCGCCGAGCGCGAAATCTTCGCCAAGGGGACGATGGGCTCGGACACATACGAAGACGCGATTTTCTCCGTCGCGGCGGAGTAGGCCGGCGAGGGGATGTGATGCCACGGCTTTCATATCCCCGCCACGTCCCTATATGTGTGGCCGCGCTTTCGCCATTCGGGATGATTCCTTGGACTCCGTCGTTTCCATTTCGGGTCTGAACAAGACCTACGCCAGCGGCCACCAGGCCCTCAAATCCATCGATCTCGAAATCCAGCGCGGCGAGATCTTCGCCTTGCTCGGCCCCAACGGCGCGGGCAAGACGACGCTGATCGGCGTTGTCTGCGGCCTCGTGCGACCGACTTCGGGCAAGGTGATCGCCGACGGCCACGACATCGCCACCGACTACCGCTCCGCGCGCCGCAAGATCGGCCTCGTGCCGCAGGAGCTCTCGACTGACATGTTCGAGACCGTGTGGGACACGACAACCTTTAGCCGCGGCCTGTTCGGCATGCCTCGCAACCCCGCGCATATCGAGCGCGTGCTGCGCGACCTCTCGCTGTGGGACAAGAAGGACAGCAAGATCGCGGCCCTGTCGGGCGGCATGAAGCGCCGCGTCCTCATCGCCAAGGCGCTGGCGCACGAGCCGCGCATCCTGTTTCTCGACGAGCCCACCGCGGGCGTCGATGTTGAATTGCGCCGCGACATGTGGGCGATGGTGCGCGAGCTGCGCGCCAAGGGCGTGACCATCATCCTGACGACGCACTACATCGAGGAAGCCGAGGAGATGGCCGACCGCGTCGGCGTCATCGACAAGGGCGAAATCATCCTCCTCGAAGAGAAGACCGCGCTGATGAACAAGCTCGGGCGCGTGACCGCGACCATCGGCCTCAAGACGCCGCTCGCGTCGCCGCCGCCTGACCTCGCCGATCCCGCGCTGAGCCTGTCCGAGGACGGGTTGACGCTGTCGCGCGTCTGGACCAACGGCGCCGAATCGCGGGCGGGCGGCGTCGCCGACCTCCTCAAGGGCCTCGGGGCGCATGGCGTCGATTTCACGACCGTCAACATGAGCCGCTCCACGCTGGAGGATATCTTCGTCGATCTGATCGGGAAGAAGCCATGAATTTCCACGCCGTCAAATCGATCTACACGTTCGAAATCGGCCGCACGCTGCGCACGCTGTTTCAGAGCATCGCCTCGCCCGTGTTGTCCACGGCGTTGTATTTCATCGTGTTCGGCTCGGCGATTGGCGGGCGCATGACGGATATCGACGGCGTTTCCTACGCCGCGTTCATCGTGCCGGGCCTCATCATGCTGACGGTTCTGACGGAGAGCGTGTCGAACTCCTCGTTCGGCATTTATATGCCGCGCTTCAGCGGCACCATCTACGAACTGCTGTCGGCGCCGGTGTCCGTCGTGGAGGCGCTGCTCGGCTACGTCGGCGCCGCCGCGACGAAGTCCGTCGTCATCGGCCTGATCATTCTGGCGACGGCGCGGCTGTTCGTCTCGTTCCACGTCGAACATCCCCTGTGGATGCTGATGTTTCTCGCGCTGACCGCGGTCGCCTTCAGCCTTTTCGGCTTCATCCTCGGCGTCTGGGCCGACGGCTTCGAGAAGCTGCAAATCGTGCCGTTGATGGTCATTTCGCCGCTGACGTTCCTCGGCGGCACGTTCTATTCCATCGACATGCTGCCGCCGCTGTGGCGGACGGTCGCGCTGTTCAACCCGATTGTCTATCTCGTCAGCGGTTTTCGCTGGTCCTTCTACGGCAAGGGCGATGTCGCGGTGGAAGTCAGTTTCGGCATGACCCTGATTTTTCTGGCGGTCTGTCTGGCCATCATCGCGTGGATTTTCAAAACCGGCTATCGCCTGCGCACATGACGCGGGCCGCGTATGGGGGCGGAAATTGCCCCCGGAAAACCCTGTGAATAGCGGGCGCCGGCGCCTTGGTCGTCGTTTCCGGTCTGTTCACATGGGGGTCGCGCTGATATAATCGGCGGCCCAAGAGATTTGCATGAGATTTCCCCCCACCTTTCTCGACGAGATCAAGGCGCGTTTGCCCGTGTCCGAGGTCGTGCGGCGTCGCGTCAAGCTGCAAAAAGCGGGCAGGGAGTGGAAGGGCCTGTCGCCGTTCAGCGCCGAAAAGACGCCGTCCTTTTTCGTCAACGACCAGAAGCAGGCGTGGTTCGATTTTTCCTCGGGCCAGAATGGCAATGTCTTCGATTTCGTCATGCGGACGGAGGGGCTCACTTTTCCGGACGCCGTGGAACGGCTCGCCGCCGACGCCGGCCTTCAACTGCCCGAAGTCTCGCCCGAGAGCGCCGCGCGCGAAAAAGTCCGCGCCAGCCTTCAGGAGGTGATGGAACTCGCGGCGGTTTATTATGAGCGGGAGTTGCAGTCGCCAGCCGGCGCCCGCGCGCGCGGCTATCTCGCCGACCGCGGCCTGTCGCCACAAATCCAACGCCAGTTTCGACTCGGGTTCTCGCTCAACGAGCGCTTCGGCCTGCGCGATTTTCTCGCCGACAAGGGTGTTCTTCGCGATCAGATGATCGAGGCGGGCCTGCTGATTCACGGCGAGGAGATCGCGGTTCCCTACGACAGTTTCCGCAACCGGGTGATGTTTCCGATCTGCGACCGCAATGGCAAGGTCATCGCCTTCGGCGGCCGCACGATGGAGAAGGATGTCCAGCCGAAATACAAGAATTCGCCTGAAACCGCGCTCTTTCACAAGGGCGCGACGCTCTACAACCACCACCTCGCCCGCAAGGCCGCGCATGAAAAAGGCGCGGTGATTTCGGTCGAAGGCTATGTCGATGTCATCGCCATGGCGGCGGCTGGCTTCGCTAATGTCGTGGCGACCATGGGCACGGCGCTGCCCGCCGAACAATTCAATCTGCTGTGGAGGATGGCGGAAGAACCCATTCTCTGTTTCGATGGCGACAAGGCGGGCCGCCGCGCCGCGGAAAAAGCCATCGACACCGCCATGCCCATGCTCGGCGATGGCCGCAGCCTGCGCTTCGCCTTTTTGCCGGACGGGCAAGACCCCGACGATCTCGCGCGCACGGGCGGTCCCGCGGCGATCGAGGAGGTGCTGGCCTCGGCCCGGCCCTTGATTCAGGTGTTGTGGGACCGCGAGGTCCAGCAGGCCAGCCCCCTCGACACGCCCGAGCGTCGCGCCGCCTTCGAGCGCCGCCTGGGCGAGGTGGTCAAATCCATCGCCGACGAGACCTTGCGGCGGCATTATCGACAGGCGCTGGAAGAGCGGCTGGCGGCCCTCTTTGGCGTCGCGGCCACCGGCGGCGGGGGCGTGGCGCGCCGGCCCTTTGCGGCTCGTGGCGCGCAGACGGCTTGGCAGCGCGGCAAATTTCGACGCGAGGAGGGCCGCGCCGGTTTCGCCTCGACGCCGGCCTTGACCAGCCAGAGCCTCGCCAATTCGCCCTTGCTGGCGCGCGGCAAAGTGGCGTTTTCGCCCCGCGAGGCCCTGATTTTGCTGTTGGTCCTGAACCATCCGGATGTCGCCGCAGGCGTCATCGAGGAGGTCGCGGGGCTCGAATTCGCCAGCCGCGACCTCGCGGCGTTGCGCGATTGCCTCGTCGGACGCCTGTCGGAGCAGCCGGAGCCGACGACCGGGGATCTCAGGACGCGGGCTGATCTGGCCGGCCATGGCGGCACCCGCAAGCGGATCGAGGGCATGGACGCCATGGCGACCCAATGGTCGATCCGTCCCGAAGCCGCGCCCGAGGACGCCGAGGAGGTGATGCGGCAGGCTCTGGCCTTGCAACATCGCGCCGGCGCGTTAAATAGGGACTTGAAATCCGTCGAGATCGACCTAGCCAGCGACGCCAGCGAGGAAAATCTGGCGCGGCTCCGCGATATCAAGGCCGAATTGTCGAGCCTTGAGGGCCGCGAGGCCGTTGTCGCGGGGTTTGGGCTGTTGTCGGGCATCGACAGCGGTGACAAGTGAACAGGGTGTTGGCTTTCGCCAGCGCCCCTGCGGCGCGTGTTTGAATACGCTCGCGGCGCGTGGTTTTTGAATAGGCTCGCGGCGCGTGGTTAAGGCGGGCTTAACGCGCGGGCGTTCATTGTCGGAACACGAATCGGGGTCGGGCGCGTTCGCGCCGCGGTCGGAAACATTTGCCAGGGCGCGGCGGCGCCCGGCCAGGAGTCGCGATATGGCGAAAAAAGAAGACGAAAAACCCGAAGTCGAAAAGACAGCCGCGATCGAGGGCTCCGACAGCCCGTTGCTCGATCTTTCCGACGCGGCCGTCAAGCGGATGCTGAAGCTCGCCAAAAAGCGCGGCTTTGTGACCCATGACGAGTTGAACGCGGTGCTGCCGTCCGAGGAAATTTCGTCCGACCAGATCGAAGACATGAACTCGATGCTCAACGAGATGGGCATCAATGTCGTGGACGCCGGCGAGCCGGACGCGGACGACGACACCGAAGAGGGCGAGGCCGAGGCCGAGGGCGGCGACCTCGTCGAAGCCGCGAAAACCGCGGTCGTCGCGACCACCACGACCAAGGAGCCCACCGACCGCACCGACGACCCCGTGCGCATGTATCTGCGCGAGATGGGCTCGGTCGAGCTGTTGTCGCGCGAGGGCGAAATCGCCATCGCCAAGCGCATCGAGGCCGGCCGCGAGGCGATGATCGCGGGCCTCTGCGAGAGCCCGCTGACCTTCCAGGCCATCATCATCTGGCGCGACGAGCTCAACGACTCGAAGGTGTTGCTGCGCGACATCATCGACCTTGAGGCGACCTACGCCGGGCCCGACGGCAAGAAGATCGACATGACCGCGCCCGGCGCCGCCGAGAAGGTGGCGCAGGCCGCCGAGGCGCAGGCCGCCGCGCGCGCCGCCGCCGCGCCGCCCAAAGCGGCCGCCGAAGAGGGCGCGCCGGCGATCGAGGATTTTTCCGACGACGAAGACGACATGGAGAATTCCGTCTCGCTGTCGGCGATGGAGGCCGAGCTCAAGCCGAAGGTTCTCGAAACCTTCGACCGCGTCGCCTACGCCTACAAGAAGCTGCGCCGCCTGCAGGACCAGAACGTCGAGAACAAGCTCAAGAACGAGTCGCTGACGCCCGCGCAGGAGCGCAAGTACAAGTCGCTCAAGAAGGAGATCGTCGCCGACGTGAAGTCGCTGGCGCTGAACCAGAACCGCATCGACGCGCTGGTCGAGCAGCTCTACGACATCAACAAGCGGCTCATCAGCAAGGAGACGCGGCTGATGCGCCTCGCCGAGCAGTTCGGCGTGGCGCGCGACGACTTTCTGCGCACCTATCAGGGCTCCGAGCTCGATCCCAAGTGGATCCTGCGCGTGTCGAAACTGGGCTCGCGCGGCTGGAAGGAATTCGTCGGCAAACAGAAGGACGGCATCCGCGCCATCCGCGCCGAAATCCACGAGCTCGCCACCGAGACGGGCCTCGAAATCCTGGAATTCCGCCGCATCGTCCAGACGGTGCAGAAGGGCGAGCGCGAGGCGCGGCAGGCCAAGAAGGAAATGGTCGAGGCGAACCTGCGCCTGGTGATTTCCATCGCCAAGAAATACACCAACCGCGGCTTGCAGTTCCTCGACCTCATCCAGGAAGGCAACATCGGCCTGATGAAGGCGGTCGACAAGTTCGAATACCGTCGCGGCTACAAGTTCTCGACCTACGCGACGTGGTGGATTCGCCAGGCGATCACGCGCAGCATCGCCGATCAGGCGCGCACCATCCGCATTCCCGTGCACATGATCGAAACGATCAACAAGATCGTGCGCACGAG
>CAIKAR010000056.1 GCA_903825465.1 uncultured Hyphomicrobiales bacterium | reverse complement strand
GCCGGCGCGGCGGTCGTGGCCTGTTGTTGCGCCGGGGCGGCGACCGGCGAGGCGCCGCCGAAAATCGGCGCGGGGTGGCGCGCGGACTGCATCAACGTCGCGTTCGCGACGATGCCGAAGAGGGCGCCGACGAACAATCCAACAAAAAGCGTTCGACCGGGGCGTTGGCGAAGCGCCGCCAGGACTCCCGGCTTCTTTCGATCCGAGGCCCGGGTTTTGCCGCGCGTGGGTTTCGCCCGCGAACGCGGCGCGTCTTCGAAATCGTCGTCGAAACGAGCTGTGGCTTCAGGCACTTTGCCTCCCAATTTCCCAAGAGCCGGAGTTGCTGTTCGCGGAAGCCGGCTGCGCCGGCCCTCGCGGAATAACGATGATGCGCGCCGACGCGCGGCCATCGACGGGCTCGCCGCAATCGATTGGCAGCCGCACCGTCACGCAGGTGCCGAGGCCAAGCCCGCTTTCAACCGAGATTTCGCCGCCATGCAGGCCCACCAGGCCGCGCACGACCGAAAGACCAAGCCCCGTGCCTTCGTAGGTGCGGTCGCCCGGAACGCCCGCCTGAAAGAAAGCGCCACCGAGCATTGGCAAATCGTAGGCCGACATTCCACGCCCGGTGTCCGACACGTAAAAGGCGATCTGATCGCCGTCGCGCAGGGCGCCAATGGTGACAACGCCGCCCGCGGGCGTGAACTTCAGCGCGTTGCCGAGCAAATTGATCAGCACTTGCCGGCAGGCGCGCTTGTCGGCGACGAGTTCCGGCAAACCCTCCGCGAGCTCGCGCTTCAACTGCACGCCGTTCTGTTCGGCCTTGAGGCTCATGATGTCGCTGCACGAATCGACGAGCGGGCCGATCTCGAACGGCTCCGGCGATATCGAGAACCGGCCGGCCTCCATCTTCGAAATGTCGAGCACCGAGTTCACGACATCGAGCAAATGCTTGCCCGAACCGTGAATGATTCCGGCGTATTCCAGACGCTTGTCCGCTTCCGCCGGCATGAGCTCGGGATTGCCGAGGATCTCCGAAAATCCGATGATCGCGTTGAGCGGCGTGCGCAATTCGTGGCTCATATTGGCGAGGAAGCGGTCTTTCCAGGCGTTGGCGCGCTCGGCCTCGGCGCGCGCCGCCTCGATTTCCTGTTCGCGCCGCTTGTCGTGGGAGATATCGCGCACGACCATCGTCACACAGGCGGCGGCTTCGGCGGCGGACTCCCGGCCAAGCGCGTCGTCGTCGAGCGCGATGCGGCGGGCGCGCAGCTCGATCCATGTGAACACGGGCTCGCGGAAGTCGCCCTGATGGCTGGGCGTCGAACCGGTCCGCAAACGCAGGACACACGTCGCCGTCGCGTCGCCGCGGCACGCGTCGGCCACGGTCTTGAGGTAAAGCGGGCGGTCCTGCACCAGCAGGCGCTCGAAAAAGCCGCGCCCCGTCAAATCGCGCCCCTGAAGGTTCAGGACCCGCCGGCTTTCAACGCCAGCTTCGAGCACGGCGCCGCCACGGTCCCCGCGCATGATCAGGTCGCCCATGACGTTGCTCAACGAATGATGACGCGCGGCGCCGAGCCGCTCGACGCGCGAACGCAGCGCCGACACGCTGACCGCCGCGCAGGTCTGAAACCCCGCGTAGGCGAACGCCGGAACAACCATCAATAGACGGGCGGCGGGGGAGAGGCCGCTGTGCGTGGCGACAACGCCGAGGAAAAGCCCGCCCGCGATCAGGGCCACCGTCGCGAACATGGCCGCCGCCGTGATCGCGAAAACCGGAAGCGAAAACGACACCAGGGCTTCCATGGGCGCGAGCGCCAGCCAAACCAGCGTCGGCCCCGACAGGGCGCCCGCGCCGGAAGCGCAAGCCAGACATCCCAGGACATGGCCGGCGGCGGACACGGCGAAGGCGAGATTGAAGTTGCCCGTGCGCGACAAAATCGCGATCGACGCCATCGGCGTCATGGCGCAAACGACGATCACGGTTTCCCAGGGCGCGAGCGACCCGCGGAAGAACATGAAGGGCGGGATGAACACGATCGCCATCGCGGCCAGCGCCAGGCGGACGACAATGAACGAGAAATGGCGCGCGGCCTCGAGCGGATCCGCTTTTGCGCTGTCGTTCACCCAGCCGGCGATCCGATCGCGAATTTGGGACACGAAACTCAACTCCACCGACTCCGGCGCCCCGGTCGACTGTTCGCCCGGTGTTTCCCACCCTTTCAAACCCCCATTAAGTCAATGCTAATCGAGTTGCCGCCGCCGCGAATTCAGACGCTGTGACAGCGCCTTGGGAGGGTGTTTCCGCCGCCATGGTTTAAATCCCGTTGAGAAACCGCGCCGCCAGCGCCGCCTCCTAACAAGGTGTTGACGCCGGGCGGCCGATTCGACTGGAATGCTTGAAGCAACCTTGAATTATCCGCCGTATGTTTCGTTTACGCCGCGAGCTTCGCACCGAATCAACCAACCCGCGCATTGGAAACGGGCCGATGTGGTTTTTAGTTCGCACCGTCTTTTGGCTGGGCCTCGTCTTCACCCGGATCGATTGGCATATGGAACCGGTCGTCGCGCCCAGCGCCGAGGCCGTCGCGTCCCTGGCGACCACCGAAATCGGGGCGATATGCGCCGTCAACCCGCGCACCTGCGTCCGCGCCGCCGCGAAGGCCGGCGAATTGGCGGGAAAGGCCAGCGCGGCGGTCTCGGCCCCGCCCCCCAAAACCCGCGGGCGCGTGTAGTTTTGCGCTGGCGCGGGCGACGCGCGTTGCCCATATAGGGGTCTCGGCTTTCCCCTGCGGCGGCGCGCATGTCCATCGACACCATCATTGGCGATTTCGAACTCCTCGACGATTGGGAAGACCGTTACCGCTATCTCATCGAGCTTGGCCGCGAACTGGAACCGCTGCCGCCCGAGGCGCACAACGACGCCAACAAGGTGCGCGGCTGCGCCAGCCAGGTCTGGCTTGAAACCCATGTCGTCGTGGATGACGCGGGCGAACCCACGCTGACGTTCCGGGGCGACAGCGACGCGCATATCGTGCGCGGGCTGGTTCATCTCGTGCTGACATTCTATTCCGGCCGGCGCGCCCGCGACATCGTCGACGCCGACGCGCTCGGCCTGTTCGCGAAACTCGGTTTGACGGCGCATCTGACGCCGCAGCGGTCGAACGGCGTGCGTTCAATGGTCGAACGCATCAAAAGCGACGCCCGCGCCGCGTTGGGCGGCTAGCTCTCCTCACGCGTCCGGCTCGATCAAAGGCTTGAAGTCCTGGGTTCCCCAGTGGCGGACGCCGGTGGAAGCGCGCGGCCCGACCGCCTGTTCTTGAATACCGTAGTGGCGCGCGAGTTGCCGCAACGCCAACGTCAGCACGAGCTTGGCGGAACGCCGCGGCCACCGCCGTTCGCCTTCGACCGTTTCGAGGCCTTTCAGAAATCCGCAGACATCCAGCAACAAGCCGACGAAATCGCCGCCGACGAAATCCAGCGCCCTGTGGACGCGCTGCCGCGCGGCGACCGCGATATCCGAATAATTCACGGGATCGCCGCTCGATCCCCGCCCGCCCGCGGCCAACCAGTTCGCGGTCATGCGCGGCTCCATGCCAGCCAGCGTGAAATCCCGTCGCAACCGCTCCCCCGCCGCCAGCGACGCGGACTCGATGAGCGGCTGGCCGTCCGCCCCTTTGCGTGTCGCAAGCCACGCCAAAGGACTTTCCGCGTGATCGATCAGCGCTTCAATCCGGGATTTTGCGCCTTTCGCCGGTTCGTCAACTTCGATGGCCCCCCGGGCCAGCGGTTTGTGCTGGGCGAGAAAAGACTCCTGGTCCGCTGGCGTGGACAAGCGGACACACCGCGCCCGCCCGGCGTCGGTGATCTCAAGACGCTGGCGGCCGGAAACCGCGCCTTTCGACCATTCCGCCAGTCCGGCCGAACAGACCGCGGACGCCCATTCGACGTCGAATGAACCCGATCCGACGGAAACGCCGTTGCGTCGCGCCGCGACGATCAGGCGTTCGGCGCCGTTGGCGTCGCCAATCCAGCCATAAGCGGCGGGAATGGCGAGCGCGCGCAACAGCGCCCGGGCCTCGCGCGACTCCTCGCGCCGCACGAAGGAGGGTGAAATTCCATCGGATTTGACGGCTTTGGGGATCGAACGCGAGGCCATGGCACACTCCCAATTGACGTTTTTAGGACCACGAACCTACAATGGACTTTATTCCGTTGACAAGTAATATTTTCATATTAGGATTAATATCCGTACAGCGACAATCGTCGCGCGGATATCGGGTTCGGCGGAATGACATTTTCGAGGATGGTCAAAAAGAACGGGGGGAGCCCCACGCGGCGCCGGGACGCCGGGAGCGGATCGGACCAGCCGATCAACTACGTCCGCTCAAGTCTGCCCGGAATCATCCCGATTGATTTGAACGATATCGGATTTGAGCCCGACGCGACCCGCATGATCGTCAAGCGCCTCGCCGGCGCGTTGCGCCGCGAACGGGCGCGCGCGGGCCATTGGACCTACGATCTGAAACGCCACATCGATTTGTTTCGCGCCCATGCCGCCGAGAACGCGCGGTTGCGGGAACTTCAACCCCGCGAAGGTTTGGACACGCGCCCCCGAGCGCCAAAAGAAGGAGGGCGCTCCCGCCCAACTGACGGAAGCGCCCCCGAAATAAGCGCGGCCGATCAGGCTATCGCTTCGCCGCTTTGCGGCGCTGCTGACCGAGGCCCATGTGCTTGGCGAGTTGCGAGCGCGCCTGGGCGTAGTTCGGCGCGACCATCGGATAATCCGCGGGCAAGCCCCACTTCTCGCGGTACTCCTCCGGCGACATGTTGAACTGCGTGCGCAAATGCCGCTTCAGCGACTTGAATTTTTTGCCGTCCTCAAGGCAAACGATATACTCGTTTGTGATGGACTTTTTCGCGGGGACCGCGGGCTTCTGAGCTTCAACGGATGCCGGAGCGGCGCCGCTGGTGACGCGCACCAACGCGGAGTACACATCGTGTATCAATGTCGCCAACTCGCTCGTCGGGACCGAATTGTTGCTGACGTAGGCGGAAACGATATCCGCCGCCAGGTCAATAAAACCGATAGAACCATCCGATTCGTTCATAATCTCATCCCCTCAATACTTCGTGCCTAGTTCACGTCAGCCGCGCGATCTTCGACGCGTCGGCCAACTTCGTCGCCGTCTATATGAATTCAAAATAGAGCACAAGCAATAAAAATCAATTTTTTCGCGCAAGTCCACAAAATGCGCAAATCTAGGGTAAACCCCAACGACGATATTTGCCTCGATGGTCTGTACATTGGATTCAAACTACCGTTGCAGCGGGTACTTCGCTGGGTCAGATAATTGATATATAACGTGAATTGTCCGTTTCACGCTCCGCGCGCGAGACTGGCGATCCCTTCATGGGCTCTCCCCGCCAAAGGTTCATTGGCGCGGACCCCGGCGACGTATAGAATGTCGCCCTCCGCCACGCGTCCGTATTGATGGACGCCATCCGGCGTCATGGGAAGTTGATGGACGCCATCCGGCGTCATGGGAACCGACAAGACGACGATGGCCGCAGCCCGCTACGATCAGATTTCCCCGCCGGCGCCCGCCCTTCGCAGACCTCTGACGCGCACGGCCCATGGCGTTGAATTCGCCGACGACTGGGCTTGGCTGAAAGCGGACAACTGGCGCGACGTGCTGAAGGATCCAGCCGTCCTTCCAGACGACATCCGCGCGGTTCTCGACGCCGAAAACACCTACGCGGAGGCGGTGCTCGCGCCGTTGACGGCTCTGCGCGCGGCGCTCGCCGCGGAAATGCGCGGGCGCGTGCGCGAGGACGACACGGACGTCCCGCTGCCAGACGGGCCCTTCGAGTATTACAACCGCTTCCGGGCGGGCGGAGAGCACGAAATCGTCTGTCGCCGCCGACGCGACGGCGGCCCGGAGGAGATTCTGCTGGACGGCGACGCGCTCGCCAAAGGCAAATCATTCTTCGAGCTCGGCGGCGCGGCGGTGTCCCTCGACCACCGCCTGCTCGCCTGGAGCGTCGACGACAAGGGCTCCGAATTCCATTCGATTCATGTGCGCGATCTCGCCACCGCAACCGACTTGCCCGACGCCGTGCCCGACACCGAAGGCGGCGACAGCGTCTGGAGCGACGACGCGACGGCTTTTTACTACGTCCGACTCGACGCGAACCATCGCCCCATTGGCGTTTTCCGCCACATCCTCGGCGCCGACCCCGCTGGCGACGCCGGCGTTTACATGGAGGCGGATCCCTCGTTCTTCGTGCACGTCAAGCGCTCGCGCGACCGGCGCTTCGCGGTGATCGCCATATCCGACCACGATTCCGCCGAGGCCCGCCTTGTCGAATTGCGCGAGGCGGGCGCGGCGCCGCGGCTCGCTGTGCCGCGCGAAAGCGGCCGCCGATGCGAGGTCGAACCGCATGGCGACAAGTTGTTCATCCTCACGAACGCCGACGGCGCCGAGGATTTCCGTCTTGTCGAAGCGCCGCTCGCCACGCCCGAAAAGCCGAATTGGCGGGACGTGGTTCCGCACCGGCCGGGACGGATGATCGTCCGCTTCACGGTTTTCGCGCGCCACCTCGTCCGGCTCGAACGCGAGAACGGCTTGCCACGCATCGTCGTGCGCGACATCGCCACCGGCCACGAGCACGATATCGCCTTCGACGAGGAAGCCTATTCGCTGTCGCTTGAGCCGTCGCTCGAATTCGACACCGACGTGATGCGCTTCGCCTATTCGTCGATGACGACGCCGCGCGAAATCTTCGACTACGACATGGCGACGCGCGAACGCGTCTTGCGGAAACGGCAGGAAGTGCCGTCGGGCCATGATCCCAAGCGCTACGCGACGCGCCGGTTGATGATCAAGGCGCCCGACGGGGAGGACGTCCCCGTCTCGCTGCTGCATCGCGCCGACGCCAAGCTCGACGGGACCGGGGCGTTGTTCATCACCGGCTACGGCGCCTACGGCCACGCCTCGCCGGCCTCGTTCAGCACGCGGCGGCTGTCGCTCGTCGACCGCGGCTTCGTCTTCGCCATCGCGCATGTTCGCGGCGGCGCGGACAAGGGCTGGCGCTGGTACGCGAACGGCAAGCTCGAACACAAGCCCAACACATTCGGCGACTTCATCGCCGCGACGAAGGGGCTTGTCGAACGCGGCGTCGCGGCGCCCGGCCGGGTCGTCGCGAGCGGCGGCAGCGCCGGCGGCATGTTGATGGGCGCCATCGCCAACATGGCGCCTGAACTTTACGCCGGCATTGTCGCGGACGTGCCTTTCGTCGATGTCGTCAACACCATGATGGACGCGAGCCTGCCCCTGACGCCGCCCGAGTGGCTCGAATGGGGCAACCCCATCGAGGACGCCACCGCTTTCAAAGCGATGCTGGCCTACTCGCCTTATGACAACGTGGGCGCGAAAAAATATCCCGCGATTCTCGCGCTCGCCGGTTTGACCGATCCGCGCGTCACCTATTGGGAGCCGGCGAAATGGGTCGCGCGGCTGCGCGCCACCATGACGGCGGGCGGCCCGGCGCTGTTGAAGACAAACATGGCGGCGGGACACGGCGGCGCGTCGGGACGCTTCGATTCGCTCGCCGAAACCGCTCTCGAATACGCCTTCGCGCTCGCCTGCGCCGGGCTCGGCGAAGCACCGGCGGACTGGCCCCGGATTTAATTGGCCCGGGATTTAATCGCGGCCGCCGCCCGCGTCGATATAGGCCCGCAATTCAGTCAGCGAATCGAAACGGCGCGCGCCATGCGGCGTCTCTCCGACAATGGCGCCGTCGTTGTAGAGCACGTAGGTGACGCCTGAAATCCTGTACTCGCCGATCACGGTCGGCGATCCCGCCGCGTCGCGCCTCGCGGCGGCGTCCGTGTTTTCCGCCGGCCGGGCGTCGGCGAACGGCGTGTCGGCGAAACCTTGGGTGACCCAGTCGAGTTGTTCGTCGGGCAGCCGCGCCGGGGAGGGCGCGTCGATGTCGGCGGGCGCGGGTTTGAGCGGGGGCGCCGTCTCCGCCCGCGCCGGTTTCGCGAAGTCCTCGCGCCGCGCCGCGGGCGCCGTGATTTTGTCGATCGCGCCGATCAAGACGCCTATCGCCATCGTGACGCAGCCCGCGCCAAGCGCGCCGGCGCCGGCGATGACCTCGGTCCAGCCGCGCTCGACCTGAACGATATCCCAGCCCATGGCGATGGAGGACACTCCCCCCAGCGCCAACACCGCCCCCATCGCAATTACCAGCCATTTCGCCATCGTATCTTCCCTGGAGCCAGCGCCGGCGCATAAACCATCCTCGCGCGGGAAGGTAAATAGCGCCAGCGCGAAGCCCAAATATGTCGCACCACGGGGACCGCTTGCGCGTCTCCTGGGCGCCGCCGCTCCCATTTCGGCTGAATCCCGTGGCATGACGCTTGCTCCGCCATCCCCGTGCAAGGAGCGTGGAGACGTGGCCGCTACCATGGCGAAGACAAAGCGGCTGGCCCTCGTCGGCAACGGCATGGCCGGCATGCGCGCGATCGACGAGTTGCTGAAACTGGACCGCGATCGTTTCCAAATCGAGGTTTTCGGCGCGGAGCCGCACACGAATTACAACCGGATCATGCTGTCGAGCGTTCTGGCGAAGGAGAAGAAGGTCGAGGACATCGTCCTCCACACGCGCGAATGGCACGAGCGCAACGCGGTCGCCCTGAACACCGGCGATCCCGTCGTGGCGATTGACCGCGCCGCCAAGACAATCGCCACGGCGTCGGGAAAAACCGCGGGCTTCGACAAGCTGATCCTCGCCACCGGCTCGCGCCCGCTGATGCCGCCATTGCCCGGCCTCGATCTGCCCGGCGTCTGCGCCTTTCGCAATATCGCCGACCTCGAACGCATCGAACACGCGAGCCGAACGGGATACCGCGCCGTGATTGTCGGCGGCGGCCTGCTGGGCCTTGAGGCGGCGTATGGCCTGTCGCGGCGGGGCATGCGCGTCACCGTGCTTCACCTGATGGACACGCTGATGGAGCGCCAGCTCGACAAGGCCGCCGCCATCTTGCTGCGGCGCGACCTCGAGGCGCGGGGGGTGGAAGTGATCACGCGCGCGCAGACCGAGGAAATCATCGGCGAACATTTTGTCGAGGGGGTGCGCCTCGCCGATGGACGCGAACTCGTGGCCGACCTCGTCGTGTTCGCCATAGGCGTGCGCCCAGGAGTCGATCTCGCCCGCGCCGCCGGCCTTGAAATCAACCGCGGCGTCGTCGTCGACGACTTGATGATGACGAGCGACCCGAACATCCACGCGGTCGGCGAATGCGTCGAACACCGCGGCCAGACGTTCGGACTCGTGGGGCCGCTGTGGGAGCAGGCGCGGGTCTGCGCGGCCGCGCTTCTTGGCGACGAGGCGGTTTATGTCGCGCCGCCCGTTTTCACGAGTTTGAAAATCGCGGGGATCGACGTTTTCTCCGCCGGCGCCCTGGAAGCGCGCGACACCGCCGACGACGAGATCACGCTGCGCGACGCCGCCAGCAACGGCTACAAGAAACTCGTGCTGCGCGACGGCAGGCTCGTTGGCGCCATCCTCTACGGCGACATCGCCGACGGGCCCTGGCTCGTCGACCTCATGACCACCAAGCGCGACGTGACGCCCTTCCGCGACACCTTGATTTTTGGCCGCGCGCTGTCGCGCGCCGCGTGACCCAAGAGTCCCACGGGATGAAGAGTTTTTAGATGATCCACGCAGCGCTCCCGCGGCCCACGCGCACCACATGCCCCTATTGCGGCGTCGGATGCGGCGTGGTTGTCGACCCCGACGGAACCATGCGCGGCGACGCGGCGCATCCCGCCAACGAAGGCCGCCTCTGCTCCAAAGGCTCGGCGCTCGGCGAAACTCTCGGTCCCCGCGGCCGCTTGACGCATCCCGAAATCAAGGGGCGCCGCGCGTCCTGGGACGAGGCGCTCGACCTCGCCGCCGCCAAATTCGCGGAAGCCATCCGCGTTCACGGACCCGATTCCGTCGCCTTCTACGGCTCCGGCCAATTCCTGACCGAGGACTATTACGTCGCCAACAAGCTGATGAAGGGCTTCTTCGGCTCAGCCAATATCGACACCAATTCGCGCCTGTGCATGGCCTCGTCCGTGGCGGGGCACGTCCGCGCGTTCGGCGAAGACGTCGTGCCCGGCTGCTACGAGGACATCGACGAGGCCGATCTGGTCGTTCTGGTTGGCAGCAACGCGGCCTGGTGCCACCCGATTCTGTTCCGCCGGCTGGAGGCGGCGCGGAAAAAGCGCGGCACGCGGATTGTCGTCCTCGATCCCAGGCGCACCGCGAGTTGCGACGGCGCGGACCTGCACCTGCCGCTGCGCGCGGGATCCGACGTGGCGCTGTTCAACGGCTTGCTGGCGCGCGTCGCTGACAGCGACGCCCTCGACCGCGCGTATATCGGCGCGCACACGGCGAATTTCGACGAAGCGCTCGCCGCGGCGCGCGCGGAATTTCCGACAGTGGCCGCGGTAGCCGCGGAAACGGATGTCCCCGCGGCCGACATCGAGGCGTTTTACCGCATGTTCGTCTCGACGGAGCGGGTCGTGACGCTCTACTCGCAAGGCGTCAACCAATCCTCGGCCGGCACCGACAAGGTCAACGCGATCGTCAACTGCCACCTCGCCGCCGGGCGCGTCGGCAAGCCCGGCATGGGCCCGTTTTCGCTCACAGGCCAGCCCAACGCCATGGGCGGGCGCGAGGTCGGCGGCCTCGCCAACCAGCTCGCCGCGCATATGAGCTTCGCGTCGCCCGACGACATCGACCGTGTGAGGCGCTTCTGGAACGCGCCCAACATGGCCACCAAGCCCGGGCTCAAAGCCGTCGAGCTTTTCGACGCGATGCTGGCGGGAAAGATCAAGGCCGTCTGGATCGCCGGCACCAATCCCGCCGTCAGTCTGCCGCGCGCCGACCGCGTGCGCGACGCCCTGCGCAAATGTCCCTTCGTCGTCGTCGCGGACTGCCACGCGAACGACACGCTGGGCTTCGCGCATGTGACATTGCCAGCGCGGGGCTGGGCGGAAAAGGACGGCGCGGTCACCAACTCCGAGCGCCGGATTTCGCGGCAACGGGCGTTTACGCCGCCCACGGGCGAGGCCATGCCGGACTGGTGGATGTTCGCCGAGCTTGGCAAGCGCATGGGCTGGGGCGACGCGTTCGGCTACTCGAAACCCGCCGACGTTTTCCGCGAGCACGCGGCGCTGTCGGCGTTTGAAAACGACGGCGCGCGGCGGTTCGACATCGGCGCGCTCGCCGATCTGACCGACGCCGAATACGAGGCGATGGAGCCGACGCAATGGCCGGCGCGGAAGGGCGCGCCCGCCGGTGGCCGCCTCTACGGCGACGGGTTGTTCTCGCATCCAGATGGCCGCGCCCGCTTTGTCGCGACGCCGTTCCGCGCGCCCGTGGAAAAGCTCGACGCCGCGCGCAATCTCACGCTCAACACCGGGCGCGTGCGCGACCAGTGGCACACCATGACGCGCACGGGCGGCGTGCCGCGTCTCTCGACCCACACGCCCGAGCCCTACCTCGACATCCATCCGGCCGACGCGGCGAGGGCCGGTCTGGCGGACGGCGAATTCGCCCGCGTCGAAAGCCGGCACGGCGCGACGATCATGCGCGCGCGCGTCGCTGGGGATCAACGGCCGGGCGAAGTCCACGCGGCGATGCACTGGAGCGACGCGAACGCCTCGACGGGCCCGGTCGACCGGCTTGTGGGAGCCGCGACCGATCCTGTCTCGGGACAGCCCGAACTCAAGGCGACCGCGGTGATGGTGATGCGCCAGCCGATGGCGTGGCATGGCTTGCTGTTGCGGCGCGAACCGCTCGCGGAGCTCAAATCCGACTATTGGTGCCGCGTCGCCATCGACGGCGGCTTCGCCTATCCGCTGGCCGGCATCGAGCCGCTCGCCGCCCCAGGCGAAACGCCCGACGACGCCTGGGTTCTGAACAAACTCTCTCCCCTCGCGACACCCGACCTCGCGGTTTACGCGGACCCCGCGCGCGGCGTCTTCCGCTTCGCCAGCTTTGTCGATGGCGCGCTCGACGCGTGCCTGTTTGTGGCGCGCGAGGCCGCTTCGGTGCCCGACCGCGACATGATGGCCGCGATGTTCGCCCGCGAGCCGCCAAAGGAGCATCGCGCCCGCCTGCTCGCGGGCGTGCCGCTTGACGGCGTCGCCAGCGCCGGCCCGACGATTTGCGCCTGTTTCGCCGTCGGCCGCGTCACCATCGAGGAGGCGATCGCCAGCCACGGCCTGACGACCGCCGCGCAAATCGGAGAAGCGCTGAAGGCGGGCACGAACTGCGGCTCCTGTCTGCCCGAGCTGGAGAAAATCCTCCGCGAGACGGCGCCCGCCGAACATCGCGCGGCGGCCTAGCCGCGCCTGATCCGCCGCCGGCCCTGATTTTCGGAAACGAATTCGCCCCCGCGACGTTTCGCTCTGGCGCGCCACGAGGCGCGCTTTGATTTCGGGACCATCACATGCGGCTTTTCAATTGCGTCAACTGCGGCAACGTCGTTCATTTCGAGAACACCCAATGCCAATCGTGCCTGGCCTCCATCGGCTATTCGCCGCGCCTGACCACGATGATCGCCTTGTCGAACGGCGCCCAAGGCGGATGGCGATTGTGCCAAAACGCCCAGTTTGGCGTCTGCAACTGGGTTATGCCCCCGGACTCGCCGGAGACGCTGTGCCGGGCGTGCCGGCATAACAAGACCATCCCGAACGTCTCGATCCCCGCGAACGTCGAGGCGTGGCGAAAGATCGAGTTGGCGAAGCACCGGCTGTTTTACAGTCTTGTCCGGTTCAATCTGCCGCTTGTCCCGCCAACCGCCGACGGGGAACGGTTGATTTTCGACTTTCTCCGCGACGACGACCACCACACGCACGGGCCGAGGGTCATGACGGGGCATGAAAACGGCCTTGTCACGCTTTCGCTGGCGGAGGCGGACGACGCCGAACGCGAGCGGCGGCGCACAAGCATGAATGAGCCCTATCGAACCCTGCTGGGGCATTTTCGACACGAGGTCGGCCATTATTTCTGGGACACGCTGGTGCGCGACGGCGGCGAAGGCGAACTGGAAAGCTGCCGCGCGGTGTTCGGCGACGACACAATCGACTACGCCGCCGCCCTGCGCCGACACTACGACAACGGCCCGGTCGCCAATTGGGCGCCCAATTTCGTCAGCGCTTACGCGTCGTCGCACCCCTGGGAGGACTTCGCGGAAAGCTGGGCGCATTATTTCCACATCGTCGACACGGTCGAAACGGCGTCGGCGTTTGGCCTGCACGTCGAACCCGACATCGATTGGCCGGGCCGCCTTCGCGCGATCGTCGATTTCGATCCCTACGTGGAGCCGGACTTCAAGAAAATCGTCGATGTCTGGATTCCGCTGACCGTCGCGATGAACAGCCTGAGCCGATCGATGGGCGTGAACGACGCCTATCCCTTCGTTCTTGGCGAGGGCGCGCTGCGCAAGTTGTCCTATATCCACGGGCTGGCGCGTTCCCGCTCGCGGCACGCCCCGGCTGTGAACGGACGCCTTCGGCAGGGAGCGACAGTCCAATAGCCACCGACATTTCATTGGCGCGCCGGCTGGATTTCCCCGCGCCGGCGGCATAGGCTGCGGGCAAAGGGAGCCTGCCGCCGATGAAATTTCCGCTGTTCCGCGCGCTCGGGCTTCTGATGATCGCCCTCTGCGCGCCCGCGCCCGCCGCCCGCGCCGCCGACAAGGTCAACATCGCGATCTCCAACTCGACGGCCGATTTCGCCATTCTGATCGCCATGAAGCGCGGCTATTTTTCGGAAGAAGGCATCGAGGCCAACCCAACCGTTTTCGATTCCGGCGGCAAGATGATGGCGCCGCTCGGCGCCGGCGACATCGATGTCGCCACCGGCTCGGCCAACGCGACCCTTTACAACGCGGTGGCGCGCGGCATTGGCATCAAGATCGTCAGCGGCAACGGCAACGCGGCGCCGGGCTATGGCCACCAAATCCTCATCGTTCGCAAGCAACTCGTGGACAGCGGCCGCTATAAAACAATGGCCGATCTCAAGGGCATGAAGATCGCGCTGCCTGGCGCGGGCACCGGCGCGACATCGACGCTCAATCAGGCGCTTAAGACGGTTGGCCTCGCCTACAAGGACATCGACCCCATCTACCTCGCCTATCCCAACCACGTCACCGCGCTCGCCAACGGCGCCATCGACGCCGGCCTGACGACGGAACCGGCGGCGACCTACGCGGTGCGGCAGGGCATCGCCGCGCGGATCGCGTCGAGCGACACGTTCTACCCATGGTCCGACGCGACCCACATCGTTTTCTCGTCCGTGTTCATCGCCAAAAAGCCGGACGCCGGACGCCGCTTCATGCGCGCCTTCATGAAGGCGATGCGCTTCTACGACGGCGCGCTCGCCGACGGCGGATTGAAGGGGCCGAACGCCGACGCGGTCATCGATGTCCTCACCGAGTTCACCGACCTCAAGGACCGGGCCATCTACAAGACGATGAACACGCAGGGCTCGAACCCGGACGCGAAGCTGAATATCGACAGCTTGAAAACCGACTTCGCCTTCTTCAAGGAACAGGGCTGGATCGAGGGCGATATTTCCGACCCTCTCACAACCGTGGACACGTCCTTCGCCGACAAGGCGCGCGCCGAGCTCGGGACCTACGTCCGGAAATAACGCGCGCCGCCCGACTTTCACCGCGTCTGCGCGTGATATTCCGGGTTCGGCCGCATATCCACCGCGCTCGCCATGCGGTTTGACATGTTGAAGAACGACGCCACCGCCGCGATGTCCCAGATGTCGCGGTCGGAAAAGCCCGCGTCGCGCAAGGCCGCCCTGTCGGCCTCGACGATGTCGCCGCTGGCGCGCGTCATTTTGACCGCGAATTCGAGCATCGCCGCCTGCTTGCGCGGCAGGTTCGCGGCGCGCCAGTTCATGGCGATCGTCTCGCCCAGCGCGGGATCGCCGGAAAGTTGGCGCACCGCCGCGCCATGCGCGGTCAGACAGTAGAAGCAGTGGTTCTCGCTCGACACCGCGACCGCGATCATCTCGCGCTCCAGCTTGCTCAGGCCCGAGGGCGCCAGCATGAGATCGTTGTAAAAAGCGGCGAACGCCTCGAGTTTCGGCATGTCGTGCGCGTAAGCCGTCAGCACATTCGGCACAAAGCCGATCTTGTCCCGGCATTTCTGAAAATAGGCGGCCATGGCGTCCGTGGGGTCCGCCAACGGCAGATCAAGCGCCATCACGCCGCTCATCGTCCCGCTTTTCGTGGTTTCGCTCATGGCAATCTCCCGCCAACGGCTGGCGACCTCCCGCGCGCGGCGCCTGTGCGCCCCGCCCGGATTGCGTTATATACGACATCGCACACAACCGGCGACACCATGGACAAGTTCAGAGTTATCGAAGGCGGCGGCGAGAAGCGCGACGTCCGCCAGACAATGTTGGCCATTGGCCACGCGGCGCGGCGCGCGGCGCGCAAGCTCGCGCTCGCCCCGCGCCAGCGCAAGAACGCCGCGTTGATGGTCGCCGCCGCGCACCTGCGCACGAGCGCGCGCGACATCGTCGCCGCCAACGCCCGCGATATGGAGGCGGCGGCCAAAGCCGGCGCCAGCAAGGCGAACCTCGACCGGCTGATGCTCAACGAGGCGCGGATCGAATCGATGGCGAAGGGGCTTGAGGACATCGCCGCCCTGCCCGACCCCGTTGGCAAGGTGCTCGCCACGTTCGAGCGGCCGAATGGACTGAAGATCGAGCGCGTCGCGACGCCGCTCGGCGTCGTCGGCGTGATTTACGAAAGCCGGCCGAATGTCACGGCCGACGCCGGCGCGCTGTGCCTGAAGGCCGGCAACGCGGCGATCCTGCGCGGCGGCTCGGATTCGTTTCACTCCTCGACGATGATCCACGCCTGCCTGGTCGAAGGGCTGCGCGACGCCGGCCTGCCCGAGGACGCCATTCAGCTTGTGCCGACGCGGGACCGCGCCGCGGTTGGCGAATTGCTCGCCGGGCTCGCGGGCAATGTCGACGTCATCGTGCCGCGCGGCGGCAAGAGCTTAGTGGCGCGCGTGCAGGAAGACGCCCGCGTGCCCGTGTTCGCGCATCTGGAGGGGATTGTTCACGTTTACATCGACGGCGCCGCCGATCTGGAAAAGGCGAAGCGTATCGTTCTCAACGCGAAGATGCGCCGCACCGGCGTCTGTGGCGCGGCCGAGACGCTTCTCGTCGATCGCGCCGCCGCGGACACGATGCTCGCGCCGTTGACGAAGATGCTTCTGGACGCCGGCTGCGAGGTGCGCGGCGACGCGGCGACCCGCGCCGTCGATCCGCGCGTGAAAGAGGCCAACGAGGAAGACTGGCGGACCGAGTATCTCGACGCGGTGATCGCGGCGAAGGTGGTGAACGGCGTCGACGAGGCCATCGACCACATCGAGACCCATGGCTCGCACCACACGGATTGCATCGTCACCGAGCGCGCGGCGACGGCGGAGCGTTTTTTGACGGAGGTCGATTCCGCCATCGTGCTGCACAACGCCTCCACGCAATTCGCCGATGGCGGCGAATTCGGCTTCGGCGGCGAGATCGGCATCTCGACCGGCCGGATGCACGCGCGGGGCCCGGTGGGGCTGGAGCAATTGTGCTCGTTCAATTACCGCGTGCGTGGCGACGGGCAGACCCGGGCGTAGGCATTGGCGTTTGACGAGTCGCGCTGGAAATCCGAAGCTTGATAAGACAATCGGCGTCGACGGACGCTTGATCCAAAACCAAGGGAGCCGGCCATGTTGAATCAGCAGGAACTCGCCGCCGAGGCGGGGCGCGTCGCCGCCGCGCAGGCGACGCCCGGCATGAGCTCGACCGAGAAGGACGAGTTGCTCGAACTCGCGATGATGAAGCTGCTCGACAAGGGCGTCGCGCCGCCCTTCTTCGGGCGCGTCGCGCAGATGGCCAACGGCGGTCCAACCGGCGGTGGCGGGCGCTATCTCATGCACGAGGAGCCGCGGTTGCCGGCGATGCCGGAAAAGCCGACGCTCATCGACTTTTTCGAACGGCGCTTTCTCATCAACAAACGCGGCGGCAACCACTTGCTGCAAAGCGCGGCGCTGGCCCGCCGCAACGGGCTGCCCGACAAGCTGGTGCTGGCCTGCCTGTTGCACGACGTCGCGGTCGTCGCGCATGTGCGCACCGACCACGGCTACTATGGCGCGCAGCTTGTCGAACCCTATGTGGACGAGGAGACCGTGTTCGCCATCCGCTATCATCAGGCGCTGCGCTTTTATCCCGACGCCGAATACAAATACGAGTATCCCGACCTCTACACGCGCTCCTTCGGCGAGGAATACCGTCCGCCCGCCTATGTGCGCGAGGCCTACGACTACGCCCGCGGGCACAAGTGGTACGCGTCGGCCCGCCTTGTCACGTGCAACGACCTCTATTCCTTCGATCCCAACGTGAAGGTCGAAATCCGGGAATTCGAGGACATCATCGGGCGGACCTTCAAGACGCCGAAGGAAGGGCTTGGCTTCGACGGCAGCCCCGTCGCGCACATGTGGCGCAGCATCATTTGGCCGAACAATTTCCTGTGAGCCCGAGACTTCCAAATTCACGGACAGAGCGCGACAAAATGGCAAACCACGAACTGGTTCTAACCCGCGTCATGGACGCCCGGCGCGAAAACCTGTGGCGCTGCTGGACGGAGCCGGAATTGCTCAAGCAATGGTTCTGCCCGCGGCCGTGGCGCGTTTCCAAGGCGGCCATCGATGTCCGCCCCGGCGGCGCGAGCCTGATTGTCATGAACGGACCGAATGGCGAGGAGTTTCCCAACCGCGGCGTTTACCTCGACGTGAAGCGCGGCGAGAGGATCGTTTTCACCGACGCTTTTGTCGACGCCTGGACGCCCTCGGGCAAGGCGTTCATGGTCGGAACGGTGGAATTCTCCGACGCGGGCGACGGCAAGACCAATTACACCGCGACGGTGCGCCACTGGTCCGCCGAAGACCTCGCGCAGCACGAAAAGATGGGCTTCCACGAGGGCTGGGGCAAGGCGGCCGACCAGCTCGAAGAGCTCGCCAAAACGCTTTGACGGATTGTCGCGGAAACAGGAGCCCGTCATGTCCCCCAGAGTCCTCGCCGTCAGCCTGGGCCGCGCGCACACCTTCAAAAAAGCCAACCAGCTTTCGATCCGGCTGTTGCGCGGCCTCGGCGTCGAAGGCGACGCGCACATGGGCGAGAAGGTCAAGCACCGCTACCACGTCGCCCGGGATCCCGACGCGCCAAACCTTCGTCAGGTGCATCTCATCCACGCCGAACTGTTCGACGAGTTGCGCGCGAAAGGCTTCGCGGTGGGGCCCGGCGACCTCGGCGAAAACGCGACGACGACGGGTCTCGATCTCCTGTCGTTGCCGCGCGGCACGTGGCTGCGCCTCGGCGACGACGCGATTGTCGAGCTCACCGGCTTGCGCAGTCCCTGCAAGCAGATCGACGCGTTCCAGCCGGGGCTGATGAACGCCGTGCTCGATCGCGACGCGGCGGGCGAGATGATCCGCAAAAGCGGCGTGATGGGGATCGTGATCGCCGGAGGCGATGTGCTCGCCGGCGATCCCATCGTGGTGACGATGCGGTCCGGACCGCGCGAACCGCTGCGGCCCGTTTGATTTCGAGCGGCGAACGCGGCTTCTAAACCACGTCCTTCATGCGCGCGTCGGCGTCGTTCGGCTTGTCGTACCAGGTCGAATCCATGCGGCATTTCACGTCGTTCTGACGCAGGATTTCCTCGTATTCCTTGCGAATATACGGATCCTCCATCCAGTAGGGGATGGCGGTGCCGCCCTGGTTCACGTCGATGGCGGTGTAGTCCGTGTGTTTCTGGCCGGGCGCGCCGGGATCGCGGCCTGGATTGTGCGGACCAAACCACGCCGTCAGCCGGAAGTCGTCCTTCGACACGCTGAAGTGCTGGTGATACCAGCGCGCGCCGCCCGGCGCCGCCGTCACCATGCCGATCGGCTCGTAGTCGAGCCGGTTGACCTGATCGCCCATGCCATCCTTCCACGGCTGTTCGCCGCACCGCTCGGGCCACGAATAGGTGTAGCCCTTGCCCTTGAGGCAAATGAGGATCGCCGCGGACGTGTGCGCGTGGCCCTTGGAATAGCGGCCGTTTTCGTGCTGGCCGATCCAGAAGTAAAACGAGTTGTTCGTCATCAGGGGCTCGACGCGGCGATAGCCGACCGAGCGGCGGTTATCCAGCGGCAGTTCGCAGTTGATGACATCGGGAATGAAATTTGTCTTGCGCATGGCGAGGCCGCGCACGGGGTCCGGCTCGATGTCGTCCTTCGGCTTGAAGAAATCCTCGCCTCCGGAAAAGCGGTCCTTGAACACGAAGGGGTTGTCGAACACGGCGTCGGCGTTTTGCAGCGCGTTGAGCACCACCGGCGCCGTCGTGCCGCCAAGCAGCAGCGCGCCGCCCGAGGTGGCGTTGACGAGGCGGTGCATCGCGTTCATCGGAATCGAGAACATCGAGCCCTTTTGCCATTCGAAGACGTGCTTCTTGCTTTCGCCCTCGAGCCAGACCTCCGTCGACCCCCGCCCTTCGACAACGAGGAAAATCTCCTCGTACATGTGCTTTTCCGGGTTCAGCGCGCCGCCCGGCGGAATCTCGACGACGTAGCAGCCCCACTTCGTTTCCGTGCCGTAGAGCTGGATGAAATGGCCGCGCCCGCCGGTGCGCTTCCACGGCATGAGCGGCAGGTTCTGCACTTTTGAAATGCCGATGCCGCGGAACACCGGCAGGCCCTCGGCCTCCATCCAGGCGTCGTAGGGGGTCGGCTGCTTTTTGAACTCGCCGAGGCCGGCTTTCTTGGTGCCGGCGGGTTCGTGCCAATGAATGGCGTCCTTGTCGTCCTTCGGATCGTGCGGCATGGATGTCTCCTCGCGCGTGAATGTCTGTTGGATGTCATTCGTCCAAAGGATTTGACCTGTCAATGAGCGCGGCGCGCCGGGCGTGGCGCGCGGCCCCGGCGCGATTGCGCCCGCCGCCTCTTTTGGGCTAGCACGGGGCGCACATTTCCGGAGGAACACGCGTGGCGAAGCGGCATCAGGTCATCATCATCGGCGGCGGGCCGGTCGGCGTCGGGTTGGCGGTGGATTTGGCGATGCGCGGCGTGTCCTGCGTGTTGATCGAACGCCGGCCCGGCATGCACAATATTCCACGCGGCCAGAACCTGACGCAACGCACGGGCGAGCGCTTCTATTTCTGGGGCTGCGTCGACGAATTGCGCGCGAGCCGCCTGTTGCCGCCGCATGTGCCGGCCTCGGGCATCACCGCCTATGGCAATCTGATGAGCGACCATTGGCACGCCCTCGCCGGGCGGGAAGCGGTGGGACAATATTATTCGCAGAAGAACGACCGCATCCCGCAATATCTTCTCGAAGGCGTGCTGCGGCGGAAGCTGGCGACGCTGCCGCTGGCGGAGACCCGGTTTGGCTGGCTGGCGACGGAGATATCGCAGAACGCCGACGGCGTGCGCGTCACGGCCGCCCACGAGGCGGGCGACGGCGCGACGGAGACGTTCGAAGCCGATTATCTCGTTGGCTGCGATGGCGGCCACTCGCTGGTGCGCGAGCAGGCCGGCATCAAGCGCGACGGCTCCGATTTCGACCAGTTGATGATGCTCGCGGTGTTCAAGTCGCCGGAACTGACCGCCGGCCTCGCCAAGCGCTATCCGCAATTGTCCACCTATCGCGTGCTGAACCCGAAGCTCAACGGATACTGGCAGTTTTTCGGGCGCATCGACCCGGAGGTCGGCTGGTTTTTCCATTCGCCGGTGCCCGCCGACACGACGCGCGACAACTTCGATTTCGAAGGGCTGCTGCACGAGGTCGCGGGCTTCAAGTTCGACTGCGAATTCGAGCATGTCGGCTTCTGGGATCTGCGCGTCGCGGTGGCGCGGAACTACCGCGCCGGCCGCGTGTTCATCGCCGGGGACGCCGCCCATTCGCATCCGCCCTACGGCGGCTTTGGACTCAACAACGGGCTTGAGGATGTCGCCAATCTCGGCTGGAAGCTCGCGTTGAAATTGCAGAGCGTCGGCGGCGAGCATCTGCTCGATTCATACGACGCCGAACGCCGCCCGGTGTTCAAGCAGATCGGCGAGGAGTTCATCGCCGCCCGCGTCGCGTGGGAGGGCGAGATGATCAACCGCCACGATCCCGTCAAGGAGCCCGAAGCCTTCAAGAAAGACTGGGCGGAACTGAAGGAAGGCAGCGGCCAGATCATCCTCAACTACGAACCGAACTACGAGGGGTCGGACGTGGTGTTCGCCCCCGCTGGCGGCGTCAGCCAGGCGCGCGGCGAATACAGCTTTGTCGCCCGCCCCGGCCACCATTTGGCCCCGGGAAAACTGTCGACCGGCGGCAACGCGTTCGAGCAACTGGGATTTGGCTTCTCGCTGCTGGCGCTGGGCGCGGACGAGGCCGATGTCGCCGCATTCGAAAAGGCCGCGCGCGAATTGGGCCTGCCGCTAAAGATCACACGCGACGCCGGCGGCGAGGCGAGGGGACTCTACAAGGCCGCGTTGGTGCTGGTGCGTCCGGATCAGTATGTCGCGTGGGCGGGCGACAAGGCGCCGGCGGATGCCGGAGCGGTGTTGAAACGCGTGTTGGGGCGGTAAGGGAAAACGCCGGCGCGGCAATCAGCGCCTAAGGTGGATCAGCGCGTCAGGCCGGGGGCTTGCTGCGCTTGAAGTCCTGATCGGCCCTGGCGCCGGCAGAAGTCGGAACCTTGATGACCACGGCCTCTCGTCCCGTCGCCTGGTGGCAACTGTTGCAGGCCGTCGTCAATTGCGCGTACGCCACCTTGAATTTTTTGGCGTCCGCCGCCTTGACCGCCTCGTCGAGGGCCTTCAGCGGGTCGTTGACCATGCCGCCCACGAATTCCGCCGTATTGTGGTTCTGATAGGTCGGGATGGCGCGCGGAATGCGGGTGAAGGTCTCGCCCAACTCCTTGAGCGCATAGGCGGCGTAGGCCCAATCGCCCGCCTTCACAGCGGCCACCATCGCGATATGGCGCGGCTGAACGCCAAACACCAAGATCTCGCCCATGCCCATGGGATAAGGCGGCCTCGCGGGAGCCTCGGCGGCGGGGGTTGAGGCCGCCGTCGGAGCGGTGGGCGACGGCGCGGTCTGCCCGAAGGCGGAGACATCAACCCCGGCGACGCCCGCGATTACGCCAAGGCACGTGAATAGTTTTAGACGATTCGGCATGAGGTTTCCTCCGCTTTTTAAATCGACGACCAGTTTTTCGATCAACGACAACGCGCGGAATCCGTTCCTCATTTGTAGCCGAACCACGTCCTTTCGATGTAGAGGAGAATGACGATCAGAACGACCGGCACGATCCAAACGATGCTGGACGGCACTTTGGCTCGCACGTTTTCAGGCGTCGCGAGCGCCGCCCCGCCGCAGACGAGGCCCGCGACGAGCGCGGTCGCCAGCCACGACCACCAGAACATGCCCGGCCCCTGCGCTCCGAGCGCCGGCACGCCCCACGCCCACTGCCCCTGTCGAGGCACATAGGTGAAGTACGTGAACATCGGATGGTAGAACATCGAGATCAGATAGACGATCATGAAACCGCATGAAAACGCGGGAATGGCGCGCTCAATCCGCATTTCAAACCCCTTTGACGTTGTTGAGGATGTGGCCGACGAGGAAGGCGTACCAAATGATCGCCGCCAGGATCAGGACAATCGCTTTTCGGGTGAAAGCGTCCTCGGTTTTCTGCGGCGTGCGCCAGTAGTACCAATAGGCCGGCAGAAGCGCGATGCCGAAGCTGAGCACATGCTCTTTGATTTCGAAAGAGCCGACGTGCCCGCTCATGTGCAGGTCTTCCATGAAGATGCGCGCGCCGATGCGATAGGTCGGGTAGATCAACGAGCCGAGAACAAAAGTGACCAGATACAGGATGATCACGGTGTTGACGTAGCCGGCGGCCTTGACCGCGCGAAACCGGGCGAAAAAATTCGACGATCCAGCCCGGACCGGAATCCAGACCGAGGCGGCTTGATGCGTCACCGCGCCGACAAGCGCGACCGCGCAAAGCATATGGAACACTACCAAGATAGCGCTCATTGTTTCCCCCTTCTGATTTTTGACTCTCGTCCCACTATGACCGCCGCCCAACGACGCCGCAAGCAGGAAATTTTCCCGATCCAAATTTAGATGTGGGCGCCTTTTCCGTGAATTCGCTTAACATCCCGGCCCTTCCGGGGCACAAGGAGCGCCCCAAGGAGCGCCGGATGCGGCGTTTCGCCGCCGTCAGCAGAAATCGCCATGCGCCCCCCCGTTGTCCGTTTCGCCCCCTCGCCCACCGGCCGCATCCATATCGGCAACGCGCGGCCCGCGCTGTTCAACTATCTTTACGCGCGCAAGAACCATGGGCGGTTCATCCTGCGGTTCGACGACACCGACGTCGAACGTTCGCGCGAGGAATACGCGCAGTCGATCGAGGTCGATCTGGCGTGGCTCGGCGTTGAGCCGGACGCGGTTTACCGCCAGTCCCAGCGCTTTCCGCTGTATGTCGCGGCGACGGAAAAGCTCAAGGCCATGGGCCGGCTCTATCCCTGCTACGAGACCGCCGACGAACTCGACCGCCGCCGCAAGCGCCAGATCGCGCGCGGCGCGCCGCCCATCTACGACCGCGCGGCGCTGGCGCTGAGCGCGGAAGAGCGCGCCGCGTTCGAGGCCGAGGGCCGGCGCCCGCATTGGCGCTTCAGGCTCGAGCCCGGCGCCGTGCGCTGGGAAGACATGGTGCGCGGCCTCAGCCACATCGACGCGTCGTCGATGTCCGACCCCGTGCTGATCCGCGGCGACGGCACATGGCTTTACACGCTGACGTCGGTCGCCGACGACATCGACCTCGGCGTCACGCATGTCATCCGCGGCGAGGACCACGTCAGCAACACCGCCGTGCAGATCGAACTGTTCGAGGCGTTGGCCGGCGCCGGCGCCGCGCCCGTCTTCGGCCACCACAACCTGCTGACCACGTCGTCCGGCGAAGGCCTGTCGAAACGCTCGGGCGCGCTGTCGATCGGCGCGTTGCGCGACGCGGGCGTCGAGGCGCTGGCCGTCGCCGCGCTCGCCGTGTTGACGGGCTCGTCGGCCAACGTGCGCGCGGTTCATTCGCTCGGCGAGCTGGCCGGCATGTTCGACATCGCCAACACCTCCCGGCAGGCGGCGCGTTTCGACGAGCACGAGCTGCGGGCGCTTAGCGCGCGGACGTTGCACGGCATGGACTACGAAGCCGCGCGCGACCGGCTCGTGGCGCGCGACATCGTCGGCCACAAGGCCGAGCCGTTCTGGCTCGCGGTGCGCGGCAATCTCGCGCGCTTCGCGGAGGTCGACGACTGGTGGCGGGTGGTCGAGGGCGAAGCGCCCGTCGCGCACGAGGACGCCGAACTATTGTTGGCGGCGCGCGAGGCGCTCCCCGAAGAGCCGTGGGACGCCAAGACATTCGGCGCGTGGACGGCGCGCCTCAAGGAAGCCACAGGGCGCAAGGGCAAGGCGCTGTTCCATCCCCTGCGGCTGGCGCTGACGGGCCGCGACAACGGACCCGAAATGGCGGCGCTGCTGCCGCTTATGGGGCGGACAAAAGTTTTGGCCCGACTACCCTGACCTTTTTGTCGTCCTTGGAGTCGGCCTTGCCGGGGGGCGGCGTTTTCTGACCCGCCGCCGAATCGTCGGGCGGGCTCGCCGCGACCGCCGCGGTCTTGTCGTCCTTCGCCGCGCCGGAGGGGCTCGCGCCGCGCAAAATGCCGCGGATTTTGTCGGGGCTGAGCGCCGCGCCCTTCACCCGCTGGAGTTCGTCGGATTTCTCCTGCGTGACGATCACGTCGGAGGGGAACTTCTTGTCGAGCGTCTCCTCGGCTTGCGCCAGCGCCTGCACCCACGACTGGTTGGGAGGCTTGCAACCGCACTTGGGATCGAAGGCCTTGCGGAACTTGTCGGCGTTTTTCAATTCGGAATAGGGCTCGCCGTTGATCGACACCGCGCTGTCGATGTCGCCCGAAGCGCTCATGGTGTAGAGCGCGGCGTCGGCGCCGGGGCACTGCGCCTTGCAGAGATCCTCAAGCGCGTAATAGCGCGACGGACGCGCCGAATAGCTGACCGGGAAGTAGCCGCCGTCGCAGGTTCTGACGCACACCGCCAGCGGGCCGTTGCGCGGCTTGTCGCCGTCGTCCGGGATTTCGGGGGCGTCAACGGGCGAAGCGTCCTCGATCGGCACCTGCCGCCGCTCGTCGCCGAACAGCGAATCGAACAGGCCGCGGGGCCCGCGACAGGCGGCGTCGTAGTTCGCCATCAACGCCTGGCGGTTGCCGCCGCCGCTCTGTGCCCGCGCCCGCGACTCCGCCGCGGCGCCCCGCAAGCGCCGGATTTGCGCTTCGAGCGCCGGACATTGCGGCGGCGGAGGGCTGCCGAACATGAGGAATTGCCGGTTGTCGCAGCCAATCGAGCGCGCGTAAAAAGTGGCCTTGTCGGCCTCGTCCTGTTGTTTTTGCGCGGCGGCCATGGCCTGCGCGGAACCTTTTGACGGCGCCGCAGCCGCGATCTGGGCGCGCAACCGGTCGCAATCGTAGCCCTGCGCCACCGCGGTTGCGGCGCCCACCACAAACGCCGCGACCGCGAGAATTCCGCAGACGGCCCCGCGCCGCGCGCTCACACATTCAGCGACAAAAACCCGCATTCCAGCCTCTGCGCCGCGCCCGCCCGGCGAAGCATCGTTGAAAGTTGTTAACCATTCCCTTGGCCCGGCCGGGTCGGGGAATCAAGCCACCCGACCAAGCCTTCCGAACAAGGCGATTTCAGGACGCCAATTGCGCCGGGAATGTCGATGCCCCATATGCCAGCTGCGGGCGGTTTTCCCGCTGGGAGTTCCGTTATGCGCAAAGCGTTTTCGCGCCAGGCGTTCGCCGCCGCTGTTTGCCTCGCGCCCCTTCTCGCCGCCGTGCCGGCGGCCGCCGCGGATGGCGAGCCGGATCTCATTTTCCGCAAATCGACGGTGTTCAACCTTTTGACGCCCAACGACAAACTGGCGACCTACGGGATCGACGACCCCGACGTGGAAGGCGTCGCCTGCCACTACACCGTGCCCGAAAAAGGCGGACTGGCGGGCGCGTTCGGCGTCGCGGAGCAAACGTCGGATGTCTCGCTGGCGTGCCGGCAATACGCGCCGATCAAGTTCAAATCGAAATTCGCCCAGGGCGACGTGGTGTTCCGCGAGCGCCGCTCGCTGATTTTCAAGCGCATGCAGATCGTGCGGGGCTGCGACGCCAGGCGGAACACGCTGGTTTACATGGTCTATTCCGACAAGCTGGTCGATGGATCGCCAAAAAACTCGACGTCGACCGTTCCCGTCATGCCATGGGGACAGCAGGCCGACGCGCCCAAATGCGGCGACTGGCTGAAAGACTGACGTGGCCCGCCCATTTCCAAAATTGGATAAAACCGCGGTGAATTAAGGACAAATCGTCATGGAGCGCCTTAAAGCGGCTTAACCTCCGCATGGTACTTCTCCGCCGTCGAAACAACCCGTTGCGAAGGGACGGCCTAATGTTGCAGCCTGTCGAGCGCCGAAAAGGCGAGCGCTACACCATCCTCGCGGATGCGAAAGTCTATTGCCGCGGAGAATTCGTGGCCGATGTCAAAGTCACCGACCTCTCGCACAAGGGCGCGCGCATTCAGACGCAGTCGCTGACCAGCCTGCCGGCGCGCTTCCACCTCGTGCTGAGCGACGGCCGCCAGACCATCGTCGATTATCTCTGGCGCATCGACGATCAGGTCGGCCTGCTTTTCCGCGAACCGCTGCGGCAAGCCTCGGCGATGGAAGCGCGGAGCGTGTTTTCGTGAGGATGAATTATTTCGCCGGCCGCGTGGCGACGGCGAAGTAGCTTTCGTCCGCGCGCGCCCCAAGCCGCGCGGCGGCCGCGATGAGCCGGGCTGGCACCGTGGGGCGCCGCGCGGCGCGCGCTTCCAGGATCAGCGCCCGGGAAATCGACGGAGAACGGCGCATCGTCAGAAGTTGGAGAGAGCAATCGTCCATCGCCGGTCCCTCAAGCTCGTTTGATCGAAGGCGAGCTTGCGTCGAAGGCGGCCGAACTTCGGTGCGCGCGCGCACCCGGGGCGTCGCGGCGGCGGTTTTTCTTGCAATTCATCCAGACTTTTGGCATGGAAACGCCGTCGGGCCGCATGCGGCGCGGCGCGCAGGGGCTTAGCTCAGCTGGTTAGAGCGGTGGTCTCCAAAACCACAGGTCGAGAGTTCGAATCCCTCAGCCCCTGCCAATCGTCCGTTCCGATCGACGTTTCCCGCGCGAAAAAAATCAATTGGGCGCGTTGTTCACCCCGGCGAAGCGCGCCGCGATATCGGGCGGCGTCGCGGCGATGATGGCGACGACCTTTTCAATCGATTGGTGATCGCTGGCGTCAATGTCGATCCGCGCGGTGGCCGCCTCGGCGAGGAAGTCCTTGTCCTTCACAACGGCGTCGAAAGCGGCGCGCAGCGCTTCGAGCCGCGCCGCGGGGAAGCCCGGAGGCGCGACAAACGGCCGCGCGATCGCCTGCTGCGCGTAAAACAATTCGAGCACCGCGCGGTCGCTGGCGGTTTTCGCGAATTCGAAGGGCGTCGGCGTGTCGGGAAGATCGCCGGTCCGTCGCAACGCGCCCTGCAACAAAAAGTGGACGCTGTGGTCGTGAAGCCAATCGGGATTGCGCGCCTTCAGATTCGACAGCGACCATCCCCCGACCCCGTCGACCTCGCCGCGCATCATCGCGAGCTGAATTTGCGACTGGCCGGGATAGCCGGAAACGATCTTGATCTTCGTGCCGAGGATCGCGTTGAGCAGGCGCGCCTGCACTTCGGAATCGCTCGACGGGCCGCCGCCGCCCATCGTCATTTCGCGCGCCAAAAGGTCTTCGACGGTTTTGATCGGCGACGTGTTCCACGACAACAGCAGCGGGACTTCGCTGGACAGGTTGCCGACCCAGTTGAACTTCTGGACATCGAAACGCGCGCCCGGCTGGTTTGTCAGATTCGCCGACAGCAACGTGCGCTGAATCATGCCGAAGAACGAGCCGTCGCGCGGCGCGGTGTTATAGAGGTAGTTCGCCGCGTTGATGCTGGCCGCGCCGGGCATGTCCTGCACGACGAGGCTGGGGTGGCCGGGAATGTAGGCGCCGATGCGCCGCGCCACCAGATGCGCCATGGCGTCGTAACCGCCGCCGGCCTCCGAGCCCACGACGACGGTGATCGTCCGGCCCGCGTAGAAATCCGCCACCGGATCGGCGTGGGCCGTGAAGACGGCCCCGAAAACGCCCGCCGCGAGCGCGGCGAGCCGAGCTATGAAAATCATGTCGCGGCGGCGTCGATGGCAAGCGCCACGGTTTCGCTCCCTGAGTTCTTGGTCGAAGTGTTCTAGGCGGAACGCGCGACGCGCGGCTTTCGAGACGGCGAAACAAATGAGAACCTGGAGCGGGCGAAGGGATTCGAACCCTCGACCCCGACCTTGGCAAGGTCGTGCTCTACCACTGAGCTACACCCGCATCCTGGGTATCGCGGCGTCGCCGCGCGGGCGCATATTGCGCAAATCGACGGGGATTGCAATAGTCATTCTATCGGCTGTTTCGAGGCTTCCGCGGATGTGGCGCGGGGCGAAACAAGCGCGACGCGAAGGAATTTGGAATGCCCGAGCCGACAATGCCAGCGCCCGCGGGCGAGACGCCCGCCAACGCGCTGGTCGTGACGACCACCACCGCGACTTTCCGCGACGATGTGCTGACGCGGTCGGCCCGCATGCCCGTGCTGGTGTCCTTCGGTTCGCCGGCGTCCTCGCAAAGCAAGCAACTCGACGCCGCGCTGGAACGCGTTGTGAGGAAAGCCGACGGCAAAATCCGGCTGGCGAAGCTGGACGCGCAAGCCCATCCCGACATCGCCGCGCAGCTCGGCGTGCAATCGATCCCCGCCGTTGTCGCGTTCCAGAAAGGCCAGCCGCTCGACGGCTTCAATGGCCTGTTGTCCGACGGCCAGATCAAGGGCTTCATCGAACGCCTCGTTGGCCCCATCGGCGGCGAGGCCGATGAATTCGTCGCGAAGGGCGACGAGGAACTCGCGGGCGGCGACGCCACGGCCGCCGGCTCCTCCTACATGGAGGCGCTGAGCTTCGACCCGGCCGACAGGCGCGCCATCGCCGGCCTCGCCCGCGCCCAGGTCGCCCTTGGCGATCTCGACGGCGCCGACGCGACGCTTGCCCGCGTCGGCCCGGAAGACGCCAGCGGGCCTCTCGCCGCGGCGCGCGCCGCGCTCGACCTCGCCAGACAGGCGGAGAAACTCGGCGATTTCGGCGACCTGGAAAAGCGGATCGCCGCCGATCCGAAAGACTATCAGGCGCGTTTCGACCTCGCGCTCGGCCTCAACGCCGCCGGCAAGCGCGAGGAGGCCGCCGACAATCTCATCGACATCATCCGCCGCGACAAGAATTGGAACGATCAGGCCGCGCGAAAGCAACTTCTGCAACTCTTCGAGGCCTGGGGCCACATGGAGCCGGAAACCGTCGCCGCGCGGCGGAAATTGTCGGTTCTGCTTTACTCCTGAGGCTTTGTTCCCGACGCCTTGTTCTTGATGCTTGGCGGCCCACGCCGCGAAACGGACACGCCATGCCTCTCAACCGGCCCTACAAAAGCATAACGGAACTGCCCGACACGATTCCCGTGTTCCCGCTGCCGGGCGCGCTGCTGCTGCCGCGCGCCGAATTGCCGCTGAATATTTTCGAGCCGCGCTATGTCGCGATGATCGACGACGCGATGCGAGCCGACCGGCTGGTGGGCATGATTCAGCCCGATCCGCGCGCCGATCCGCGCGATCCCGCTCCGGCGCTTGAAAAAATCGGCGCGCTCGGGCGGATCACGCAAATCGCCGAGTCCGGCGACGGGCGATATGTTCTCAACCTGACGGGCGTCGCGCGTTTCCGGATCATCGAGGAGACGCGCGCGCCGACGCCGTACCGCCAATGCCGCGTCGACTGGTTCGAATTCGCCAGCGATTTGTCGCCCGATCCGGGCGCCTCGGTTGTGGACCGCGCCGCGCTGCTGGGCGCGTTGCGCGGCTTCGCCGAAGCGCGCGGCATGCAGGTCGAATGGCAGGGCGCGGAAAAGGCGCCGATCGAGGCGCTGGTGAACATGTTTTCGATGATGACCCCTTTCGACGCGATCGAAAAACAGGCGCTGCTGGAGGCCGAGGATGTCCCCGCCCGCGCCGCCAAACTGATCGAAATCGCGGGCGGCGGCGCGGCCCGGAAGCCGCGGACCTTGCATTGATGAGCGACGAAGACCCATCCCCCCACGAGCCGGCGGCCACTCCCCGCGCTGATCGCCGGTTGTTGGAAATTTTGGTCTGCCCCATCACGCGGGGGCATCTTGAGCTTTCCGCGGATCGGAATTCGTTGATATCGCGCTCCGCCGCGCGATCTTTTCCAATCAGAGATGGCATCCCTATTTTGATAGAGGACGAGGCCACTCCGCTCGTCACCGAGCCGTAGTCTAAAACTTAGACAAAACGGCTAAAAATTAGACAATTTGAATATTTTGTGATCGGAGCGGGAAGCCTCTCGCCCGCGCCAATAAACTTGTCCCCATTTTCATCCGCTTGCATAATAAATTAACAAACGGCATGTTTTTTGCTCTAATTCGCTTACTTAATGGGCATATCCCGGGAAGCGCTGAGGGCGGAATGAAAAAAGTTGGCATGCGCATATTGCGTGGCGGTTGTTTTGTCGCCGGCTCCGCGCCGGTGGCCGCGCGGGCCGCGGACATGAAAATCGACGCCGCCGACACCGCCTTCATGATTGTCGCGACCGCGTTGGTGCTGTTGATGACGCTGCCGGGACTGGCGCTGTTTTATTCCGGCATGGTGCGCAAGAAAAACGTGCTCGCGACAATGGCGCAAAGCCTCGCGGCCACGGCCATTGTGTCGATCCTCTGGATGATGTGCGCTTATTCGCTGACGTTTTCCGGCGGCGGCGCCTACATCGGCTCGATGTCGCGCGTGTTCCTCGCCGGCGTTGGCATGGACACGATCAGCCCGTTCGCGCCGACGATCCCCGAAATGTTGTTCATGGCCTACCAGATGACCTTCGCCGTCATCACCTGCGCGCTTGTCGGCGGCGCGGTCGCGGACCGGCTGAAGTTCTCGTCCTTCTGCCTGTTCTGCGTGTTGTGGCTGTTCATCGTCTATGTCCCCTCGGCCCATTGGGTCTGGGGCGGCGGCTTTCTCGGCGCGATGGGCGTGATCGATTTCGCCGGCGGCACGGTCGTGCACATCAACGCGGGCGTCGCCGGCCTTGTCGCGGCGTTGACGCTGGGCGCGAGACAAGGCTACGGCAAGGAGAATATGTCGCCCTTCGACCTGTCGCTCGCCGTCGTCGGCGCGGGCTTGTTGTGGGTTGGATGGTTCGGCTTCAACGGTGGATCGGCGCTGGGCGCGGGCTCGCGCGCCGTCTTCGCGATTGTCGCGACGCATCTGGCGGCCTGCGCGGGCGCCGTGGTGTGGAGCGCGCTTGAGTGGATCCAGCGTGGCAAGCCCTCGGTGCTCGGCCTCGTCTCCGGCGCGGTCGCGGGCCTGGGCACCATCACGCCGGCGTCCGGTTTTGTGCTGCCCTGGCAAGGCATGCTGATCGGCGCGATGGCGGGCGCGCTTTGCTACTGGTGTTGCACGGTGTTGAAGCAGAAGCTGAGATACGACGATTCCCTCGACGTGTTTGGCGTTCACGGGGTCGGCGGCATTTTCGGAACGTTGATGGCGGGCGTCTTCGCCACGGCCGCCTTGAGCGTCGGACCCGACACGCCGAACGGCGTCGCCGGCCTGCTTGAGGGCAACCCGGCGCAACTTGGACTTCAGGCCATCGCCGTTGTGGTCACCATCGCGTGGTGCGTCGTCGGCACATGGGTGTCGCTCAAGATCGCCTCGCTGGCGTGTGGACTGCGCGTCGAAGACCAGGACGAGCGCGAAGGCCTCGACCTCGCCCTGCACGGCGAGAGCATTCAGGCCTGAGTTTCGCGGGCTCCCGCGCCGGGGCGGCGATTTAATCTGTCGCCGCCTCGCGCTCTTTGCTATCCGTCGGGGATGGCGGGCCACCCGCCCTTGATTTGCGGGCGCGCGCCAGGCCCGCGCCCCGGATGGATTGGCCGACATGCCCGACCTCGCCGCGACGCTCGAAACAATTGTCGACGACATGCGGCGCGAGACGGAGCGGGGCGCGGTCGCCGACTACATTCCCGAGCTCGCGAAAATCGATCCGCGGAAATTCGGCGTCGCCGTGGCGCTCGCCGACGGCCGCGTCGCGGCGGCCGGCGACTGCGACGAGCCCTTTTCGATTCAGAGCGTGTCGAAGGTTTTCGCCCTGACGCTGGCTCTGGGCAAGATCGGCGACGCGCTTTGGCGGCGCGTCGGGCGCGAGCCCTCGGGCAACGCGTTCAATTCGATCATCCAGCTTGAATACGAGCGCGGCGTGCCGCGCAATCCCTTCATCAACGCGGGCGCCATCGTGGTCACCGACGCCATCCTCGCCGGTCACAAGCCGCGCGAGGCGATCGGCATGATCCTCCGCTTCGCGCGCGAATTGGCGGGCGCCGATTCGGTCGTGATCGACGGCGCCGTGGCCAAGTCGGAAAGCGAAACGGGTTTCCGAAACGTCGCGCTGGCCGCCTACATGAAATCGTTCGGGAACCTGCTGAACCCCGTGGACATGACGATGGGCGTCTATTTCCACCAATGCGCGATCGCCATGAGCTGCCGCCAGCTCGCGCGCGCCGGCGGTTATCTCGCCGCGCATGGCCGACAGTTCGACGGCCACCGCGTCGTGACGCCGGAGGCGGCGCGGCGCATCAACGCGCTGATGCTGACCTGCGGCCATTACGCGGCTTCCGGCGATTTCGCCTTCCGCGTCGGTATTCCGGGGAAGAGCGGCGTGGGCGGCGGCGTTCTCGCCACCGTTCCGGGCGTCGCGTCGATCGCCGTGTGGTCGCCCGGCCTCAACGCGGCCGGCAATTCGCTGCTTGGCACGCTGGCGCTCGAGCGGCTCACCCACGCCATGGACTGGTCGATCTTCGGCGATTGAAGCGCTCTATTTCCGCTTCAGCAAAAACACGCCCTGCTCGCCGAACATGTTCCAGAACCACCACGGCGCGCTGACGCGCACGCGCGCGCCATAGGCGTCGAGCGCCACCGCGCGCTCGATTTCGATGGACATGTCGCGCGCCAGCTCGACGAAATCCCGAATTGTGCAGAAATGGATGTTCGGCGTGTCCCACCAGGGGTTCGAGAGGTTCCCCGTCACCGGCATGCGGCCCCTGAAGGCCAGTTGCGCGCGAATGCCCCAATGGCCGAAATTCGGAAACGAGACAATGGCGCGGCGGCCGACGCGCAGCATGTTTTTCAGCACTTCCTTCGGCTGCCGCGTCGCCTGGATCGTTTGCGACAGAATGACGTAGTCGAAGGCGTTGTCGGGATAGTCGCGCAGGTCGATGTCCGCGTCGCCCTGGATCACCGACAGGCCCTTGGCGACGCAAAGGTTGACCCTGCGCTGCGACAGTTCCATGCCGCGCGCATCGACGTCGCGCGTGTCCGCCAGCAGGCGCAGCAGGTCGCCGTCGCCGCATCCGACGTCGAGCACGCGCGAGCCGGCCTCGATCATTTCGGCGATGACGCGCAGATCGACGCGCGCCGCGCCGGCGCTCGTGTCCTTGGCCGGGCCCTCCGTCGCGGCGCTCACGCGGCGTCCCCCGCCGCGCGCAAGCCGCGGGCCCGCGCCGCGCTGTCGAGAAAGCCGCGCGATGTCTTCAGCAATTCCGGCACGTCGAGCAGGAAGGCGTCGTGACCCTTGTCGGTCTCGATTTCAACGAAGGAGACCGAGGCGCCGCCGGCGTTGAGCGCGTGAACGACGGAGCGCGAGGCCGCCGTCGGGAACAGCCAGTCCGACGTGAACGACACCAGGCAGAAGCGCGTCTTCGAGCCCTTGAACGCCGCCGCCAGCGATCCGCCATAGTCGGCGGCGAGATCGAAATAATCCATCGCCCGCGTGACGTAGAGATAGGAGTTCGCGTCGAAGCGCTCGACGAAGCTGGTGCCTTGATGGTGCAGATAGCTTTCCACCTGGAATTCGGCGTCGAATGAGAATTTCGGCGCGTCGCCGCCCTGCAGGCGGCGGCCGAATTTGTTGTGAAGCGATTCCTCGGACATGTAGGTGATGTGCGCCGCCATGCGCGCCACCGCGAGGCCTTTTCCCGGCCGCTCGCCCGCGTCGAGATAGCGGCCCGCGCGCCACGCCGGGTCGGCCATGATCGCCTGCCGGCCGACTTCGTGAAAGGCGATGTTCTGCGAGGAGTGCCGCGCGGCGGCGGCGATCGGCATGGCGCAAAACACCCGCTCCGGATAGCTCGCCGCCCATTGCAGCACTTGCATGCCGCCCATGGAGCCGCCCGCGACGCAGAACAATTGATCGATTCCCAGACGATCGACGAGCTTCGCCTGCGCGCGGACCATGTCGCGAATGGTGATAACAGGCAGATCCACCGCGTAGGGCTTGTGGGTCGCGGGGTTGGTCGAGGCCGGCCCCGTCGTGCCCATGCAGCCGCCCACGACATTCGAGCAGATGACAAAATAGCGGGAGGTGTCGATGGGCTTGCCCGGTCCCACCATGGTTTCCCACCAGCCGGATTTGCCGGTGAGCGGATTGACGTTGGCGACATGCTGGTCGCCCGTCAGCGCGTGGCAAACGAGAATGGCGTTGGATTTCGCCGCGTTGAGGACGCCGTATGTCTGATAGGCGATGGTCAGCGGCGCGAGGACGGCGCCCGCGTCGGTGATCAGCGGATCGTTTTCGGAAAATTTGACCACAAGGCTGTGGGGATTGTCCGCCTCCCCATTCCCCCCGCCTGGATTCGCCGTCATCGCGTTTGTGTTTCCATCCGCCGCAACCGTTCTGTATTCCGAACGAGCGTACTCTATGTAGGTGCGCCACGCCGGAAAGGTCAAGGCGCGCGTTCTTTGCCAATCGTCCCCCGCGCCGATACAACAATCCCATCGTTTCCGCGCCGGACAGCCATGACCAGCCCCGAACCCGACCAGATTCTCGCCGACATGCGCGTCGATATCGACCGTATCGACCTCGCCATGCACCGGTTGCTGATGGAGCGCGGCGAGATCATCGACAGGCTCATCGAGATCAAGGCGCGGCAGGGCGGGGGTTCGGCGTTCCGGCCCGGGCGGGAAGCCTCGATGATGCGCGCCATGGCCGAGCGCCACAGGGGCCTGCTGCCGCTCGACACCGTCGAGGGCATCTGGCGCATCATCATTTCGACTTTCACCTTCGTTCAGGCGAATTATTCCGTCCACGCCGACATCGCCAGCGGCGACGCCGCGATGCGGGATTCCGTGCGGTTCCACTTCGGCTTCACCGTGCCCTTCGTGACGCATAACGGCCCCGCCGCCGTTATATCCGCCGTCGCGCGCTCGGCCGGCGACCTCGGCATGACGCGCCTCGACAGCGGGCCGGCCTCGGGCGCGTGGTGGACGGCGCTCGCCGGCGACAGCGCCCCGAAAATCATCGCCCGCCTGCCCTTCGTCGAGCGGCCCGACCACCCGGCGGGAATGCCCGCCTTCGTCGTCAGCAAGCCGCTGGCGGAGGCCACCGCGACGGAAGTCGCGATCAGGAGCGTCGCGCTCGACCGCTGGCGCGAGGGCGTCCCGCGGGCGCTGGCGGGCCTTGGCGGCGAAATCCTCGGCAACGCGGCGTGCGGCGTGGGCCTGTCGCTTCTGATCGCGAGCCCGGGCGGCGTTGGCGACGCCGCGCTGCGCGAGGCCTTGCGCGCGGCGGGCGCAAACGATATCCGCATCGCCCATGTCGGCAGCCACGCCGCGCGTTTCGAAGCGCCGGCGCGCCTGCCCTAGCGCCGCCCGCCCGCGGCTTTCGAGAGACCTCGCCACGCCATGACGACAGCGACCGGACCTGTGCCACGCGCCGGCATTCTCGACATCGAGGCCTATGTGCCCGGCAAGAGCGCCGCGCCCGGCGCCTCGAAGATTTACAAGCTCTCGTCGAACGAGACGCCGCTGGGCCCCTCGCCGAAGGCGCGCGCGGCCTACAATTCCGTCGCCGACAAACTCGAACTCTACCCCGACGGCGCTTCGACGAAACTGCGCGAGGCCATCGCCCGCCGCTTCGGGCTCGACGCCGGACGCATCGTTTGCGGCAACGGCTCCGACGACCTCCTGCATTTGCTCGCGGGCGTCTATGTCGGTCCCGGCGACGAGGGGATTTTCACCACTCACGGCTTCCTCGTTTACCGCATCGCGATCCTCGCCGCCGGCGGTGTTCCGGTGGTGGCGCCGGAGACGAATTACACCGCCGACGTGGACGCCATTCTGGCGCGCGTGACGCCGAGAACGAAGATCGTCTATCTCGCCAACCCCAACAATCCCACCGGCACCTACCTGTCGTTTCACGAGGTCAAGCGTCTGCACGCCGGCCTGCCGCCCACCACGCTGCTGGTGCTCGACGCCGCCTATGGCGAATATGCGCGGACCAACGATTATTCCACCGGGCTCGAACTCGCCTCGACCTGCGAAAACGTCGTCATGACGCGCACGTTTTCGAAAATCCACGGGCTCGCCGCGCTGCGCGTCGGCTGGATGTACGCGCCCGCGCGCGTTTGCGACGCGGTCGACCGCGTCCGCGGGCCGTTCAATCTCAGCGCGGCGGCGATCGAAGCGGGAGCCGCGGCGGTCGACGATGTCGCGCATGTCGAGATGGCCGCCGAACACAACGCCAAGTGGCTGCCGTGGGTGATCGCCGAAATTTCCGCGCTTGGATTCGAGGTGACGCCAAGCGTCGCCAACTTCGCGCTGATCCATTTTCCCAAAAAGCCCGGACGCTCCGCCGTCGACGCCGACCGGTTCCTCACCGCGCGCGGCATCGTTGTGCGCAACGTCGGCGCCTACGGACTGCCCGACGCGCTGCGCATGACCATCGGCTCCGAGGAGGCCAACAAGGCAGTCGTCGCGGCGCTGGCCGATTTCGCGCGGGCGACGGCATGAGCGAGGCGACGCGAAAACCGCTGGTCGCCCGCCTCGCGATTGTCGGCGCCGGCCTCATCGGCTCTTCAATCGCGCGCGCGGCGCGGCAACGCGGCGTCGTTGGCCACGTCGCCGTCGCCGATCAATCCGAAAGCGTGCGCGAGCGTGTGCGTGAACTCGGCTTCGCCGATTCCATCCACGCCTCGTCGGGCGAGGCCGCCGAAGGCGCCGATCTTGTGATCCTCTGCGCGCCGGTGGGCGCGAACGCGGCCATCGCGGCGGAAATTTCGCCGCGTCTCAAGCCTGGCGCGATCGTCTCCGACGTGGGCTCGGTGAAATCCGCCGTTGTCGCCGCGATTCAACCGCTGCTTCCCGCCGGCGTTCATCTCGTGCCGGCGCATCCCGTGGCGGGCACCGAGTTTTCCGGCCCCGACGCCGGCTTCGCGGAATTGTTCGACAACCGCTGGTGCATCCTGACGCCGCCGGAGGGAACGGATCCCGCGGCCATCGACGCGGTGCGCGAGTTCTGGCGGCTGCTCGGCTCGCGCGTGGAAATCATGACGCACGCGCATCACGACCTCGTGCTCGCCATCACCAGCCACGTGCCGCATCTCATCGCCTACAACATCGTCGGCACCGCCGCCCATCTCGAAGAGGTGACGCGGTCGGAAGTCATCAAATTCTCCGCCGGCGGCTTCCGCGACTTCACCCGCATCGCCTCGTCCGACCCAACCATGTGGCGCGACGTGTTCCTCAACAACAGGGACGCGGTGCTCGAAATGCTCGGCCGCTTCGGCGAGGATCTCGCGGCCCTGCAACGCCTGGTGCGCTACGGCGACGGCGAGGGACTGTTCGACCTCTTCACCCGCACGCGCGCCATCCGCCGGGGCATCATCGACGAGGGACAGGAAACCGCGGCGCCGGATTTCGGCAGGCGCGGCGCGGAGCAAAAGCAGCCTTAGTACAGCGGCTTCAACGCCAAAGGCAGACGGACGGGACCGAGCGACGCGCGCCCGTTTTCGAGCTTCGCCACCACGCGCAACGCGCCCATTTTCGCCGCCGGCGCGGGCATGTCGCCGACACTGTCGCCGCCGCCGAAAAGGCCGCCGATCGCGAGAGCCGCGGCTGGCACGCCGAATTGGCCGAGCACGTCGTCGAGGCCGCTCGCGGCGACCGCGATTTGCCCGCGCGGGCGGTGGTTGCCGTCAAGGTCGAGAAGCCCGTTCGCGGCGATGTCGAGCGGACCCCGGTCGATGTGGGCCTCCTCGATCTGAACCCGCCCGCCGGCCAATCGCCACCGTTCCAGAGGCGGCCCGTCGCCAGGACGCGACAAGGCGTCGGCGAACGAGACGAGGGCTCTGAACGACACATTCAGCGGGCTGTTGTCGCGCAGGGTTTGGTCCAGCGCCGGCGCGGCGAGGTTTTTCATGGCCGCCGTCGCCAGCAGCGAATTGGGCCGCGCGGGATCGGGCCGAATATCGACAGCGACGCTTTGGGCTTTCGCCTCGATCGTCTGGTAGCCTGTCCAGGCGGCGGTAAACGCGGCGCCTTCAAGCCGCAGGGATCCCAATTCCAGCGCGCCGTATTTGGACTGGACAATCGCTGTCAAGGACGTCCAGTCGAGGTCGACGCCGCCTTGATCCCCGCCAGCGCGTAGACGCAGCGGCGGCTGGATTGTCGCGGTGACGAGACTTGGCCGCCAAGCCTCGGCGGACGCCAGCAAATCGCCCGTGCTTCCCTTGAGCGGCAGTTTGCCCGGCGCGCCCGAAAAAGTCGGCGCGGCGCATTTGACTTCAATCCGCAACGGAAAACCGCCGACGCTTCTGTCCGCGCAAGCCCAGACGCGCCCGGCCACCCGCTCCTGAGCGAACCATTCGTCGAGCGCTGTGTTCGTCGCGTTCGCGGCGAATTTCCACGCGACGGCCCAGCCGGCGGCGATCAAGCCCAATACGGCGACCGGCAAAAGCGATTTCACCCAGATTTTCAAAAGCGCGGCCTTCGCGTGGGAGCGCACTCTCTTAGGCGACGCGCCGCCCTGGCGTCCATATCCGCTTTCAACGCGCCGCGCGGGACGCTATAGGCCTGCGTTCCAGGTGGACGGAAAATGAACGAAGGCGATTTCTGGGTTTTCGGCTATGGCTCGCTGATGTGGCGGCCGGGCTTCGATTTTATCGAGCGGCGCGTGGCCATCGCGCGCGGCTATCATCGCCGCCTGTGCATATACTCGCATGTTCACCGCGGCACTCCCGAACGTCCCGGCCTCGTGCTGGGGCTTGATCGCGGCGGCGCGTGCAAGGGCGTCGCCTTCCGGGTGGCGGCGGCGCGTCGCGCCGACACCATCGCCTACCTCCGCGAACGCGAACTGGTGACCTCGGTTTATCTGGAAAAATGGATCCCGGTCCGGCTCGCCGGCGACACGCGGGTCGTCTCGGCCCTCGTCTACGCCGTTGACAGGGCCCACCCGCAATACGCCGCGCGCCTTGATCGCGAGGCGTCGCTGCGGCTTGTCCTCCAGGGCGTCGGCGCGTCGGGCCCTAATCCCGAATACGTTCTCAACACCGCCGCGCATCTCGACGAGCTGGGCATCGGCGACAAAGACCTGTCGTGGCACAGCCGACGCTTGCGAACGCCCGAGACAACGCCCGCCTAGGACGACCCCGGCGCCCGCAACGACGGATCCTTCGCCAGAGATTCCCGCACCAAACGATTGGTCGCGGCCTCAAGGCGCTCTTGCAACACGCGCAGGAATTCGGCGCGCGGCAGCCCCGGCGGTATCGGCTCCAAAAACTCCACGAGGATCGTCCCCGGCCTGCGGGTGAAGGACCGGCGCGGCCAGAACAGGCCCGCGTTCAGCGCCACGGGCAGGCACGGCGCGTTCGATTCCTCGTAGATTTTCGCGACGCCGAACTTGTATTGCGGCGGCGCGCCAACGGGCCGGCGCGTGCCCTCGGGGAAAATGAAAATCTGCCGCCCTTGCGCCAGCGCCTCGCGCGATTTCCGGGTCGCTTCCGCCAGCGCCGCCGCGCCGCTCGACCGGTTGATGGCGATCTGCCGCGAGCGCGTCAAATACCAGCCGAAAACGGGAATGTAGGTGAGTTCGCGCTTGAGGATGTAGGAGAAATCCGGGGCGAAGGGCACGAGCGAAAACGTCTCCCAAACCGACTGGTGCTTGGGGGCGATGATGAAGCCGCCCTTGGGAATATTCTCGACGCCGCGGTATTCGACGTTCAATCCGCAGATGTTGCGCAGCATCCAGTTCGAGGTGTTGGCCCAGAGCCTCGCCAGCGCCATGACGCCGCGGGGCCCGACGATCAGCGTCGGCAAGCCCACGATCGAGAGCGCGGCGAGGTTCAGATAGAACAGGACGTTGAAGACTAGCGAGCGCGCGAAAATCATGTCGTCGGGAGTTCCACGCGTCGCCGCCAGGGTTTGAACACGCCGGTCAGGCCAGCCCGCCCAGATGTCGAAACACAATCGAGCGCGAGACCCAGCCCGTCAAGCCGGCGATGCCGAAGGCGATCGCGGCGATCAATCCATAGCCGACCGGGCCAAGGGCGAACGTGCCGAAGAGGGCTTCCACCTGATCCGCGGCCGGCGTGCGCGCGCGCCATGCCAGCGTCAGGCTCGACACGGCGAACACAAGGATCGCCATGCCGGCGCCGATGAGCCCGCCGCGCAGGCCAAGACGCAGGAAGTGCCGCTGGAATTGCCCGGCGATGAACTTGTCCTCGGCGCCGACGAAATGCAGCACGTTGACGATCTCGGCGTTGCCGGCCATCGCGCCGCGCGTGGCGAAGGCGACCGCCAGCCCCATCGCCGTCAGCACCAACAGGAATATCACCGCCACCACCGCGACCAGCGACGTGGCCATGGTCGCGAGCCGTTCCATCCAAAGGCCGTGGTCGTCGAGCGAGGCGGTCGGAACCTTGGCGGCGAGCGCCGCCCGCAGGCCCGCGACATCGGGAACGCCGCCGCCGCGCGCCAGTTCGATCAAACGCGGAATGGGCAAATCCCCGAGGTCGAGGCCGGCGCCAATCCACGGTTCGAGCATCGCGTCCGATTCCTTCTTGGGATAGATCCGGACATTCGCGATCCCCTTCGCCGCCCGCGCCGCGGCGGCCGCCGCCGCCACGTCCGTCTCAATGTCGCGGCCGGCGCGCGGCTTCACCTGAATCGTCATTTCGCGGGATATTGTTTGCGTCCAGCCCCGCGACGCGTCGTTGACGAGCACGCCCGCGCCCGCCGAGATCGCGGCGAGGAACGTCATGATCGCGATGACGGTGACGAGCGCGCGCCCCGCGATGGTGTCGGCGGGAATCAACGGCATGTTGCGCTTCAGCGGCTCGGACACGCCGCCGGATTCGGCTTCGTCGGGCGCGGAGCGTCCCAGGCGCGCGCGCAGCCAGGCGAGACCCGAAACGGTTGTCGACGCGTCAGTCATAGATGTGCAAACGCCCTTCGCCGAGAACGAGCCGGCGCGCCTCGTCGAACTTTTCCATCAGCCCGAGATCGTGCGTCGCGATGACGACCGCCGTGCCTGACTTGTGCAGCTCGATGAACAACCGCATCAGCCGGTGCGCGAGGCCGGGATCGACGTTGCCGGTGGGCTCGTCGGCGAGAAGCAGTTCCGGACGCGCGATCAGCGCGCGCGCGATGGCGGCGCGCTGCTTCTCGCCGCCCGACAGCACCGGCGGCAGCGCGTGCATGCGGTCGCCGAGGCCCACCCAGCGCAGCAGTTCCACGACTTCGCCGCGATATCCCCGCTCCTCGCGGCCTTGCACACGGAACGGCAGGGCGACATTCTCGTAGGTCGTCAAATGGTCGAGCAGGCGGAAATCCTGAAACACGACGCCGATCCGCCGCCGCAAGGCCGTCAACGCCGCTTTGTCCAGCGACGCCGAATCCGCGCCAAACAGCTTGATGAAGCCGCGCGTCGGCTTCAGCGACAGCAGGATCAGCCGCATCAGCGTCGTCTTGCCCGCGCCGGACGGCCCGGTCAGAAACTGGATCGATTGCGGCTCGATCTGGAAGGTGATGTCGCGAAGGACTTCAGCCCCCATGCCATACCGCAACCCGACGTTTTCAAATCGCACCAAGGCCATTCCCGCCGCGGAACAAAAAACCGCCCAATCGATGGAGCGGACGCTCGAATCGCCCGCGCAATATGCCAGCTTAACCGCCCATTAACCAATCCCGAAGCCATATAAAAGCGGCTCGCGCCGACGATTCCGCGCCGGAGCGCAGGGGAATTCCGCATGTCGGTCCAGTTCGGCCAAGCCTTGACGCGCAAGCCGGGCCTTTCCTTGACGCGCAAGCCAACCCTTTCCTGGACGCGCAAGCCTGGCCTTTTGCGCGCGCCAAAGCCGCCGGTCGGGATCGCCGCCGCGCTCGCGGCCTGCGCCCTGTGCATGCTGGCGGTCGGCCGCCGCGACATTGTGGTGCGGGCGGCGCCGCAAACCGCCGGGCTGTTCGCCGCGATCGGCCTGCCCGTCAACTTGCGCGGCCTTGAATTCCGCGGCGTTTCCTCCCGCCTCCTCGACGACGAATCCGGCCGTGTGCTCGCGGTCGAAGGCGATGTCGCCAATCTTCGCCACGCCGGACGGAAACTTCCCGACGTGCTCGTCACGCTGCGCGGCCCGGACGGCCGGACGGTTTATTCGTGGACATCGCCCGCGCCGCAAAAGAACATTGGCCCGGGTGAAAGCGTCCATTTCCGCGCCCGCCTCGCCGCGCCGCCGTCCGATGGCGTGGATGTGAAGCTGCGGTTCATCGACGCCGCGAAAAAATAACGCGCGCCGGAACCTTCAACCCGCTTTCAACTGTTATAGTCGGGGTGTGTGGCGAAGGGGCGCAATGGCGGCGGCGAAATACTGGTTCAATGTCTTCAACGAAGCCCTCGCGGGCTTCCTCGAAGACGACGGCTGGGCCATCGCCAGCCACATCGCCCTGGCGATGTTGACGTCGCTTTTCCCGTTTCTCATTTTCGTGACGGCGCTCGCCGGTTTTTTCGGGTCCAAGGAGCTTGCGGACGAAGCGGCCAAGCTTCTGCTCGAATCCTGGCCGCGCCAGGTCGCCGACCCCATCGCCGCGGAAATTCACAACGTGTTGACGCAATCGCGCGGCGACCTGCTGACCGTGAGCGCCGTTTTGGCGCTTTATTTCTCGTCGAGCTCGATCGAAGCGCTGCGCGTCGGCCTCAACCGCGCCTACAACGTCCGCGAGGCAAGGCCATGGTGGCTGCTGCGGCTCGAATCGATCGCCTATGTGCTGGTCGGCGCGACATCGCTGCTTTTGCTTGCGTTTCTGGTGGTCCTGGCGCCCGTCGTGGCGGCCACCATCAACCGCTTTCTTCCCGATCTCGCGGTGTTGTGGCAGGCGCTGGCGCTCTGGCGGGTCGTCATCACCATCGCCGCGCTCGGCCTCTCGCTGGTCATCGCCCACAAGTGGATCGCGTCGGGCAAGCGGACGATGCTTCAGATCGCGCCGGGGATCGCCCTCACCCTGGCGCTGTCGGTCGGCTTCGCCTTCGCCTTCGGCCAATATCTCGGCGAATTCGCGCGCAACTACGTGACCACCTACGCCGGCCTCGCCTCGGTCATGATCGCCATCGTGTTCCTGTACTCGCTCGCGGCCATTTTCCTTTTCGGCGGGGAGCTGAACAACGCGATCACCAAGCGCGCCCGCGCGATCAGCCTGTCGAAACTTGATTCGCATTAGCGGGGATCGCGGCGCCGCCGCGTTGAAAAGGCGCGCCGGGCCGGCTAGGACCAAGCCGCGCGGGCTGATTCCGATTCCGTCGCCAACTTTATTCCGGGGCGCGTTTCATGGCTGAGGTCTGCACACAGGGCGTTGACACCGGATTCGTGGCGCTGGGCTACGGCAAAGTCGCGATTCTCGGCGTGATTCAGGGCATCACGGAGCTGCTGCCGATTTCGTCGACCGCGCATATGCGCGTCGTCCCGGCCATTCTCGGCTGGCAGGACCCGGGCTCCGCCTTCTCCGCCGCGATGCAGATGGCCGCGCTCGCCGCGGTTGTCAGCTATTTCTGGGGCGACATGCGCGGCATCGTCTTTGGCTCCATCGCCGCCGCGGCGCGGCGGGATTTCGACAACTGGCATTTTCGGTTCGCCTGCTGGATCGTTCTGGCGACGATTCCCATCGTCATCGGCGGCCTGGCTTTGTCCGGCGTGCTCAACCAGTGCGGCTCGCCGCTGCGCAGCCTGCCGGTCATCGCGATTTCGAGCATCGTCATGGCGGCGTTGCTGGCCCTCGCCGAATTGCGCGCGCGCCACACCCGCACAATCGACCACGTCAGCCTCAAGGACGCGATGCTGGTGGGCTGCGCGCAGGTCGGCGCGCTGATCGCGGGCGTGTCGCGCTCGGGATCGACGCTGACCGCCGCGCTCGCCCTCGGCCTGAAGCGCGACGAGGCCGCGCGGTTTTCGTTCCTGCTCGGCGTGCCGGCCATCGCGCTCGCCGGCCTCAAGGAGGTTTACGAACTATACAAGGCGCATCTCGACGGCCACGGCTGGTCGGTGCTGGCGGTCGGAATCGTCATGGGATCGATCTCATCCTTCGCCGCTGTCTGGGGCCTGATGCGCTATCTCGAAAAATTCTCGTCCTGGCCCTTCGTGATTTACCGCGCCGTCATGGGCGTTCTGTTGCTCGGCGCCTTCGCTGTGGGCTGGGTGAGCTGAAACAGAAGGGCGGCTTTCGCGCCGCCCTTCCGGTTTTTCAAGCTCCTTTGGGAAAGTTCACCACGGTCGCGCCCGCCTGACGCGCCGACCGCTCCTCTTCCACCGCCGGGGAAGCCGGCTTGCCGTCGATGGTCAGCGCGCCCTTGTCCGCCGACACGTTCACCGTGTCGCCGTCGCGAATCTTCCCCGACAGGATCATTTCCGCCAGCGGGTTCTGCACGCTCCTCTGGATCACGCGCTTCAGCGGGCGCGCGCCATAGGCGGGGTCGTAGCCCTTGTCGGCGAGCCACTGCCGCCCCTTCGCGTCGAGCGTCAGGACGATCTTGCGGTCCTCCAGCAGCGTCAGCAGGCGCTTGATCTGGATGTCCACGATGGTCGCCATGTCCTCGCGGCGCAGCCGGTTGAACAGAATGATCTCGTCGACGCGGTTGAGGAACTCCGGCCGGAACTTCGCGCGCACCACCTGCATGACCTCGTCGCGCACGATGGCGGAGTCCTCGCCCTCCTTCTGCATCGCCATTAACTCCGACCCGTGGTTGGAGGTCTTGATGATCAGCACTTTCCTGAAATCGACCGTGCGCCCCTGTCCGTCGGTCAGGCGCCCGTCGTCGAGCACCTGCAAAAGCACGTTGAAGACGTCCGGATGCGCCTTCTCGATCTCGTCGAACAGCACCACCTGATAGGGCCGGCGACGCACGGCTTCCGTCAGCGCGCCGCCCTCTTCGTAGCCGACGTAGCCGGGAGGCGCGCCGATGAGCCGGGCGACGGAGTGCTTCTCCATGTATTCCGACATGTCGATGCGGACCATCGCGGTTTCGTCGTCGAACAGGAACGACGCGAGGGTCTTGGTCAGTTCGGTCTTGCCGACGCCGGTCGGTCCGAGAAACATGAACGAGCCGATGGGCCGGTTCGGGTCTTGCAGCCCCGCGCGGGCGCGCCGCACCGCGGTTGACACCGCCTCGACGGCCTCGCGCTGGCCAACCACGCGCCGGGCGAGTTCGTCCTCCATTTTCAGGAGTTTTTCCCTCTCGCCCTCGAGCATCTTGTCGACCGGCACGCCGGTCCAGCGCGACACGACCTGCGCCACGTGGTCGGATGTCACAGCCTCCTCGACCAGCAGTTCGCCGGATTTGGCTTCGACCGCCGCGAGCTGCTTCTCAAGCTCGGGCAAAGCCGCGTAGGTCAGCCGGCCGGCTTCGGCGTAGTCGCCGCGGCGCTGCGCGTTGGCGAGGTCGACGCGGGCCTGCTCCAACTGCTCCTTCAGTTTCTGCGCCGCGCCGAGCTTGCCCTTTTCGGCGCGCCAGCGGGCGGTCAGCGACGCCGATTTCTCCTCGATGTCGGCGAGTTCCTTTTCGAGCTTCGCGAGCCTGTCCCTGGAGGCGGCGTCCGTCTCCCTCTTCAGCGCTTCCTGCTCGATTTTGAGCTGCATGACGCGGCGGTCGAGCTCGTCGAGCTCCTCCGGCTTCGAATCGACCTGCATGCGCAGGCGCGACGCCGCCTCGTCGACGAGATCGATCGCCTTGTCGGGCAGGAAGCGGTCGGCGATGTAGCGGTTCGACAGCGTCGCGGCGGCGACGATGGCGGAATCGGTGATGCGCACGCCGTGGTGCATCTCGTACTTGTCCTTCAGGCCGCGCAGAATGGAGATCGTGTCCTCCACCGTGGGCTCGTTGACGAACACCGGCTGGAAGCGCCGCGCCAGCGCCGCGTCCTTCTCGACGTGCTTGCGGTATTCGTCGAGCGTCGTCGCGCCGACGCAGTGCAGTTCGCCGCGCGCCAGCGCCGGCTTCAGCAGGTTCGAGGCGTCCATCGCGCCGTCGCTCTTGCCCGCGCCGACGAGCGTGTGCATCTCGTCGATGAAGAGGATGACGCCGCCCGCCGCGGCGGTCACCTCGTTCAGCACCGCCTTAAGCCGCTCCTCGAACTCGCCGCGGTATTTCGCGCCGGCGATCAACGCGCCCATGTCGAGCGACAGCAGCTTCTTGTCCTTGAGGGATTCCGGCACGTCGCCGTTGACGATGCGCAGCGCCAGCCCCTCGACGATGGCGGTCTTGCCGACGCCGGGTTCGCCGATCAGCACGGGGTTGTTCTTGGTGCGGCGCGACAGCACCTGCATGGCGCGGCGGATTTCCTCGTCGCGCCCGATGACCGGATCGAGCTTGCCCTCGCGCGCGGCCTCCGTGAGGTCGCGGGCGTATTTCTTCAACGCGTCGTAGGAGTTCTCCGCCGTCGCGTTGTCGGCGGTGCGCCCCTTGCGCAAATCGTTGATCGCCGCGTTGAGCGTTTGCGGATTGACGCCGGCGTTGGCGAGGATCTTCGAGGCTTCGCAGGACTTCTCCATCGCGAGCGCGAGCAGCAGACGCTCGACGGTGACGTAGGAGTCGCCGGCCTTCTCCGCGATTTTCTCAGCCGTGTCGAAAACGCGGACGGTGGTGGGAGCCAGATAAAGCTGACCGGCCCCGGAGCCCTGCACCTTCGGCAGCTTGCTCAGGACGATTTCGGTCTGCGTCAGCGCCTCGCGCGAGCGGCCGCCGGCGCGGTCGATGAGGCCGCTGGCCATGCCCTCGTCGTCGTCGAGCAGCGCCTTCAAAAGGTGCTCGGGCGTGAATTGCTGATGCCCGTCGCGAACGGCGTTCGACTGCGCGGTCTGAACGAAGCCCCGCGCGCGTTCCGTGTATTTCTCCATATTCATTTGAACCTCCTGACCCGCGGACCCGTCCCGAAGCGGCGCGATCCGTGTTCATCGACTGATTCGGCTAAGCTTGCCTGATTCGGCCAAATCCGCCCAATTCGGCAAGCCTCGCCGTCGCGACAAATGTAGGCGCCCGCCGCTGGAATCAAAAGAGGCGCGGGGAAAAGTTCCCCCGCGCCTCTTTGAAATCCGGCCGTGAATCGCGGCCAGCGCCGCTATTCGTTGGAGAAGCTCGGCTCGGACGCGGTCGCGGCCGAGGCGCCCTCGTCGCCTTCGCCCGCCGGGCGCTCGCCATCGGGGCGGTTGCGCCGGCGCCGCGGGCGCAAATGATAGCCGCCAGCGCGATGTTCGTCCCCCGGCGCGCTCTCGACCACGGCGGCGACAGGCGCTTCTTCCATGGGGGCCACGGCGCGGACGGGCGTCGTGATGAACGAGGGCAACCCGACCACCTCCGGCTCGGCCTCGGCGGGGGCCGGCGCGTTCACCGGCGCGCTATCGACGCGCTGTTGCTGCGGCGCGTCGTTGCGATAGTCGCGCGCCGGGCGGTTGTCGCGCTGATCGCGGTTCTGATTGAACCGGTTCTGGTTGTTGTTGCGGTCCTGATAGGGCCGGTTCTGATTGTTGTTGCGGTCGCCGCGGTTCTGTTGCGAACGGTCCTGATAGGGCGGCCGATCGCCATTGAAAGGGCGGTCCTGTTGCGGACGCTCGGCGTTGAAGGAGCCGCGCTCTGGAAACGGCTGGGGTTGATTGGGCGCCATTCCCTGCGGCTGTTGCTGGTAGGGCTGCTGCTGCGGCGGGGGAGGCGGGGACGGCGCGAAACGCTCGATCGGCGAAGCGAAGCGGTCGGGCAAGCCGCTGAAATCGTCGTCGTCGTCCTCCTCCTCGGCCGCCGCCTCGTTGGGACCGCGCTGATAGCCGGCCTGCGCCTGCTGCTGGGCGAGCTGCGCCGCCGCGATCAAGCGGAAATAATGCTCGGCGTGTTGCAGATAGCTTTCAGCCATCACGGGATCGCCGGACGTCTGGGCGTCGCGCGCGAGTTGCAGATACTTTTCCCCCACATGGTGGGCGGTGCCGCGGATCTTCACGTCGGGACCGGTGGATTCGTAGCTGCGCGTCAGCGGATTGGGGTTTTTACGGCCATTGTTGTTATTGTTCGTGCGGCCGCGCATTCGCTGCTTGTTGTTGTTGTTGTTCTGCCCAGGTCTCATTGCCAATCCTTAAAGGTTTCCACCCTGTTTCCCACGCGGGGATCGGGAGGCAACAACCCGTTCCGGGTCGAATCGCACGATGGGGAAAAACGAAACGCGACGGCTCGTTCGCGGGTCGATTTGCTCATGCTCAAGCCGAAATTCCAAGCCGTAGGGTCATTGTTTCCACAATCCGGAATGTTCCGCGTTCAGGTTTCGCGAGGATCCGGCTTTTGCTTTCGCAGCCAGCCCAATTGGAAACCGCGTGGCACCCGAACTCCCGGATTTAGGGTGCCTGCGCTGGAAAGGACAACCTTCCAGTGTAATTCGCCCGCGCGATAACAGCTTCAAGGGCGAGTTCTATTGCCTTGTACTCTATTTTTCCGGCCCCGCCAAGGGGGCCGCGAACACAATGGCGAGCGCGTTTTGGCCCGGAACGGACCCCGCAGCTTCACCACGATGTCACATGGATCGCCTACTCGTCCGGCTGAAACCGGCGAATCGGAGATTTGGATGTCGCACAGCGCGCGGGCGATTCAACGAACAACCGTCGCGCAGCTCGGCGCCGCCGTGCATGGCGGCAAGGCCTGGTCCCGCGAGGGCGCGCTGGAGCGGCTGTTCACCCTCGCGTTTCGCGGCCTGGTTTATCCGCAAATCTGGGAAGACCCGGTGGTCGACATGGAGGCGTTGGCGCTTGGCCCCGGCGACAATGTCATCGCGATCGCCTCCGGCGGCTGCAACGCGCTGAGCTACCTCGTCGCCGATCCCGCCCGTGTCACGGCGGTCGATCTCAACGGCGCCCATGTGGCCTTGACGCGGTTGAAACTGGCCGCGGCGAAGGCCCTGCCGGACAGCCGGGCCTACCAGCGCTTTTTCACCCGCGCCAACGACCGCGCCAACGTCGAGGCCTATGACGAAATCCTGCGGTCGGCGCTCGACCCGGCGTCGCGCGCCTACTGGGACGCCCGCGGCGTCCTTGGCCGGCGCCGGATCGAGATGTTCGCGGACGGCTTCCACCGCCACGGCCTGCTCGGGCGCTTCATCGGCGCGGCGCATTGGCTGGCGCGGCTTTATGGCGTCAATCCCGCGATCATGCTCTCGGCCAGGAACCGCGACGAACAGCGCGCGCTGTTTGAGGAGCGTCTCGCGCCCATCTTCGACCGGCCGTCCATGCGTTGGCTGCTGCGCCAGCCGGCGTCGCTCTACGGGCTTGGAATTCCGCCCGCCCAATACCGCGCGCTCGCCGCCGACGACGCGCTTGGCGTGCGCGCCGTCGCGCGCCGCCGCCTCGAAAAGCTGTGCTGCGACTTCGACTTCAAATCCAATTATTTCGCCTGGCAGGCCTTCGGGCGCGCCTACGCGCCCGGCGACGCGCCTTCGACGCCGCCCTATCTCGAAAGCGCCAATTTCGGCGCCATTCGCGACAGGGCCGACAGGGTCGATGTCGTCCATGGCTCGATGACCGCGACGCTGCGCGACAGGCCCGCCCAGTCGCTAGACGCTTTTGTGCTGCTGGACGCGCAAGACTGGATGGACGACGCCACCCTGAACGGGTTGTGGAGCGAAATCACCCGCGTCGCGCGGCCCGGCGCGCGCGTCGTTTTCCGCACCGCCGCCGACGAGCGGCTGCTGCCCGGCCGCGTGGACGCGCGCGTCCTCGATCAATGGAGCTACGACGAAGCGCGCAGCCGCGATTTGGGCGCGCGCGACCGCTCGTCGATCTACGGCGCGTTCCACCTTTACACGCTCGGGAGCGCCCGCTCATGAGCCTCGCCGCCGTTCACATGGACCGGATGTATCGGCGCCAGCGGCATGTCTACGACGCCACGCGGAAATTCTATCTGCTGGGCCGCGACCGTCTGATCGCCGAACTCGACGCGCCCGACGGCGGCTCCGTGCTGGAAATCGGCTGCGGCACGGCGCGCAATCTGGCGCTCGCCGCCCGCGCCCGCCCGGGGACGCGGTTTTACGGCGTCGACGTGTCGGAGCAAATGCTGGCGACGGCGCGCCGGACGATCGACGCGTTGGGCCTGGACGAGCGGGTTTGCGTCGCGCAGGGCGACGCGGCGAACTTCGATCCCGAGCCGCTGTTTGGCGAGCGTTCGTTCGACCGGGTTTTTCTTTCCTACGCGCTGTCGATGATCCCGCCATGGCGCTCGGCGCTGGGCCGCGCGTTCGAGCTTGTGGCTCCGGGCGGCTCCCTTCACGTCGTCGATTTCGGCGAATTCGACGGACTGCCGCGATGGTTTGGCGCGGGCATGCGCGCGTGGCTGAACGCTTTTTCCGTCGCTCCGCGCGCCGAGCTCGAAGCGCAAATGTCGATGCTCGCCGCGCGCCACAACATGGCGTGCCGCGTTGAGCGGGCCTACGGCGGCTATTCGATTCTCGCGGTCGCGGAGACGCCGCGGCCATGACGGGAGGCGGGCCAGATGAATTCGTCGCTTGCTTGGCGCGCGCCGCCGCGCATCCTGATCGTGACCGACGCCTGGCGTCCGCAAGCCAACGGCGTCGCGCGAACGCTGCAATGGCTGGTGGAGGAAGCGCCCCGCGTCGGCGTGGAATTCATCGCTTTGACGCCGGAAGGGCATTGGTCGGTTCCCGCGCCGTCTTATCCGGGGCTGCGGCTGGCGCTGGCGTCGCCGAACCGCGTCGCCCGCGACATCGAGCGGATTGATCCGGACGCGGTGCACATCGCCACCGAAGGGCCGCTCGGTTTTCTCGCGCGGCGGCACTGTCTGCGCGTCGGGCGCCCGTTCACAAGCTGCTATCACACGCGCTTCCCCGAATATTTGAGGGCGCGCTGGCCCATTCCGCTTTCGTGGAGCTACGCGGCGCTGCGCCGCTTTCACGGCGCCGCGGCCGCCACCATGGTTTCGACAACGACGCTCAAGAAGGAACTGGAATCGCGCGGCTTCGGCAATCTCGTGGTGTGGCGCCGCGGCATTCTCCTGCGCGACTTTCTGGCGGCCGAGCGCCGGCCTTCGCCAGTGGCGGGACCGGTGTTTCTCTATGTCGGCCGCGTGGCGGTCGAAAAAAACATCGCGGCGTTCCTGTCGCTCGATTTGCCCGGCACCAAGGTCGTTGTTGGCGACGGTCCCGCCCGCGCGCAATTGCAAAGCCGGTTTCCGGAAGCGCGGTTCGAAGGCCGGCTTGACGGCGCGGCCTTGATCGAAGCCTACGCGCGGGCGGACGTGTTTGTGTTCCCCAGCCTCACCGACACGTTCGGGCTGGTGATGTTGGAGGCGCTGGCCGCGGGCGTTCCCGTCGCCGCGTTTCCCGTGACGGGCCCGGTTCAAATTCTCGGCGCCTCTGGCTGCGGCGTCATGGACATGGATCTTCGACGCGCCGCGCTCGCCGCCCTCGACATCCCGCGCGAAAAATGCCGCGCCTACGCCACACGGCATTCGATGACGGCGAGCGCGCGTGATTTTGTCGCCAACGTGTCGCGGGCTCTGGGATGGCGTGGCGCGCTGGAAACGCTTCAGGCCGCCGGCTGAAGCGACTGGGGCACGGAGACCACGGCCGCAGGCTCCGCCGCCGCTTCAGCGACGACATCGTCCCAACGAATCAGTTCCATTCGCCCATCGAGGTGTTCGCCGATCGCCGTGCGGGACTCCACCCAGTCGCCGCAGTTCATATAGTGGATCGGCCCCAGGCGCCGCGACGCCGCGTGATGGATGTGCCCGCAGATCACGACCTGGGCGCCTTGCTTCTCGGCGTCCGCGACGACCGCCTGCTCGAAGGCGCCGATGAAATTCACAGCCTGCTTGACCTTGGCTTTCGCGGCGGCGGAGAACGACCAATAGGTCATGCCGAGGCGCCGCCGCGCCATGTTGAGATAGCGGTTGAGAAACAGCGCGAGATCGTAGGCCCAATCGCCCAGGTGGGCGAGCCACTTCATGTTGCGCACCACCGTGTCGAATTTGTCGCCGTGGAGCAAAAGCGCCCGGCGGCCGTCCACAAGGTCGATAACGGCCTCCTCGACGATTTCCACGCCGCCAAAATCGTCGCCAACGTAGTCGCGCAGAAACTCGTCGTGGTTGCCGGGGATATAGACGACGCGCGTTCCCTTGCGCGCCTTGCGCAACAATTTCTGCACGACGACGTTATGCGCCTGGGGCCAATGCCAACTGGCCTTGAGTCGCCACGCGTCGACGATGTCGCCAATCAGATAAAGGGCCTCCGCGTCGTAGTGCTTCAGGAATTCAAGAAACGCCTCCGCCTGGCATCCCCGCGTGCCCAGATGCAGGTCGGAAACGAAGAGGGTCTTGAGCCGGATTTTCGGGGGCGGATCGAGCAATGCGAATATCCTTCATCGGGTCGCCGACCGCCATGTGCCTGATTCCCGTCAAACTAATGTGACGCCGCCGGCGATGTGACGATCCGGCTTCCGCCGTCATCCCGGTGACATGCGCCGCCGTTAGGGATCGATTATGACAACAACCGATTGCGCCGCCCTTCTCGCCGCCGTTCTTGTCGCCGGACACTTCGTCAGTTTGGCGCTCGCGGGTTGGCGGTGCCGACGCGGCGGCGAAGCCATGGCGCCGCCGGCCGCGGCGCCCGGCATAACGCTGGTGCGGCCCCTGCGCGGCGTCGAGAGCCATTCACGCGCGACGCTCGCGGCGTCTCTCAGCCTCGATTATCCCGCGCATGAAGTTCTGTTTTGCGTCGCCGACGGCGACGACCCCGTCATCCCGCTTGTCGAGGCGGCGTTGCGCGCCCATCCCGGCGTGGACGCGCGCCTGCTGATTGGCGCGGACCGCGTCGGCGCGAATCCCAAGCTAAACAACATGGCCAAGGGCTGGCGCGGAGCCAAATACGACTGGATATGTTTCGCCGACAGCAACCTGCTCGTGCCCCCCGACTATCTCCAGCGGCTGCTGGCCGCGTGGAAACCCGGAACCGGGGCCGTTTCGGCGCCTCCGGTGGGGACGCGACCGGAGGGGTTTTGGGCCGAGTTGGAATGCGCTTTCCTCAATACGTTCGAGGCGCGCTGGCAATACGCGATCGACACGCTCGGCGTCGGCTTCTGTCAGGGCAAAACGCTGTTCCTGCGACGCGAACTGCTCGGCGCGCGGGGCCTGGCGGCCCTCGCCACCCAGCCCGCCGAAGACGCCGCCTTGACGCGCGTCGTGCGGGCGCGCGGCCTCAAGGCGCGGCTGGTTTCGCCGCCGTTTCCCCAGCCGCTGGGAACGCGCGACGCGCGCGGCGTCTGGTCGCGGCAAGTGCGCTGGGCGCGGCTGCGGCGCGCGACGTTTCCCTGGCTCTACGCGCCCGAGATCGTTGTTGGCTTTGTGCCCGCCGCGTTGGCGCTCGGCGTCGCGGCGGATGGCTGTGGCGTCTCGCCGGCCGCTTCCGTGGCCGCCGTTTTTGTCGCCTGGTATGGCGGCGAGGCGCTGCTCGCCGCCGCCGCCGGCTGGCCCCTGTCGGCCCGCGCCATGGTGGCGTCCGTGCTCCGCGATGTCTTGATGCCGGCGCTCTGGTGCGCCGCCTGGTTGAGCAACGATTTCACTTGGCATGGCGTCCAACTGAACGCGCGCGAGTCGTCGGGCGGTCGGGGTTGGAGACGCTTCGCCCTCCCCCATAAAGCGGGCTCCGTCCGAAACAACTAGTCGCAGGAGAGCGCCCGGCCGTTCATCCGGCAGACGCCGATCGGGCGTCCATGCGTGTCGTAGCCGGTGAGCGTCCAGCGCAGGCCGGAATTGTCGTCCGCCGCGCGTTCAATCATGGAAAAGCCGAACACGCGCGGGCGGCCAATGCCTTCCCTCACCCGCACCCCGTCGATGTCGATGCCCTTCACTTCCCTCGGCGCGAAGGGCGAAAGGTCGTCGCCGCCGTGGCCCGAGACGATCTGGATCGGCAGGTCTTGTTCGTAGCCCAAGACCTCGAACGTGTGATGGTGGCCGGAGACAAACGCCTGCACATTGGCGGGAACGGCGTCGCGCGCGGCGGCCGCGAGGGTCTTGTTGTCGCCGCGGTTGTCCGTTCTCAACGGCGCGTCGGCCGCCCAGATGGGGCGATGGAACATCTGCCACACCGGGCCAGGAATTTCCCGAGGCATGGCGAACTGGCTCTTGAACCACGCGACTTGCGTCGGATTGACCCGCTCGTCCGCGGTCGAGACATCCATCACTTCGATCGTGAGGCCGCCAATATCGACTGTGTAGGGTTTGGCCAGGCCAAGACAGCCATCGGCGCCGCTCGCCGCGTCGAACGGATAGGGGTCGAGCGTCCGCGCCCAGCCTTTGCCGCCGCGGTCGCATTCCTCGTGGTTGCCGCGCGTGAAAACCCACGGCGCGGCGCGCGGCAGGGAATCCCCCGGCGAAAAGAAATCGGCGCGCCAGACATCCCACGTGTCGCCGAAGGGCGTGCCGCCGCAGGCGTAGTTGCCGAGCGGGCAAGCGCTTTCGCGATAATGGAAATCGCCGACGTGCAGAACGAGATCCGGCTTGAACGCCCCGCTCATGTCCGCGCCGAGGCGAAACGGCCATTCGGAGAGGTCGTTGCAGGCTTGGATTTGAGTTCCCTTCAGACGGCAGCCGGTGTCGCCGACAATCAAAATCCGGTTGGGATGCGCGACCGGCAGCGGCAACGGAGCGTTGTTGATCGCGGCGCGCTTCGCGCCGGCGGCGATGGGCGCGGCGCAAACCCGCACGGGGTAATTCCCGCCGGGCGCGGAGCGCGTCGTCATCGCCATGTCGACGCCGTCGAGCGACAGTGTCGGGCACTCCGCCCGCGTCGTCGCCACACGCGCTTCCAGACCGCCCGGGACATACTGCGTCCATTGCCAGTAGTCGGCGTCCGCCGCGCGCGCGCCGGACGCGCCCACGCACGCGAGCGCCGCGGAAAGCCAAAACGCGAAAATCCTTGTCATGACCGTGTCCCGCGTCGGAACGCGCCGTCGCGCCCGCTTCGAGCTTAACCGGCTTATACGTCGGAAAGACCGCAACTCCGAAGCGCGACGCGCCGCTTTAGCAAAACCGTCATCGCCGATTCACACGAACGTCGCCCGAATCGGTCATTCACCGCGTCGAAGCACGGAGCGTGTCGATGCGGTTTTCAAGATTTGCGACCCGTCGCGACTTCATTCAAGGCGCGGCGGCCGCCGCCACGGTGGCGCTGTCGCCAGCGCGCGCCGCCGCGGCGGCCGCGGCCGGCGTGGTGAGCGCGGGCGAGGGCGACGCGCGCGTTGGGCTCGCGGGCGTTCTCGTCACCAATGGCCGCGACGTTGTGGCGACCGACGCCGACGGACGCTACACGCTTCCCATCGAAGGCGACGCGATCATCTCCGTCATCAAGCCCTCGGGCTACGCCGTTCCCGTCGAACCCGGCACCAATCTTGAGCGCTTTTTCCACATTCACCAGCCCGGCGGCACGCCCGCGTCGCTCGGTCTTTCGGGCCCCGGCGTCGATCCCACAGGCCCGCTGCCCGCCTCGGTCGATTTCCATCTCGCCCGCCGCGAAGAGCCGTCGAAATTCCGCGCCATCCTGTTCGCCGACCCGCAGCCGGAAACCGACGCCGAGGTCGATTTCATCCGCGACGGCGTTGTCGCCGCCCTCGCCGGCGTCGACGCCGCCTTTGGACTGACGCTCGGCGACATCACGGGCGACAATCTCTCGCTGTACCCGAGGATAAACGCGCTGATCGGCCAGATCGGAATCCCGTGGCGCGTGGCCATCGGCAACCACGACCTCAACTACGAGGCGAAGGACGATTCCTTCGCCCGCGAAACCTTCAAGCGAACGTTCGGACCGACGCATTACGCGTTCGAGCGGGGCGGCGCCCTCTTCATCGTGCTCGACAACGTCGTCTATCACGGCGCCGACGCGTCGAAGCCGGGATCGCAGGGCGATTATCACGACGCGATCTCGCCCGGGCAATTGCGCTTTGTCGAGAATGTCCTGCGCCACACGCCGAAGGACAGGCTTGTGATCATCGCCACGCACATTCCCCTGAAGTCGACCTGGACCGACGACGGCCGCGAGGTGGCGACGCAGGACACCGCCGAGCTGCTCGCCATCGTCGGCGAGCGCCCCTGCGTCAGCTTTTCCGGCCACACGCACATGGCCGAGCATCGCTATATCCTGCCGAGCGATGACGCCCCTGCCTCGCGCGCGCACCGCCATCAGGTGCTCGCCACCGTGTCCGGTTCGTGGTGGAGCGGCCCCTACGACAGCGACGGCGTCGCCATCGCCGACTGCTGCGACGGCGCGCCGAGCGGCTACTACATTCTCGACGTGGACGGCGCCACATGCCAAGCCCGCTTCCACCCCACGCGGGCTTCCCGCAGTCCGCTCCTCCGCGCCGCGCTGGCGGAGCGCCAAGACCCTGGCGCGGACGGCCCGGCGCGGCTCATGGAGGCGAAGCTGACGCGTCGGCAGGCGGCGCGAACCGAGCTCGTGGTCAACGCTTTCGACGGCGGCCCGCGAGCCAATGTGAGCTACCGGATCAACGGCGGCGCGCCCGTCGCGATGGCGCGCGACTACCGCGTTGATCCCTTCGTCGCCGATGTTTACGCGCGCAACGCGAACGTCATCAAGCCCTGGGTCGCGGCGGTGAAGTCGCCGCATGTCTGGGCCGCGCCGCTTCCCGCCGAACTCGCGCCCGGGCCGCACAGCGTCGACGTGACGGCGACGGGGGAATTCGGCGAGATCGGGCGAACGACGATCCTGTTTGAAATCAAAGGCGACGACGGTTCCCTCGCCCTTCGCTGAAACGCCAAATTGAAGCCGCGCGCGGTCCATGCCAAACTGATCGGAGATCAGGGAGGAGACCGCGATGCCCCAGAACCCGCCGCCGCTTCGCCGCGTCGTCACCGGCCACGCGCCGGACGGCCAAGCGGTCGTGCTGTTCGACGACCTGACGCCGAACCGGGTGACGCGGCCCGACACGGGCATTTCGGCGCATTGGGTCTGGACCACCGGCCAGGCGCCGGACAACATCCATGTCAACGCCGACGCTTCCTCGCCCAGGCGCGGCCTCGCGCCGGCGCCCGGCGGCTCGATATTCCGCATTGTCGATTTTCCGCCGACGCCGCCCGACGCGGGCGGCGGCCACGGCGATTTCGCCGCGCAAATGGGCCTGCGCGACGGCTCGGGAAAGCGCCGTCCGCCGCGCCACCCGCAAATGCACGCGACGGAGACCATCGACTACGCGTTGATCATGTCGGGGCAAATCGACATGATGCTCGACGGCGAAACGGTGACCTTGAAGGCCGGCGACGTGGTGGTGCAACAAGCCACGAACCACGCCTGGATCAACCACGGGCCGGACATCTGCCGAATCGCCTTCGTGCTGATCGATTCACAACCCTACTAGGACGGGAAGCGAACCATGACGGCGACAAAGCCGATGATCCGCGAGAAGGACGTTCTCGTGCCCACGCGCGTCGGCGACCATCTGCGCGCCAATGTTTTTCGCCCGGAAAAAGAAGGCGAATATCCCGCCATTCTCACGCTCGGGCCCTATGGCAAGGATGTCCACGTCAGCCAGTTCATGCCGGCCGCGTGGGAGCATATCAACGAAAAACATCCGGCCATCCTCGCGGAATCCTCGTGCAAACACCTCGTGTTCGAGACGCCCGACCCGGAGGCCTGGGTTCCGCGCGGCTACGCGGTGGTTAAAATCGACTCGCGCGGCTCGGGAAAGTCGCCCGGCTATCTCGACGTGAACTCGCCGTCCGAATCGCGCGACTTGTACGACGCCATCGAATGGGCGGCGGCGCAGCCATGGTGCAACGGCAAGGTCGGGTTGCTCGGCATTTCCTACTACGCGGCGGGCCAATGGAGCGTCGCGGCGCTGAGGCCGCCGCATCTGGCGGCCATGATTCCGTGGCAGGGCACGCACGACTTCTACCGCGACCGCACGCGGCAAGACGGCATCTTCTCCGCCGGATTTCTGAATAGCTGGTGGCCGCGCAGCGTGCTGCGCAACCAGCACGGCAACGCCGAAACGCCGCTGCTCGACATCGACACCGGGGAGCGCAACACCGGCCCCGCGAGCGTTTCGCGCGCCGAGCTCGCCGCCAACCGCGCGGACTACATGGCCGACGTGCTGGCGCATCCCCTGCTCGACGACTGGTATCGCGCCCGCTGCCCGGACCTCTCGCGCATTGAAATCCCCGCGCTCGTCGTCGCCAACTGGGGCGGCCTGGCGCTGCATTTGCGTGGCACCATCGGCGGATTTCTCGATATTTCCTCGCGCGAAAAATGGCTCAAGATCCAGTCCGGCTCCTATTTCGCGACGTTCTGGCATCCCGACAACGTGGCGACGCAGCGGAAGTTTTTCGACCGCTATCTGAAGAACATCGACAATGGCTGGGAGGCGGAGCCGCGCGTCACCGTCGAAGTCCGCTCGCCCGGCGACGGCGTCGAGCGCCTGATCGTCGACACCCAATGGCCGCTGAAGAACACCGCGTGGCGCAAGCTCAATCTCGACGCCGGCGCGAAGACGCTCGGCGAGGCCGCCCCCGCGAACGCCGCGACAACCGCCTATCCCGCGTTGACCGAAGGCGCCACCTTCGCGGCCGCGGCCCTCGCCGCGGACACATGCCTCGCCGGGCCCGTGAAACTGCGCGTGAACGTGTCGTCGGACACGGTGGACATGGACCTTTTCGCCACGCTGCGCGCCTACGATCCCTCGGGCCGGGAAATCGTCTTCTTCAGCGCGATCGAGCCAAAATGCCCGGTGTCGCAGGGCTGGCTGCGCGTGTCGCACCGCAAGCTCGACGCCGCGAAGACGACGGAACACAGGCCGGTCCACACGCACGACGAACACCAGCCCATGGTCCCGGGCGAGATCTACGCGGTCGATCTCGAGATTTGGCCGACGAGCGTGTTTTTGCCGAAGGGTTCGCGCGTCGAACTCGTGTTGCAGGGCAAGGATTTCGAGCGCCCGGACACGCCTGGCCCGTTCAAGGGCTCGGGGTTTTTCACCCACGAGAGCGAGGCCGACAGGCCCGCCGCGGTCTATGGCGGCAAGCACGCGATCCACACCGGGCCGGGGCGCGAATCCTATCTGCTGCTGCCCGTTGTGGCGGGCTGAGGCGGTGGCTTCCGACCGCGCGCGAACCATGGGCGCGCCCATCCGCCGCGTCGAGGACGCGCGCTTTCTGACGGGCCGCGGGCGATATGTCGACGATGTCGTGTTCGCCAATCAGGCGCATGGCGCTCTCGTCTATTCCCCTCACGCGCACGCGCGCATCGTAAATATCGACGCGTCGGACGCGCTCGCGGTTTCCGGCGTCGTCCGCGTTTTCACGGGCGGGGACGTGGCCCGCGCGGGCTTTGGCGACATGATCGCCTTCGCCTATCCCGAGGATTGGGGCGGTCCGCCGTCGTACAAAACCGGCTGGCCCATTCTCGCGCGCGATGTCGCCCGCTTCGTCGGCGACCGCGTCGCCTTTGTCGTCGCCGAAACGTCCGCCGCGGCCCACGAAGCGGCCGGACTCGTGCGCGTCGAATACGAACCCCTGCCCGCCGTGGTTTCAATCGCCGACGCGGACAATGGCCCGCGCGTCTGGGCGGATTGCGCGGCGAACACCAGCTTCACGCTCAGGACCGGCGACGCAATCGCGGCGGACGCGGTGTTCGCGCGCGCCGCGCATGTCGTCTCCGCCGACGTGGCGAGCCGGCGTGTCGCCGCCGCGCCGATGGAGCCGCGCGCCTGCGCCGCCCTCCACGACGCGGGCGAGGACAGGCTGACGCTGTGGACCACGTCGCAAAATCCGCACGCCGTTCGCCGCATGGTGGCGGCGATCGTGATGCGCCTGCCCGAGGCGTCGATGCGGGTGATCTCGCCCGATGTCGGCGGCGGATTCGGCGCCAAGACCAGCGCTTATCCCGAGGACGCGCTTGTCGCGTGGGCGGCGCGCGAATGCCGGCGTCCCGTGCGCTGGACATGCGCGCGCGCCGACGCCCTGATGACCGACTACGCTGGCCGCGACCATGCGGCGAAAGGCGAACTGGCGCTCGACGCCGGCGGCCGGATTCTCGCGCTGCGCGTCGCCGCGCGGCATTCGCTCGGCGCCTATTTCGTCTCCGCGGGCGCGTCGCCGGCGCGCACCGCGCTGAGGTTGTCGCCAAGCCTTTATCGAATTCCGGTTGTTTGCGGCGAAGGCCGCGCGGTCTTCGCCAACACCGCGCCCGTAGGCGTCTACCGCGGCGCCGGCCGGCCCGAGGCGAACCTTCTGATCGAGCGCCTGCTCGACCGCGCGTCGGCGGCGTGCGGACTTGACGGAGCCGAAATCCGCCGCCGCAACCTCCCGACAGCGGCGGAGATGCCCTACACGTCCGCGACCGGCGCCTGCTACGACAGCGGCGATTTCCCGGCCGTGCTGGAGGCCTGTCTTTCCCGCGCCGATTGGGATGGCTTCGCCGCGCGCCGCGAGGACGCCGGCGCGCGCGGAAAACTGCTGGGGCGCTCGCTCGCGCCCTATATCGAGTCTGGCGGCGTCGGCAACGAGCGCATGGAAATCCGCATCGACTCGGAGGCCGGCGCGACAATCGTGGCCGGCACCCATTCGCACGGCCAGGGCCACGCGACCGCGTGGGCGCAGATCGTCGCCGACCGGCTCGCGCTACCAATGGAGGCGATCCGCTTCGTTCAGGGCGACACGGACCGCGTGAGCTTCGGCCGCGGCACCTACGCCGCGCGCAGTTCGCTCGTCGGCGGCTGCGCGCTGGCGCTGGCCGCGGACGCCGTGCTCGACAAGGCGAAGCGCGCCGCCGCGTTTTTGTTGCAGGACAAGCCGAAGAACATCGCCTTCGACAACGGCGTCTTCCGCCGCGCGGGAGCGAACGGGTCGGTTTCGTGGCGCGAGATCGCCGCGGCCTGCTATTCGTTCGCGCCGCCGCCGGGCGTGGAACTCGGCCTCGACGGCGTCGGCGTCTACGGATCGAACCCGCCGAACTATCCCAACGGCTGCCACGCTTGCGAAGTCGAGGTCGATCCCGAAACCGGGGAAACGCGCCTGGCGCGCTACACCGCGGTCGACGATATCGGCGTCGTCGTCAATCCGATGATCTGCGAAGGCCAGGCGCATGGCGGGTTGGCGCAAGGCGTCGGCTCCGCGCTGATGGAGGAAATCGTCTACGCCGGCGACGGGCAATTGCTGAGCGGCAGCTTCATGGACTACGCCATGCCGCGCGCGGCCGACTTCCCTCCGTTCGACGTTTCGTTCAAGAACTATCCGGCGACGACCAACATCCTCGGGATCAAAGGCGTCGGCGAAACCGGCATCGTCGCCAGCCCCGCGGCCATCGTCAACGCCATCCTCGACGCGTTGCGGCCCCTGGGCGTGAGCGACATCGCGATGCCCGCGACGCCGGCGCGGATTTTCCGCGCCATCGCCGCCGCGCGCGCGACAAACAGGGAGAAAACGCCATGACCATCGCCCTCGAACCGATGACGCCCGGCCACGGCGCGCGCATAAAAGGCGTCGACATCCGCGCGCCGATGGACGCCGCGACAGTTGGCGAAATCAGGGCGGCCCTGGCCGAACACGCGGTGTGCGTCATCGGCCACGATACCCCGCCGACAGACGAACAGCACATCGCGTTCAGCGGCCTTCTCGGGCCGATGGAGCGCGGCGCCGGCGCGCAGCTCAGCGGCCCGAACGGACGCGTGCCGCGTCCCGAAATCATCGACCAGGGCAACATGGACGAACTCGGCGAGATCTACGCCGACGACGACCGCCGCCTCGCCTACAAGCGCGCCAACCGCCTGTGGCACACCGACATGAGCTTCTACGACAACCGCGCGACCTTCTCGGCGCTGGTCGGCCACGCTGTGCCGCCGTCGGACGCGGACACGCAGTTCATCGACATGCGCGAGGTCTGGGACGCGTTGCCCGAAAGCCGCAAGGCCGGTCTCGAAGACCTCGTCGTTTCGCATTCGTTTTGGCACAGCCGCGTGCTTGGCGGCGGTCCGGAGCCCACAGAGGCCGAGCGCGCGAAAAACCCGCCGGCGAAACACAGGATGGTTCACTTGCACGAGCCCTCGGGCCGCAAGTCGCTCTACATCGCCTCGCACGCCTTCGCCATCGACGGCTGGCCGCCGGACGAGGCGCGCGGGCTGATCGAGGAGTTGATGGCGTTCGCGACGCGGCCGCGCTTCGTCTTCGCGCACCAGTGGCGCCTCGGCGACGTGTTGATCTGGGACAATCTCGCCACGATGCACCGCGCGACGCCCTTCGACGACCGCGTGTTCAAGCGCGACATGCGCCGCACAACCATGCGTGAGCGCGCCGAGGCCTCGGGCAATTCCCGCGTCGCGTGACCGATCGCCGCGCCGGCGCCACTGGCGCGGTCGGCGCGTCCGTGCTTTGCTGGCGCGGACAACAACGGCGCGCAAGCGCCACATCCACATCCGGAGTGAAACATGCGGCTCGTCGCGCTCGAAGAACATTTCACCATGCCCGGGCTGGCGAAGCGGGTGCCCGCGGAAGCCGCCATGCGCCGCGGCTATCCCGCGCCCGGTGGCCCGTCGATGCGCCCCGCGATCGACGCCAAGCTGGTGGACTTCGGCGACAGCCGCCTGAAGGACTTGGACGACGCCGGCATTTCCACGCAGGTGCTGTCGATGTCCGGCCCCGGCGCCGATCTTTTGCCCGGCGCCGAGGGCGTCGCCTACGCGCGCGAGATGAACGACGCGCTCGCCGGCCACATCGCCAAGCATCCCAAGCGCTACGCGGGCTTCGCGCATTTGCCGCTCGCGGCGCCCGACGCCGCCGCCGAAGAGTTGGAGCGGGCGGTGACGAAACTCGGCTTCCACGGCTTCATGGTCAACGGGACGGTGGACGGCAAATTCCTCGACGACGCGCGCTTTGAGCCGGTCCTGGCGAAGGCCGAGGCCCTCGACGTTCCCATCTACATCCATCCCGGCATTCCGCCGCAAGCCGTGCGCGAGGCCTACTACGGCGGCTTAAGCGGCCCCCTGTCGGGGATGCTGGCGCAGGCCGGCTGGGGTTGGCACTCCGAATGCGCGGTGCATGTGCTGCGGCTCGCGCTGTCGGGCGCGCTCGACCGGCACCCCAAGCTGCAAATCGTCATTGGCCATCTCGGCGAAGGATTGCAGGTGATGCTCGACCGCTTCGACGACGTGTTCAACCGCGCGACGCAGCCGATCCTCAAGCGGACGGTGCGCGAAATCCTGCTCTCCCAGGTGCATGTGACGACGAGCGGCTTCTTCAGCCACCCCTCGTTCCTCGCGCTGTTGCAGACCTTCGGCGCCGACCGCGTCATGTTTTCGGTGGATTATCCCTACAGCGACAACGGCGCGGCGCGGACATTCTTCGACCGGCTCGAACTGGGGCCCGCGGACCGGGCGAAGATCGCGCACGGCAACGCGGACCGGCTGTTGAAGTTGAAGCCGTAGCGGGGGCGCGCCGCCTTCTTCCGCCGTGGGGAACAACAAACGGGGACAGCGAACGTGGCATCGCCCATGTCCATCGGGCTTCGAGCGTCCATCACGCTTCGGACGCGCGCCGCCGTCGTCCTGTTCTGCGTCGTCGCGGCGACGCTTCCATGCCGCGCGCAGGAGGCGGACTTTTACCGCGGCAAGCAGGTGACCCTGGTCGTCAGCACCGAGCCGGGCACGGTCTACGACGCCTACGCCCGCCTGCTCGCGCAATTCATGCCCGCGCATATTCCCGGCCATCCCATTATCGTCGCGCAGAACATGCCTGGCGGCGGAGGCCTGCGCGCCGCCAATTACGTCAACAACATCGCGGCGCGCGACGGCACCGTGTTCGCCGGCACGCACAACGCGGTGTTGACGATGTCGCTGATCGCGCCCGACCTGGCGAAATTCGACGAGCGCAAATTCTCGTGGATCGGCAGCGTGACAAAAGACCCCTACGTCGCGGTCGTTGGCAAGGATGTTCCGATCGCCACGCTGGAGGAGGCCAAGACGAAAAGCGTCTCCATGGGCGGCCCCAGCGCCGGCTCGCTCGGCGTCGACCTTCCCGTCGTTGTCAACGCCTTGTTTGGCACGAAATTCCGAATTGTCGCGGGCTACAAGGATCCGGTCGAGGTGCGCCTCGCCATGCAGCGCGGCGAGGTGGACGGCACCTTCTCGGTGAGTTGGAGCGAGCTCAAGCAGTCGAACCTCGTGCGCGATGGCGTCTTCCGCGTCATCGCCCAGCATGGGTTGACGCGCTCGGCGGAGATCGGCGACGCGCCGATGCTGATGGAACAGGCCAGGACCGCCGAGGACAAGGCGGCGCTGTTGTTCATGCTTGGCAGGCAGGAGGCCGCGCGTCCCTATTTCGCGCCGCCCGAGGTTCCGCGCGAACGGCTCGCGATTCTGCGCGCGGCGTTCATGGAGACCGTGCGCGACCCCGCTTTCGTCAAACTCGCGTCCGACGCGCGCCTCGCCGTCGACGGGCCCATGGAGGGCGCGGCGCTGGCTGAATTCGACGACAAACTGATGTCGACGCCCGCCAGCGTGACGGACCGGCTGCAATCGATCCTGGCGCAGAGCCGCTGACGGGCGCGGTCTTTCGCGAAGGCGTTTAGGGGCTTCATAAATCCGCGCCGGCGGCTATACTGCGCCCGAGCCGCGAACGCGGCCAATCCCGTGGAGGAGCAGGCGCATGTATCGCGGTCTTGTGGGCAAGGAAATCAAGTACAAGGGTCATGACGGCGTCGAGAAGAACGCTTATTTCGCCCGGCCCGAAGGCGACGGCCCGTTCCCGGGCGTTGTCTTCATTCACCACGTCCCCGGCTGGAACGAGGTCTGCGTCGAGACCGTCCGCCGCCTCGCGCATCACGGCTTCGCGGCGATCACGCCCAACCTGTACGCGGCGTATGGCGAAGGCGACGCCGACGACATCGGCGCCCGCGCCCGCGCCGAAGGCGGTGTTTCCGACGAGCAACTGCTCGGCGACGTCTCGGGCTCGATGGCTTACCTGCGCGCGCAGCCCAACGCCAACGGCAAGGTCGCGGTCATGGGCTACTGCTCGGGTGGCCGCCAGACCTTCCTCGCGGCCTGCCGTCTGAAGGATGTCAACGCCGCCGTCGATTGCTGGGGCGGCCGCGTGATGGTCAAGGACAAGGCCGCGCTTACCGCCAAACAGCCGACGGCGCCCATCGATTTCGCCAAGGATTTGAATTGCCCGATCCTCGGCATATTCGGCAACGACGACAAGGAGCCGGACGTCGAGCAGGTCAACAAGACCGAGGAAATTTTGAAGGGGCTCGGCAAGCGCCACGAGTTCCACCGCTACGACGGCGCGGGCCACGCGTTCTTCGACTGGAGCCGGCCGAGCTACCGGCCCGAACAGGCGATGGACGCCTGGGGCAAGGTCTTCGCCTTCCTCAACAAGAACATCGGCTGAGGCCTTCCATGTGCTCCTACATCACCGAAAAATCAGCGATCATGGGGAGCGCGAAGGGACGCAGGGGATGGATGTCGGTGGACACCGCCGTCGTCTATTACGACCATCCCACGCATGTGCCGCTCGACCACGCGCTCAACATCGACTTCGTCGATTCCCGCAGCCACGAGCGCGTGGCCGTTGAATTGTCGGCTGACTCCGCGCGCGAACTCGTCGCGCGGATTCAGGCCGCGCTCGACAGCGGCGACGCCATACACCTGGGCTCGCGCGAGCCGTCGCTTGTGGACGGAGCGGGCCGTTGAGCATCGCGATGCACGATCTCGCCGGCGCCGATCCGGCGGTGCGTTTCAGCCCCTATTGCTGGCGCGTCAGAATGGCGCTGGCGCACATGGGTCTCGACGTCGAGACGATCCCGTGGCGATTCACCGAGAAGGACGCGATCGCCTTCTCGGGCCAGGGCCTCGTGCCGGTGCTTCGCGACGGCGACACGGTCGTCCACGATTCCTGGGCCATCGCCGAGTATCTCGACAAGACGTATCCCGACCGGCCCGCGCTGATCGAGGGCGAACAGGGACGCGCGCTGGCGAGCCTCACGCGCCACTACGCGCAGAACGTGTTGGCGACGCCCATGCTCAAAGGCGTCGTCGGCGACCTCTTCAAAGCGATCGCGCCGGGCGACCAGCCCTATTTCCGCGAGTCCCGCGAGAAGCGGCTCGGAATGAAGCTCGAACAATTCCAGATCGCGCCCGAGGCCGCGGCGGCGCAACTGGGCGTCGCGCTGTCGCCCGTCCGCGCGCTGTTGAAGGAGCAGCCCTTCGTCAACGGCCGCCGCCCCGCCTTCGCGGATTATTGCCTGTTCGGCGTCTTCATGTGGGCGCGCGGCGTCTCCGCCGTGGAATTGATCGCCGCCGAGGATCCCGTCCACGCGTGGCGCGAGCGCATGCTCGATTTGTTCGATGGACTGGCGCGCAAGTCGCCGCGCGCGGTCGGCTGAGGAGGACGCGATGATCGAGCTTTATTACTGGCCCACGTCCAACGGGCACAAGATCACCTGGGCGCTCGAGGAAATGGCGCTTCCCTACGAAATCAAGCCGGTGAACATCGGCAAGGGCGATCAGTTCAAGCCGGAGTTTCTGGCGATTTCGCCGAACAACCGGATGCCCGCCATCGTCGATCGCGCGCCGGCGGATGGCGGCGCGCCGATTTCGGTTTTCGAATCCGGCGCGATCCTGATCTATCTCGCCGACAAATGCGGCCGGTTTCTGCCGAGCGACCCGCGCGGCCGCGCCGATGTGCTGCAATGGGTTTTCTGGCAGGTCGGCGGCCTTGGGCCGATGGCCGGCCAGAAGGGCCATTTCACCCACAACGCGCCGGAGAAAATCCCCTACGCCATCGACCGCTACACAAAGGAGGTCGACCGCCTCTTCGGCGTGCTCGACCGCCGGCTCGCGGACCGCGAATTCCTTTGCGGCGATCTCTCCATCGCCGATTTCGCCTGCTATCCCTGGACATTCTCGGGGTGGAAGCGCGACGAAAAAGTGCTCGCCGCTTTCCCCAACGCCCTTCGCTGGGTAAAGGCGATCGAAGCGCGGGCCGCGACCAAGCGCGCCTACGCCAGGGCCGAGCCGCTGCAAGCGCATCAGGCGAGCGACGCGGAGCGGCTGAAAAACCTTTATGGACAGACGGCGGCCAACGTCGCGAACCGGGGCGGCTGAGCGCGCGCGACGCGTCCATGTCGCGGCTGGGTTGTCCCGCTCACGCCGATTGTTATACTCGCGCGAGCGAGCTGACGTGATTCAGGTTCAAATGACGCGCGGAGACACGCGCCGGCGGAGGAATTTCATGCGTCAACCCGGGCTGAACGCCCTTTTTCTCGCCGCGCTTCTCGCCGCGGGCGCGGCGCTCGCGCCAACCGGCGCGCGCGCCGGCGGCGGCTCCTTCGACACGATGGACGACGACGACTCCGATTCCGGCCCGCCCTATGTCGGCGACGTGAAAGACAAGGACAGCGGCCGCGGAATCGGCGACGCCAAGGTCACCATCGCCGTGAAAGCCTTCAATTCGAGCCTCATTCTGCGCACCGACGACCAGGGCCATTTCAACGTCAAGGGCTTCGACAAGAGCGTCGATCCCGAGGGCGTCGATTTCTCCTGCAGCGGCGACGGCTACAAGTTCTACGCCCGCACCAAGTCCCCGTCGGGCTCTGGACCGCGCGACCCCATCACGGTGACGTGCCTCGTTGAGAAGCAGTAGGCCGGCGCGGCTCGCGGTTGTCGTCCTCGCGCTCAGCGCCTCGGCGCCGGCGTGGCTGGCCCGCGAAGCGCGCGCGCAACAAGCCAATTTCGACGCCCCCATCGACAGGACCGCTCCTCCCGCGCTGACGGGCGTCGCGGCGTCGGCCGCCGAAGGCCCGATGGAGGGCGTGCTCGTCACAGCGCGCGCGACGGGATCGACGATCGCCACAAGCGTGGTCACGGATGGTTCAGGCCGTTTCGCGTTTCCGCGCGAACGGCTTCCGTCCGGCGACTACGCGCTGAGCGTTCGCGCGACGGGCTATCGGGTGGCCGCGGCCGCCACCGCGCGCGTGGCCGCCGGAACCACGGCCGCCGCCAGCCTCGAACTCGCCGCCGTGGCGGACATCTCCTCCCAGCTCACAAACACCGAATGGATTATGAGCGTTCCGGGGACCGACTCGCAAAAGCGCGCGCTGGCGACCTGCGCGTCGTGCCACTCGCTTGAACGCGTCGTGAAATCGACGCACACCGCCGGCGAATGGGTCGGCGCGCTTCGCCGCATGGTCGATTACGCCGCGGAGTCCGGCAGCGACGATATTCCGCGGCGGCCGAAGCCACGCGACATTCCCGACGCGAAATTTCAAAATCTCGCCGCCTACCTGGCCACGATCAACCGCTCGCGCGGCGACTGGGCGTGGCCGCTGAAGACATTGCCGCGGCCGCGCGGCGCGGCGACGCGCGTCGTCGTCACCGAATATTTCCTGCCACGCGCCGTCATCGGCCCGCACGATGTCAGCCGCGACGACGACGGCTTCGTCTGGTACTCGAATTCCGCCGAGCAAACCCTGGGCCGCGTCGATCCCCGCGACGGCGCGGTCAAGGAATTTTCGTATCCAGCGCCGAAGCCCGACGCGCCGCTCGGCTCGCTCGATCTCGAACCCGACGCCAGCGGCGGCCTCTGGCTGTCGATGATGTATCAGGGCGGGCTCGCGCGCTTCGACAAAAAGACGGAGACATTCAAGCTGTTTCCGGTGCCCCCGGAGCTCGCGACCGACGACACCCAGCAATCGATGGTCATGCCGGCGTTCTCCAACGTCGATGGCAAGGTCTGGACAAACGAAGTCTCCAGACAGTCCATCATGCGCGTCGACGCCGCGACGGGGAAATACGAGTTGATCGACCCTTTCGCCAACGCGCCGCCCGGCCCCGCGCACACGCCCTATGGGCTCGCCGCCGACGCCGGCAACAACCTGTGGTTCATGGATTTCGGCGGCGAAAGCATTGGCCGCGTCGACGCGAAAACCCTGCGCGCGACATTCTACCCGACGCCGACGCGCAACTCGCATCCCCGCCGGGTCATGTACGACGGAAGTAAGCTGTGGTTCGCGGAATTCGCGGCGGACCGGCTCGGCTCGTTCGACATCGCGCGCGAGAAATTCGAGGAGTGGCGCGTCCCCACGCCGTGGTCGTTTCCCTACGACGCCTTCAAGGACAGCGCGGGATTTCTCTGGTCGGGCAACATGTCGAACGACCGGATTTTACGGCTCGACACGGCGACGGGCGCGTCTGTCGAATACCTCCTGCCACGCCCGTCGAACATCCGCCGGGTGTTCGTGGACAATTCCACGCGCCCGCCGGCGCTGTGGGCGGGCAACAACCACGGCGCGGAGATCGTCAGAATGGAAGCGCTGGAGTAGGCGCCGCTCAATCCTTCAGCGACCGCACGATGCGCACATAGCGCTCGATGACCGCCTTCGGCGTCGCGGCCATCTTTTCGACGACGCCGCGCACCGCCGCGCCGTCCGTCGGGCTCAATTCGAAGTTGGCCTTGTGGGCGTCGTCGAGAAAAGCCGGGTCTCTCGTCATGTCCATGAAGGCTTTTTGCAGCGCCGCCGCGCGGTCGGCCGGCACGTCGGGCGGCGCGAGGAACGGCAGCGCGATGAAGAACGAGAGTTCGGCGAATTGCAGCAGCGCGAGGTCGTCGGGCGCGCTCAGCAACTCCTTGGCCATGGGCACGTCCTTCAACTCCGGCAAGCGCTCCGTCCGCCCGAACTGCAGCAATGGACGGACTTTCCCGCCGTTCCACATGGCCGGTTGGGCGCCGCGCACCGAGCCGAGCCCCACGACCTGGCCGTCGAGCTCGCCATTCTGCATGCCCAGGAACATCTGCGCCGCGCCGGAGTAGCCGCGCACGACCTTGACGTTCAGCTTCAACAGGTCGCGCGCCAGAATCGCGAAGGTGAGGTTCGTCGATCCCGGCGTGTCGGCGCCCAGCCGCGCGACGATTCCCGGCTTGCGCAAATCCTCGACCGTTTTCGCGGGATGGTCGGCGTTGACGAGCATGAGGTAGGAATCGTTGGCGTAGGACGAAATCGTGCCCAACCAGACGAATTTCAGCGGATCGAAGCGCGCGTTGGCGTCGCCCTCGTAGGTCATCTGCGGCGTGCCGCGCTCCATGATGCCGATGGTGAGGCCGTCGTGGTCGCGCGTGTTCATGAACTGGTTGGCGAGGAGCAATCCGCCGGCGCCGGGCATGTTCTGCACGACGACGCTCGGCTGCCCCGGGATGAAGCGCCCGAGATGGCGCGCCACGAGCCGCGCGTTGAGGTCGAAATTGCCGCCGGCGGAGGTGGGCACGACCATGGTGACGGACTTGCCGTGGTAGAACTGCTCGACAGTCTGCGCGGCGCAGGCGCCCGCGAACGCGAGGCAGCCGCCGAGAGCCGCGGCGAACGCGGCGAATTTGTCAGAGCGCACGAAAAACTCCTATGGCAACGGCGGCAGGGTGGCGAGCAGGCGCCCGTATCCGGCGCGGGGTTCGTTGACGTGAAGCCGCTTCTGGAATTCCCAGACGCGCGCCGGCACGGGATGCACAACCGGCACGCCGAGATCGCGCTCCAGCAGATCGACGATGTGCAGCGTGCGCCAGCCCGAGCCAAGCATGTAGATGGCGTCGGCGCCGCCATGCTTCAGGAAGTGCTTCTTGATGTGGGCGTAGACCTGCTCGCCCGACAGTTCCTGCGCCTTGTCGAACGGCGTCTCGATGCCCTCCATGCAACGGACCTCGAAGCCGGCGTCGCGGAAATATTGCGCGAAGGTGTTGTTGATTTCGCCCGGAAAATACGTCGCGCCGACGATGCTTTTGACCTTCAGCGCCCGCAGGGCCGAAATGTGGTTCTGCCCCGCGGTGAAGATCGGCGTCTTGTATTTTCTCTCCCAGCCGGCGATCAGCTCGGCTTCGCCCTTCAGGCCATGCACCATGAAGGGCGGGGCGCCGTTGGGATGAATGGCGTCGCAGCCCTGCTCCGCCAGCAGCGCGATCTGCGTCTCGTAGGCGCCCATGACCGTCGCGAACTCGTCGCGCGTGCCGCGGCGGATGTTGGTGAACAACGGCAGCACGCCGATGCCCTCGGGCAGCAGGCGGATGAATTCCTCGAGCGCGCCCGGACGCAACGTGGGATGAATGATGCCGGCGATGCCGCGCCAAGCCGAAAACGCCAATTCCGCCTCCTCCAATGATCTGTCGGAGCGACACTAGTCGAGGCGCGCGCGGGTGACCAGCCTTCACTCCGCGGCTTCCGTGGAATACGCGGCGGGGTCGTAATTCAACACCGGCGCCAGCCAGCGCTCGGCCTCGCCGACGCTCATGTCCTTGCGGGCCGCGTAGTCCTCCACCTGGTCCCGCTCGACCTTGGCGACGCCGAAATAATGCGCGTCGGGATGCGACAGATAGATGCCGCTGACCGAGGAGCCCGGCCACATCGCGAAGCTCTCGGTGAGCTTCACGCCGGCGCGCCGCTCCGCGCCGAGCAATTCGAACAGCGTCCCCTTTTCCGTGTGGTCGGGTTGCGCGGGATAGCCCGGCGCGGGACGGATGCCGCGATAGGCCTCTTCCGCGAGTTCCTCCGGCGTCAACGCCTCGTTGGCCGCGTAGCCCCAGAACTCCCTGCGCACGCGCTCGTGCATGTATTCGGCGAAGGCCTCGGCGATCCTGTCGGCGAGCGCCTTCACCATGATCGATCCGTAGTCGTCGTTCGCCCGCGCGAAGCGCGCCGAGATTTTCTCCTCTTCCGGCCCCGCGGTGACGACGAAGGCGCCGACCCAGTCGGCCTTGCTCCGCGGCGCGACGAAGTCGGCGAGCGCCAGGTTCGGCCTGCCGTCGCGGCGCGGAAGCTGCTGGCGCAGCGTGCGCAATGTCGCGAGCTTCTCGCCTCGCGTTTCGCCCTTGTAAACCTCGATGTCGTCGCCAACCGCGTTCGCCGGCCAAAATCCGATGACGCCTTTCGGGTTGAACCATCGCTCGTCGACGACGCGCTTCAGCATGGCCTGCGCGTCGTCGAACAATTGACGCGCCGCCGCGCCCTGCGCGGGGTCGTCGAGCAAGGCGGGATAGCGCCCCTTGAGTTCCCAGGTCTGGAAGAACGGCGTCCAGTCGATATAGCGCGCCAGTTCCGCGATGTCGTGGTTGCGGAACACGCGCGTGCCCGTGAACACGGGCTTCGGCGGCGCGTAGTTTTCCCAATCCGTCTTGAACGCGTTGGCGCGCGCCTTGGCGATCGGCAGCCGCCGCTTGCGCGTCTCCGACTGCGCGTGCGCCTCCGCCACTTTGCGGTATTCCTCGCGCACGCCGGCGACGTAGGCCGCCCGCGCGTCCTTCGACAACAGCGCCGACACGACGCCCACCGCGCGGCTGGCGTCGTTGACGTGGATCACCTGCCCGCGCGAATAGTTCGGATCGATCTTCACCGCCGTGTGAACGCGGCTCGTCGTCGCGCCGCCGATCAGCAGCGGAATGTCGAAACCTTCGCGCTCGAGGTCGCCGGCGACGACGCACATCTCGTCGAGCGACGGCGTGATGAGGCCGGAAAGCCCGATGATGTCGACGTTTTCGCGGCGCGCAGTTTCGAGGATGCGCGAGGCCGGCGTCATCACGCCAAGGTCGATGACCTCGTAGTTGTTGCAGGCGAGCACGACGCCGACGATGTTCTTGCCGATGTCGTGGACATCGCCCTTCACCGTCGCCATCAATATCTTGCCGGCGGCGACGCGCTCGCGCCCGCCCGCGAGCCGCTCCGCCTCCATGTGCGGCATGAGAACCGCGACCGCGCGCTTCATCACCCGCGCCGATTTCACCACCTGCGGCAGGAACATCTTGCCCGCGCCGAAGAGGTCGCCGACGACGTTCATGCCGGACATCAACGGGCCTTCGATCACGTCGAGCGGCCGCGCCGACGCCAGCCGCGCCTCCTCGACGTCCTGATCGACGAATTCCGTCACGCCGTTGACGAGCGCGTATTCAAGCCGCTTCGCGACCGTCTCGCCGCGCCACGCCATGTCCTTTTCCGCGGATTGCTGGCCCTTGCCGTTGAAGCGCTCGGCCATCGCCAGCAGCCGCTCCGTGCTGTCGGCGCGGCGGTTGAGAACGACGTCCTCGCACGCCTCGCGCAATTCCGTGTCGATTTTCCCGTACACCGGAAGCGCGCCGGCGTTGACGATGCCCATGTCCATGCCGGCGGAAATCGCGTGATACAGGAAGACGGAATGCATGGCCTCGCGCACGGGGTCGTTGCCGCGGAACGAGAACGACAGGTTCGAGACGCCGCCTGAAATATGCGCCAGCGGCGCCTTCTCGCGGATCGCGCGCGCGGCCTGGATGAAATCGACGCCGTAGTTGTCGTGCTCCTCGATGCCCGTGGCCACCGCGAACACGTTGGGATCGAAGATGATGTCCTCCGGCGGAAACCCGACGACGCGCGTCAGGATGTCGTAGGCGCGCGCGCAGATTTCGACCTTGCGCTGGAACGTGTCGGCCTGCCCCTTTTCGTCGAAGGCCATCACGACGACGGCGGCGCCGTGGCGGCGGACGGTCCTCGCTTGCTCGATGAACTTCTCCTCGCCTTCCTTCATCGAGATCGAATTGACGACCGCCTTGCCCTGAACGCATTTGAGCCCGGCTTCGATGACCTCGAACTTCGAGGAATCAACCATCAGCGGCACGCGCGCGATGTCCGGCTCGGACGCGATCAGGTTGAGGAAGTCCTTCATGGCGCGGGCGGAATCGAGCATGCCCTCGTCCATGTTCACGTCGATGATCTGCGCGCCGTTGGCGACCTGCTCGCGCGCCACGTCGAGCGCCGCGGACAACTCGTTGTTCTTGATCAGCTTGCGGAACTTCGCCGAGCCGGTGACGTTCGTGCGCTCGCCGACGTTGACGAAGCGGATGTCCTTCGTCAGCGTGAACGGTTCGAGGCCGGACAGGCGCAGCATTGGCTCGATCTTCGGTGGCCGGCGCGGCGCGACGCCGGCGACCCGGTCGGCGAAGGCGCGGACGTGGCCGGGCGTCGTGCCGCAACAGCCGCCGACGATGTTGACGATGCCCGCGTCGGCGAATTCGCCGAGCATGCCCGCCATGTATTCCGGGCTTTCGTCGTAGAGGCCGAACTCGTTCGGCAAGCCGGCGTTGGGGTAGGCGATGGTGAACGCGTCGGCGATGCGCGAGATTTCGGCGACGTGCTGGCGCATTTCGCGCGCGCCAAGCGCGCAGTTGAGCCCGACCGCGAAGGGATCCGCGTGGCGCAGCGAATTCCAGAACGCCGCCGGCGTCTGTCCCGACAAGGTGCGGCCCGAGAGGTCCGTGATGGTGCCCGACAGGATGATCGGCAAGTCCACGCCGAGCGCGCCGAACGCGTCCCACACGCCGAACAGCGCCGCCTTGGCGTTCAGCGTGTCGAAGATGGTTTCGACGATGATCGCGTCGGCGCCGCCCTCCGCCAGCGCGCGCGAGGATTGCGCGTAGGCGACGCGCAATTCGTCGAAGCTCGTCGCGCGGAATCCGGGGTCGTTCACATCCGGCGATATCGACGCCGTGCGGTTCGTCGGCCCCAGCGCGCCGCAGACGAAGCGGCGCCGCCCGTCCTTCGCCTCGGCCATGTCGGCGGCTTGGCGCGCCAGCCGCGCGCCCTCGAAGTTGAGGTCGTCGACCGCCGCCTCGAGCCCGTAGTCCGCCTGCGCGATGACCGTGGAGGAGAACGTGTTGGTTTCAACGAGGTCGGCGCCGGCGAGAAAATACGCGAGGTGGATGTCGCGCACCGCGTCGGGCTGGCTGAGATTCAGAATGTCGTTGTTGCCTTTCAGGTCGCGGCCGTGATCGCGGAAGCGCGCGCCGCGAAAACCCTGCTCGTCAAGCCTCAAATCCTGGATCATCGTGCCCATGGCGCCGTCGAGCACCAGGATTCTTTCCCGCGCGGCGCGGGTCAGCGCGGCGCGGACCGCGCGTCCGTCGGCCACCCGTTTGACGGTCACGCGGCGGCTCCCATCGTCGCCGGCGCGGGCGCGCGCAGCCCCAGCATGTGGCAGATCGCGAACACGAGGTCGGCTTTGTTCATCGTGTAGAAATGCAAATCCGAGACGCCGTTGTCGACGAGGTCGAGCGCCTGCTCCGCCGCGACGGACGCCGCGATCAGCCGCCGCGTCGCGGGGTCGTCGTCGAGCCCCTCGAAGCGGCGCGCCAGCCACGCCGGAATCGTCGCGCCGGCGCGTTGCGCGAAGGACGCGGTCTGCTTGAAATTCTGCACAGGCACGATGCCGGGGATGATTGGAATCGCCACCCCGCGCGCGCGCGCCTTTTCGACGAAACGGAAATAGTGCGCGTTGTCGAAGAAGAACTGCGTGACCGCGCGGCTCGCGCCCGCGTCGATTTTCGCCTTCAGCGCGTCGACGTCCTGATCGAGCGTCGCGCTCTCCGGATGTCTCTCGGGATAAGCCGACACCGTGATGTCGAAGTCGGCGACGCGGCGTATTCCCGCGATCAGGTCGGTCGATCCCGCGTAGCCCTCCGGATGCGCCTCGTAGCGCGCGCCCGGGCCGCCGACGGGGTCGCCGCGCAACGCCACGATGTGCCGCACGCCGGCGTTCCAATAGCCGCGGATGACGGCGTCGATCTCGGCCCTGCTCGCCGCGACGCAGGTGAGATGCGCGGCGGGGCGGATCAGCGTTTCCTTCACGATGCGCGCGACCGTGGCGTGGGTGCGCTCGCGCGTGGAGCCGCCCGCGCCATAGGTGATCGACATGAATTTCGGACGCAGCGGCGCGAGGCGCGTGATCGCCTCCCACAATTGCGTTTCCATTTCCGTCGTCCGGGGCGGAAAAAACTCGAACGAGACCTTGATGTCGCTCGCGCCCGAGCGGCTGGCGCGCGTGGGGTCGTAGGCCATTACGCCAGTTCCCGGCTCGTGATGGGGAGATCGTCGCCGATCGATCTTCTGTCGCGGCCAACCCATAGCGACACCGTCAGGTTGCCGCTGTCGCGCGCGCCGGGCTTGAGATCGCGGTGTTCGATCAGGTCGAGGCCCGCCTCGCGCATGAAATCCGCGATTTCCTGGGCCGAAAACCCCAGCCGGCGGTGCGCGTGCTCCTCGCGCAGGAATTCGTGGGCGTGCGGCGCGAAATCCACCACGATCAGGCGCCCGCCGGGCCGGGTCACGCGCGCCGCCTCGCGCAGCGCGCGCGCGGGGTCGTCGAGATAATGCAGAACGCGGTGAATGACGACGAGGTCTTGCCCGTCGGCCTCCACCGGCAACGCGTAGATGTCGCCCTGGCGCAAGATAACGCCGCGCGCCCCGGCCCCCTCCAGGCGCGCGCGGGCCACGTTCAGCATCGCCGGGCTTTGATCGACGCCGACGGCGCGGTCGGCCAAAGGCGCCAGCAACTCCAGCATCCGCCCCGTGCCGGTGCCGAGGTCGAGGATGGACCGGAACGGCCCCTCGCCCACGACCTCCATGATCGCCGCCTCCACCATGTCTTCGGCGACATGGAGCGAGCGGATGCCGTCCCACTCGCGGGCGTGATCGGCGAAATACCGCGCCGCCGTTTCGGCCCGCGCGCGCCGCGCCTCGGCCAACCGGGTCCGATCGCTTGCCAGCATGGGGTCGGAGAGTTCGATGCGCGCCAGCAAATCGCGGGCGAGGTCGGCGCGCGCGCCCCGCTCGGCCAGGCGGAAAAAGGCCCACGCGCCTTCGCGGTGGCGCTCGACCAGCCCCGCCTCGACCAGCAGTTTGAGATGTCGCGAGATGCGCGGCTGCGATTGGCCCAGGATGGTCATCAATTCGCTGACGGTGAGTTCCGCCTCGGCCAAAAGGGCCAACAACCGCAAGCGGGTGATTTCCGCCGCCGCCTCAAGGCTTGTCAGAATGACGGGAAAAGCCGCTTGCGCTTGAGATTTCATGTCCGCCTCTCATATATAAGGATATCTTTATGTTATTTTGCGCCGGTGCGCAAGGAGATTTTGGGCAGTTTCCCATGATGTGGGCACAGTCCCTCACGCTGGCGCTCGACGCGCGCTTGTGAAACCATGCGCAAAACAGCTTGGGAGACCGGAGTGCTGACCCTCTACCACTACGACACCGCCGTCTGCGCCGCGAAGGTTCGCGTCACGCTGGCTGAAAAGGCGATCCCGTTCGAAGGGAAGATCATCGACCTTCAGCGCGGCGACCAGTTCGCGCCCGAATACCGCCAGCTCAATCCGAGCGCCGCCGTGCCCGTCATTGTCCACGACGGCCGCACGCTGACGGAATCAACGGTCATCAACGAATATCTCGATGAAATCTTCGACGGGCCGGCGTTGCGCCCGGCGGACGCCTTCGGCAAGGCGCGTGTTCGCCTGTGGACGAAGCGCGAGGATTCCATTCACGACGTCATCAACACGATGACGGTGGCGATCGTTTTCCGCGCCGACCTTCTCGCCAAGCCGGAGGCTGAACGCGCCAAGCGCTACGAGGGCATTCCCGATCCCGTGAAGCGGGCGAAATGGCGCGAACTGATGGAGGTCGGGCTCGACGCTCCCGTCGTGACCGAGGGCCTCGCGCGCTTCAACAAGTTGTTTAAGGACATGGAAAAGGCGCTGGAGCCGGGGCCTTGGCTGACGGGCGCGGCGTTCACCCTCGCCGACATCGGATTTATTTCGTTTTTCGCGCGAATGGAGGCGATGGAAGCCGCCGGCATATGGAAAAACCACTACCCGCGGGTCGCGGACTGGTTCGAGCGCTGCAAGGCGCGGCCGAGTTACAAGACGGCCATCGCCGACTGGATTCCCGCCGCCCGCGCCGAGCATTTCACGCGCGTTTCGAAGCCGCTGAGGGAAAAAGTCGAAGCGACGTTCGTCGCGGCGATGGCGATTGTCTGAGGCGACCGGAACGCCGCGCGTCTTACCGACGCGCCATGCCGCCGAGTTTGATCAATGTGCGCGGCGCGCCGCCGCCACCGCCCGGAAGGCCGAGGAACGGCCGGCGCTCCACGGTCGCGCCGCCGCTCCTGTCGGCGGAGGTGTTCGAGGCGAACATGGGCTTGCGCTCGACAACGACCTGTGGACGCCGATCGACTTTGCGCTCGACCACGACCGCCCGCTGACCACCCGAGCGGTCGGTCGCGAAGGCGATCTCGTTCTGCTGGCTGCGGCGCGCGGCGCCCAAGGCCTTCACAACCAACGGACGGGCCTCCTCGATGGGCATTTCCATCAGCATCGCCGCGAATTCCGCCTGCTGGTCGGGATCGTCGATAAATCCCTGGGCGGCGAACACAGCTTCTTCCAGCGTCGGCGGATCCTTGCGGACACGAACCGGACCCTTGAATTTCACCTTGGCGTTGGCGCGCATGTTTTTCATTCCCATTCGCGGCGGCCAGTCGTCCGCGCGTGATTCCAATTTATTGTGCGATGCACAAAAAAGCAAGTTGCAAGCGATGCGTCTGGCGCATGGCTGACGCGAAAACCGACAGTGGAACGCCCCGAAACCGCCCAACGCGCAAAAGCGCAATTGGTTCCGTCACATCCCGCAAAATCGAAAAACGCCACAAACGGCCCAAAATCGCCGGTTTGCCTGGTGCCCGCGACCGGAACTCCACAAAGGAACCCGCAACAAGACCCATCTGAAACATCTCACAATATCGCCGATTCGCAAACCACGTTTCATCCCATCCGCGCCATGCGAACCTGAATATCCAGTGGTTTCGCCGTGTAGGGAGCCGACGTCACGAGAATTGCCGCGCCAGCGCGAACATAATCGGCGGCGTTCGCCGCGTTGACGCCGCCCGCCGCCGAGACAAGGGGGGAAAGCCCACGCTCCCGCAGCGCTTCCGTCAGCGCGCCAAGGCTCGCCGGGGTCATTTTGTCGGCCTGCAGGATGTCCACGCGCGCGGCGGCCCACATCAGCCCCTCTTCGAGGCTCTCTATCTCGACCATAATTTTCTTTTCCGGCGCGCCCGCCCGCAAGCGGCCCGACAGTTCGACCGCGGCGACGGGTTCGCGGAATTTGCGGTGGGCGTCGAAAACGAGGATCGTTTCGGACAGTCCAAGCCGGTGGGCCGTCGCGCCGCCCGCCATGATCGCCTTGATGGACATGGCCTTCGCGCCCGGCACGTTCTTGCGCGTGCAAACGACCGCCACGTCGGGCCGAACGCTCCGCGCGGCGTCGACGATCCCTCTGGCGCATGTCGCCATGCCCGAGGCGATTTCCACGAGCGTCTGCGCGACCTTCCAGCCGCGGTGCAGCGCCCCCGCCGGCCCGCGCGCGACAAGCACAGGCGCGCCCGGCGCGAGGGACTGGCCCGACTTCGCCACGCGCTCGACAACGCACCCCGCCATGCGGAGAATTCGTTCCGCCTCCTCGCAGCAGGCGACGACCATCGGATCGCGGGCGTCGAACGTCATCTTCCCGGGAATATCGCCAATGCCAAGCAGATGCGTGGTGAGGTCGCCGAGTCCGGCGTCGTCGCCAAGCATGTCGGCCAAATCGGCGTCGGGGATGTCGGGAAGATACATCAAGGCGATCCGGTTGAGCCGTCAGTCCGGCGCGTGGAAGCCGGCGAGCGACAATTGCCGGCGTCCCTCGGTTGACAGATGGAACAGCGCGAAATCGAGTGCCGCGGCTGGCGCGCCCTTGCGCACGGCGAGGCCATAAAGCGCGTCGGCGCGCAGGTTGTCGGGGAACTCCGCCGAGCCGATCGCGGGATTGGCGGCCTTTGTCGCCGCCGCGCCCGAGCAATAGGACACCAGCAGGTCGGCCTGACCGCCGGCGAGAATGAAATCGGCCATGTTGCGTCCCTGCGGAACAGGCTGGGATTGCGGACCGCCGAAAATCTTTTTCGCCTTGCCGTCGAGCGTGGCGAAAGCGCCCGGATGGATTTCGCCGGCTTTGGCGAAAGCCGCCCACGTGTAATCGCCAGCCGGGTCCGCCTTCGGCGTCGATGTCGCAAGCGTCAGCTTGGGGTCAAGCATCCGGTCGAGCACGGCGGCGCTCTCGACCGAAAGGCCCGGCTTCGTGAAGAGGCACAGCGAATTCCGCGCGAAGGGCGTCGCGAATCCGGCCCATCCCGCGCTCACGAGGCGGTTCGGCTGATCCATGTCCGCGGACGCGAGCACATCGACGGCCTCGCCTTTTTCGATGCGCTCGCGCAACAGCCCGGACGGGCCGAAAATCATGTTGACCCTGGTTCCCCCGACCTTCAGGTATTGGTCCGCCATGGCGTTTTCGGCCGCCTGCAGGCTGCCCGCCGCCATCGCGCGCACAGCGTCCTGCGCCAGCGCGGCGCCGCCCCAAGGGCACGCCAAGGCAGTAAAAAGACAGAGGGCTTGGCGGGCGCGGCGCACGGTGAAATCACCAGTCAAAAATGTAAATATTCATTTGGATATACATACCCTATGGTCCGCGCCGGGCGCGGTCAAACCGGGCCGGCCCCGCGATTTGAAATCCACGCCGCGCGTGATACGCCGCGCGCGGTTTTCCGACGCTTCCCGAGGCCCCCATGACCGCCGATCTCCGCAAGATTTCCCGCGCGCTTTTGTCCGTTTCCGACAAGACGGGGCTTGAGGATTTCGCCCGGGCGCTGGCGGCGCGGGGCATCGAGCTGATTTCCACCGGCGGCACCCGCAAGGCGCTCGCCGACGCGGGCCTGCCCGTGCGCGATGTGTCCGATGTCACCGGCTTCCCGGAAATGATGGATGGGCGGGTCAAGACGCTGCATCCCATGGTGCATGGCGGCCTGCTGGCGATACGCGAAAACCCCGAGCACGAGGCGTCCATGCTCGCCCACGGCATCGGCGCGATCGACCTGCTGGTCGTCAACCTCTACCCCTTCGAGGCGACGGTCGCGGCGAACGCGCCTTTCGACGATTGCGTCGAGAACATCGACATCGGCGGCCCGGCCATGATCCGCGCCGCCGCGAAAAACCACAACGACGTCGCCGTGGTGGTCGAGGCCGCCGACTACGCCGGTGTTCTCGAAGCGCTGTCGGCGAACAACGGCGCGACGGACCTCGCGCTGCGCAAGAAGCTGGCGCAAAAGGCCTACGCCCGCACCGCCGCCTATGACGCGGCGATTTCGAACTGGTTCGCCGCGCGACTTGGCGAGGACGCGCCGGACTACCGGGCCATCGGCGGCAAGCTCGCCGAACACATGCGCTACGGCGAAAACCCGCACCAGTCCGCCGGGTTCTACAAGACGCCCGTTCAACGCTTCGGCGTTTCGACGGCGCGGCAGGCGCAGGGCAAGACGCTCTCCTACAACAACGTCAACGACACCGACGCCGCTTTCGAATGCGTGGCGGAATTCGACCCCGCGCGGACGGCGGCGGTGGCCATCATCAAACACGCCAACCCATGCGGCGTCGCCGAAGGCGGCAGTCTGCGCGAAGCCTACGAGCGCGCGCTCGCCTGCGACCCCGTTTCCGCCTTCGGCGGCATCGTCGCGCTGAACCGCCGGCTTGACGCGGACGCCGCGCGGGAAATCGTGAAAATCTTCACCGAAGTCATCATCGCGCCCGACGCCGACGAGGAAGCGATCCGCCTCGTCGGCGCGAAAAAGAACCTGCGCCTGCTGCTGACGGGCGGCGTGCCCGATCCCCGCGCGCTGGGCCTCGTGGCGCGCACCGTCGCCGGCGGCATGCTGGTTCAAGGCCGCGACAACGCCGTCGTCGACGACATGGATTTGAAAGTGGTGACAAAGCGCGCCCCCACGGCGGCCGAGTGGTCCGACCTCAAGTTCGCCTTCCGCGTCTGCAAACACGTGAAATCGAACGCCATCGTCTATGTGAAGAACCACGCGACCGTCGGCGTCGGCGCGGGCCAGATGAGCCGCGTCGATTCCTCGCGCATAGCCGCGTGGAAGGCGGCCGAAGCGGCGAAGGCCGCCGGCCTGCCCGAATCCCTCGCCAAAGGCTCGGTCGTGGCGTCGGACGCGTTCTTCCCCTTCGCGGACGGTCTATTGGCCGCGGCCGAAGCCGGCGCGACGGCGGTCATCCAGCCCGGTGGATCGATGCGCGACAACGAGGTGATCGCCGCCGCCGACGCCGCGGGGCTCGCCATGGTGATGACCGGACACCGGCATTTCAGGCACTGAGGGTTTTCGCCACCGGCCACACGTCCGCGTTTTATTTTCGTCCGGCGGGAATTTTTGTTCGCGCCCGACGGTCTTTTGAGTAGGCTGGCGCCGCGCCTTGGGCGCCTCGTCAAGCGGAGCGCGCGACATGGATTCGACAACGCCGGCCGGCTCACGCCCGGCAAGCTATTCCGCCGCGTCCAAATGGATTCATTGGATCATCGCGGTCGCCGTGTTTTTCACGCTGTCGATCGGCATCCGCCTCGCCTACATTCCGGAAGGCCCGGCGCAGGACTATTATTTCGATGTCCACCGCTCGCTCGGCGTTCTGGTGCTCGCGCTCGCAGCGGTTCGCGTCGTCGCGCGTCAAATGTCGGGAACGCCGGCGCCCGCCGCGACGCTCACCAAATTCGAACGGATCGCCTCGACGGCGGCGCATCACTCGCTGCTGGCCTTGTTGTTTCTACAACCCATCGTCGGCTGGCTGTCCATGGACGCCTATCGCGGCGATGTCTCGGTGTTCGGCTTGTTCACCCTGCCGCACATTTTTCCGCAAAGCGACGCGGCCTACACGGCGTTGTCGTGGCTCCACTTCGGGCTCGGCTATCTCATGCTTTTCGTCATCTGCGCGCATATCGGCGGCGCGCTGATGCACGGGTTCGTCAAGCGCGACGGCGTTCTCAACCGCATGCTGCCGCGGTTCCTGTGGATTCCTCAAAAATAGGGCGCGGCGAACAGGTCCATGTGGCCGACGACGCATGTTTCCGCGCGTCGGCGCGACGCAAGCCAGTCGGCGACCGCTTGCGCGTCGACAAGCCCCGTCTCGGTGGCCGCGCCCGCCGATCCCTCCGCCAGCGCGGATACGAGCGCGGCGTCGGCGGCGCCCAGCATCCAATCGCTTTCGTCCGCCTCGACCCTCCAGCCAGCGGCCTTGAACCGCGACGCGAGCAAGCCGTGCGCGCGGGGCCCGGCCGCGGGGCCGAAACCCTTGTCGGCCGACTGATGCGCGTGAAAAGCCGCCAGCATCGCGGCGTCGGCGGCATGCGGCGGGCGCCAGGTCTCGCGCCCATCGTAGGTCAGCGCCGCGAAGAGCGGAATTTTCCGCGCGACGAGGTCGGCGCAGAAGCGCGCGATCCAGTCCTCGCCAACCAGATCGAAAAACGCCGCCGCCGTCACCAGGTCGCGGCCCGCGTCCAACAAGGCGCCGACGCCGGCGGCGAGATCGGCTTGTTCGAACGACACATCTATTGTCGCGCCGGATTTTTCGAGCGTCAGGATTCCGCCGCTCGTCGCATGACTGGACTCCGCCCAATCGGCGAGATTTTGTCGAGCCGCCGCCAGCAGCAGCGGGTCGTGATCGACCAGCCGCCAACTCTGCCGCGGCCCCAAAAACGGCGCGAGCGCGCGCAGGTTGGAGCCCGACCCGCTGCCGATGTCGAGGACGCGCGGACACTCCAGCGCCGCCAGGCGCGCCACGAGACAGCCGCGCGCGCGCGCCGAACGCGAGCGGTGATCGACGGGTTCGCGCAAGGCGAGCCATTGCTCGGAAAAACCGCTCATTTCAAACTCCCCGCGACACGCTCGACGACGCGCGTGACCGTGTCCGCCGCCGCCTCCCAGCCCGGCAGCTTCTGGCCCGCTTGCCAGGAGGCCTCGGCGAGTTTTTCGCGCAAAGGCGCGTCGGCGATCAGGCTGGCGATCGCTTCGCCGAGCCCCCGCGCGTCGTCGGGCGCGACCTTCAACGCCGCGTCGTCCGGCGCCGTGCGCGCCGCCGCGCCGCCCGTGGTCGTCACGATGGCGAGGCCGCGCGCCATCGCCTCGCTCAACACCATGCCGTAGCCTTCGTAACGCGATGACAGAACGAACACATCGGCGCGGTCATAGCGCGCGCCCAATCGCTCCGCCGACAGCTCGCCGACGAGTTCTATTCGATCTTGCAGCGCGCATTCGGCGATCAGGCCGCGAAGGGAAGCCGCGCACGCCGGATCGCGTTCGGTGGAGCCGGCAATCGTCAAACGCCAAGCCAAATGAGCGAGCGGCGCGACGGCCCTGACAAGCGTGTCAAAACCCTTGCGCGGCATAATCGAGCCGACGGCGAGCAACGCCACAACCGGGTCGCCCGACCCCTTTGCGCGCGGCGCGGGATCGACGCCGGGCTCCGCGACAGTGATTTTTTCCATCGGCACGCCGAATTCCGCCACCAGAGTCTCGGCGGTCGTCATCGATGTGACGATCACCGCGGAAGCGTGGCGCAGGCCTTCGCGCTCGTTGTCGATCAGCCGTCGGCTGGCCTCTTCGCTCAGGCCGGTCTCCAACCCGAGGGGATGGTGCGTGAGCGCGATCAACCGTCCGTCGAATTCCGCCAGCGCGTCTGGCGGCAACGCGCCGTAGGCCAGCCCGTCGATAAGCAGCGCGCGGTCCGGCGGCGCTGTTCTCAATCGCGCCACGGCGTCGGCGATTTCGCCAGCCGACGGAAACGGAAACCCATCTGGAAGCCGCAGATGTCCGAGCGTCGGCGCGAGCGCCAGCACCCGGCGGTCGTAACCATATCCCCCGGTGAGCGTTTCCAGGTCGCCGGGCACGGCGAATAACGCTTTGATCATGGCGCTTGTCCCCATATATCCACGAGTAGCGGCGGGGCCGCCGCGGGGCAACTTATCGGTTCATGCGGCGTTCACGCGGTTGCTGCTAATTTTTGGCCAATGCCCGGGACGCGGAATTTCCACCCGGCAACGGAGGCGACTTCGATGAACATCAGAACTATCGCGTCGATCGCGGCGCTTAGCCTCGCGGCGCTGGGTTTTGCCCAAGCTTCCGCCGGCGCCGCCGAGGACGAGCGCTTTCGGCAGGGAGGCACGGGGCGCGCCGCGCAGCCCGCGCCGGCGCAG
>CAIKAR010000055.1 GCA_903825465.1 uncultured Hyphomicrobiales bacterium | reverse complement strand
CCGCTCCCGCGACACGCGCCGGCGCCGGCGCCGGCGCCGGCCCCGCCCCTCGCGCCGCCCCCGCCGCGCCTGTCTATGACGATGTCGGCGGTCTTTTTCCGGGCGCGGGAACCTGACATGACCGTCGCGCTCATCGACTACGGCTCGGGCAATCTCCATTCCGCCCGCAAGGCCTTCGAACTCGCCGCGCTCACCAGCGGCGGCGCGGAGGAGATCGTTCTCACCAGCGACCCCGAAGCGGTGCGCCGCGCCAGCCGCGTCGTGCTGCCGGGCGTCGGCGCCTTCGCCGATTGCAAGCGCGGCCTCGACGCCGTCGCCGGCATGGCCGAGGCGCTGAACGAGGCCGTCATCAAGCGCGGCGCGCCGTTTCTGGGCATCTGCGTTGGCATGCAGTTGATGGCGACGCGCGGGCTTGAACACGTCGAAACCCAGGGCCTCGGCTGGATCCCCGGCGATGTCGCGCCGCTGACGCCCGACGACGCCGCGCTCAAAGTGCCGCACATGGGCTGGAACACCCTCGACGCGCGCCGCGAACACGCGCTGCTGAAGGATATCCCGCTCGGCGAAACAGGCCTGCACGCCTATTTCGTGCATTCCTATCAACTGACGCCGGCGAACCCCGCGCATCTCGTCGCGACGACGCGCTATGGCGGCGAGGTCGTCGCGATGGTCGGGCGCGACAACCTGGCGGGCACGCAGTTCCATCCGGAAAAGAGCCAGAAGCTGGGCCTCGCGCTCATCGCCAATTTCTTGAGGTGGCGTCCGTGATCCTGTTCCCCGCCATCGACCTCAAGGGCGGCCAGTGCGTGCGCCTCGTGCGCGGCGACATGGCGCAGGCGACCGTGTTCAACGACAGCCCCGCCGCGCAGGCGAAGATATTCGAGACGCAGGGCTTCGAATATCTCCATATCGTCGATCTCGACGGCGCCTTCGCCGGCAAGCCGGTGAACGCGGAGGCCGTCAGCTCCATCCTGACGGCGTGCAAAATTCCGTTGCAGCTTGGCGGCGGCATCCGCGACATGGCGACCATCGAGCGATGGCTGGCGCGCGGCGTCGCCCGGGTCATTATCGGCACCGCGGCGGTGCGCGACCCCGACCTCGTGAGGGAAGCCGCGCGCAAACACCCCGGCCGCGTCGCCGTCGGCATCGACGCGCGCGACGGCCTGGTCGCCGTCGAGGGCTGGGCGGAGGTGTCGACGCTGTCGGCGGCAGAGCTCGGCAAACGCTTCGAGGACGCCGGCGTCGCGGCGATCGTTTACACCGACATTTCCCGCGACGGCGTGTTGGCGGGGCTGAATTTCGACGCCACCGTGGCGCTGGCGGAGGCGGTGCGCATACCCGTGATCGCCTCGGGCGGCTTCGCGTCGATCGAGGATGTGAAGGAGCTTTTGAAGCCGGAGCGGGCCAAGCTCGCCGGCGCCATCGCCGGGCGCGCGTTGTACGATGGACGGATCGATCCGCGGGAGGCGCTGGCGCTGATCAAGGCGGCGGGGGGGCGGAAAGATGCTTAAAATCCGCGTCATTCCCTGCCTCGACGTGAAAGATGGCCGCGTCGTCAAGGGCGTCAATTTCGTCAACCTGCGCGACGCCGGCGATCCCGTCGAATGCGCCATCGCCTACGATCGCGCGGGCGCGGACGAGCTTTGTTTTCTCGACATCACCGCCAGCCACGAGAACCGCGACACCATTTTCGACGTTGTCAGCCGCACCGCCGAAGCCTGTTTCATGCCGTTGACGGTCGGCGGCGGCATCCGCGTGGTCGAGGACATCCGCAAGCTGCTGCTCGCGGGCGCCGACAAGGTGTCGATTCTCTCGGCCGCCGTCGCGCGGCGCGAATTCATCCGCGAGGCCGCCGAGAAATTCGGCAGCCAGTGCGTCGTGGTGGGGATCGACGCCAAACAGGTTTCGCCCGGAAAATGGGAGCTTTTCACCCACGGCGGACGCAATCCCACGGGGCTCGACGCCATCGACTACGCGCGCGAGGTGGTGGCGCTCGGCGCCGGCGAGATTCTGCTGACCTCGATGGACCGCGACGGCACCAAGGCCGGCTTCGACATCGCGCTGACCCGCGCCGTCGCCGACGCCGTGTCGGTGCCGTTGATCGCGTCGGGCGGCGTCGGCGCGCTCGAACACCTTGTCGAAGGCGCCCGCGACGGCCACGCGACGGCGGTGCTCGCCGCCTCGATTTTCCATTTCGGCGAATTCACGATACGCGAGGCGAAGGAATACATGGCCGCGCGGGGCTTGCCGACGCGGCTGGATTGACGAGCGCTCCCATGCCTTTCACCCTCGACACCCTCGACGAGACCATCGCCGCGCGGCAAAACGCGACGGCGGACAAATCCTACACGAAGTCCCTGCTCGACAAGGGCGCGGTGCATTGCGCGCGCAAATTCGGCGAAGAGGCTGTCGAAACAATCATTTCCGCCGTCGAAGGCGACCGCGCGGCGCTGGTCAAGGAGGCGGGCGACTTGTTGTTCCACCTGCTGGTGCTGTTGCGCGCGTCCGGCGCCCCGCTCGCGGACGTGATGGCGGAACTTGAGGCGCGGAGCCGCCAATCCGGCCACGCCGAAAAAGCCGCGCGCCCAAATGGATAAGCGCGGCGCCAACGCGGTCGCGAAAATGCCAGCCGGCGCGCGCGCGCCCGGCCATCTTTCGGCCTATCGGCGCTTCACCCGCGCCGAGTGGGCGGCCCTGCGCGCCGACACGCCGCTGACTCTGACGCTCGACGACCTCGTCAAGCTGCAATCGATCAACGATCCCATTTCAATCGAAGAGGTCGTGGCGATCTACCTGCCGCTGTCGCGCCTGCTGGCGCTTTACGTCGCCGCGGCGCAGGGGCTCTACAAGGCGACGCAGCGCTTTCTCGGCGCCGAGGACGGCAAGACGCCCTACATCATCGGCGTCGCGGGTTCGGTCGCGGTCGGCAAATCCACCACGGCGCGCGTGCTCAAGGCGCTGCTGTCGCGCTGGCCCAACACGCCGAAGGTCGATCTGGTGACGACGGACGGCTTTCTGCATCCCAACGAAGTCCTCAAGCGCGACAATCTGATGGAGCGCAAGGGTTTTCCGGAGAGCTACGACGGCACGCGGCTGCTGGAGTTTCTGGCGGCGGTGAAGGCCGGCGAACACAACGTGCGGGCGCCGGTTTATTCGCACCTCGTCTATGACGTGGTGCCCGGCGGCGAGATCGTCGTCGACCGTCCCGACATTCTGATCGTCGAGGGCCTGAACGTGCTGGCGCCGAACAAGCCCGGCAAGGAAATTCCCTTCGTGTCGGATTATTTCGACTTCTCGATCTATCTGCACGCCGGCGAGGAGCGGCTCGAAGGCTGGTACATCGAGCGGTTCATGCGCCTGCGCGAGACCGCGTTCCGCGATCCCCAATCCTATTTCCACCGCTATTCCACCTTGTCGGACGACGCGGCCCGCGACACCGCGCGGTCCCTGTGGACGCGCATCAACCTGAAGAACCTGCGCGAAAACATCCAGCCGACGCGCGCCCGCGCCAGCCTCGTGCTGTCGAAGGACGCGAGCCACCGCATCGAAAACGTCGCCCTGAGAAAGCTTTAGACATGCCCGGAACGCCGCGCCGGGGCGCGCCACAGCCCCGCTCAAGACACGATTTCGCGAATCGCGAAACTCTTATGCAATCCGCGCGTTACAGTGTCGCCCGCGAACGGGCGAGCGCCCCTAAGGGCACGCAAGGAGAGACATATGAAGTCGATTTTATTCTCGGTCGCCGCGGTGGGCCTTCTCGCCACCCTTTCGACCGCCGCCTCGGCTTTGCCGGTGTCCAACGCCGCCGTCGCCAATCCGTCGTCGATTGTCCGCGTGGACATGCACGACAAAATGATGATGCGTCACATGAAGCGCAAAATGATGCGCCGCCATATGATGCACAAGATGATGCGCCACGAGATGCATCACGACGCCATGTGAACGGGGCGCGCAAACCGTCCTCGGGCGGTTTGCGCGATCCGCGCGAAAAATATCGGCGCGCGTCAACCGGGGCGTCAGCGAAATGACCAGTTTGACCCCCGGCATCGACACCCATGGCGGCCGCGCGGAAACCGCCAACCCGCTTTATGTCAGGCATTCGCCGGTCGTTCGCGCCGCTCACTGGCTCAACGTCGTGTTCATGGCGATCCTGCTGATGAGCGGATTGCAGATTTTCAACGCCCATCCCGCGCTTTATTGGGGCAAGCAATCGACCTTCGCCGACCCCGCGCTGTCGATGCGCGCGACAGGCCAGGACGGCAGCCACGGCGTCACCAAGATAGGCGCGCTCTCGTTCGACACGACAGGCTGGCTCGGCCTCTCGAAAGGCTCGGACGGCGAATTGACGGAGCGCGGCTTTCCGTCGTGGATCACCCTCCCCGCGGATCAGGATCTCGCGACGGGCCGGCGCTGGCATTTTTTCTTCGCGTGGGCGTTCGTTGTCAACGGCGCGGTCTATCTCCTTTACGCGCTGGCCTCTGGCCACCTGTGGCGGGATTTGACGCCGCGCGCGCGGGAATGGCGCGAAATTACGCGCTCGATCCTGCGGCACGCGATGCTGCGCTTCCCCCGCGGCGAAGAGGCGCGCCACTACAACATCATCCAAAAACTGTCGTATCTCGGCGTCATCGTGTTCGCGCTGGCGATGATCCTCGCGGGCCTCGCGATGTCGCCCGGCATGGACGCGGCGTTTCCGTTCCTGCTTGAGCTTTTCGGCGGACGGCAGTCGGCGCGGACCATCCATTTCATTCTCGCGTGGTCCTTCGTCGCGTTTCTCGCCGTGCATGTCGCGATGGTGATCCTGTCGGGTTTTTTCAACAACATGCGTTCGATGATCACCGGACGCTACGCGACCGGCGAACGGAGCCCAGACGATGCCGCCTGACACGAACCGCCGCCGGTTTTTAGGCCTCGCGGCCGCGATGGGAGTTTTGCCCGTCGCGGGCTGCGATCAGGACGCGGTCAACGCGGAGGTCACCGCGACCCTCGATTCCGCCGAGACTCTCACACGCGCCGCGCAGCGCCTGTTTATCTCGCGCACGAGCCTCGCGCCCGAGTTCACGGAAGCCGACATCGCCCCCTCGTTCCGTCCCAATGGCAGCGTCAGCCCGCGCGAGCACGGCTACAAGGCGTTCGCGAAGACCAAATTCGCGGACTGGAAACTGCGCGTCGAAGGCCTCGTGGAAAAACCGCTCGACCTGAGCCTCGCCGACCTGCGGGCGATGCCGGCGCGAACCCAGATCACGCGGCACGACTGCGTCGAGGGCTGGAGCGCCATCGGCAAATGGACGGGAGCGCCGCTGGCCCCGATCCTCGATCTGGCGAAGCCCGCGAACACGGCGAAATACGTGGTGTTTCACTGCTTCGACGCGCCCGATTACGACAGCGGGGACGACGATGGTTCGGAATTGTCGAGCGACTTGAAACCCGATCTCTATTACGAAAGCATCGATCTGATCGACGCCCGCCACCCGCAAACGATCCTCGCCTACGAGTTGAACGGCGCTCCCCTGCCGGTCTCCAACGGCGCCCCGTTGCGCGTGCGCGTTGAACGCCAGCTCGGCTACAAGATGGCGAAATACATCAAGAGCGTCGAACTGATCGCGGATTATTCCAAGATCGCCGGCGGCAACGGCGGATTTTGGGAAGACCGCGGCTACGAATGGTACGCGGGCATTTAGGGTTTCGTCGGTCCCTGACCAGGGCCTTGCAATCCATCAGCCGCGCCCATAGATCGCCTTGACGCGCCTGGCGTGAAAATTTGGCGCGAAAAAAACTGGGCGCGGCATGGACTGGCACGGCACGACAATCCTCATGGCGCGCAAGGGCGGCCACGTCGTCATCGGCGGCGACGGACAGGTGAGCCTCGGCCAGACCGTTGTGAAAGCCAACGCGCGCAAAGTGCGGCGCATCGGCGGCGGCAAGGTCATCGCGGGATTCGCCGGCGCCACGGCCGACGCGTTCACGCTGTTCGAAAGGCTCGACGCGAAACTCGAACAATATCCGGGCCAGCTCGCCCGCGCCTGCGTCGAACTCGCGAAGGACTGGCGAACCGACCGCTACCTGCGCCGGCTGGAAGCCATGATGCTGGTCGCCGACCGCGAGACAGGCCTCGTCCTCACCGGCACCGGCGACGTGCTGGAGCCGCAGGCGAGCGAGGGCGGCAGCGCGATGGCGATTGGCTCGGGCGGCAATTACGCGCTCGCGGCGGCGCGCGCGCTGCTGCCGATGGACCTCTCCGCCGAAGACATCGTGCGCCGCTCGATGGCGATCGCGGCCGACATCTGCGTCTATACCAACGGCAATCTCGTGGTCGAGACAATCGATGAGAACGCCTGAGCCGGCGGCCAGCCGCGTCGCGATGGCGCGCGGAGCCGCCAACCGGATTCCCCGATGACCAATTTTTCCCCGCGCGAAATCGTTTCCGAACTCGATCGTTTCATCGTCGGCCAGAAGGACGCCAAGCGCTCCGTCGCCATCGCGCTGCGCAACCGCTGGCGCCGGCTGCAACTGACCGGCCCCATGCGCGAGGAGGTCTTGCCGAAGAACATCCTGATGATCGGCCCCACCGGCTGCGGCAAGACCGAGATTTCGCGCCGACTCGCGCGGCTCGTCAACGCGCCCTTTCTCAAAGTCGAGGCGACGCGCTTCACGGAGGTCGGCTATGTCGGCCGCGACGTCGAGCAAATCATCCGCGACTTGATGGAGATCGCGCTCGGCCTTGTGAAGGACGAGAAGCGCAAGGACGTGGAGGCCCGCGCCGAGCTCGCGGCGGAGGAGCGCCTGCTCGACGCGCTGGTTGGCGCGGCGTCCTCGGCGGCGACCCGCGACAGTTTCCGCAAAAAACTGCGCGCCGGCGAACTCGACGACAAGGAGGTGGAGCTTGAGATCGCGGCGCCATCGTCGCCCCAGTTCGAATTGCCCAACATGCCCGGCGGGTCGGTGACGGCGATTTCGCTCGGCGACATCTTCGGCAAGGCGATGGGCGGCAAGGCCAGGCCGCGCAAGCTGACGGTCGCCGAGGCGCGCGCGCCGCTCGTCGCCGAGGAAGGCGAAAAACTGCTCGACCACGAGAAGATCACGCGCGACGCGGTCTGGCTCGCCGAGAACAACGGCATCGTCTTCCTCGACGAAATCGACAAGATCTGCGCCAGCGACAAGCGCGGCGGCGCCGACATTTCGCGCGAGGGCGTGCAGCGCGACCTGCTGCCGCTGATCGAGGGCACGACCGTTTCGACCAAGCACGGACAGGTGAAGACGGACCACATCCTGTTCATCGCGTCGGGCGCGTTCCATGTCTCCAAGCCGTCGGATTTGCTGCCGGAGTTGCAGGGGCGCCTGCCGATCCGCGTCGAGCTGTCGTCGCTCGGCGAAGACGATTTCCGCCGCATCCTGACCGACACCGAGGCGAGTCTGATCAAGCAGTGCCGCGCGCTCATGGCGACCGAGGGCGTGACGCTCGACATCACGCCGGACGCCGTCGCGGCAATAGCCAAAGTCGCGGCCCAGGTGAACGCGTCGGTCGAGAACATCGGCGCGCGGCGGCTTCACACCATTCTTGAGCGCGTGCTCGACGACATCAGCTTCACCGCGCCCGACCGCGGCGGCGAAACCATCGAGATCGACGGCGCCTATGTGGAAAAGCACATCGGCGACCTCGCGCGCGACACGGATTTGAGCCGGTTTATTTGTAGGGCGGCCAAGCCTTGACCCGCCTCAAGCCTTGACCCGCCTCAAGCCTCGGCCCGTCCAAGCCGCGCGGCGGCCCCGGGCGCGAAAATGTTGACGCTTTGATAACCGCCTCGCGATCCTATATCCTCGCGTACGCGCAATTGAACGTCGGAGAATCGCAATGAGTGACGACTTGACGGCTCTTCTTGAAGCCGCGCGCTCGGTCGAAACCTCGCCCGAGCACCGGGAGGAACAGCGTCGGACATTCGCGTACGGCAACACGCATTTCGAGAACAGCCGCATCACGCGCGAGATGGTTGATCGCCAGGCTGAGAAACTCGCGCGGGAAAAACTTGAGCAAGAGCGGAAATCGGGCGAGACGCCCGCTTGAGCGCAACCGGGGAGGACGAGGGACGGCGCGATAGCCGCGCTCTTGATCCCGCGATAATCACGGACCCGGTCGAGCAGGCCGAGACCGAGGCCCGAAACGGACTTCGGCAATATGATCGTGGCGTGGAGATGGTTCGCGACGGTCTTGAACGCCATCCGTTCAGATTGCGTCCGTCCATGATATTGGATCTTCACCGCGAAGCGCTGGCGGGTCTCAGTTTATACGCCGGCAATTGGCGGCCTGGCGGAGTGGAAATCGAGAAGAGCGAACATACCCCGCCCGGCGCGCATCTCGTGGCGGGCCTGGTGGAGGAACTTTGCGACTACGTCAATGCAAATTGGACAAGGACCCCAATCCATTTGGCGGCCTACTGCATGTGGCGGCTGAATTGGATTCACCCGTTCGCGGATGGCAACGGACGGACGTCGCGCATGCTTTCCTATGTCGTGATGTCCATTCGGGCGGGATATGTGTTGCCGGGGACGCCAACCATTCCGTACTACATTGTTGAAAATCGTATCCCGTATTTTCAAGCGTTGGACGCGGCGGACGCCTCGCTCAAGGAAAAAGGGGACTTGAATTTGTCCAAAATGGAAGCGTTGCTGAGCGGCTTGCTCGCCAAGCAGCTGACTTCGTTTTACGAGAGCGTGGGAGGCCATATCGACCCTCCGCCGACATCGGCCTGATTCGATTCGAACGATCGGCCAGCTTCCGCCATCGCCGCGCCGACCGAGGGATTCCCTACTCCGCGCCGAGGCTTTCGCCGCGCAGCTTCCTGATGACGCGGAACACGTCGGCGCCGGTCAGCGGACCCGTCTTCTGGGCCGCCGGCGCGTGGGCGTCGACGAGTCCGCGCGGACGCGTGACGTTCTCGAACCGCATGCGCATCGGCGTCGGGATCGCCTCGCCGAAGGCGATCGCCTCGCGGTCGGCGAGCGACGACAGGAACGAGACGACGCTGCTGGAGGATTCCGCCAGCGCGGCGCGCACGATCGCCTTGTCGGCCTCGTTGGGCAGGCGCATGACGAACATCGTCGAGCATTGCGACAGCACCGTCGAATCGAGCTCCGAGGGGCGCTGCGTCACCACGCCGAGCGAGACGCCGTATTTGCGGCCCTCCTTGGCGATGCGGCCGATGGCGGTCCGCGTGGGGCCGAAGCCGAGCGAGCGGTCGTTGGGAATGTAGCGGTGCGCCTCTTCGCACACCACGGCGATCTCGTAGCCGCCGCCGCTCCACAGGCAGATGTCGAAGGCCATGCGCGCCAGCACCGACACGACGGAGTTGACGACTTCGTTGGGCAGGCCGGCGAGTTGCACCACGGTGACGCGCTTTCCCTCGTCGGGAATGCGGAACACCTTCGATATGATGCGCGCCATGTTGTCCTCGACCATGGCCTTGCCGAACATGAAGCGGTAGCGCGGATCGCGCGCCAGGCCTTCGAGCCTGTTTTTCATCGCCCGCAGCACGGCCAACGGATAGGTCTGGTCGAGTTTTCCCATCCAGCCGTCGAGGATGTGGATGGCGTCGGCCATGCGGTAGGGAAGCGGCGTGTCGGCGCTGATGTTGCCGCTGTTCGGCGCGTCGACGCCGGCCGGCGCGCCGGGCCGCCGCACCGACGACAACGCCTGCGCCAGAGCCGCTCCGGCGCTCGACGACTGCGCGCCGGCGAAGCGGGCCTTGGCGGTCTTGATCAGGTCGTAGAGCGCGTCGGTCTCGTCGCTCGACGGCTTGCGGCCGGAAAACACGATGTCGCAGATTTCCTCGAATTTGAACATCCAGAAAGGCAGTTCGAGGTTGTCGGAATCCATGACGACGGAATCGTCGGGAAAATGGCTGGCGAACTCGTTGTGCGGATCGATGATCAGCGCCCGCAGATTCTTGCGCGCGGCGAGCGACTTCTGGATCAACATGCAAACGGTGGTCGTTTTGCCGACGCCGGTGGAGCCGATGACCGCGAAATGCCGGCTGACGAGTTCCTCGACACTGACCTTGGCGGGGATGTTGGCGTCCTGCGACAGCTTGCCGATTTCCACGCCGGTCTTGCCATTGAACGCGTAGATCGCGGCGAGGTCGCTCGAGCGGATGCGGTGGGCGATCGCGCCCAGGCGCGGATAGGCCTGAATGCCGCGGAAAAACCGCGGCTTTCCCTCGGCGTCGTCCAGCACCACGCCGTTCAGTTCGACCTTGACGAGGACGATGTTGTTTTCCGCGGCCGTCCACGAATTGTCCGGGGCCGTCATCTCGCACACCACGCCGACCAGGCGCGCGCCGTCGTGCTGAATCGAAATGAGATGGCCCACCGACCATTGGTCGCTGGTGCTCTCGGCGGTGACGTTGACCGCGATCATGCCGTGCATGCCGTTGAGCGAGATCAGATGGCCCAGCACGCGGGAGCGGCTGGGATCGCGCAACAGCTTGCCCGCGGGCTCGGTCGCGACAGGCGGTCTGACTTCCATGTTCATCATTTCGCCCTTGAACGGTTTTTGACCGTTGCCCTTCCGGACGATTACCCGCGCGGGTTAAACAATAGACACCATCGCCGGAGCGGCCGGTTATTTCGGGCGCCGCGACGGGAGTTCGCGGCGGCTTGGTAAACGCTTTCCCAACGTGTGGCCGGCGCTTGCCTCCCGGTCGCGACGCTGGGATAAGGCACGCCCCAGCCATTCCGGACCGATTGTCATGCCACCCTTTCCAGAACGCGTCTTTTCCGGCGTGCAGCCAACCGGCAACCTGCATCTCGGCAATTATCTCGGCGCGATCAAGAAATTCGTCGCCCTGCAACAGACCCACGAGTGCCTTTACTGCGTCGTGGACATGCACGCGATCACCGTGCCGCTGCCCCCCGCCGACCTGAAGCACAACATCCGCGAGGTCACAGCGGCCTTCATCGCCGCCGGCATCGACCCGCAAAAGCACATCGTGTTCAACCAGAGCCAGGTCGCCGAACACGCCGAACTCGCGTGGGTTTTCAATTGCGTCGCGCGCATGGGCTGGCTGAACCGGATGACGCAGTTCAAGGACAAGGCCGGCAAGAACAGCGAGAACGTCTCCGTCGGGCTGTTCGCCTACCCCGCGCTGATGGCGGCCGACATTCTCGTTTACCGCGCCACGCATGTGCCGGTCGGCGAGGACCAGAAGCAGCATCTGGAGCTCTCCCGCGACATCGCGCAGAAGTTCAACAACGATTTCGCCGCGTCCATCGCCGCCAACGGCCACGGCGACGCGTTCTTCCCGCTGCCCGAGCCCCTGATCCAGGGCCCCGCGACGCGGGTGATGAGCCTGCGCGACGGCTCGAAGAAAATGTCGAAATCCGACGCGTCGGATTATTCCCGCCTCAACCTGTCGGACGACGCCGACGCCATCGCGCAAAAAATCCGCAAGGCGAAAACCGATCCCGAGCCGCTGCCCTCCGAAGTGGCGGGACTGGCCGGGCGGCCGGAAGCCGACAATCTCGTCGGCATCTACGCCGCGCTGAAGGGCGAGACGAAGGAGCGCGTGCTGGCCCAGTTCGGCGGCCAGAATTTCTCCGGCTTCAAGGCCGCGCTCGTCGATGTCGCCGTCGCGACGCTCGACCCCATCGGCACGGAAATGAAACGGCTGATGCGCGATCCCGGCCATCTCGAAGGCGTGCTCAACCAGGGCGCCGCCCGCGCCCGCGCCATCGCCGCGCCGGTCATGTCCGCGGTGAAGGACATTTTGGGGTTTGTCAGGTAGCGCGCGGCCCTGACCCGTCAGCCGCGAAGCGCGAATCCCCGCGCCAAAACATAGCCGTCCAGCGCCGCGACCGACTGTTGCGCGTCGGCGACCGCCACATAGGTGTCGGGCCGAAGCAGATAGGCCGCGTCCCTCGCGAACCCCGCGGTTTCGCACGCGGGCGACCAGTCGAAGACATGCAGCGCGACGCCATGGCGCGCGCACCACGCCCGCAGATCGGGATGCGCGGCGCCGTAAACATGCGTCTGCCAACCGATCTCTCGCAGCGGCTCGTAATTGTCGGCGCCCGGCGTCGACACCCACGGCAGGCGGTCGCCGCCCCTCACCTTGCCGGCTTCGCCCGCGCTCAGCGGGCTGTCGCGATACGTCAGCGACGTTTGTGAAACGGTGCGGAAGATGAACTCGCGCACGCTGTCGAGGCCATAAGCCGCGCTCGCGACCGTCGGAAATATGTGGGCGCGCACGAAGTCGGCGAAGCCGCCCTGGGCGGTGGCGAAGGTGAACAGGCGGTCGGTGGTGTCCACCACCTTGCGCGCGAACGCGCGACGTTCCGCGTCGTAGCTGTCGAGCAAGCCGTCGGGCGCGCCGCCTTTCACGACCTCTGCCAGTTTCCACGCGAGGTTGATCGCGTCGCCGATGCCCGTGTTCATGCCCTGGCCGCCGGCCGGGCTATGCACATGCGCGGCGTCGCCGAGCAGAAACGCGCGCCCGTGGCGGAAACTGTCCGTGACGCGATGATGGACCCGGTAGTGGGAGAACCAGTTCACCTTGTCGACCTTGATCCCAAGCCTGTCGATCGCCTCGTGGCTGACATCCTCGAACGCCAGCGTCTCGGGGCGCTCCGCGCGCTCGCCGATCACCGTGCCAATCAGGCGGAACAAGCCGGTGTCGCCGTAGGGCAGCACCATCACGAAATCGCTGCCATCAAGCGCGATATGCCCCTCGTTGGCGGGTCGCAGGCCGCTGAGCGCGACATCCGCGACGTAGAACACCTGCTTGTAAGTGCCGCCTTCAAAACGTCCTCCGACCTGCTTGCGGACCAGCGAACTCGCGCCGTCGCAGCCGGCCAGATAGCTCGCCTCGCATTGCTCCTCCGATCCCTCGGCGGTCCGGAGGCGGGCGGCCACGTGGCCTTGCTTTTCTTCAAAAGAAAGCAACTCCGTCCGCCGTTCGACGGACACGCCCAGCGTCGCGAGGCGATCGATCAGAAAGCGCTCGTGCTGGTCCTGCGGAAAGACGAGCAGGAAGGGGTAAGGGGTGAGACCCGCGCCCGCCTTGTCGAGCGGAAGCTCCGCCCGGCGCTTGCCGCCGGCCCAGAGGTTCATGGCGAGATCCCTGTGTCCCGCCGCGACCGCCGCGTCGCCCAGATCCAGTTGCCGGTAGAGTTCAAGCGTGCGGGCTTGAACGGCCATGGCGCGGGCTGTTTCCCCAGGCCCGGCGCTCTTGTCGATGATGCGGACGCCGACGCCCTGCTTCGTCAACCAGAGCGCCAGCACCAGACCAGTGGGTCCGGCGCCCACGATCAGAACTTTGTCGGTCATCGCATTCTCCGAGATGGCGCCGAGGCGGTTGCAAGTCGTCAACATCCGCTTTCCGCCAGCTCAATGCAAAGGGTGGCGGAGCGTTCAACAAGACCAGGGCGGGCCACGGACCCATTAACTCCGGCGACCCGCCCATTGCTGTCACGGCGACGGGCGGCCCTTGGAAAACAAAGGCTGTTTCGCTTTCAACGCTCATCGCATAAGATTAGTATTACTCCCAAAGATGGGTTTCGCGTTTGCGATTTATAGTCTGGGCTCTATCGCGTAGTGGGGAAATGATGAACAGAATGCCAGCCAGGAGAAACATGATTCACACGCTCGCGATAAAGTTGGCTGTTGTATATGATTTTATTTTGATCAAATTCGATAAAAATATTTTTTGCGCTCTTTTTAATTTGAAAGCTCGCATTCGAGGATGGGATATTAGATTTTCCTATGACCCGAAAGAAAATTTATACGCGGCGACAGATCCCAAATATAAGAAGGTTTTTTTCGAACGCGGTCTCGCTAATTACGGCTATAACAAAGGCTTCGCAAAAAGATCGCGAGAATTAGCTGAAGCGTATATGCT
>CAIKAR010000054.1 GCA_903825465.1 uncultured Hyphomicrobiales bacterium | reverse complement strand
CCCTTGTGCGCCACCCGGATGTCGCCGAACCAGATTTCGAGCCGGTCGCGGTCCGCCTTTTCGCCGGCTTTGCCGACGGCGGCGACAACGCGGCCCCAGTTCGCGTCCTCGCCGGCTATGGCCGTCTTCACCAGCGGCGAATTGGCGATGGAGAACGCGATCCGCTTCGCCGCGGCGTTGCTCGACGCGCCCTCGACGTTGATCTCGACGAATTTTCGACACCCCTCGCCGTCGCGGACGACCTGATGGGCGAGGTTGAGCAGCACGGATTCAAACGCCTGTCGAAAGCCGCCGAGGCGCCGGTCGTTGGCGATCGCGATGACGGGCGCGCCGCGCTTGGCCGCGGCGCAGGTGGCGAAGGCCATCAGCGTGTCGGAGGTCGAGGTGTCGCTGTCGACCGTGATGCTGTTGAAGCTCGTCTTCACATATTTCGCCAGCAATTCTTGCAGGGCGCTCGCCGCGATGGGCGCGTCGGTGAAGACATAGGACAGCATGGTGGCCATGTCGGGCGCGATCATGCCGGCGCCTTTCGCCATGCCGTTGATGACGACCTCGACGCCCGAGATGGTCGCCTTCGCCGACGCCACTTTCGGATAGGTGTCGGTGGTCATGATGGCGCGCGCCGCCTCCAGCATGTTTTCGGGCCGCGCGTTCGCCACGAGCCTGTCGAAAACGCCGTCGAACTTCGACGCGTCGAGCGGCTCGCCGATCACGCCGGTGGACGCCAGGAATATTTCGCCCTGCGGCGCGCCGGTCGCCTGCGCCGCGAGCCGCGCGGTGAACTTCGCCTGCTCAAGGCCGTCGCGTCCCGTGAACGCGTTGGCGTTGCCCGAATTCACGACAAGGGCGCGCGCCTTGCCGCCCTTGATCTTGGAGCGGCACCAGTCCACCGGCGCGGAGGGGCATTTGGAGGTGGTGAAAACGCCGGCGGCCTGCGTGCCCTTGTCCATCAACGCGAGCATGACGTCGGTGCGGCCCGCGTACTTGATGCCGGCCGCCGCCGTGGCGAAGCGCACGCCGTCGATCGCCGGCAAGTGCGCGAATTCCTTCGGGGCGAGCGGCGAAACGGGAGTGGCGGCGGCCATGGCGATTCCTCTGCTGAACGGAGGCTCATGTGCGAGAATGGGGCGCGCGGGTCAATCCCTGTTCAGCGCCACCAGCCCGTCCAGCGCCAACCCGCCCTTTTCCATCAAGACGAACGGGTTCACGTCGATTTCGGAAATCGCCGCGCCCGCGTCGATGGCCAATTGCGAGAGGCCGATCAGCGCTTTCACCAGCGCCGCGCGGTCAAGCGCGGGTTTGCCGCGATAGCCGTTGATCAAAGCCGCCACCTTGGTTCGGTCGATCAGCGCGTTGGCCTTGGCCTCGTCGAGCGGCGCGGCGGCGAGCGCCACGTCCTTGTGCAATTCGAGATCGACGCCGCCCGAGCCGAACAGCACCACCGACCCCATCTCGGGATCGCGCTTGACGCCGAGCACAAGTTCAAGCCCGCCCGACACCATTTGCGCGACGAGCACGCCTTCGAGCCGGGGCTTTTTTGGATGCGAAGCGAGCGCGCCGGCTATTTTGCGATAGGCGGCGCGCGCCTCGGCCTCGTTCTTGACGCCGAGGACGACGGCGCCCGCGTCGGACTTGTGCGGGAGTTCGGCGCTGATCGCCTTCATCACGACGGGAT
>CAIKAR010000053.1 GCA_903825465.1 uncultured Hyphomicrobiales bacterium | reverse complement strand
GTCGAGCCGAACAAAAAAGCCCCGCCGCCGCGGGGCTTTCGACGCAACCGCCGGGCTCGCCCGTTAGAACCAGATCTTGTCTTTTTCCATGCCCTTGTAGAGGTCCGCCACGAACTCGCCGTAGCCGTTGAACAGCAGCGTCGGCTTGCGGTCGTTTGTGCCGATGATCTCCTCGGTCGCCTGGCTCCAGCGTGGATGCGGCACTTCGGGATTTACGTTCGCCCAGAAGCCGTATTCGGTCGGACCGGATTCCTCCCAAAACGTCGTCGGGCGCTTGTCGACAAAGCTGATCTTGACGATCGACTTGGCGGATTTGAACCCGTATTTCCAAGGCGTGTGCAACCGCAACGGCGCGCCGAAGGAATTCGCCAGGGGCTTGCCGTAGGCGCCCGTCACCATCAGCGCGAGGTCGTTGGTGGCCTCCGCCATTGTCAGCGCCTCGATGTAGGGCCATGGGAAAAATCCCCGCTGTCCCGGCGCCATTTTGGGATCCATGAAGGTTTCGAACCGCACGAATTTCGCGCCGGACTGCGGCTTCGCGTATTCCACCAGCTTCCTCAGCGGGAAGCCGGTCCACGGCATTGTCATCGACCACGCCTCGACGCAGCGGTGCCGGTACAAACGCTCTTCGAGCGGCATCGCCTTGATCAAGTCGTCGATCCCAAGTTCCATCGGCTTTTCGACGAGGCCGTCGATCTTGACCTTCCATGGCCGCGTCTTGAGCGCCTCCGCTTGCATGAACGCGCTTTTGCTGAGGCTGAACTCGTAGAAATTATTGTATTTGGACGCGGTGCTTTCAGGCGTCAGCGCGCGGTCCAGTTTGAAGGCCTCGTTTCGCTTGTCGGGATAGAGTCCCGCCGTCGGATCTTCGGCGGCCGCGGCGAAGCCCGAAAATCCCGGCGCGATGGCGCCCGCGCCGACGGCCCCCGCCGCCGCGAGCAACGCCCGGCGGCTGAACGCCACCGACTCCGGCGTCGCTTCGCGCTCCGGAATTTCCCAGCCTTTTTTGCGAATGACGTGCATAAGCCGACCCTCCGTTGTCGCGAATCTCGCCGATCGGCGCCAAACAAGCAAATCACGACATGGAGAGGCGGCGGCCGCCGCGACAGGAGCGGACATGGCGAGGGCATTGGTCGGCGTGATCGGCGGGTCGGGCGTCTACGACTTGCCGGGGCTGGAAATCGAGCGCGAAGAGACGGTCCAGACGCCTTGGGGCGAGCCTTCGGACGCGCTTCGCTTCGGGCGAATCGGCGCGACCCAAGCCGTGTTTCTGCCGCGGCACGGACGCGGCCACGTGTATTCCCCTTCCGACATCAACTACCGCGCCAACATCGACGCTATGAAGCGGGTCGGCGTCACCGATCTCGTGTCCGTGTCCGCCTGCGGATCCTTCAAGCCAGAGTTGCAGCCAGGCCTGTTCGTCCTCGTCGATCAATACGTCGACCGCACACAGGGCCGGGCCTCGAGTTTCTTTGGCAAGGGCTGCGTCGCCCATGTGTCGATGGCCCATCCCGTCGCGCCGCGGCTGTTCGAGCGAATCCACGCCGCCGCTCTGGCCGAAGCGATCGCCATCGCCAAAGGCGGAACTTATGTCTGCATGGAAGGGCCGCAATTCTCCAGCTACGCGGAATCGCAGACCTATCGGACGCTCGGCTACGACGTTGTCGGCATGACCGCCATGCCGGAGGCGAAACTCGCCCGCGAGGCGGAAATCTCCTACGCGACGATCGCCATGGTCACGGACTTCGATTGCTGGCACCCCGAGCACGACGCGGTGGATGTCGCCGCCGTGATGAGCGTCGCCCGCGCCAACGCCGACAAGGCCGCGAGGCTGTTGGCGCGGCTGCTGGCCGATTTTCCGGCCGAGCACGAGCCCTGCCCCATCGGCTCCGACAGGGCCCTCGAGGTCGCGGTCATGACGGCCCCCTCAAGGCGGGACCCCGCCCTTTTGAAAAAGCTGGACGCCGTCATGGCGAGGATCAACAACGCTTGATCCGCCCGGGCGGTGGACGCGACGCGCCCTATTCCGCCGCTTCGCGCGTCACTTTCAATTCGCGCAGGCGCGGATCAAGTTCCTTGGCGATGAGTTTCAGGCTCTTCACGGTATCCTCGTGTTCGAGGAATCCCGCTTGTCCCATCGACAGCAGATGGCCGAAGCCACCGACGTGATCGTAGAAGGACTTGATCTGCTTGTAGACGGTGTCGGGCGTGCCGCAGAACACGGTGCCCGTCGATATCTCGTGGTCCAGGTCGGGCACGAAACCCGGCTCGCGCGTGCCAACCTTGCCGGTGCGCAGCGCCTTGATGTTGGCGTCGAGCGAATTGTAGCCCGGCGGATTGCGGAAATGCGTCGGCACCTTGTTGTGCGAGAGATACCACAGCAGTTTTTGCGCGCCCGCGCGGCCCTCTTCCTCCGTGTCTCCCACATAGACAAGCGCGGAATAGGCGAGCCGGTCGTCCGTGACCTCGCCCTTGCGGCCCGCCGCCGCCCAGCCCTTGCGGTAATTGTCGAAAACGAATTTGGTGCCGTCGAAGCCGGTGTGGAACGTCGCGATGATATGTCCCGCCGCGCCGACCTGCTGGGCGCCGCTCGCGCTCGACGACGAAATCCAGATCGGCGGATGCGGCTGCTGATAGGGCCGCGGCCAGATGTTGACGCAGCGGTGGTGGAAAAAACGCCCCTCGAACGAGAACGGCCCGTCGTGATGCGTCCACGCCGCCTTGATGAGGTCGAGCGCCTCGTACATGCGCTCGGTCATGCGGTTGGGGTTGCTGTTGGCGGCGGGCACCTCGTAGGGCACCGAGCGCACGAAGCCGCATTCAAGCCGGCCGCGCGAAATCACGTCGATCATCGCCATTTCCTCGGCGACGCGCACGGGTTGGTTTCGATTGGCGATGGGGTTGCCGAGGATCAGCAGCCGCGCCTTCTTCGTCTGTCGCGCGAGAATGCTCAGCAGCAGCGGCGCCGCCGGATCGACGCAGGTCGGCGTCTGGTGATGCTCGTTCACCATGATGTCGAGGCCGAGGTCGTCGGCGATCAGCCATTCGTCGAGATAGCGGTGATAAAGGTCGGCGCCGATCTTTGGATCGTAATAGCGGTTCGGCATCGAAACGCGCACCGACGCGTAGTCGCGCTCTTCCGGCAGGTGGTGAAACGCGCCTTCGCTGAAATGAAAAGTCCGCATGGTCGTACCCCTTTGATTTCCCTCAACCCCGCGCGAACGCGGCGACGCGCGAAACGAATTCGTCCACCTGCTCGCTTTGCGGGGAGTGTCCCGCGTTCTGGATGGTTTCCACGCGCGCGCCGGGAATCAATTTCGCGTAGGCGTCGACGTAGCCGCCCGTGACGAGGTTGTCGTGCGAGCCGCGCAAAAACAGCGTCGGGCGGTTGATCGAGCGCAGGCGGTGCTTCAGCTTGGGATTGTGCATGTACGGCTCCCACGCGACGAGCGCCATGGTCTGCTTGTTGCGCGCGACGATCCGCACCTGTTCGTCGCTCATCTTCGAATAATCGGGCTTGCGCTTCTCCGGCTCGAATGACGTGAGCTTCAAAAGGTCGTCGGCGCTGGTGGCGAAAATATCGGGAATATCGAGCTTTTCACGTGGCCCCACCTTGATTCCGACCGGCGAGACCAGAATGAGCTTCTTGATCCTCGCCGCGTTTTTAGTGGCGAGGTCGGCGGCGACCCAGCCGCCCAGCGAGGCGCCGACGAGGACCACGTCGCGTAGATCGAGGCGCTCCATCAGTTCAAGCTGGACGTGGACGAAGTCGTCGACGCTGTCCATCCAGAACGGCAGGCTCGACGTGCCGAAGCCCGGATGCATCGGCGCGACAACGTCGAAGTCGCGCGCCAGTTTCGCCGCGAAAGGCGCCTTGGGATCAAACCCGCCGCCGCCGTGCAGGAACAGCAGCGTCGGCCCCTTGCCGCCGCGGTGCAATTCGAGATCGACGTCGCCGAGTTGAAGACGCGTCGATTTGACGGCGTTGGCGTCCGCTGTCGCGGCATCGTTCATGTGGACCTCCCGTGCGCGCGCCCCAAGGGCGGGCGTCGTTTCGTCGCGACGATAGAATCGACCCGCGGGAATCGCAAGCGCCGCGGGAGAAGGGACGCGCGCCTCTCCAGCGCGCCTACTTCAACCCGCCGATCGCCGCGCCCGCCCTGACCAGCAGCGTTTGCATCTCGGCGGCGTTTCCGGTCTCGTAAACAATCTCGAGCCCGGCGCCTTTCATCTTTTGACCGAGCGGCGAAATCTTCGATCCGCTCAGGCGCCCGTTGCGCTGCCGCGCGTAAAGGGCGTCGAGATGCTCCTTGCCGATGGACCACGCGTTCCAAAGCAGCGCCGCGTTGGGGTGCGGCGCGCCCTTCAACGCCATGTGCGTGTAGATCATCGCCGGCACCGGGCTCACGCGCGCCCACTCGACCGGCGCGCCCTCGTCCTTAAACTGTTCGACGCGCCCGCCATAGCCGCCAACGGCGACAGCGCCCTGCCCGCCCGCGAGCGACTCGAGCGTCTGCGTCCCACCCTTGATAATCAACGGCTTGTTGGCGACGAGACGCTTCAAATAATCGAAGGCCTTGTCCTCCCCCCACGCCAGCGCCAGCAGCGGAAAAACAATGCCGCGCGCTTCGAGGAGCACCTTGCCGCTCCATTTCGGCGCGGTTAGTTCCTCCCACGATTTGATTTCGCCGGGTTGAACCAGATTCGTGTTGTAGGCGATGGGGCAGTCGAGATTGTAGGCGTACAACGCGCGTCCTTCGAAGAGGACATCGCCGGGGTCGATCCCAAACACGTCCGCCCACGGATAGGAAAGCGCGAGCCCGCGGTCAAACAACAATTGCGTGTAGGCGACGGGCCCATCGGTGACGTCGCAGCTCAGCCGCCCCGCGCCGCTTTCGCCGATAATGCGCTCCATCGCGGGGCCGGGCTCGATCTTGTAGGCCTCCACTTCGACGCCGGGAAATTTTTTGGCGAACGCCTTGGCGCTTTCGCGGCTGACCTCCACGTCGTTGGAGGTGAAATAGACGACCTTGCCTTCCTTTCTCGCGCCCTCGTAAAGCGCTTGGACGGCGTCGGCCTTTTGCGCGCGCGACAAGGTTGGAAACGCCGCGGCCGCGCAGAGGCCGCCGCCCAGGGATCGTCGCGACAACCACGTTTCCACGGCTACTTGTTCCCGCTGATCATGCCGCCGGCTTTGACCAGCAGCCGCTGCATTTCCTTGGAATCCGTCGTTTCCACCACGACTTGCAAATTCGCGTCCTTCATCATCTTGCCGAGCGGCGATATGTTCGGGCCGGTCAGGCGGCCGAAGTAATGGTGCTTGTAGAGTTCCTCCTGATGCTCCGGCGTCGTCGTCCACCAGTTCCACAATTTCGAGGCGTTGGGGTGTGGCGCGCCCTTCAGCGCCATCTGCACATAGATCATCGCGGGAATCGGCCCGACGCGCGCCCATTCCACCGGCGCGCCATCCATCCGGTATTGCAACACGCGCCCGCCGTAGGTGCCGACAGCGACCGCGCCCTGCCCGCCCGCCAGCGCCTCGATGGTGGGCGTGCCGCCCTTGATGATGATCGGCTTGTTGGCCAGCAGCTTGGCGAGATAGGTGAAGGTCTTGTCCTCGCCCCAGGCCAGCGCCAGCAGCGGGAAGACGATGCCGCGGCCTTCGAGCAGGACTTTCCCGCTCCATTTCGGGTCAAGCAGATCCTCCCACGATTTGAAGTCGGATTCTTTCGCCAGCGTCGTGTTGTAGGCGATCGGCACGTCGAGATTGTAGGTATAGACGGCGCGCCCGTCGAACAACACGGAATCCTTGTCGATGCCGAACACCTTTTCCCACGGATAGGAAATCGCCAGCCCGCGGTCGAACAGCAATTGCGTGTACGAAATCGGCGCGTCCACCACGTCGCAGCTCAGCCGCCCGGCCTCGCTCTCGCCGATGATCCGCTCGATCGCCGGGCCGGGCTCGATCTTGTAGGCCTCGACCTCGACGCCGGGAAACCGCCGCGCCAGCCGTTTGGCGCTGTTCTGGTTGGCGATCACGTCGTTCGACGACCAGAAAACAACCTTGCCCTCTTTCTTGGCGCCCTCGTAGACGGACTGAAGCGTCTCATCGTCGGCGCGCGCGGGCGCCGCCGCGAGCGCCGCCAGTCCAGCCAATGCGTCGCGTCGCGACAATCCATCGAACATCGCCAATTCCTCCACGGCGGGCGCGCCGAATTTTGACGCGAAGGTAGGGGAACCCCGCGGTCAATGCAAACAAGAGACCGGCGAGAATCATCAACGCCTTCCAGACGCGGCCGAGTCGCCGAAGCGCGCCATCGTCCTCGAAAGACGCCCCGCGTCTTGTGCGCGCGCGGCGATCGGCGCAAACTCGCGCGAACGAGACGCTGGAGGGATCGCCGGATGAGATTCGCATGGGCGGCCATGTTGGGCGCGCTGACCTTGGCGCCCGCGGGCGCGCAGACCGCGCCAACGGCGTTGGTCAAGGCCGGCATCACCAACGCCCTCGCCGACGCGCCCTTCTACGTCGCCGACAAGCGCGGCTATTTCGCGCAAGAGGGGTTGAAAGTCGAACTCGTCTCTTTCGACGCCGCCGCGAGAATGGTGGCGCCGCTCGCGAGCGGCGAGCTCGACGCGGGCGGAGGCGGCATCGCGGCGGGCCTGTTCAACGCGGTCGCCCGCGGCGTGGGCGCGAAGATCGTCGCCGACAAGAGCACGTCCGCGCCGGGCCAGAGCACCGGCGCGCTGATGGTGCGCAAGGACCTGATCGCGTCCGGCAAATACAAAACGCTGGCGGATCTGAGAGGCGCGAAATTGGCGCTGCCCGCGGCGGGCACCGGCACCAGCACATCGCTCGACTTGTATTTCAGGAAATTCGGCCTGTCGCTGAAGGACATGGACCTCGTCTATCTCTCTTTCCCGCAGACCGCCGCCGCGCTCGCCAACGGCGCCATTGACGCCGGATTTTTGACCGAGCCTTCAGTGACCAGCGTGATATCGAAGGGCTACGCCGAAACGGTCGCCGGCGACGACGTCATGTTTCCCAACCATCAGATCGCGGTGACGCAGTATTCCGAAAAATTCATCCGCGAGCGCCGCGGCGTCGCCGTGCGCTTCATGCGCGCGACGTTGCTCGGTTGCCGCGACTACATGGATTCGCTCGCCGGCGGCCACCTCGCGGGCCCGAAGGGAGACGCGATGATTTCCATCCTGGTCGAATACAGCCTGCTCAAGGACCCGGCGGTCTATCGCGAAATGGCCGTGCACGGCTGCGACCCCGACGGAAGCCTCAACCTCGCGAGCCTGAAAGCGGACCTCGACTACTTCAAGTCGCAGGGCTTGATCGAAGGCCAGGTGGAGGTCGCCGACGCCATCGACCCGGGCATCGCGACAGAGGCCTTGAAGTCCATCGGCTCCCGGTCGAATATGCGGTCGCGATAATCCGGGGACGGACATGCTTTCGAAGAAGGACAACGAGCGCCTGACGCGCGTCGGGCCGGGAACGCCGATGGGCGAATTGATGCGCCGCTACTGGCTGCCCGCGGCGTTCTCGAACCAGCTCGCCGCCGACGGCCCTCCCATGCGCGTGAAATTGCTGTGCGAAAAACTTGTGGCGTTCCGCGACACGCGGGGCGGCGTTGGGCTGGTGGACGAGCGTTGCCCCCACCGCACGGCGTCGATGTATTTCGGCCGCAACGAGGAATGCGGCCTGCGCTGCGTGTATCACGGCTGGAAGTTCGACATCGCGGGCAAGTGCGTCGATCTGCCCAGCGAGCCCAGAGGCAGCAAGCTCGCCAACAAAATCGGCATCAAGGCCTATCCTTGCGTCGAGCGCGGCGGCGTCGTCTGGACCTACATGGGCGCGCCGGAACTCGCGCCGGAATTTCCCGACCTCGAGTGGACGCGCCTGCCGGACTCGCACAAGCACGTCTCGCGGCACATTCAGGAATGCAACTGGCTGCAGGGTTTCGAGGGCGGCTTCGACACCAGCCACCTCTCCTTCCTGCACAGCGGCGCGGCGGACCACGAGACGCGCGCGATCCCTTCGAAATACGAAGTCGTGCCGACCGACTTCGGCTTCGTCGCGGGCACCGGGCGCGAACTGCCGAACGGCGAAATCATGTGGACGGCGAACGTCATGCTCGCGCCGTTTCACAAAATCATCGCGTCGGTTCCCGCCGGCGCGCACGTATGGGCGCCGATGGACGACGAAAACACCATGCTCTACAGCGTCGACTTCCATCCAGACCGGCCCATGAGCGAAGCCGAGCTTGAGCGGTCGATGAGCTACCGCGGCATTCACACGCAGAACGTTCCAGGCACCGACCGCGCCATCGCCAACAAGGACAACGACTATCTCATCGACCGCGCGCAACAGGCGAGCGGCGCGTCCTACACCGGCATGAAGGGCCTCGGCGTGCAGGATTGCGGCATTCAGGAATCGATGGGGCCGATCTCCGACCGCTCGATCGAGCATCTCGGCGTCAGCGACACGGCGATCATCAAAATCCGCAAGTTGCTGCTGCGGGCGCTGAAGGACCACGCCGCCGGCGCGCCCCTGCCGGGCATGAAGGCCGCGAGCTATCGCGTGCGGTCGGCGCACTTCAAAACGGCGAAGGGCGTTCCCTTCGCGCGCGACATGCGCTCCCATGTCGACCTCGACGGGCTTTTGGCCGCGGAATAACAAGGAAAACGCATATGAAGGGCGCCGAAGTCGTCGCGGAAATCCTCAAGCGGGAGGGCACGGAGTTTCTTTCCGCCTATCCGCGCAACGGCGTGATCGAGGCCTGCGCGGCCGCCGACATCAGGCCGATTTTCTGCCGGCAGGAGCGCGTCGGCGTCGGCATCGCCGACGGCTTTTCGCGCGTTCGCCATGGACGGCAAAACGGCGTCTTCGCCGCGCAGCACGGGCCCGGCATCGAGAACGCGTTTCCGGGCGTGGCGCAGGCTTACGCGGAAAACGTGCCGATGCTGGTCATCCCCGCCGGCCACGCGTTGGCGCGGCAATACGCGCGGCCGATGTTCCGGGCCTCGGAGGTGTTCAAACCGGTGACGAAATATTCGGCGCTCGTGCATACCGCGGGCGAACTTCCCGCGGCGATGCGGCGCGCCTTCCACGCCATGCGCAGCGGGCGCGGCGGACCCGTGCTGCTTGAAATTCCCGACGAGGTTTTCGAGGCCGAATTCCAGGGCGAAATCGACTACGCGCCCGTTCCCATGTCGCGTTCGGCGCCCGATCCGGACGCCGTGAGGGAAGCCGCGCGCATGCTGCTGGCCGCGAAACATCCCGTTTTATGGGCGGGCCAGGGCGTGCTCTACGCCGAGGCCGGCGACCGCCTCGCGGCGCTCGCGGAAATGCTGCCCGCGCCTGTTGTCACGACCAACCCCGGCAAGTCGGCCATCGCCGAAAACCATCCGCTGGCGCTTGGCGCGTCGACGCGCTCGCGGTCCAAGATGTACACGCACTACATGCGGCAAGCGGACGTGGTCTTCGCCATCGGCTCCAGCCTGACGCGCACGCCGTTCGGCCCGGGCATGCCGCCCGGCAAGACCATCATCCACTCGACGAACGAGGCGGGCGACATCAACAAGGATTATCGCGCGTCCCTCGCTCTGGTCGGCGACGCGGCGCTTGTCCTCGACGCCGTGATCGCGGAAGTCGGCAGACAAAAGTCCGGCGCCGGCCATATGTCGCTCGCCGCGCTGAAAGAGGAGATCGCGGCGATCAAGCGCGAGTGGCTGGCCGAATGGGCGCCGCGCTTCAACAGCGAGGACGAACCGCTCGACCAATACCGCGTCATCGGCGAACTCATGCGCGGCCTCGACCGGGACAATGTCATCATGACGCACGATTCCGGCAGTCCGCGCGAGCAAATCCTGCCGTTTTGGGAAACCACCAAAGCGGGCGGCTACATGGGCTGGGGCAAGTCGACGCAACTCGGCTACGGGCTTGGCATCGCCATGGGCGCGAAGCTCGCCGCGCCCGACAAGCTCTGCGTCAACCTGATGGGCGACGCGTCGTTCGGCATGACCGGCCTCGATATCGAGACCGCGGCGCGCAACAACATCGGCATCCTCACCGTGGTCTTCAACAACGGCATCATGGCCGCGGAGCGCAAGGTGCTCGAACTCTCCACGAAGAAGTACAACGTGCTCGACGTTGGCGGGAATTATTCGAAGGTGGCCGAAGGATTGAACGTCGCTTCGCTGCGCGTGGCGAAACCCGCCGGCATCGCGCCGGCGATCCGCGAGGCGGCGAAGGTGACAGGCGCGGGCAAGCCCTTCCTGCTTGAATTCATGGTGCGCGAAGGCCAGGAATTCTCGCGTTACGAACTTGAAGGTTTGTAAAACGAATTGCCCCCTCTCCCCGGTTGCGGGGAGAGGGAGTGGCCGCCCCTACTTCAACTGATCGGCGACTTTCGCCAACCCGCCATTCACGCATTCCTCGTCGATGCCGGGCGAACCAGAAAGCCCCGCCGCGCCAATAACCTCGTTGCCGACCTTGATCGGCACGCCGCCTCCGATGGCGATGACGTTGGGCAGCGTCACCTGTTGCAGCACCGTCTTGTCGCCGTCGGCGTATTTCTTCGCGTAGGCCGTCGTCAACTGCTTGAACGAATTGGCCGTGTAGGCCTTCCTGCGCGCGTTTTCCATCGTATGCGGGCCTGCGCCGTCGCCGCGCATGGCGACGATTGTCTCGCCGGCGCGGTCCACGACGACCGCGGAGGCCGCGTAGCCCCGGCCCGCGCAATCCGCGATGGCACCTTCGACGATCAGCCGCGCGATGTTGTACGTCAGATCCTTGTGGGTGGCGAGTTGCGCTTGCGACGGCGCGGCGAACAGGCAGACGCTTGCGGCGAAAGTGGACGCGGCGATTGCGCGGATAGAGACTGGCATGGCTGGGTTCCTCCCTTGTCGCCCCCGCCCGCGGTTGCGGCGGCGGGTTCGATGGGGAAGTCTCCCATTTTTTCCGCGTCCGCGGAAGGGCGCGGGCGCCCCAGCCCGACGCCGGCGAACCGCTAATAAAAACCAACCGGAAAATATTTCAGATAGAGCTCGGCGTAAACGCCCTTCTCGGCGATGCGGCGCAGCCTGTAATCCAGCAGACGGCGCAACGGGATGTTTCCGCGCGCGACGGCGATGCCCACGCCTTCGCCGAAGTACGCGGGCTCGGTGAACGCGCCGCCGCGAAATTCGCAGCAACCCGCCGCGTCGGTTCCATTCAGCCACAACGCGAGCGACACGCCGTCGGCGAAGACAAAATCGACATCGCCTCGGCGCAGCGCCGCCATCTGACCCGCGGATTCCGGGAACGCGCGAAGCGCGACGGCTGGAAAATTCGCTTTCAGGAACGCCTCGTGCGCGCCGCCCGCCACGACGCCGACGGTCTTGCCCGCCAGCGTTTCCGGCAGTGGATCGGGCAGCGCGCTTTTGGCGCGCGCCACGAAACGACCCGGCGTCCTGTAATAGGGCGCGGTGAAATCGACCCGGGCGCGGTTGCGCGCGTTGATCGCCAGCGAGGCGATGGCCGCGTCCGCCTCGCGCTTTTCAATCGCGTCGACAATGGTGTCCCAGCGCCGCGCCTGCACCGTGCATTGCAAGCGCGCCTCTTCGCAGATCGCGCGTCCGATTTCGACGTTGAAGCCCATCAACGCGCCGTCCGGCGCGGCGAAGTCGAAGGGCGGATAATCGTCCTCGGTGATGAAGCGCAGCACGCGCGGCGCCCCCGCGTCGGGCTTTTCAACGTGGCGGTTGAAATCCCAAAAGCCGGGCACGCCCGCCGCCGGCGCCACGGCGGTTTGCGCCATGGCCCCGCCGCCGAAAACCAGCGTCGCAACAACCGCCGCCAGCAACCGCGTTCGGTCGATAAATTTCGCTAGGCGAAAGCCGGTTGTCACGTTAATCTTTCGATAACCATTCGTAAGTGTATGGATTGCGTGCCGTGGCGGTTATTTTCGCGGATGCGACAACGGTCGCGGGGAATGCGCTTTCCCGCTCCTCGCACACTGGCCAGCCTCCGGCAAGGGCGCGGGCGGACGCTCCATTTATTGGCGATGTCGCGGGCGAACCGGCGGAGGAAATCTCCTTTCTGGCCGCCCTGGGTTTTCCGCTCGAGGCTCTCGCGGAAGCGGGCGAACGCGGTCGTCGCCTGGGCGTCTGTTCGGCGAAAGCGCTGATATCGAGCGGCGCGATCGCGGAAAGCGATTTTTATCAAGCCCTGGCGAAGACGTTGCATGCGCCCTTTGTCGCCGCGCCGCCTGGGCTGGCGGGGATGCCGGCCCGCCCGCTCGAAAACGGCGCGCCGATCGCGCGCCTCGCGGACGGCGACCGATATCTGATGGCGCCCGAAGGCGAGGCGTTGCGGCGCTTGCTGCGGCGCTGGCGCGACGGTCGCTTGCCCACCGACCGGCTCGCCATCACCACGCCGGGACGGCTCGCCGCCTGGACGCGGGCCGCGTCCGCCCGCGCCGTCGCGCGCGCCGCCTGCGACGAACTTCGCCGCCACGATCCCTCCTTGTGCGCGGCGGCGCCGCCGCGAATCCGCGCCCGCGCCGTCCTCGGCTTGGCGCTTGTTCTCTGCGTCGCGGCTTTGGCGGTTGGCGGCCTCGCCCGGCTCGCCATGTGTTCGGCGGTTGGCGCGCTCGCGTCCATCGCCATCGCCATCAGGCTGAGGGCGGTCTTGGCTTCGTTCAAGCCACCATCCAGGCCGTCGCGTTATCTGTCGGACATGGAGCTGCCGATCTACACCGTCATTGTCGCGTTATATCGGGAAGCGCGGGTTGTCGCGCGACTGGCCCAGGCGCTGGACTCGTTCGACTATCCGGCGTCGAAGGTGGACTTCAAATTCGTCGTCGAGGAAGGCGATCATGAAACCATGGAAGCCATCGAGGCGCTGTCATTGCCGCCGAACTACGAGATTGTCGTCGCGCCGGCGGGAGCGCCGCGAACCAAGCCGCGCGCGCTGAACGTGGCGCTGGCGCGCGCGCGTGGATCGCTGATCGCGGTTTTCGACGCCGAGGACTCTCCCGATCCCGGCCAATTGCGCCTCGCCGCGGAGCGCTTCGCCGCCGCCGACCCGCGACTGGGCTGCTTGCAGGCGCGCATCGCGATCGACAATCCGGACGACAGTTGGCTCGCCGCCCTATTCGCCATCGAATACGCCGGGCTCTTCGACGTGTTGAACCCGGGCATCGCGGCCATCGGCGCGCCGATGATGCTGGGCGGAACCTCGAACCACTTCCGCGCCGCGGTTCTCCGGCAATTGCGCGGCTGGGACGCCTGGAACGTGACGGAAGACGCCGACCTCGGTCTGCGTTTGGCGCGATTCGGCTACCGGGTGGAAACCATCGCGTCGACAACGCACGAGGAGGCCCCCGCGCGCGTCGAGGCATGGTTGGCGCAACGGCGGCGCTGGATCAAGGGCTGGATGCAAACGCTGTCTGTTCACACGCGCGACCCACGCCGGCTTTGGATGGAATTGGGAACCGGCGGCGCGCTCTCGGCCATCGCGCTTTTGACCAGCGGCGTCGCTGGCCCGCTGCTGACGCCGGTTTTCATCGCGCTCATGGTTCACGACATCGCCGATGGCGAATATTTCGCGGAAGGAAGCGGGGTCGCCGCCGCCTGGACCGGGCTCGCGGCCGCGGGGGCGGTTTCCATCCTTTTGCCTTGCCTTGTCGGCGCCAAACGCCGCGGACTACTCGCCGAAACAAGGTGTCTTCTGTTGTTGCCGGCCTATTACGCGCTGCTTTCGTTCGCCGCGTGGCGGGCGCTTTGGGAGCTGTGGAGGCGCCCCTTCGCGTGGTCGAAGACAGAGCACGGGTTGGCGCGAACCTCCCGGCGGGGTCCAAGCGTGGCGTTGGCGCGACCGCGCGCCGCGCCGGCGCTCGCGCGGGTCGCCGCAAAAACACATTGACGGTGCATGCCCGCGGTGTTTGATGCCGGGCATGCCATCGTCAAGGACTCGCATGCGCGCCATCGCACCGGACATCAGACGCGAAATCGAGGTCGGCGGCCTTGTCGCCTTCGCGCATCTGCTCAGCCACTTCTACATGCTGGTGCTGCCGCCGCTGTTTCCGGTTTTTCGGCGGGAGCTTGGCGTCGGCTATATCGAGCTGGGCCTCGCCGTCACCGCCTTTTCGGTGACCACGGGCGCGCTGCAAACCCCGATGGGCTTTCTCGTCAACAAGATCGGCGGCCGCAAGGTGCTGATCGGCGGGCTGTTCCTCAACGCCGGCGCCATCGCGTTGGCGGGCTTCGTCACCGCCTATTGGCAGTTGATCGCGCTGATGTTGCTCGCCGGCGTCGGCTCCAGCGTCTTCCACCCGGCGGATTATTCGATCCTCAACGCGCGCGTCAATGTGCAGCGCCTTGGCCGCGCGCTGTCGTTCCACACGCTCGGCGGCAACCTTGGTTTCGTGCTCGCGCCGCCGACGATGCTGGCGCTGACCAGCCTCTTCGATTGGCGGATCGCGCTGTTCGCCGTTGGCGGAGTCGGCGTCGCGCTGGCCTTTGTCATGCTCGTTCTGTCCGGCGTCATCGGCGAGGGCGGCATGGGCGCGCGCCGCGCCTCCGACAGCTGGCGCAAACTCGCGACCTCGCCGACGATCATGCTGCTGTTCGCGTTTTACGCCCTGTCGTCGGTCGCCAACTGCGGCGTTGTCTATTTTTCCGTCGTGGCGTTCAAGGACATCTACGGCCTCACCGCGGCCACCGCTTCCGCCGCTCTCACCGCCTATCAGGTCATGTCGATGATCGCCGTGCTGCCGGGCGGCTGGCTCGCCGACAAGGTCGAAGACCACGAGATGTTCCTGGCCGCCAGCTTTCTCTGCTCCGGCGCGGTTCTTGTGTTCGCGGGCCTCGGCTACGTTCCTTTTTGGGCCGCGGTCGTCTGCGTCGGCTTGTCGGGCGGCTTGCGCGGCATCGTCAACGCCTCGCGCGACGTGTCGGTGCGCCACGCGGCGAAGGATGTCAGCGTCGGCACGCTGTTCGCGTTCGTCACCACGGGGTTCGCCGGCGGACAGATCGTGGGGCCGACGCTTTACGGATGGCTGCTCGACGCCGGGCATCCCCGCTTTGTGCTGTTCGCCTCCGCCGCGTTTTCGACGCTCGCCATCGCGACCATGATGACGGGCCGCTTTCGCCGCCGCTCGGCCGCGCTCGCGCCCGGCCAATAGTTTCCAGGGAGAGGCCGATGAAAGCCGCGATGCTTGTTTCGCCCGGCGTGGTCGAGGCCCGCGACGCGCCAACGCCCGAGCCCGGACCCAACGATGTTTTGGTGCGGGTGCGCGCGGCCGGCCTCAACCGCGCCGACGCCATCATGTCCACTGGCGCGATGCACGGTTCACATGGCGGGCCGGGGACCATTCTCGGCATAGAATGCGCCGGCGAGATCGAACGCGTCGGCGCCAACGCGCGCGATTTCAAAAAAGGCGACCGGGTGATGTGCTCGGGCGGCGGCGCTTTCGCCGAATACGCCGTTATCCCCACGCAGCGGGTCAATGCCGCGCCCGCCTCGTTGGACTGGCGGCAGGCGGGCTCGATGCCGGTGGCGATGCAGACCATGCATGACGCCATCATGACCAACGGCGGCCTGAAACCAGGCGAAAGCGTGTTGATTCAAGGCGCGAGTTCCGGCGTCGGCCTGCTCGGCCTGCAAATCGCCAAAGCCATGGGCGCGGGCGTGGTGTTGGGCACATCGTCCAACGCCGAGCGGCGCGGCAAATTGAAGGATTTCGGCGCCGACGTCGCAATCGACACCAGCGATCCCCAATGGCCCGACCATGTGAAGGAAGCCACGGGCGGCAAAGGGAGTGCGTGACCACGGAGGGGGCGGGATGAGCGACTCGAACGGTGCCATGCGCTCTAATGGCTTTCATCCGTGGGAACGGCGGACGGCGAATGTTATTTGGGCGCGCGTTCCGCCGCACGGCGGAATAGGGCCGGAGAGGAAAGGCGGTCTAAGCGCCTGTGGCGATCTTGCGACCCCAACGCGCCGCCTGTTTTGTTTGGGCGCTTCGTTTGTCCGCCCGCCTCACGCCATCGCTGGCGCGCGCGGCGCGGCCGCCGTCGAACTCGGCAGGCCGAAAACGCGCCTGACGTTGTCGCGATACAGCTTCGCCTTGTCGGCTTCGGACAACGGCGCTTCCTCCAGCAATCTCAGCGCTTCCGCCGGCTCCCAGCATGGGTAGTCGGAGCCATACATCACATTGTCGACGCCATAATATTCAATGGCGAACCTCATCCCCATCGCGTGCGGCGACACCGTGTCGGTGTACATGCGCTTCATGTACTCGCTGACCGGACGCGGCAGCTTCGCGTCCTTCGTGTTCTTGTCCATGCGCCCGGATTGATACGGCAGCGCGCCGCCTGTGTGCGACATGACGATCTTCAAATCCGGGCAATATTCCATCAGGCCCGACAGGATCAGGCGCGCCGCGCCAACGCTCACCTCGATCGCGCGGCCAAGGCTGAAATGCAGCGTGTTGTTGTAGCCGTCGAGAATGTCGGCGAAGACGGCGTCGGTGGGATGCAGGAACAGCGGCACGCCCAGCTGTTCAGCGCGCTTGTAGAAGGGCCACAGGCGTTCCGCGTCGATGCGCGGATCCGTGCCGACGCTGCCGGGCAGGTTGGCGCCGCACAGGCCGAGTTTCAACACCGCGTGGTCGAGCACCTCGATGGCTGTCTTCGTGTCCTTCAGCGGCACGGCCGCGGTGCCGAAGAAGCGGCCGGGAAACTGTTTTTGCGCCGCCGCCATCTCCTCGTTCCACAACATCGCGGCGTCGCGCCCCGCCGACGGCTCCAGCTCGGAGAAGTAGACCGACAGCGGGCCAATGGTGCAGACGACATCGACCTGATGTCCGAGGCCGTCCATATGGGCGAGCATGACATCGAGCGGCGCCCACGCCGGATGATTGGCCCGCACGGCGACCGAATAGCCCTCGCGCACATGCCAGACATAGCCGCCCCTGCCGTCGCGCTCCGCGCGCGGAAAGCCCTTCGCCCCGCAGGCCCATTCCAGCATCGAAATTGGCCGCCAGTGGAAATGCGAATCGATAATGTGCATGACGGTTCCTCCGTATGCGGGAGCGGCCCGCGCCCCTATTGAAGCCGCGCCAGTTCGGCGGCCTTGGCGAAGATCTCGGCGGGATATCTAAAAGCCTGATCGACAACAGCCTGAATTCCAGCGCCCGTCAACGGGTCGAGATCGAGCTGCGCGGTCCTGGCGTCGGCCTGGAATTGCGGATCTTGGATGGTCGCGGCGAAAGCGGCGCGCAATTCCGCGACCCGTTCCGGAGGAACGCCCGGCGGCGCGACGATCGAACGGCCGAATTCGGCTCCCAGCGATATCAATTCGAGGATCTGCCGCTGCTCGTTGTTTTGGGCGAGATCAACCACGCGTGGCACGCCGGGCAGGTCCGGCGCCGGCGTCATGCCGGTCTGCAGAATGACGTTCACGGTCTTGTCGCGCAACCAGTCGGCGTGGCCGACGCGGAACACCTTCCACGGCGCGGTGAGCGCGTCGACTTCGCCGCGCTCCATGGCGACGATCGCTTCGGGCGTGCCGCTATGCCCAACGACAAGCTTTAAATCGAGATGTGTGATTCGCCGCAGCAGGGTCATCCGCATTTGCGAGGAGAGGCCAGGCGTGGCGACGACGAGCTGGGTTTTATAGGCGTCGTCGATCTTTTTCACCGCCGCGCTGTGCCAGGCGAACATCGCGGCGTTGTTGCTCATGATGCGGCCGATCCAGTTGAACCGGCCGATGTCGGCCATGAGCCCCGGCATATGAAAAAGCTGGGTGGCGTACAGCGATTCCTCGACGACGCCGACGCTGGTGCCGTCGCGCGCGCCAAGATTGTAAAGATAATTCGCGCCCGCGAGGCCGCCGGCGCCGGGCATGTTCTTGGTCACAATCGAGGGTTCGCCGGGTAAAAAACGCCCGATGTGTTTGCCCACCAATCTGCTGAGAATGTCGGAACCGCCGCCGACGCCCTCCGACACGACGAATTCGATGGTCTTGCCTTGGTAGAAGTCGCGGGCGTGGGCGGGCGCGGCCGCGATTAAAAACGCCAGCGCCCGCGCGATCGGCGCGCCGATGGCCGCGAACGCCCTGCCTCCATCGATATTCACGCGCATTTGGAAAGTGTATCGACGCCTGCCGGCCGGGTCAACGCGACGCGGCAAGGCCGCGAATCTCCGCCGAACAGATCGCCTCGGATATCACAGGCGCAGCGCCAATCCGTTTTTCACGAGGTCCTCGGCCAAATCGATCTTGCCGGCCGCGCAGGACGCGATCGCCCGGCCCTCGACGTTTTCGCCGACGACATTGCATTGAACCGCGCGACCGCGCGTGACGATCTCAAGGCGCGCGGCGGCGCGTTCGGCGCAATCCACCACGGCGCCGTCGAGCCGCTTGCATTTGGCGTCCGGCCCCAACGGCTTGATATCCGCGAGATCGAACTCCGTTCCGTCGCCAACCAGCCGCAACCCCGCCGCGATCCTAACATCGCGCAGGACGCGCGGCGAATTCGACCTAACGGTCGCCGGCGGGGCGTCGAGATTTGACGACGCCTCCACAGCGTTGGCCGTGGCTTCGCGCGGCGCCTCGGCCGGAAGGACCGCGGCGGCGCTGGACATCGCGGCGCGGGCTTCGGTCTTTTGGCTTCGCGCCGCGACCGCCGCGACTTGCGGCGATATCTGTTCCACGATCCGCGTCGGCGGCGTTGGATGCCCCGCCCTCTCCACTGTCAGAACCGCGAACAGGGTCAGCGCGAACGCTGGCGCGGCCAACAACAGTTGGCACAACGCCCGCGTCACGGGGTCTTCGGCGGCCAGGGCGCCTGGGCGACAACGGAAGGAAACCATGACGGGCCTTTCGACAATACGCACGCGAGCATGAGGGTGAAAACGATAAATGGAATTGAAAAAATCCGTAAATACAAACTCATATTTTCGCCAAAATGAAACGCCGAAAACTGGTAAATATTGGGCATTTACCTGCCCTAACGGCGTTATCTGTAAAATTTTACACCCTTTATACAATTCCGCCGCCAAGGTGACGTTGCGGCTCGACGCGCGTCTGTGTCCTTGAGACAGGCGAACACGTTCGGTCAAGCGAATCCGATCGAGGCCAATCTTGCGCGCCAAGCCGCTCCTGATGATCCCATTGACGCTCGGCCTCGCGCTCGTCGCCATCAACGGCGGCCGTCAATGGATTGATCGGTCGGTGCGCGAGCGTCTGCGCGACGCGGCTGCGAACGCCACGGTTCCCGAAGCAACGCCGGTTCCCACCTTCGGCACGGTGGTCGTCGCCAAGACGCGCCTTGACTACGGCACGGAGATCGCGCCCGGCCTGCTGCGCGAAATTCCCTGGCCGGACGGCGAGGCCCCCAAAGGCGCGTTCGCGCGGGTCGACGACATCGTCTCCCAGCAAGGCAAGCGCTTCGCCTTGTCGCGCATGGAAGAGGGCGAGCCCGTGCTCGCCAGCAAGATCACCGGGCCAGGGCAACGCGCCAAGCTGGCAGCCGTGATCGACGAGGGAATGAAGGCGGCCACGTTTCGCGTCGACGAGGTCGTCGGCGTCGCTGGCTTCGTCATGCCGGGCGACCGCGTCGATGTCCTGCTGACGCGGATCGTCGACAAGGGCGAGGCCTACAGCGACGTCATCCTGCAAAACGTCAAGGTGCTGGCGGTGGACCAGTCGAGCGACGACCACGCCGACAAGCCGGCGCCCGCGCGCTCCGCGACCGTGGACGCGCAAAGATTGATCGTGGCGCAAAACGTCGGCGCGCTTTCGCTGGTGCTGTTGCCGGCCGGCGACGCCCGCGAGGAACGCGGCAGGCGGATTTCCGCGGGAGACCTGATCGACCGCTCGAACGGCTCGAGGGCGCGCGACATGCCCGTGGCGAGTTTCAAGTCCAACGCCACTGTCGGCGTCACACGCGGCGGCGCGCGCACCGAATACACCGTCCCTCCCTCGATCTCCCGCTGAGGCGGGAGCGAACCCGAGAGCGAACATGTTGAAACAGCCAAAACGTCTCGCGCGCGCCCTCGCCATCCTCGCCGTTGCGGCGTCGATCGCCGGCGCGGCCCAGGCCGCCACGCTCGCCAAATCGCGCGCGACAACGATCGCGGCGCGCGGCCGCGGCTCCGTCACGGTTTCGATGGGCAACACCGAAACCCTGCGCACGGGAGCGTCCTACGTCGATCTTGTCGTCGGCGATCCAGACATCGCCGACGCCATGCCGCTGACCGACCGGTCCTTCTACGTGCACGGCAAGAAGCTCGGGACGACGACGATTTCGGCCTACGACGCGGCCAAGACGCTGGTCGGCGAAGTCGAGGTCGAGGTCTCCTACAACACCTCGCGCCTGCGCGGCGAGATCAAGCGGAACCTGCCGGGTTCCAACGTCGATGTCTCCTCGGTCAACGGCCACATCATGATGTCGGGCAGCGTCGCCGACGGCGTCGCGCTCGACAAGGCGATGACCATCGCCAAGCAGTTCGGGCAGGACCCGATCAATTCCATGACCGTCTCACAGCCGCAGCAGGTGATGCTCGAGGTGCGGTTCATCGAGGTGTCCCGCAATGTCACGAAGGCCTTCGGCGTGCAATGGAGCGCCGCCGGAAGCCTGGGAGGGGCCCTGACCGGCCCCGCGCTGGCGGCCACCGGCAACGCCCCCTTCGCCACGTTTCTCGCGCATGTGCTGTCGGGCGGAACATCCGCCGACGCGCTGGTTCAGGCGCTTGAAAACAAAGGGCTCGCGCGGCGGCTCGCGGAGCCGAACCTGACCGCGATGTCGGGCCAGAGCGCCAGCTTCCTCGCCGGCGGCGAATATCCGTTTCCGGTCGCTGGCGCGCTCGGACAGATAACCGTCGCGTTTCGAAAATTCGGCGTGGGGCTCGACTTCACGCCCGTCGTCCTCGCCAACCGGATGATCAGTCTCAAGATCGAGCCGGAGGTCAGCCAGATCGACTCCTCCACCACCGTTCAGACTCCCGCCGGGCCTGTGCCAAGCATCATTGTGCGGCGCGCGAGCACGCAGGTGGAGTTGCGCGACGGACAGAGCTTCGCCATCGCCGGCCTGATGCAAAACACGTCTCAGAACACGGCCGTTCAACTGCCGTGGCTGGCGGATGTGCCGGTTCTCGGAACGCTGTTCCGAAGCTCCGCGTTCACGCGCAACGAAACCGAGCTCGCGATCATCGTGACGCCCCGGCTCGTGCAGCCGGCGAAGCCCGGTCAACGCCTGCGCTCGCCCCTCGACTCGACGGATGTCGCGAGCCAGGTCGACACGTTCCTGAACGGCAAGTTCGAAACCGACACGGGCGGCGAGAACCACGCCGACACAGTCGCGGCGGCTGGCGGCGGCTATATTCTCGATGTCAACAACGGAGGCCGCCATGCGGTTCATTGAACGCGCGCCGCGCGGCCTTTGCCTCGCCGTTTGCCTGGCGCTGGGCGGCTGCGTCGATCTGACAGCGCGCGACGATTTCATCGACGCGAGTCTTGGCGACGCGACCGCCGCCAACAAGGCGATTCAAACCATCGACCCATGGCCACGGGAGTCGTTCAGCGCCGCGCCGAGCGCGGACGGACAACGATCGGCGGCCGCGGTGGAACAATACAGGGCCGGCGCGGCGGGCGGCGGCAAGTCCGCGGCCACGCAGTGAATTTGGAAACGCGACACACCATGGCTTCGCGCGCGATCTGCGTGATCAGTCCGGACCCCGACGCCCGCGACGCGGCGCGGGCCGCGCTAGGGCGCCTCGCGGAGCTTTCGACAATCAATCAATCGATCCTCGATCTGAACGACTTCGCGTTGGTCGACAAGGCCGATCTTGTGGTGGTCGATGTGGACGCGACCAGGCGCGAACAGCTTCTGGCGCTGCAAAAGCTGATGGCGCGCCTCGCCGGGCGGGCCCCGGTCGTCGTCCTGACGGAAGCCTTCGACGACGCCGTGGGCCGATGGTTCCTGCAAATCCGCGTCAGCGACTTCCTCCGCAAGCCGGCGCGCGCCGACGACTTGCTGAGATCGTGCGCGAAGGCCTTGCGCGACGCGCGGCCCGAGGTCGAGGCGCGGGCCCGCGTCTCGTCGTTTCTCTCCGCGCTCGGCGGCGTCGGATCGACGACGCTCGCGGTCGAGGCGGCGATCCAGCTTCTACAGGCGGGGGCGTTGGCCGGCGAAACCGCTTGCCTGGTCGATCTCGACTTCTCCGGCAACGCGTGCGCCGACGCGCTCGATATCGAGCCGCGCCTTGACATCGCGGAGCTCGGCGCGGACGGCGAGCGGCTGGACGCGCGGCTTCTGGAAGTCATGTTGTCGCGCCATTCCAGCGGCGTCGGGCTTTTATCGGCCAAAGGTCGGCGCGGCGAAATCGCGAACGCGAATCCGTCGGTCGTCGCGCGCCTGCTCGATGTCGCCGCGTCGACGTTCCACCATCTTGTCATCGATCTTCCCCGCGCGTGGACGTCGTTCAGCGACGACGTGCTGGCGGGATCGGACCGTGTCTACATCGTCACCGACATGACGGTGCCGGGACTGCGCGCCGCCCGCCGCCTCGCGGACCGCCTCCGCGAGCGCGGGGTCACCGCCGCCACGCCCGGCGTGATCGTCAACCGATATCAGACCAACCTCTTTTTCGGCGGGGGGCTGCGCCGCGCCGACATCGAACGCGCGCTGGGGCCCTGCTTCGCCGGCGCCGTCGTCAACAACTATCCGCTCGTGCGCGAAGCCATCGACCGCGGCGTGCCGCTGGAGGCGGTGAAGCCGGGCAACAACGTTTCAGCCGATCTCAAACGCATTCTTTTCGCGGCCTAGGAGACACAGCCATGTCGGGACGGTTTTCCGCCTTGCGAGCGAGGCTCACGGACGCGGGCGCGATTCCGCCCCCACCCATCCCCTCGTCCGGCGCGCCGCCGCCGGCGTCCGTCGCGCCGCCGCCGCCAGTGGCCGCGCCGCCCGCGCGCTCCACCCTCACCAGCGACAAATTCCTCGACGCCAAGGTGCGCATCCATCACAAGCTGCTGGAGGACATCAACCTCGCGGCGATTGAAAAAGCGCCCGCGGAGCAGGTGCGCCAGCAGGTCGGCGACATGGTCGCGCAATACGCGCTGCACGAGCGCCTCGCGCTCACGGCGGCGGAGCTCGCCGGATTCATTTCTGAAATCATCGACGAAATGATCGGGCTCGGCCCCATCGAGCCCCTGCTGCGGGACCCCACCATCGCCGACATCCTGATCAACGGGCCCGACAACGTCTTCGTCGAACGCCGCGGCCAGCTCGAGGCCGTCGAAACGCGCTTTCGCGACGAGGCGCATCTGCTGCGCATCGTCAACCGCATCGTCGCCGGCGTCGGCCGCCGCGTCGACGAGTCGCAGCCGCTGTGCGACGCGCGCCTCGCCGACGGCTCCCGCGTCAACGTCGCCGTGCGGCCCATCTCCGTCGACGGCCCGCTGGTGTCGATCCGAAAATTCTCGAAAAAGCCGCTCGGCCTCGACAAGCTGGTCGAGGTCGGCGCGCTGCGCCCGCAGATGGCGGAGGTTCTGGGCGCCGCCGTCGCCGCGCGCGTCACCACCATCGTTTCCGGCGGCACGGGCTCGGGCAAGACCACGATGCTCAACGCGTTGAGCGCGTTCATCTCCGAGAAAGAACGCCTCGTGACGATCGAGGACGCCGCCGAACTGCAACTGCAGCAGCGCCACGTCGCGCGCATGGAGACGCGCCCTCCGAACGTCGAGGGCAAGGGCGAAATACGCCAGCGCGAGCTCGTCAAGAACGCGCTGCGCATGCGGCCGGAGCGCATCATCCTCGGCGAGTGCCGCGGCGAGGAGGCCTTCGACATGTTGCAGGCGATGAACACCGGCCACGATGGATCGATGGCGACGATCCACGCGAATTCGCCGCGCGAGGCGGTGTCGCGCCTCGAACAGATGATCGGCATGGCGGGGCTGCCGATGACGCTGGCCAGCATTCGCGGCCAGATCGCCGCCGCCATAAAGTTGATCGTGCAGCTTCAAAGGCTGCCGGATGGCTCGCGGCGCGTCACCTCCATCGCCGAGATAACCGGCATGGAGGGCGACGTCGTGCAGATGCAGGAGCTTTTCAAGTTCCAGCGCACCGGCCTCGGCGAAGGCGGCAAGATACTCGGCCACTATGTGGCCACCGGCATCCGGCCGCGCTTTCTCGCCGATTTGCAGGCGATGGGCGTGAGCCTTCCGGCCACGCATTTCGATCCCGGCAAGCCGCTCTAGCGAGGCCACCGTGTTTAACAGCGTCGATCCCGTCTACGTCTTCTACGCCGCGATCGCCGGCATCGCGCTTATTGTGGTTGAAACCGTGTACGGCTTCACCTCGACGGCGGCGAGCTATCGCGGCAAGATCAACCGGCGGCTCGGTCAGCTTGAAACCACGCCCGACCGCCAGCAGGCGGCGGTCAATCTCCGGCGCGAGCGCGGCCTCGGGGAAATTGGCGTGCCCGCGGCGGCCGCGACCTGGATGTTGGCGCTTGTCACGCAATCCGGCGTCCGGCTGACGCCCAAACAGATCGCCTTGTGCGCCGCGGGCGCCGCGGCGGCCGGCGCCGCGGCCGGATATTTCCTCTACGGGCCCGCGGGCGCCGCGGGCGGTGTTTTCGCGGGTGGCGCCGCCGCGCCTTTCCTCGCGTTGAGGCGCATGCGCAACCGCCGCCGCGCGTTGTTCACCGACCAATTTCCGGAGGCGCTCGACATCATTGTCCGCAGCCTGCGCGCCGGGCATCCCGTGCCAGCCGCCATTCGCATCGTGTCGCGCGAAATGGCCGATCCGCTCGGCACCGAATTCGGCATGGTCGAGGACGAGCTCGTGTACGGCCTCGATATCGAGACCGCGATGCGCAACATGCTCGACCGCGTCGGTCAGGAAGATCTGCCGCTGTTCGTCACGTCCGTCGCGATCCAGGCGAGCACGGGCGGCAACCTCGCCCAAATCCTCGCCAACCTCACCGAGGTTGTCCGCTCGCGCGCGCGCATGCGCCGCAAGGTCCGCGCGATTTCCGCGGAAGGCCGGATATCGGCGGTCATTCTCACGTCGGCGCCTGTCATCCTGTTCGTCATTCTCAACTGGATCACGCCAAACTTCTACGGCTCGCACTGGCGCCATCCGTGGATGATGTGGGGGCTGGGCGGCGCCGCGGCGTGGATGACCATCGGCAACCTCATCATGCGGCGCATGATCAATTTCAAGGTCTAGCCGATGATCAACGATATTCTCGCCGCTATCGGCGACTTGTTCGACGGCGACCGCGCGCTGATGATCCTCGCGGCGGCGGCGCTGGCGATTTCGGCGATCGGCCACCTGGTTCTGACAATCCTCAAATCCGACGCCCATTTGCGGCGGCGGATCGACGGCGCCCCTGTGGCCGGGCCGCGATCGCGCGCCTCCAAAGCCGGCGCCGTCATGGCGCGGGTGGGGGGCCGTTTCGACGCGTCGCCGCCGAACGATCGCAAGGCGCTTCGCCACCGCATGATCCTCGCGGGCTATCACGACCCCCGCGCGCCGCATTGGTTCGTCGGCGTCCGCGTGCTGTGCGTGCCGGTCTTCGCCGTCGCAGGCGCCTTGTTGACATGGTGGATGTGGCCGGAAAGCGAGCCAGGCGCCGTCGCCGCGCGCGCGTTGGCCGCCGGCATGGCTGGCTATCTCGCGCCGTCCTTCCTTCTGGAGCGCCGAATCAAACGGCGCAAAGAGCAGCACGTCGATGGGTTTCCCGATTTCATGGACTTGATGGTTGTCTGCTGTCAGGCGGGCCTCAGCATGGAGGCGGCGATCAACCGGGTCGCGCGCGAGCTCGCCATGACCTATCCCTCGCTCGGCCACAACCTCTCCATCGCGACGCTGGAACTGCGCGGCGGGCGTTCGCTCGGCTCGGCCATCGACGCTCTGTCGAAACGGCTTGGCATCGCCGAGGCCGCGTCCTTCTCGACGCTGCTGACCCAATCGGAGGAGTTGGGCTCGAGCCTGACGCAGTCGCTGCGCGCCTATAGCGAGGACATGCGCAACAAGCGGATGATGCGCGCCGAGGAAAAGGCGAACGCGCTTCCCGCCAAGCTCGTTATACCGCTGACGCTGTTCGTTTTCCCCGTTTTGATGGTCGTCATCATGCTGCCGGTCGTTATCGGAGCGATGGCGTCCTGAACAAAGGAGTTTTCCCGTGACAAGTCGCCAACGCTTCGCGTCCCTGGCCCTGCTTCTCCTCGCGGCGCCGCTCGGCGGCTGCGCGGAACTCGGCGTTTCCGCGCCGGTGGCGGCGGACGCGCCCGTCGCCTCGATTCCGCAAAACTCCCCCGCCGCGCCGGACGAATCCACCGCCGCCAAACGCCACTTCCGCGACGGCGAATTTGGACTCGCCGAAGCGGGCTTTCAACGCGCGGTCGAAGCCGCGCCCGACAACGTCGAGGCGTGGCTGGGACTGGCCGCGGCGCACAACCAGCTCGGCCGCCGCGACCTCGCCGACCGTGACTACGCGCAAGCGGAGAAGCGCGCGGGCCGCACGGTCGAGTTCCTCAACAACCGGGGATATTCCTGGTTGACGCGGGGCGACTTCGCCCGCGCGCGCAAAGACCTCGAAGCCGCGGCGCGGATCGAGCCGGACAACGAATTCGTGCGCGGCAACATCCAGCGGCTGGACGAGCGCGCCGCCGCGCGGCGCTGAGGCCGCGCGCCGTCAATTCGTCAGGCGCGAGATCCGCATGGATTCGGCGAACATGGCCTTCATCGCCGCGGTGATGTCGGCCGGCGTGTTGGCCGTGAAGAAGAACCCGGGTGACGCGCAAGCCTGCAGCGCCGGTGGAATGCTTGGAATATTCCAGTTGGCGTAGTCGTCCTCGTCCCCGGCGAAGGACGTGTTGACGTTCTGGATCGGCGCATAGGGCACGTAAAGCACCGACACGGTGACGCCGTTGTTCCTGAGAAGCGCGCAATTCGCCGTGTTCAGCGTCGTGGCGTGGTTGCTGCCGGTCCAGCCGCCCGAATTCAGATAGTACTGGTTGTCCTGGGCGCCGTCGGTGACGAGAAAGACGAAGGGCAGCGGGCTGGACGCGCTCGATCCGTCGCCGAAGGTGGTTATGGCGCTGTTCATTTCCGAAAGGGCGTTGTCGAAATGCGTGCCGCCGGAGCCCAGTTGCCCGGCCACGTTCGTGCCCGAACCCGTGTCGAGCAAGCCGGGCAGGCCCGTCGCCGCGGTCGAAATCGTCGACAGCGTCGAAGTGATCGGCGAATAAGGCTGCATGTGAACAATGAACGGATATAGCCCGACGCGGAACTGGTTCGGCAGCGTTTCGGCCAGTTGCGCGGCTTGCAGCAGTTGCTGTGTCGCGTAGGCGACCGCGTCGAGCCGCAACTGGATGCAGGCGGACGTCTCGGGCTGCGGACAATAGTCGTTGGCGACGCGGGTGGTGCCGCCGTTCGTGCGCGACAAGTCGTAGCCGACGCAGGCTATCGACTGGCTTGTCGGCGGATTGTTCGGGCACATGGCCGGCGCGAAATGGCAGGCGAAGGCGCATCCGCCGGGATAGTAGTATTTCTGATCCGGGTTGATCGCCGCGAGGCTGTTCTGCCCGGTCGCCGTCGAGGGGATGCCCATCGACCCCGACACGTCGAGCAACAGGTAGAAATCGAGATAGCTCGGCATAGTGACGGTCGCGGTCGCGGAATTCCCCATGTTTATTTGCGATGTCTTCACGACATTTCCAAAGATGGTCGGCCACGCCGCGCTGAAGGAGATCGTCGACACATAGGAGCGGCCGGTTTTGACGAGCCCGACCGAGACGGGCTGCTTGAGGTAGGCGGCCGCCGGTCCGGCGTTGGCGGCAAACGCGCTCGCGCCGGCCGCTTGCCCCTGCGAGATCACCGTTGCCGCGGGCTGATTGGCGATCGTCAGCGCCTGCGCCATGGCCACCGCGGCGAGAGCCGCTGTGTCCGCCGCGCCGTTCAGGCGCGCACGCGTTCGCAGCGCCATGCCGTAGTCGATCGAGAAACCCGCGAGAGCCAGCGCTGGTATGAACATCAGCGCCGCCAGCGCGCTGACAGACCCGGCCCGCCCCGCCGGCGAAGCGAAGCGGCGAAAGACTCCGCGCGAAAACAACCCGACAATTCGCGTCAACATCTCAACCCCCGCGTCACTTAGGGGAGTTCGCACGCGACGCTTAAACTTGCCGCCATCGCAATCGCTTGAATTTTATCGATCGCCGTTCGCGCCCGGTTCCGGCGAGACTGGACGAGGCGCTACGCGCCCGATGCCGACATATCCGCGTGGTTTCTCCGCAACGCGATCGCGCAAATGGCGTCGACGACGAGGTCCGGTTGGCTCCAATGAGGGGAATGTCCCGTCTCGCGCAATATCGTCAATCGCGAGCCGTCGATGGCGGCGTGCGCGGCCATGCTGTGAATCCGCGTGGAAACAACCTTGTCTTCGTCGCCCGCGATCAGCGCGGTCGGCGATTTGATGGTTGAAAGCCGCGCCACCTGCGATTTCACCGTTGGATATAAATCGAGCAAATCCCGCGCGTTCGCGATGAAATTGGAGGGCCTCAGCACGCGCTTCACGCCTGTGCGAGCGGCATAGTCCGCCGGCGTGGGTTGCGGCGCGAAAACCGTCGTCAGCAGACGATCGATGGTCGACAACCCCACCGGCGCCACCAGCGTCCACGCGAACAGGCGGCCAATGACGGGAGCCGCCGCTACCCGGGAATGCCATCCCACAGCCCCGCCCGGCCAGGGATGCGTGACCGACGAGAGCAGAACAAGCCCGGCCGTTAGTTCGGCGTTTTCCAGCGCAAGGGTCGTCGCAACGGCGCCCCCCAGCGAATGTCCCACCACGATGGCCGGGCCGACGCCCATGCGCCGGCAGAACAGCGCGATTGTCGCGGCCTGGGCCTTCAACGTGTCGGCGCCAAGGCGATCGCTGCAACCATGCCCCGGCCGGTCAATGGCGACGACATCGAATCCCTTCGCCGCCAGCCTGTCGCCGAGGGGAATCATCATGTCCGCCTCGTTGCCGCTGGCGCCGTGAATGAGCAACACATGCCCAAGCGCCGCGACCTCGGGCGCGCGGCGCGTGTAGTGGATTTTCCCATGACCCAGCAATACCAACTGGCCTGTCGGCGGATAACGCTTTGAAATGGCGCGGCTCCACGCCCAGGTGAACAGCTCTGAAGCCGCCGCCGCCGTGGCCAGCGCGATCGCCGCGGCTAGCGGCATTGGCGCGACCCGCCGCTCATTTAATCCGCGTCCAACCAACTGTTTTGCAGAGCAGGTGTCCGAGCACGCAGCCCCGCGTCGTCATCGCGTTGGCCAACGCCATGTCGATTTCGATGTTGTAGGTGAGGCCTCGCTGCGGATCCGACGCTTGACCGGCGAACTTGTTGGGCCCCGAAGCCTCGACGTTCATAATCAGGCGGTCGCCGACTTTTTCGCCGCTCGCCGGATCCTTGATCCAGGTGTTGATGGCGCAAGTCGAGGTTCCACAGGCTTCGATGCGCACGCGCGCCTGGCCATCGCCTCGCGCCCACTCGCCGTCGAGGCCTTGCGCCACGCAGGGTGTGGAAAGCGCCACCCAAAACGCGGCGAAACAAGCCATTCGTCGCATGATGCCATCGCATTTCGATTTCGTCGGAACCTTGGCCAGCCGCGGGTCAAGCCTTGTGAACGAACGCGTAAAGCCCGACGTCGATCGCGCCGGTCTTGAACCCCGCCTCGCAGTAGCAAAGGTAGTATTCCCACAGGCGTTTGAATTGATCGTCGAAGCCAAGTTCGCGAATTTGCGGCCACGCCTGGACGAAGCGCTTGCGCCATTCCCGCAGCGTCAGCGCGTAGCTCGCGCCGAAGTGGCGGGTTTCCCGCAATTCGAGCCCCGCGCGCGTCGCCGCCAGCGCGAGCGCGCTTTTCGTCGGCAGAAATCCGCCGGGAAAAATAAAACGCTGGATGAAATCCGGCCGGGCCCGGTAGGCTTCAAACCGGTCTTCGGAGATCGTGATGGCTTGCACAACGGATACGCCGCCGGGTTTCAACCCATTTCCGAGGGTGTCGAAATAGCTTGGCCAATATTTGAGCCCCACCGCTTCTATCATCTCGATCGACACGATTCGATCGAACTGTCCCCTGGTGTCGCGGTAGTCCTCGATGCGAAGATCCACGCGCTCTTCCAACCGCCGCGTCCTGACGCGGTCGGCGGCGAACGCGAGCTGTGACGGAGACAGCGTGATCCCCGTGACGCGAACGTCCGCTTTCCGCGCGATTTCGCAGGCCAGCGCGCCCCAGCCGCAGCCTATTTCAAGCACCGACTGCCCTGGCGAAACATCGAGAAGCTCCAGGATGTGATCCATTTTCCGCCGCTGCGCCTCTTCCAGCGTGTCGGTCTCGCCCGCGTAGACCGCCGACGAGTAAAGCATCGATCCGTCGAGCCACAAGCGATAGAAATCGTTGCCGAGGTCGTAGTGCTCTTCGATGTTGCGCCGGCTCCCGGCGCGGGTGTTGGCGCGGCGAAGATGCGAAAGCCAATTCGCCGCCCGAAACAGCGCGTGGCCGCTCATGCGCGCGACGATGTCGGGCCCGTTGACCGCGACCAGTTCGATCAGACGCGTCAAATCGGAGGTCGACCAGTCCCCGTCGATATAGGATTTCGCGAAGCCGATGTCGCCGCCGCTCGCCAGTCGGCGCAACGCGCGCCATTTGTGAATGGTCAAGTCGGCTTCGACCCCCGGCGACGAGCCCTCGCAGTCGATCTCTTCGCCCGAAGGAAGCGTCACGCGCAGACGGCCGATCTGAAGAACCGCGAGCACCTGCCTCAGCGCCGTCGCGCCAATCCAGGACCCCCGCGCCGCCTTTGGCCGCGCGAAGCCGTTCAACGCGTTGGTTTCGGCGCTGGACATCGTTGAACCTCTTCAACTCTCGAATTCGGGCCGGCCGATTGTCACCAATGTCCGGGGCGGCGGCGGCTTGGAACGCACGCCAACGCCCTTCAGCCAAAGGCGCAGCGCTTCCCAATGGATCGCGCCAACAACCTTCAAGGTGACAAGCGGATGGGTCGCGAAGACCCGGGCCAGCGAGGCGTCGCTCAACGAAACGCGCGTCGCCGCGTATGTCGCCGCTATCATCGGTCCGGTGTCGTCGGAACTCATGACGCCGATACGAATGGAATCGCCCGGCGGTTTCACGCGAAAGCGGTATTTCATTCGCATGTCCATGAACGGCGAGACGTGGAACTCCTTGTCGCACTGTTGGCGGATGAGCGGGCCAGCGTCGGGCGAAACCGGCAAGAGATAGCTGTGGCGCTCGCCAAACGTATTGTGGACCTCGTAAAGCACGGCGCGAAGACCGCCGTCGGCGCTATGGCAGAAGAAGACGCTGATCGGATTGAACGCGTGCCCCAGCACGCGCGGCATGGCGAATATTCTTATGGGGCCGTCGCTGGGAATGCCCGCGCTTGTCAAAATGGCTTCGACCTGTTCGCGCAGCGGCGTCGCCCCGCCGTCACCGAAATCGCGGTCGTGAAAACTGAACAAGTTGAACGAATTATGCGAAAACAAACGGCAATGCCGGGCGACGCGCGGCAACTCGTCCAGATCGACGAGCAGCGAAAACATGCGATAGCGCAAATGATGGCGGCGCGGCCGCACGCGCGTGTGACTCACGGATCCCACGTAAAGCGCGCTGTTTCGCAAGCTCATTCCGCAGCCTCCCGCGCGGGGCGCCGCCGCTCCGCGCCGTCGATCCAGATGCGGGATGATTCGTTCGGGACGGTCCAGGGCCGGCGCGCGCCGCCCAGTTGTTCGGCGACGGCAAGGCCCGCCTGCAATCCATCCTCGTGAAAGCCGGACCCGAAATACGCGCCGCAAAACCAGACGCCGCCGTCGCCCTGGAGCGACCAAAGCTGTTTTTGCGCGTCCATGGCGGCGGCGTCGAAGAGCGGATGTTCGTAACAAAACTTTTGTGAAACGCGGTCCTCGCGGATCGGCCTGTCTGGATTGAGGGTCACGAAAAGCGGAGTCGGCCCCGGAATGCCTTGCAGGTTGTTCATCCAGTAGGTGACGCACGGGCGCGTTCGCGAAGCCCCCGATCGCGCGAGATAGTTCCAGCTCGCCCACGCCGCGCGGCGTTTCGGCATCAGCGCGGCGTCCGTATGCAGAACGGCGTCGTTCGCGCCGTAATGAAAGGCGCCAAGGAGGCGGCGCTCCCGCGGCGTGGGATCGGCGAGAATGGCCAGCGACTGGTCGGCGTGGCTCGCCAGAACCACATGGTCGTAGGTCTCCTCGTCGCCGTCCTGTGTTCGCACGGCGACGCCATCGCTCGTTCGCCGAATGCTCTTAACGGGCGCGCTTGTCCGAATGGCTGGCGATATTTCCCGCGCAAGACGCTCGATATAGACCCGGCTGCCGCCATCCACGGTGCGCCACGCGGGCCTGTCGCGCGCCTGGAGAAGGCCGTGGTTTTGGCAAAAGCGGACCAACGCCGCGGCCGGGTATTCGCCAATCCGATCGGCGGGCGTGGACCAGATGGCGGCCGCCATGGGCAGGAGGTGGTCGTCGCGAAACGCCGCGTCATATCCCTTCCGCTTGAGATAGTCGTTGAGCGACATGTCTCCCATGACGGCGAGGTCGGCGGCCGCCTCCCGATAAAATCGCCGAATTCCGAGCAACATTCGCCAGAAGCGCGGCCGCAGACAATTGGACGGTTGAGCGAACAAGCCCGCGAGGTTGGTGCCATTGTATTCGAGCGCGCCATTGTCGATGGAAACGGCGAACGACATGTCCGACTCTTTCGTCGGTATGTTCAGGTGCCTGAAGAGCGCGACAAGATTCGGATAGGTCGCTTCGTTGTAGACGATGAACCCGGTGTCCACCGCCACGGGGCCGTTCGGCGAATAAGCGTCGACGGTGTTGCCGTGGCCGCCGAGCCGTCCGTCCGCCTCGAACAAAGTCACGCTGTTGCCCTGCGACAGCAGCCAGCCGGCGGAGAGCCCCGCCACGCCACTGCCCACAACCGCGATGTTCAATCCGCGCGCACGCATGGACACCCACTCCAAATGCCCCCGCCTGGCGACCGGCGCCGCTCGGAAAAGGCCGCGAGGTTGGATTGACCCGCCATGTCGATACGCTATCGATCCTCTTTCGGATCACATTCGCGACGGGGTGATCCATTTCGCCGACGGCGCCGTATTCTGGAGCATGCATGCGTCCGCGATCCACGAATACACTTTGCCGGGGACGGTTTCGCCCGGGACAGTTGCCGGCGCGCTGGCCGCGTCGCTTCGAACCGCGATCGGGAGCGTAGCCATCGTGCCGCCGCGGCAGGACAATTTCGAGGAATTGATCCAATCGATCGCCAAATCGGCTGATCGCGCGTCGTTTGCGCGCGTGTACGAATTTTACGCGCCGCGGGTGAGGAATTATCTCGTGCGTTTGGGCATGGCGAACAATGTCGCCGAAGAACTGGCGCAGGAAACAATGCTGACCGTTTGGCGCAAGGCGTCTTATTTCGACGCGTCGCGCGCCGGCGCCTCGACATGGATTCTCACGATCGCGCGGAACCTGCGCATAGATCACCACCGCCGCGCCAGCGGGCGCGACGCGGCGCCCGACGATCCCAGCCAGGCCCAGGAAAGTCCCGCGCCTCCCGACAGTTCGCTCATTCAGGCTGAAAGCGAGGAACGCGTGCGTCAGGCTCTGGCGTCGCTCTCCGCCGAGCAGGCGGAGATCATCAAGCGCCTCTATTTCGACGAAAAGCCCCATTCCGCCATCGCCCAATCGCTCGGTCTGCCTTTGGGAACCGTGAAATCGCGGGCGCGACTGGCGATCGGTCACCTCCGCCGGCTTTTGGACGATTTGAAATGAGCGATCTGCGACATCCCAGCGATGAAACCCTGCTGCGCCTCGCGTACGGGAGCCTCGGCCTGGGCCCGTCGGCCGTCGTTGGCGCGCATGTCGCCGGCTGCGCGCGCTGCGGCGGGGTTGTGGAAGACTTCGAGCGGGTGGCCGGCGCGCTCCTCGAGCTTTTGCCGGACGCCGATGTTCCCGCGGACGGGCTGGCGCGCGCGCTCGCCGCGATCGAGCGCGACGCGCCGCGGCCAGGGGAAGCGCCGCCCGCCCCGCCGGCTTCCCGGGTCGAAATGCCCAAGGGAGTGGCGCTGCCGCAATCCGTCGGCGATTGCGATTTTAGCCCCTGGAGGACCATCGCGCCGGGAATTCGCGTGAGCCGCGCCCGGGCGCATTGGGCGCGCGCGTTCAACGTGAAGCTGCTGAGCGTTCAGCCCGGCAAGCGCCTTTTGATGCATGGACATCGCGGCGTCGAATGGACCTGCGTCCTGGCCGGCGCGTTTCACGACGGCAGGGCCAGGTTCGCGGCCGGTGATCTCTGCGAGGTCGATGAAAGCGTCGATCACCGCCCGGTCGTCGAACCGGGCGAGGCCTGTGTTTGCCTGGTGGCCGCCGAGGGTTCGACGCGACACCACGGCATGGCCGGCCGGTTGCATCAGGCGATTTTCGGCGACTAGCGTTGGAGGCGCGCCATGCCAGTGGTTGTCGTTTTGATAGCGGGCGTGGCGCTGTCGCTCTGCATGGCGCTGGCTTGGCTGGCGCGGCGAAAGACGGGCAAATCGGGCTGGATCGACGCGATCTGGTCTTTCGCGACAGGCGGCGTGGGCGCCGCGTTGGCGTGTTTCCCGCCTGCGTGCGCGCCTTGGCCGTCCGCGCGGGCGGCGCTTGTGGGCGCGATGATTGGATTGTGGGGCCTGCGCCTCGGCGCGCACATCGCCGCGCGGACGCTCCATGGCGGCGATGATCCAAGATACGCCGATCTCGCGCGCCAGTGGGGGGACGCGTTCGCCGCGCGGCTATTCTGGTTCCTGCAAATTCAGGCCTTGGCAAGCCTGGTCCTGGTCCTCGGCGCGCTGACGGCCGCGCGAAATCCAGCGGTCTTTCCGGGCGTGTTCGACTTTCTTGGCGTGGCCGTTTTCGCGGTGTCGCTTGTGGGCGAAACCATTTCCGACCGCCAGCTTGAACACTTCAGAAGCAATCCCGCCAACCGGGGGAATGTTTGCGACACAGGGCTGTGGGGGCTGTCGCGGCATCCAAATTATTTCTTCGAGTGCCTTGTCTGGGTCTCCTACGCGTTGATCGGGGTCGGCGGCTCCGCGGCCATTTCGTGGGGATGGTTCGCCATGCTTGGGCCGGTGATGATGTACTGGCTGCTGGCGCATGTGTCGGGCGTGCCGCCTCTCGAAGCCGCCATGCTGCGGTCGCGCGGCGCCAAGTTCGAAGCCTATCAGGCCCGCGTGAACATATTTTTTCCGGGTCCACCTCGTCGAAGCGCTTTCGACGCCACAGGGAGAAACGCGCCATGAGCCTGCTCGCCGCGACGATAAACGCCGTCGAAAGAGTGCCCTTGCCGGATGTCGCGACGAGAGCCGGGGTCGATTTTCTCGTGTCCCGCGCGCGGCGCAAACTGTCGCGCGCCAAACCGGGCGTCGAGGAAGCGTTCGCCCGGTCGATGCCCTCGCGCGCAATCGCCGAAAACACCGCGGAAGCCAACGCGCAGCACTACGAGCTGCCGGCGGAGTTCTTCGCGCTCGTGCTTGGCCCCCATCGAAAATACTCGTGCTGCCACTACGACACGCCGTTCGCCAGCCTTGCCGAGGCGGAGGCGCGCGCCCTGGCGCTGACGGTCGAACACGCCCAAATAGCCGATGGCCAACGCGTGCTTGAACTGGGTTGCGGCTGGGGCTCGCTGTCGCTCTACATCGCGTCGCGGTTTCCCTCTGCGCAAATCGTTTCGGTGTCCAACTCGCGAGGCCAACGCGCCTCGATAGAGGCGGAGGCCGCGCGGCGCGGGCTGGTCAATCTGCGGGTGATCACCGCGGACATGAACACGTTCGGGCCGGAAGGGACGTTCGACCGGATCGTGTCGGTCGAGATGTTCGAGCACATGTCGAACTGGCGCGACCTGTTGCGGCGCGCCCGCGATTGGCTGGCGCCGGAGGGACGCATGTTCGTCCACGTGTTCACGCACCGGTCCGAGCCTTATCGTTTCGAGCGCGAGGACAAGACCGACTGGATCGCCCAGCATTTCTTCACCGGCGGCATCATGCCCAGCCATGGTTTGATCGGCCGGTTTCCGGAGCTGTTTTCCGTGGAGGAGGAGTGGCGGTGGAATGGCGGCCACTACGAGCGCACGGCGCGCGATTGGCTCGCCAATTTCGACGCGCATCGGAATGAAATCGATCCCATCCTCGCGCGGATCTATGGCGCCGACGCGGCCTTGTGGACGCGCCGGTGGCGCCTGTTCTTTCTCGCCACAGCGGGATTGTTCGGCCACGCCGGCGGCCGCGAATGGGGCGTCAGCCATTATCGTCTGGCCCCCGCGCTCGGTGGCTAAGATCGCGCGCGCGCTCGCCCGCGCCGGCGAGTGGCTGAGGGCCGTGGACCCCCTCGCCGCGGCCTCCAGCGCGGTCGCGTTGGTGATTCTGGGCAATCAGCCTTTCTATCCGCTGTATGTCTGGTGGCTTGTCGGCGACGACGGCTACGCGTCCTTCCTGACGTTTTTATCGACGCCGTTTTTCGCCGCGGTTCCGCTGTTGGCGCGCCGACATTCGCTGGCGAGCCGCGCGCTCCTGCCCGTCGTCGGCGCCGCGAACACGGTTTTCTGCGCCAAGGTTTTCGGGGCGGCGTCGGGCGTGGAATTGTTTCTCGCGCCCTGCGCGCTGATTGGCGCGATGTCGTTTCACAAAAGCGAATTGCGTTGGGCCGTCGCGACAGCGGCGTTGCCAATCGCCGCGTTTTTCACGCTTCATGGCGAGTATGGCGCGCCGTTGCGCGCGTTTTCGTCAATGGAATACGCCGCCTTCCGCCGCATGAACGCGTTCAGCGTCGCGTGCCTCTTCGTTTTTATCCTCTACAAATTTGGCCGCGCGAGATGGGACGCCGCGAAATAGCCGCAGGTGGCGCCCGCGGCGGTCAGGAAAGTCCCCCACGCCATGTCCGCGGCGGTGACGACGGTCGACCACTCCTTGAGCGTCGCCTGATTGGTGAGATCATAGGTGCCGTAGGCGACAAGTCCCAGAACGGCGCCCTTCAGCGTCGCGTCCCGCCACGCGTTGTCGCGAAGCGCGGGGAGGATGGCGAGCGTCACGACGCCAAGAACGTACAGAAGGTAGAACAAGGCGGCGGGGACCGGGCGAAATCCGTCGATCAACATGTTTCCGACGAACGGCCGATAGAGATGCCCGCTCGACCACGACAGCCAGACGGCATCGCAACCGAAGATCGCGACCGCGCAAAAAACGTAGGCGATGACCCAACGGCGCATCCCGCTTGCCCTGTCGACGCTGGTCAGTCCTTCGCCCGCTCGACGTAGCTGCCGTCTTCGGTCTGCACAACGACGCGGGTGCCGGTCTGGATATGGGGCGGCACCATGACGCGCGCGCCGTTCGACATTTTCGCGGGCTTGAACGACGACGACGCTGTCTGGCCCTTCATCGCCGGCTCGGTCTCGACGACCTCGAGCACGACCCGCTGCGGAAGCTGTATCGCCACGGCGACGCCATTGAACACGGAAAGCACGACCTTCATGCCCTCTTGAAGGAAGATTTTCTGACCGCCGAGCACGTCGTCGCCGACGGGCACCTGGTCGAAGGTGGCCTCGTTCATGAAGTGGTTGCCGTCGCCGTCCGAATAGAGGTAGCTGAAATTGGCGTCTTCGACGAAGGCGCGCTCGACCTGCTCGGTCGTCTTGTAGCGCACCTGGGTCTTCACGCCGTCCGAGATGCGGCGCATGTCGATGGTGGTGGTCGGCGTGCCCTTGCCGGGGTGGAAGCTCTCGGCGGTCAGCACCGCGTAGAGCTGGCCGTCCTCGTGCTCGACGATATTGCCCTTGCGAATGGAGCTGGCGATGACTCTCACGGCGGAATTCCCTGGTTGAAGGCGGGGCCAGCCGGCTCTATTCAGGGCCGTCGCGGGCAGCCCGCGGAAATGACTGGGGCGCGAACCGTCGCCCGTATCGCAAAGCCCGGCCCGAATGACAACAGTTTCCTTACAGGGCGCGCGGCCCTTCTGGGACCGCCAAACCCACGCCGACCGCCGCCCGGCGCTGCTGGCGCGCGGCCGCATGATGGACGCCTGGCGGTCCGGATTCGCCGTGAGGGATTTCGTCGAAGTCGAAACCGCGGTTCTCCAGGTGTCGCCCGGCAACGAGGCGCACATCGCCGGCTTCGCCACCGAGCTCGCCGGCCCCGACGGCGGCAAGCGCCCGTTTTATCTGCATTCCTCGCCTGAATTCGCCTGCAAGAAGCTGCTGGCGGCGGGCGAGGAGCGGATTTTCACCTTCGCCCGCGTGTTTCGCAACGGCGAACGCGGTGCGCTGCACCATCCCGAGTTCACGATGCTCGAATGGTACCGCGTCGGCGAGGACTATCGCCGCCTGATCGAGGATTGCGGCTGGATCGTCGGCGAAGCGGCGCGGCTCGCGGGCGCCTCGCGGCTGCGCTGGCGCGGGCGCGAATGCGACCCCCACGCCCCGCCCGAGCTTCTGACCGTTCGCGAGGCCTTCAGGCGGCGCGCGGAGATCGACCTCTTCGAAACCATGGGCCGCGACGGCGCGCCCGACGCGCGCAAGCTGCGCGTCGCCGCCGCGCTGTCGGGGTTCGAGACATCGGCCGACGACACCTGGTCGGACGCCTTCAGCAAGATTCTCGTGTCGCTGGTCGAGCCCGGTCTCGGCGTCGGCAAAATGACCGCGTTGACCGAATATCCCGCGTGCGAGGCGGCGCTGGCGCGGCGCTGCGCCCACGACGCGCGCGTGTCCGAGCGCTTCGAGCTTTACGCCTGCGGCGTTGAACTGGCGAATGGCTTCGGCGAGTTGACCGACCCGGTTGAACAACGCCGCCGCTTCGTCTCGGAGATGGACGAGCGCGAGCGGATCCACGGCGAACGCTATCCCCTCGACGAGGATTTCCTCGCCGCGCTGGCCAGCATGCCCGCCGCGAGCGGCATCGCGCTCGGCGTCGATCGTCTGGTCATGCTGGCCACGGGCGCGCCCTCGGTCGAGCATGTCATGTGGACGCCGGTGGCCGCGTCATGAGCAAGCCGCTGCGCGCGCCCGCGGACTTGCGCGCGGCGGGATTGCTGGCGACCGGCGACGTGGCCGATATCGAGCGCGTCGCGGCGCGCTACGCGGTGTCGGTGACGCCCGAAATCGCCGCGCTGATCGACCGCGGCGATCCCGAAGACCCCATCGCAAGGCAGTTTTTGCCCGACGTCCGCGAGTTGCTGACGGCTCCCGAAGAACGCGCCGACCCCATCGGCGACGCCGTCCATTCGCCGGTCGAGGGAATCGTTCACCGCTATCCCGACCGCGTGTTGTTGAAGCCGCTCCACGTCTGCCCGGTTTACTGCCGCTTTTGTTTTCGCCGCGAAACCGTCGGCCCCGATGGCGCGGGCGTGTTGTCGCCGCAAGCGATGACACGCGCGCTGGACTACATCCGCGCCGACAAAAACATATGGGAGGTCATCCTCACCGGCGGCGACCCCCTCGCGCTTTCGGCGCGCCGGCTGGCGGAAATCGCCGGCGCGCTGCGTGAAATTCCGCATGTGAAAGTCATGCGCGTCCACACGCGCGTGCCAGTCGTCGATCCCGGCGCGGTCACGGGCGAAACGGTCGCCGCGCTCAAAAACTTCGACGGCGCCGTCTATGTCGCCCTCCACGCCAATCACCCGCGCGAATTGACGCCCGCGGCCCGCGCCGCGTGCGCGAAACTCATCGACGCCGGCGTTCCCATGGTCAGTCAAAGCGTGTTGCTGAAGGGCGTGAACGACGATGTCGAGACCCTCGCGGCCCTGATGCGCGCCTTCGTCGAAGCGCGCGTGAAGCCCTATTACCTCCACCATCCCGATCTCGCGCCGGGCACGGCGCATCTGCGCGTGTCCATCGAGGAGGGGCGGGCGCTGGTTCGCGGCTTGTTGGGGCGCGTGTCCGGCCTGTGCCAGCCCGCTTATGTGCTCGACATCCCCGGCGGCCATGGAAAATCCCCGATTGGCCCCTCCTATGCGGCCGCGGCTTCGGACAGTGGTTGGCTGGTCGAGGATTTCCGAGGCGCGCTCCATCGATATCCCTAAAGGACCGCGATATCCCCAAGGGGGCGCGCGGGAGTAAACTCCGTTTGGTCGAATCGGGCGGACTGAATGGCTTGGAGCCTCGAATTGAAGAAACTTCCGGCGCTGGCGGCCGTCGCGTTTGTCCTGAGTCTCGCCATCGCGCCCGGCGCTTTCGCGCAGACCCCGCCGCAGCCCTTCGCCGAGCAGTCGCAAAAGCTCGACAGCGCCGCCGCGATCCTCGCGCAGGTTGAGCAAACGCTGGCGCGCAAGGATCTGTCCGACGCCGAGCTGTCGAATCTTCGGTCGCAAATCGACGCGCTTCCCGACAACCCGCAGTCCGTCATCGCGGTTCTTCAGCCACAGCTCGACGCGATCAAGACGCGCCTCGCGCAGCTCGGGCCCAAACCCGCCGCGGGCGCCTCGCCGGAAGGCGCCGACATCGCGGCCGACCGCGACCAGCAACAAAAGCAGTACGACGCTATCGACGCGCTCCTGAAGCGGGCGGCGCTCGTCGCCACGCAGATCGAACAGGACACCAACGCGATCACGAGCCGCCGCCGAGAGATTTTCACCCGCGCGCTGGTGCAGCGAACAACGAGCGTCGCGGATCCCCGCTTGTGGATCGCGGTCGCCAGCGAAGCGCCGCGCGACCTCCGGGCGTCGCGGGTTGTCGCCGGCGACTGGACGTCGAGCATCGCGGCCAAGCTCGACGGGTCCAGTTTGACGGCCTCTCTTGGGGCCCTGCTGGCGCTGGCGCTCGCCTGCGCGCTGGCCACGCGGCTTGCCCGCCGGGTCAATCCGCGCGACCCCGCGACGCACGACCCCTCGCCGCTGCGCAGGGCGACCGCCGCCGCCTGGTGCGGGCTCGTCGACGCGGCCACGCCGATCGCGGCGGCGGCGGCTGTCTACTTCCTGCTGGAAAGCCTCGATCTGTTTGGCCGGCGCATGGAGCCGTTGGCCCTTGCCGCGATGGGCGGCGTCGTCCGCGTCGCGCTCGCGCTTTCGATTTCGCGCGCCCTTTTCGCCCCTGGCCTGCCCAACTGGCGCCCGCTGGCGATGTCCGAAGCGTCGGCCGCGCGGCTATGCCGGTTGGCGGCGTGGCTCGCGGTCGTCGTCACCGTTGGCCGGATTTTGGAGGCATGGCTCGATGTCATCGGCGCGGGTTTGCGGTCGACCATCGCGCTGCGCGATGTCGCGTCGCTCGCCGCGGCCGCCGTCGCTGGCCTCGCCTTGCGGCATTTCTCGCCGCGACCGGCCACCGCGGACGACGACGATTGTCTCCCGCCCATCGTGGATGGTTCGACGGACTGGCGCGGGCCCCTGCGCGCCGCCGCGTGGGGGGTGGTTGCGCTGGTCGCCGGCGCGACGTTGGCGGGCTACAGCGCCTTCGCCTCGTTTTTAGTCGATCAGGCGTTGTGGGTCGCTTTTGTCGGCGCGTCGATCTTGTTGGCGCGCGGACTGGGCGAACAGGCCATCGCGCGCTTCATTCAGCCCGAGGCGCGAATCGGGCGCGCGGTCATGTCCGGCGCCGGCCTCGCGCGGGATTCGCTGGAACAAATCGCCGTCGTTTTGTCGGGCGCCTTGACGGTCGCCGCGTGGCTCGCCGCGACCACGCTGATTTTGGCGCCCTGGGGCGTCGAGTCCGACGACATGTTCGGCGGCGTCCGCGCGGCCTTGTTTGGCTTCAAGGTCGGCGAGGTCACGATCTCGCTGTCAAGCATCCTCGTGGCGCTGGCGGTTTTCGCGCTGACGCTGGCCTTGGCGCGCGGCCTGCAGAACTGGCTCGAAACAAAATACCTGCCCCGCACGCGGCTCGATTCGGGCCTGCGGAATTCCATCCGCACGAGCGTCGGCTACATGGGCGCGCTTGGCGCCGCCGCGCTGTCGATGGGCTATCTCGGCCTGAGTTTCGAGAAGCTCGCGATCGTCGCCGGCGCGTTGTCGGTCGGCATCGGCTTCGGCTTGCAGTCGATCGTCAACAATTTCGTGTCGGGCCTGATCCTGCTGTGGGAGCGCGCCATTCGCGTCGGAGACTGGGTGGTCGTGGGCGATGAGCAAGGCTATGTCAGGCGCATCAACGTCCGCTCGACCGAGATAGAAACCTTCGACCGCGCCATGATGATCGTGCCTAATTCGAACCTCGTTTCCGGCGTCGTCAAGAACTGGGTGCGCAACGACCGCGTCGGGCGCGTCAAGAACCCCGTGGCGGTTTCCCTCGACACCGATCCGGCGGCGGCGCGCGCCGCGATGCTCGCGAGCCTTGAGGGAATCGATGTCGTGCAGAAATTCCCCGCCCCGATGGTCCTCTTCAACGCCATGGACACCGCGCTGCGGCTCGAACTCGTCTATTTCGTCGGCGACATCGAGAAATCGGCGCGCGTCAAAAGCGACGTGAACTTCGAAATCTACCGGCGGCTGAAGGACAAGGGGATCGCCCCCTACGCCGCTCCGCCGGTCGCGCCGACGCGGATCGAACTCGTCGACATCGACCGCGTCGAAAACGCGTTCGCGCGAGCCTCGAACCCTCGCGGCGGATAAGCGCTCGCGGAACTCAGCCGGACGCGGTCGCGCCAAAGCCGAGGATGATGTCGCGCAATTCCGCTTCCTCGACGGCGTCGGCGGCCTCGGAGACGTTGAACCAGCGCCGGACGCGTTCGCGCTTTTCGAGCCAGTTCTTACGTTCTTCGGACACTTCGAGCGGAAAAACCGTGACCTCGCATTGAAGGTTTGAGCCGTTCTTGCGCCGCTTGACGTAGTGATAGGCGCCCAGCGGCGACTTGCCGACCTTGCCTTTGATTCCAGCCTCTTCCAGCGCCTCGCGCGCGGCGGCGTCGCAAGGCGCGCGGCCTTTCATCGGCCAGCCCTTGGGCAGCACCCAGCGCCGCGATTCGCGCGACGAGACAAGCATGATCTCAAGCGCTTTCGAACGCCGCCACGGAAGCGCGGCGTATTGCGCCCTGGGTTCGACGGCCCGCGCCGGAGAATGTGTTTTCATCGGCTCAACCCAGCGTTTTCGTCAGCGCGAACACGGCCGCGCCAATCAGCGCCGCCGCCGGCATCGTGAGAACCCAGGCGATCACGATGTCCTTGGCGATGTTCCAGCGCACGGCCGAGACGCGGCGCGCCGACCCGACGCCCACGATCGCGCCCGTGATCGTGTGCGTGGTCGACACCGGCACGCCGATATAAGTGGCCAGAAACAAAGTTATCGCGCCGCTCGTTTCGGCGCAGAATCCCTGCTGCGGCGTCAAGCGCGTGATCTTGGAGCCCATGGTGTGAACGATGCGCCAGCCTCCCAGCAGCGTGCCCAGCCCCATCGCCGCCTGGCACGCCAGCACCACCCAGAACGGCACATGAAAACCGCCCTCCATCCGGCCTTGCGAATAGAGCAGGACGGCAATGATCCCCATGGTCTTCTGCGCGTCGTTGCCGCCGTGCCCCAGCGAATAGAGCGAGGCCGACGCGAATTGCAGGTGGCGGAACACGCCATCGACCGCCAGCGGAGTCCAGCGCAGAAAAACCCACGCGACGGCAAGCGACAAAAAGAGCGCGAGCGCGAAGCCCAGGAAGGGGGAAAAGACCACGCCGCCCGCTGTTTTCCACAGGCCGCCCCACACCACCGCGGAAAAGCCCGCCTTCGCGGCGCCCGCGCCGACAAGGCCGCCGATCAATGCGTGCGAGCTAGACGAAGGAATGCCGAGCCACCAGGTCAGGATGTTCCAGACGATCGCGCCCATCAGCGCGCCGAAGATGACGGCGGGATCGACGATGCCCGGATCGACAATGCCCGACCCGACGGTTTGCGCGACGCTCAAGCCAAAGACGAGGAACGCGATGAAATTGAAAAACGCGGCCCACGCGACCGCCCATTTCGGCGCGAGCACGCGCGTGGAGACGATCGTGGCGATGGAGTTGGCCGCGTCGTGCAATCCATTGAGCAAGTCGAACAGCAGCGCCACCGCGATCAACGCGTAGAGCGTGTATGGAGAAACAACCGTCAACGGCCGGGGCTCCCCGTCATCAGATGTGCTCGATCAGGATGCCGCTGATCAGCTTGGCCACGTCCTCGAAGCGGTCGACGACGCTTTCCAGGTGGCCGTAGATTTCCGTGCCGACGATAAAGGCCATGGCGTTGGATCCGCGGTTCGCCGCGTAGAGGGCCTTGATGCCCTGGTCGTGAAGCTGGTCCGACTGGTCCTCGAGGCCCGTCATCTGCTCGACCATCGCCGTGATTTTCGCGGCGTCGCGGCGCATCTGGCGCAGCGCGCCAACAAGATCGACCGTCAACGCGGCCGCCTTGACGATAATGTCGCCCATCTCCCGCATCAGCGGATCGAATTCGGCCACCTCGAACAAGCCGATGGCTTTCGTGGTCTTTCGCATTTGATCGATCGCGTCGTCCATCGCCGATATCAGGCTTTGGATGTCGCCACGGTCGAACGGCGTGATGAAGGTGCGGCGCACCGCCAGCAGCACGTCGCGCGCGATGGCGTCGGCGTCGTCCTCAAGCGCGGAGACCCGCGCGCAATGCCCGGCGAGCCCCGCCCCGCCATCCAGCGCCGACCGCAACTCGCGCGAGCCCGCGACGAGCTTCGCCGCGTGTTTTTCAAACAAGTCGAAAAACCGGTCCTCTTTCGGCATCAAGGCCTGAAACCAGGCGAGCATGCGATAGTCTCCGGGCGCGCGGCGCGCGCCGAATCGCTGTATATTAGAACTGAACGCGCGCGATCCCTAGCGTCTGGAATCAGCCTGTTCACACGCGGTTAACCCAGAATGGCGATGTTGCCCAACGACATGACCTGCCTCTCCCTTTTCGCCGCGCTCGGGTTTTCGCTGGGCGGCTGCGCCGAAGCGCCATCGGCCGCGCCGCCGACGGCCACCGGAGCGCCCACCTTCTACCAGTCGCTCGATTCGACCAACGCGAGCGTCGATCCCATCGCCGCGCGCGACATGATTTCGGTTTACCGGCGGAACAACGGCCTGCCGACGGTCGCCGTCGATCCCGCGTTGCAGGAGGAGGCGCGCGCGGCGGTCGACGCCATGGCGCGCGCCAACGACATCAACCAGAAAAAACTGGAACCGCTGACGAAGCGCCTCGCCGCCGTCCACGCCACGCGCGCCATGGCGGTCGAGAATGTTTCGGCGGGATATCACACGCTGGCCGAGGCGTTTTCGGGCTGGCGCGATTCAAAGCCCCACAACGCCAACATGCTGGCGCCGAAAGCGCGCCGCATGGGCATCGCGACCGCCTATGTTCCGGGCAGCAAATACAAGGTTTTCTGGGCGCTCGTGCTGACGGATTAGGCGGCGAGCGCCGCGCCACTGTGTTCGCGCGCCAGCCAGAATTTCAGCAATTCCGAAATCCACCGCTCAATCGCCGCGTCGAAACGGTACCAGTCTTCGAGGTGGCGCCGCGTCGGCCGCGCGCCCGGCTCCGCCAGTTGCTCGGCCGCGCGCGTCGTCCACCGGCACATCATCGCGTAAGTCACTTCGGGATGGAATTGCAGCCCAATGGCCGAGCGCTCGCACGAGAAGGCCTGGTGCGGAAAAGTTTGACCGCGCGCCAACAGCGTCGCGCCGCGCGGCAGGTCGAAGCCCTCGCGGTGCCAATGATAGACATGGCCCGGAAACGGCGCGCCGCAGAGTTCCGCGCCCTCCGGCGTCGCCTCGACCGCGTAGTAGCCCCGCTCGACATGGGCGTCGCCATGCGCGCTCACCCGCGCCCCAAGATGGCGCGCCAGCATCTGCGCGCCAAGGCAAATGCCGAGAAAGGGCTTATTCTCGCGCAAGGGCGCGCCGATCCATTCGATTTCCCGCTTGACGAAATCATCGTCGTCGTTGGCGCTCATCGGGCCGCCGAACACAACAGCGCCCGCGTGTCCGCACAAGGTCTTTGGCAAGGAATCGCCGAAACGCGGCAAGCGGATATCGAGATTGTGGCCCATCTCGCGCAGCAGGCGGCCAACGCGGCCAGGCGTGGAATGTTCTTGATGAAGCACGACGAGGATAGGCTGTTTCGCGTTGATGGCCTTGGCCAAACGTCTTGAACCGCGATGAGTCACATGGCGAAGGTCGTGCATGGCTAACTTGAAAGCATCAAACGTGCCGTTTCATTTGCAGTCTCGCCACGATGGGCAAAACGAGTGAACGAGGTATTAACGGCAGCAACGCCACCATGATTTTGTTGGAAAGGCCGGTCGTGACGCGGCGGCGTCCCGCCATCATCGCCGCGTAGCCCGCTTCCGCCACCGCCATCGAGGTCATGGCGGGAAATTTGTCGAGAGCCGCTCCCGCAAGTCCGGCCCGCGCCTGGAAGTCGGTCGCGGTATAGCCAGGGCACAGGCACGTGACAGTCGCCCCCGAGGGACGCAATTCCTCGCCCAGCGCCTCGCTGAACGAGAGGACATAGGCCTTTGTCGCGTAATAAACGGCCATGCCCGGGCCCGGAAGGAAAGCGGCCACCGACGCGACGTTGAGGATTTTTCCGCGCGCGGCGGCGATGTCGGGGGCGAAGCGAAGGGATAAATCCGTCAGGGCGCGCACGTTGAGGTCAATCATGTCGGCCTGTTCAGCCCGATCCAGCGTCAGCGCCGCGCCGTTGAGGCCAAACCCCGCGTTGTTGACCAGCAACTCGACCTTTGCTCCGGCGTCGGACATCGCTTTGGCGAGGGCGTCGGCGGCCCCGGGCGCGGCGAGGTCCATCGCCACGACAAGGGGGGCGGGCCTGCCCGTGGCGGCGATTTCAGCCGCCAGCGCCGCGAGCTTGTCGACGCTGCGGGCGACTAGCGCGAGGTCGTGGCCGTTGCGCGCCATGACGCGGGCGAGATCGGCGCCGATGCCGCCCGACGCGCCGGTGACGAGCGCCACGCGGCGCGGTTCGCTCATTGGCCGCGCGTCCCGGCGGCGGCGACCCGTTGAACGGTCGCCATGTCGTCCGCCGGCAACTTGAGCGCTTCGCCGACGCGCTCGATCAAATCGCTTTCAACTTCGCGCAATACGCCATCCGCGTAGGCGATCTCATACATCATCTCCACAACTCGAAGGCGGCCATCGGCGTCGAGCGCGGTGTTCAGGCGGTCGATGAAGTCCTGAAAGCCAACAGCCTCGTTGTCGTCCCTCGTGCCGGCCTCGGCTAGTTTTTCCGCGTCGGCGGACGACAGGCCGAAACCCGACGACAACACCCGTCGCAGCCCGGCGGATTCGGAGGGAGTTGTGGCGCCGTCGGCGCCGGCCACATGCGCCATCAGGGCGGCGGCGGCGAGCCGGTAGTCGTCCGGATCGAACGCCGCGTCGCCATCGGCGAGCGACGCCAGCAGGCCCCGAAAAGCTTCGAACATGTGTCGAAAATCCCATGATTTCGCTCGAAAGCATTCGTTTAGCCATAGGATGAAATGAGACTTTTGTTAACCCGTTTCTCAATCCCGGGCGATTTTCAACCCGATGCCGCCCGCCCGCCTCATCGGCGCGCCGACCTCGTTGGAGCGGCGAAAAACAAGCGACTCGCCAGCCGCCCGGTGGCCGCGCTAACATCGCCGCATGTTCCCGCCCGCCCGCGACGCTGAAAACTTCGACAACGCCTCGCTCGCGGCGTTGCTGCGCTGGTACGCCGACATGGGCGTCGATATCGCCGTCGAGAGTTCGCCGCGCGACCGCTTCGCCGATTCCGCCGCCGAACTGGCGAAAGCCGCGCCGGACCCCTCGCCCGCCCAACTGCTTCGACCGCCGCCGCCAAAGCCGCTGGCCGCCCCGCCGGCCGCCAACACCGCCGCGGTCGCCATCGCCGACGCGGCGGCCTCGGCGCGGGAACTCGCGGCCGGCGCCAACACGCTGGATGAATTGTGTGAAGTCATGCGCGCGTTCGATGGCTGCGCCCTGAAGCGCACCGCGAGCCAGCTTGTGTTCAGCGATGGAACGCCGGGCTCGCGGGCGATGCTCGTGGGCGAGGCCCCGGGCGCGGACGAGGATCGGCAAGGCAAGCCCTTCGTCGGGCGCGCCGGACATTTGCTCGACCGGATGCTCGCTTCCATCGGGCTCGATCGGACGCAGGTCTATATCGCCAACTCGGTGCCGTGGCGCCCCCCGGGCAACCGCACGCCAACGCCGCAGGAGACGGCGGTTTGCCTGCCGTTTATCCGACGGCAGATTGAACTCGCCAATCCCGAGTTTCTGGTTTGCCTTGGCGCGGCTTCGATGCAGACCTTGCTGGGCGTCAAGGAGGGGATCACCCGCGCGCGCGGCGTGTGGCGCGATTTCCCCGTTGGCGACGGCGGGCGGACGATACCCGCGCTGCCAACGCTGCATCCGGCCTATCTGCTGCGAACGCCGAGCGCCAAGCGTGGAGCGTGGGCGGACCTTCGCGCGTTGCGCAACGCGCTCGATGGACACCCGCGTTAAGCGACGGCGGCTTTGTCGCGCGTCGATTGAGGCGGCGGCGGCATGCCCCTACCGCTGGCTTCGACGGTTTGCTAGAAGGTTGCGGTTCATGTTCGCGCCACGCGGCGACGCCATGTCTTCGCGCCACGCGGCGACGCCCCGTCGCAACCGGAGCTATTTCGATGAAGTGGGAAGATTTCCGTCAATCCGACAACATCGAGGACCGCCGCGGCGACTCGGGCGGTGGCGGCGGCATGAGCGTCCCGATGGGCGGCGGCGGCGGCCTTGGCATCGGCGCGCTGATCATTCTCAGCATCATCGGCTACGCGCTTGGCATCGACCCGCGCATTCTCATCGGCGGCGCTCAGATGCTGAACGGCGGCGGCGGCTACACCCAATCCGCGCCGCCGCAGCGGCAGGCGGCCGCCGCCCGCAACGGCGCGCCCAGCGATCAGATCGGCCGCTTCGTGTCGGCTATCCTCGCCGAGAACGAGGACGTTTGGAGCGAGGTCTTGCCGGCGCAAAAGGGCGTCAAATTCGTGCCGTCGACGCTCGTTCTGTTCAACGGCGAGACGCGCTCGGGCTGTGGCGCCGCGCAATCGGCGATGGGGCCTTTCTACTGCCCGGTGGACAAGAAGATTTATCTCGACACCTCGTTCTTCCAGGAGATGCAGCAGAAGTACGGCGGCGGCGGCGACTTCGCCTACGCCTACGTGGTCGCGCATGAAATGGGCCACCACATCGAGGATGAACTGGGCGTTCTCGACAAGGCGCAGCAGCGTCAGGAAGCCGCGTCGAGCCAGGCGGAAGCGAACAAATGGTCCGTCGGGATCGAGCTGATGGCCGATTGCCTCGCCGGCGTCTGGGCCGCCAACGCGGACCGCAAATGGCAGATCCTCGAAAAGGGCGATGTCGAGAAAGCGGTCGCCACCGCGCAAGCCATCGGCGACGACAAATTGCAACAGGCGGCGGGTCGGCGCGTTGTGCCCGACAGCTTCACCCACGGCTCGGCGGCGCAGCGCGTGCAATGGCTGCAAACGGGCCTGAAATCCGGCCAGATAGACAGCTGCAACACGTTTGGACGCTAGCCATGCCCGGCATCGACGAGGCTCGCAAATTCGTGCCGCTCAACATCGCGGTGCTGACGGTCTCGGACACGCGCCGGCTCGACGACGACACATCGGGCGCGACGCTTGTCGAACGTCTGGAAAAAGCCGGACACCGCCTCGCCGACCGCGCGATCGCCGCCGACGACGTGGAGGCGATCCGCGCGCGCGTGACGGGATGGATCGCCGACCCCGGCGTCGATGTCGTGATCACCACCGGCGGCACCGGTTTCACCGGCCGCGATGTGACGCCGGAGGCCATCGCGCCGCTGTTTGAAAAGCACATGGAAGGTTTTTCCGCCGTCTTCCATCGCGTCAGCTACGACAAGATCGGCATTTCCACAATCCAGTCGCGCGCCACGGCGGGCGTCGCCGGCGCGACATACATATTCGTGCTTCCGGGCTCGCCGGGCGCCTGCAGGGACGCCTGGGACGATATTCTCGTCCACCAGCTGGATTATCGTTTCCGGCCCTGCAACTTCGTCGAAATCATGCCGCGGCTTAACGAGCATTTGCGACGCGGCGGGCGTTAAGAGCGCCCCACGGGACGCAACCGCGCCGCGAGCGTCCGCGTCGGCCCGGCGCCCCGCGCCAACGTTCGCAAATCCCCCGCGCCCGGCGCGACGCGCGATCGAGGAAGAATAATTCCCTCGACCCTGGCTGAATTCGGAGCGAGGCGGGTGAGCAAGCTGTCCGGCTCGATCCGCAAAAGCGCCGCGCCGCCCCCGTCGTTGAGGAAATCGCCGACCTGCTCGATGAAGCCAGCGCCGGGCGCGTAGCCGGCCCTCAAAACGAGCAGAAAGTCGCCGCGCGCCGCCGCGAGCCCGGCCGCAAGGATGCCATCGGGCGTGTCGGAAAACGCCGCGCCGCAACCAGCCTCGTCGGCGATATCCCTCATAATCGTGTCTTTGGACAAGGTCGCGACGACCAGATCGCGGACGACCCCCGCGACCAAAGCCGGCACCAGCGCCCCCAAGGTGCGTGCAACGCACTCGTGGCTGGACAAAGCCGGAACGCGGCGGTCGCACGCCAAGATGATTGTCGAAAGCATGACGTTCCCCATATCACGGGTGGGCAAAGCCAAAAGCATTCCATGCACAGACTTATCCACAGCCGTCTTGACAAAAGGGAATATGTTCCGTATTTGTTCTTTGTTCCTGTTATGTTTCATATCGAGGCCAAGTCATGCTGAGCCATTCGCCCACCGCGATCCCCCTTCCCCCCAGCGCGATGCCTTTGACGAAGCCACGCGCGGGGCGGCGTTTCATCGGCGCCAGGCAAGGCGACGGGGGATTGGCGGAACTGGAAACACCGCAGCGTCCGCACGGTCGTGGAGTTGGCACAAACCGGACAGGCCGCTTTGAAGCGGAAGTCAGGATTCCCGTTGACGACGGGTGGGACAGCGCGGAGGAATTGCCCGCCGTCCGGACTGAAGTGACGAGCGAGCGGGCGAAAACCATTATCACCCGCAACGACTCGCCCGACCTGTCCTTCGACCGTTCGATCAATCCCTATCGAGGTTGCGAGCATGGCTGCGTCTATTGCTTCGCCCGCCCGACGCACGCCTATATGGGCCTGTCGCCGGGCCTGGATTTCGAACACAAGCTTTTCGTCAAGGAAGGCGCGGCGGCGCTGTTGGAGCGGGAACTGTCGGCAAAGGACTATGTTCCCAAGACCATTGCCATCGGCACCAACACCGACCCCTACCAACCCATTGAACGCTCGCGCCGCGTGATGCGCTCTCTGCTGGAGGTGTTGTCACGCGCCAACCATCCCGTTGGCATCGTGACAAAAAGCGCGCTTGTCACCCGCGACATCGACATCCTCGCGTCGATGGCGGAGCGCGGATTGGCGAGAGTGGCGCTGTCTGTGACAACGCTCGACCGCGCCCTCGCCCGCTCGATGGAGCCCCGCGCCTCGACGCCCGACCGCCGCCTCGACGCGATGCGGCAATTGTCCGACGCCGGCGTCCCAACCTCGGTCATGGTCGCGCCCATTATCCCCGGCGTCAACGACTCGGAGATCGAGACCATCCTGACGCGCGCCCACGCGATGGGCGCCCGCGACGCTGGCTATGTGATGTTGCGTCTGCCGCTCGAAGTGCGCGACCTCTTCGGCGAGTGGCTGATCGACCAGGCGCCGGAAAAATACCGGAAGGTGATGTCGCTGGTGCGCTCGACGCGCGACGGCAAGGCCTACGATTCCACCTGGGGCAAGCGGATGACGGGAGACGGCCCTTACGCGTGGATGACGGGACGGCGCTTCGAAGTCGCCGCCGCGAAGCTGGGCTTCAACAAAACACGTCTCAAGCTGCGAACCGACCTGTTTTCGCCGCCGCAGCGCGCGGGGGCCCAGCTCAGCCTGTTCTGAACCGCCCCTTCGCCGCCTTTTTCGACTCGCCGCTATTTCTGGCCGGCGAGATGGACGATTAGATAAACAGCCGCGACCGCGACGATCGCCGCCACGATCCAGGCCGCGATCTTGACCGCCGGGTTTGGCGCGGCGGTCGCCGTCGCCATGTTGCGCTGGGCGATCGCGTAGCCGCGCTGGGTGAAGGCTTCCGACGAGGGAGCGCCCGTGACTTCGGGCCCGCGGCCGTCGAGGGTCGCCTGGGCGAGATGCCGATAGGTCGAAAGGCGGCGCGGCGTGCTCTCGCCGACAATATAAGACGCGGCTTCGTCGTCGTTCGGCTCCCTTCCCCTGATTTTTTCAAAGGAAATGAGCCAGTCGTGCTTGTTTTGCTTGTAGATCGAATAGGCGACAAGGCCCACGATATCGCTGTCGCCGGTCACAAGGCTGCCGAAAACGATGTTCCTGTCGGCGTCGCCCGCGGACTTGGGAACACCGGACATGTCAATCGACGCCGCGGCGGGAAGTCCCACCGGATCCATATCGCTCGCCATTGAACTCATATCGGATTTCTCCCCCGCGCCCCGGCGCTTAACAAATCCCTTTTGCAAATAAGCACATTCGAGGCGACGACGCCAAGACTGTATTTGATGCGCCGCATAAACCTGTTTAATCGATTTTTGGAGTGGTCATCCGACGTTGGGGCGCATCGACGTCCCGGCGAAAACCGCATGCGTCAATGAGCGGTTCGGTGTATCGCAAATCGCGGCGGAACAGGCAGGTCAGATGAGCGCGCCCACGTTCGACATTGAATACGGCCTCATCGCGCGCGGCGCCCGGGGCGTCGCGGGAATCGACGAAGCCGGCCGCGGTCCGCTTGCCGGTCCCGTGGCCGCGGCCGCGGTGATCCTCGATCCCGAACGGCTGCCGCCCGGGCTTGACGATTCCAAGAAGCTCTCGCCGCGCGTGCGCGAGATTTTGTTCGAAGCGATCATGATCAACGCGCGGGCGGTGGCCATCGGTTTCGGCTCGCTCGACGAAATCGTTCGCCTCAATATTCGGGAAGCGAGCTTGCTCGCGATGCGCCGCGCCGTTCAAAGTCTCGCGACGCCGCCCGATTTCGCGCTTGTGGACGGCAACGCCCTCCCCGCAGGGCTTCCATGCCCCGCGCGCGCCATCGTCAAGGGCGACGCGACGTGCCTGTCGATCGCCGCCGCCTCCATCGTGGCCAAAGTCGCGCGCGACCGCGCGATGGCGCGCCTTCACATCGCCTATCCAGCCTATGGATTCGCCTCGCATCAGGGATATGGCACGAGGAGGCACCTTGTCGCGCTCGCTAAACATGGACCATGCGACGCCCACCGCGCGACATTCGCGCCGGTCACGGCCGCCCGCCAATAGCGCCGCGCCGCCCACGCGAAGCGTCCCGAAATCTCCACGCAACACATAATTAAGTTTTTGAATTGCTTAATTATTTTGTTCGAAAAAGAGACTGCGTGGAGAGCCCTCGTTAAACCTCGTGTTTACTTCGACCGGCCATAGTCGCGTTGTCAGTCGCGTATCCGGTTGTGTGAGTCATGCGTAGCGTTAACGCCGGGTTGACCGGTTCGAAATCCCGGCTTCAGGTCTCGCGTACCGGGATTTCGACCGCCCCCAGCGGCGGGCGCCTTCCGCCGCTCAACGATGTCGTGATCGGCGATTGCGTCGCCGGGTTGCGCGGCCTGCCTGAAGCCAGCGTCGATCTGATCTTCGCCGATCCCCCTTACAACCTGCAGCTCGAAGGCGCGTTGTCGCGTCCCGACCAAAGCGTCGTCGACGCTGTGGACGACGACTGGGACAAGTTCGCCGATTTCGCGACCTACGACCGGTTCACGCGCGAATGGCTGAGCGCGGCGCGGCGCGCGATGAAGCCCGAGGCGACGCTGTTCGTCATCGGCGCCTACCACAATATTTTTCGCGTGGGAGCGATTCTGCAGGATCTGGGCTTCTGGATTCTCAACGACATTGTGTGGCGCAAGGCCAATCCGATGCCGAACTTTCGCGGACGCCGCTTCACCAACGCCCATGAAACCATGATTTGGGCGGCGCGCGAACCCAAGGCGAAGCGCTACACGTTCAACTACGACGCCCTTAAGGCCGGCAACGAAGACGTGCAGGTTCGGTCGGACTGGTATTTTCCGATTTGCACGGGCGGCGAGCGTCTGAAGGACGCCAACGGGCGCAAAACACACCCGACGCAAAAACCCGAGGCGCTGTTGGCGCGCGCGATCATGGCCGCGAGCAATCCCGGCGACCTTGTCGTCGATCCGTTTTTCGGCTCGGGCACGACGGGCGCGGTGGCGCGCCGGCTCGGACGCGATTTCATCGGCTTCGAGCGCGATCCGGTCTACGCTCAGGCGGCGCGCCAGAGAATCGCGGCCATCGAACCGCTGCCCTTCGACGCCATTGTCGCCGCCCCGGCGAAACGCGACGAACCCCGTGTCGCTTTTTCCAGCGTGGTCGAGGCCGGACTTGTCGCCCCCGGCGATGTGCTGACCGACGAACGCGGACGCCATTCGGCGATTGTGCGCGCCGACGGATCGCTGAAACTCGGCGCCGCGATCGGTTCCATTCACAAGATCGGCGCGCTGGCGCAGGGGTTGCCCGCCTGCAACGGCTGGACTTTTTGGCGCTTCGGATCCGGCGACGCGGCCATGTCCATCGATGTCTTGCGGTCCAACATGCGCGCCCGCATGAAGATCGCGGCGGAATAAGGCGCGCGTCGCGCTACGCCGGCGGCAAGCCGGGGATATCCACGCCAAACGCTTGCAGCAGCAACACGCCGTTCAGGGCGAGCACAACAACCGCGGCGGCGATCGATCCAGCGCGCGCCAAAGGGCCGCTGACGAAAACGCCCATGATATCGGCGCGCCCGGCGAAAACCAGCAGGGCGATCATCGGCGCGGGCAACGCGAGACTCAGCACAACCTGGCTCCAAACCAGCGCGGCGGTGGCATTGACGCCCAGCGCGACAACGACAAAAGCGGGAACCATTGTCACGAGGCGCCGAACCCAGACGGGAACACGGAAACCGACAAACCCCTGCATGACGACCTGACCGGCCATCGTTCCCACGACCGAGCTCGATATTCCCGACGCGATCAGCGACATCAAAAACACCGCGGCCGCCGCCGTTCCAAACAAAGGGGCCAACGTGTGATACGCGGTCTCGATCTCGGCGACGTCCGGATAGCCGGCGTGGAACGCGCCCGCGGCGGTCGCCACCATCGCCATGTTGACGAGGCCGGCGAGCGACAACGCCGCCACCACCTCGATGTTTGAATAGCGCAGCAGCGCGCGGCGATCACGCTCGTTGTCAACCGGCGTGCGTGCCTGCGTCAGCGCCGAATGCAGGTAAATCGCGTGCGGCATCACGGTCGCGCCGACAATGCCGACCGCCAAAGTCAGCGCCCCGGAATCCGCCAGATTCGGCGCGATCGAATGCCACGCGGCCGAGCCCCAATCCACCGGCACAATGAACATCTCGGCGAGATAACAAAGCGCGATCGCCGCCACCAACCCGCCAATCACCAGTTCGAGCGGGCGAAAGCCGCGCGCGTCGAGAGCCAGGAGCGCGTAAGTGACGATTCCGGTCGCCACCATGCCCACCAACAGCGGCACGCCCAGCAGCAGCGACAGACCGATAGCCCCGCCCAGAAACTCCGCGAGATCCGTCGCCATGGCGGCGATTTCGCTGACAATCCACATCGCCCACACCACGGGCGCGGGAAAATGGGCGCGGCACAATTCCGCGAGGTTCTTGCCTGTGACGATGCCCAGCTTCGCCGACAGCGCCTGAAACAACATCGCGATCACATTCGCCAGGACGACGACCCACATCAGACCGTAGCCGTATTTGGCGCCCGCTTGAATATTCGTCGCGAAATTGCCGGGGTCCATGTAGGCGATGGAGGCGATCACGGCGGGACCGAAAAAAGCCGTCAACGCGAGGACGCCCCGCCGCCGACCCGCCAGAGCGTCGTAGGCGGCGCGCGCCGCGCGGCCACTGAGGCCTTCGCCGGCCCCGCTTTCCAACGTCATGGGATTCTCGGACATCCGATCGCTCTACAGGATCAATCCCGAACGTAACCATGGTTACATTATTGTCAATAGGTTTCATTTCAATTCCGGGCGAACGCTGGTAGAGGAAACCCCACGTCAAATGGAATCGGCTGGTTGGCATCAGGACGCGAGACGCGGGGGATTCGGTTGTCCAGCACCGACGCAAACGCCAAAACGGCCCAGCCGCCGGCCATGCCGGAGGAGGCAACACAGGCCTATCGGTTTGGTCAGGCGCGCGCCGCCCGGTCCGAAGCCATGCTTGAAGACTATGTGGAACTCGTCGCGGACCTGTTGGCCAGTGGCGGCGAAGCCCGCGCCACCGATATCGCGCGTCGATTGGGTGTTTCCCACGCCGCCGTGATCAAAAGCATCGGCAGGCTGAAGAGATCGGGTCTGGCGACGGCCAATCCTTATCGCGGCGTGTTCTTGACCGAAGAGGGCAAGGCGCTCGCCAAGCGTGTCCGACGTCGGCACCGGATCGTGGTCGATCTGCTGGTCGCGGTGGGCGTGCCGATCGAATCGGCGGAATCCGACGCCGAGGGAATCGAGCATTTCGTCTCGGAACCGACGCTCGGCGCTTTCGAAAAATATTTGCTCGACAAGCGGTAGGCCGGGCCCGGGCGGCGGAAAGCGCGTTTACTCCGCGTCCGCCTTGTCATCGACGGCGACTTCCGCGAGGCGTCGCCAGACGGCGGGGTCGCGAACCGCGAAGCCCGCGCTGCTTCTTTGCACGAGTTCCCGCTCTTCCAGACGCAACAGCTTGCGCCGCAGGGTTTCCCTCGGGATGCCGAGAAAATCGGAAAGCGAAGCGATATTCGTCGGGCGGATCATCATCATCGACTGGCTGCGGTCGTAGGTCAGCCGGCCAACGGCGAAATAGACCATGACTTCGTCGAGATCGACGCCATAGCGGGAGCGCAGACTTTCGATCAGCCTGAAGAGCCGCGACGCCGCCCGCGAAGCCCTGATCAAATCCGAAAGATCGCTCACATGCGCTTCCCCCGCGTCCGCCATTTATATCGCGGAATTTGGAAGCTTATCAAGAAATCTCGCGGCCCCCGCCAGGCCGGAGAAATAAGCGCGTGAACGATCAAAATGAAAAACCCCGGCGCTTGCGCGCCGGGGCAGTTGTTTTAGTGCAACCAATCGCTTGTGGCGATCAGAACTGGCGCTGAACGCGCAGGCGAGCCTGCCAAGCGCTCGGGCTCGGGTTGAGCGCGCCAGTCGTGATGAGCGAGTTACAAGCAATCGCCGAAGCCGCGTTGCCAGGATTGCCAGCCGTGCAGACCGGCGCGTTGCCGAGCTGACCCGTCAGGCTGGCGTTGAGTTTCATGTACTGAACCTCAGCGCCGATATCGAGATCCTTAACCGGCGACCACACCAGCTGACCGCCGATGCGGAACTCGTTGGCCTTGCTCAGACCACCCAGCGACCAATCCGTGTTCTGCGCGGCGTTGGGAGGCGTGATGTTGATGTAGGAGGCCAGCAACACCGACCGCAAGGTCGGGGTCCAGTAGTGCGTGAAGAACGCGGCCACCGACCAACCAGTTGTCTGGGCGGTCGTGAAGCACGAAGCGTTCGTCTCAGGAGTGGCGTTGGCCGCGGCCTGGGTGCCGATATTGCTACCGCAAAGGCCACCCGCGCCAGCCGCGCCAGCCAACGCGCTAGGCGTCAGGTAAAGGTCGCGATCGATACGCAGCATGCCGCCGAGTTCGCGACCGATGTTCGACGTCGAGGCCGAGGTGTTCCAACCGGTCAACGCGTCGATGTCGCCGCTGCCGTAAGCCGCGGTGGCATAGAGTGTGTCGCCAGCCGCCAACATCGGCAGGTTCAGCTTCAGACCAGCGCCGATCCCCCAACCCGTCGCCGTCAAGGCCACGTTCGGAGAGCCGCTCTGGATCGTGGCGTTGTTGAAGTTCGTCGCCACGCCGTTCTGCTGAACACGGCCCATCAACTGAACAGCGCCCCACGACTGATCGAAGCGGACGTTGCCCGCCAGAACCGGCCAGGTGAGCGGGCCGTTCGTCACAGCGCCACCGACGGCCGAGGCGGAGTTGCCCTGGAACGCGCCCATGGTCGTGACATTGCCGATGCCGCTGCCGACGACAGTCGGAAGATAGCCCGGGCCGATGTTCGCCGAGTAGTTCTGACCCGAGCGATCTTCGATGCCGATCGTGCCCGAGAAGCCGCCACCGAAGACGGCGGTGTAGCTCAGGATGTTGATCGCGCCGGGATAGCCCGCGTTGGCGTAGGAGCCGTAGTTCGGCGACGGCATGAAGGCGAAGATTTCACCCGAGGTGCGGCCGAAGGTGAAGCCAGCGAACTGGATGATCGCCTGCTCGACAGTGACGCCGGTCGAACCAGTCTGACCGGTGATGCTGCCCGCCGTCGGCGTGGGCGAGTTGGCAATCAGCGTCGCGTAGTTGTCAGAGCCGCTGTAGATGCCGGTGGTCGCCTGCGCGCGCAGAGCGATGAAGGTGCGCGCCGTGCCCCATGGGGACTGCGTGCGGGCGTCCATCTCAAGACGGCCGCGGCCGAGGAAGCCGGTCTGGTCTTGAACGCCAGCCGGGATGGCGATCGAGTTGCCGCCACCAATAGCCAACGCCGAGCCGATAGGCTGCACGAAAGCCCCGCCGGTCTGCGAGGCGGTCGGAGCCGCCTTGAAGGCGGACGGGGTCGCGGCGGCAACCGGCTGATCATAAGCGTATTCGACGCGAACATAGCCGCCAACGCGGAGGCAGGTGTCGGTGCCGGGGATGTAGAAGAAGCCGGCGCCGTAGGCGTCGCAGATCTTGACGTATTCAGCGGGAGCCGCCTTCCGCGAGGGAAGATCGGCCGCCTGAGCAACGGCAACGCCAGCGACTACCGCTGTCGAACCGAGCAGAAGGCTCTTGATGACCTTCATAGATTAACCTCCAAATGTGTTAGACTGTGAAACAGAACCCGCTGGAACCGAAGCCCAAGCCAGAACCGCCCCTCCGACCCGATTGCCGCCCCCCCCATAGGGATCACGACAAACGGCTTGCTCCCGGTGAATCCGTTTGCATGGACAAACTGTAATCGCGCTGTGCAATTATTTTAGGCGCGAACGCCCAAAATGGGGTTTGAGCGCTTTCCCTTGGCAGGTGTTGTCCACGAGCAACACATTTTTGACGGAATCTCGCGATTGCGAGCCGAATTCTCTTGTTCGGGACAAAGTACCTTGTGAATAACCCGCCTGCGAGGACGCCTTAAAAAGCGTTTCAGGGCGAATACCCGAGTCTAGGGGCTCCGCAGGCGAATCGTTTATTTCGGATTGTGAAGCGGCGAGACCGTCGAAATCGATTTTTTGGCCGCGACAACTGGCGTCGCGGCCCCGATTGCGGCGATTGGATTCCGCCTTCGTCAGAACTGCCGGGAGATGCGAATACGGGCTTCCCAGATGTTCGAACTCGCGGACAGGGCCCCGAGCGCGTTGCACGCCGCCGTGCCCAAGCCCGACGCCGGGGTCGTGCAGGTCGCGGCGACGCCCGGCGCGTTGGCGAGACTGGCGTTCAAGCTTTTGTACGAAAGCTCGCCGCCGATATCGAGATCCTTAACCGGCGACCAGATGAGCTGGGCGCCGAGGCGGAATTCCTGCGCCGCGCTAAGGCCGCCAAGAGTCCAGTCGGTGTTCTGAACCTTGGAGCCCGGCGTGAGATTGAGATACGACGCGAGGAAGACCGAACGCAGCGTCGGGGTCCAGTAATGCGTGAAGAACGCGGCGGCGGACCAGCCCTTGGTCTGTTCCGTCGTCCAGCAGGCCGAGCTCAGATTGCCGGCGCCGGCGGCGGAGCAGGCCGCCGATGTCGAAAGGGAACTCGGCGTCAAGTAGAGATCGCGGTCGAACCGCTGAAGGCCGTTAAGTTCCTTGCCCGCGTTGGTCGTCGCCGAGGTGTTGGCCTGGGTCAATTCGTCGAGGTCGCCCACCGCGTAGGCCACTGTGGCGTAAAGCGCGTCGCCCGCGGCGAGCATCGGCAGGTTGATCTTGACGCCGGCGCCGATGGCCCAGCCCGTTTGAGTGAGCGCGACATTGGGGCTGCCCGCCGTGATAACGGCGTTCGCGTAGTTCGTGGCGACCCCGTTTTGAAGCACTTGCCCCATCAACTGGACAGCGCCCCACGGCTGATCGAGACGGACGTTGGCCGTCAACGCCGGCCACGTCAGCGGGCCGTTCGTCACCGCGCCGCCGACGGTCGAAGCGCTGCCGCCGGCGAACGCCACGCCCGGCGCTCCGGCGGCGCCGACAGGCGTCAGCGCGCCGGCGATGTTCGCCGTGCCGACGTAGCCCGGGATGTTCGAGTAGGCGAGGCCGGCGCGGTCCTCAACGCCGATGGTGCTCGAAAATCCGCCTCCAAAGGTGGCGGTGTAGCTCAGCAAATTGATGCCGCCGGGGAAAAACGCGTGGTCGAAACCCGCCCAGTCCTGGCCAGGCAGGAACGCGAATATTTCGCCCGTCGTCCGGCCGAAGGTGAAGCCGGCGAATTGGACGATGGCGTTTTCGACGGTGAGGCCGGTCGTGCCCACCTGGCCCGTGAGGGTGGCGGCGGCGGCGTTCGAATCGCCGTAAACGCCCGACGTGTTTTGCGCGCGAATGGCTATGAAGGCGCGCGCCGTGCCCCATGGGGACTGCGTGCGGGCGTCCAACTCAAGGCGGCCGCGCGCGAGGAAGCCGGTCTGGTCCTCGAGGCCAGCCGGCACCAGCGTTGAAAATCCCGCGTTGGTGGCCGGCGCGATCGCCGCCGACGCGGCCTTGAACGAGGGGGTCGTCTGGGCCGCGCCCGATTGAGCGTACATATATTCGGCGCGCAGATAGCCGCCAACGCGCAGGCACGTTTCTGTGCCGGGGATGTAGAAGTAGCCGGCGCCATATGCGTCGCAAACTTTAACGTATTCGGCGGGAGCGGCCTTCCGCGAGGGAAGATCGGCGGCGGAAGCGGCGGTTCCCCCAACGATCAACGCCGTCGAACCCAATAGAAATCCCGAGATTGCTTTCATAACGTCAGCTCCAAACTCAGCCATGTCGGGGCAGGCGCCTAGCCAACCCGCTATCCATCCAGACCGCCGCCGCGCCACCCCGCGTCGCCGACCCGTTTGCCCAATCAGCGCTAAATAAAAAACAAAACCGTTTCCGGTTTTTACGCCCATTACGGGCAAAATTAAGCTTAAATGAATAGTAGTTGTAACTGTGCAACGAAAATTAGAGTCTTTCGGTCCAAATATATGACATTTTCATGTCATTTTTAATTTCTATATTCAATTTTATGCCGAAAATGGCAAAATTTAGGCCCGTGTTTCAGAAACATATTACAAATATTTAATGATTACGGAAATGTAATCTTTATAGATGCTTTGATTTTGCGATGCGGCATTTCTGCGAATGTGGAGATGCGAAATCCCGCGAAGCCTTCGCCAAAGCCGATCCCAGCCGAAATTCAGGCTGCGAGCTGCGCCTCGATGGCCTGGAAATCGATTGTAATCACAGGCGGCGCGGCGGGCGTTGGGGCCGCCTCGCTGGCCAAAGCGAAGGACGCGGTCCGCGCGCGCCGGGCCTCCTCGCGAACCGCCTCGATTTCGAGATTCCTCAGCGCGGTTTTCAACGCCCCGGGAACGTCCGACGCGGCCTCGCAGACTCGACGGACACGCGAAACCGCCGCCCGCGACAGGCGGCCGGATTCCCCGTCGCCCGGCGTTTCAAGCGCCGCGGCGAAAGCGGGCACCAGCGACGCCGGCAATTTCGCCCTGGCGCACAGCGCCGCGAACCCGGACCCTCCGGGCCGGTTGACCAGCCCCGCGACACGGGCCGCGTCGAGGCCGGACAATTCCGCCAACAGGGCGATAAAGAAGCCCCGCGCCCCGCTCAAGGCCGCGCGAAGGGCCAACGCCGGCGTCAGCAACCCGGCGCGTCGCAAGGAAGCCGCGAGTTCAAGTTCCGGCGCGCCTTCCCCGTCTTCGCGAAGAACCGCTATGGCGACGGCGCCCTTTTCAATTTCCTCGCGCGCCATGCGGCTGGCGCGATGTTCGGGCATCCACGCGCGGGCGACGACGAAATCGGCGAGCGCCGACGCGGTCGCGCGCACGAGTTCCGCGCGAAGGCCCGATGACAGGCCCGGACGAGCGAGAATCGCCTCGCGCATTTCGCCGTCGTCGCCGAAGCGCTCGATCATGCGGCGCAGCGCGCTTTCAGGCACGTCGGCGGCCGGGTTGACGGCCAGCGAAATCAAGGTTTCGCGATATCCAACTTCGGTCAGGGCCGTGGCCACGGCCGCCGAAAGGCCCGGCCGAAGCGCCACCGCCGACTGGGCGAACACATCGCCGGCGCCGGCGCAATCGACGAGATCCGCGTCGCTCAGCAGCGGCGAGCGGGCCAGCACCACCGCCGCGATGTCGGACTGGTCGCGGGCGAGCGCCGCGACGCAATGAGGCGGCGAGGGATCGTCGAGCATCGACGTCAGCGCGATTTCCGCGTCGTCGCGATCGCGGTCGCCGAGGTCGCTGTGGAGCCAGGCGCGAGCGAGCGCGCCCGTGGCTTCGGCGCGGGCGCCGGCGGGCGCGTTCTGAACCCAGGAAAGGAAACGCTGGACGATCATCCCAGCCGTTCTCCGCCGGGCGCGGCGCGTTCCCGATTCACGCGGTCACGCATGCGCGCGCGCCCATTCGAGAATCGCGGCGTTGGTCATCTCGGGCGCCTGCCAGGGGAAGCCGTGCGCCTGCCCCGGCAACGTCTTGAACGAAGCGCCGGGAATCCGCTCCTGCAACGCCTTGGCCTGCGCGACGTGGTTGGAGCGGCCGGAATCCTTGTCGCCGATCAGGATCAGCGTCGGGCGCAGGACATCGCCGAGCCGGTGCGTCGCTTCCCATGAATGGCGAGCGAGAATCAGATTGATATATTCGGGCAGCTTCGCGTGCGTGGCGTAGACATGCTTGAAGAACGCCTCGACCTCGGCGGGATGCGCGGCGCGGTGGTCGTCGGTGAACATCGCGCTGGAGTCGGTGTATTCCTCGCGCAGGACATGTTCGAAATCCATCGTGGCGAGCGCGTGGATGTGGCGGAACGGCACGCCTTCGACGCAATCCGCGCCGGGCCGCGGCGCCTGCCCGGAGCCGCTCGCCGCCATGACAAGGCTTTTGACGCGGCCGGGAAAATTGAGCGTCATCTCAAGGCCGATGCGTCCGCCCATGGAATGGCCGACGATGTGGGCGGCCTCGATCTTCAGGTGGTCGAGCAGCGCCACCACGTCGTTCGCCATCTGATTGATGGTGTAGATCTGTTGCGCGGGCGCCGAGCGGCCGCAGCCGCGCGGATCGTGGAGAATCAACTGGCAGGAATCGGCCAGCGGCATCTGCGAAGGCTTCCAGCAGTCGCCGGAAAATCCCGTCGAGGGAATCAGCACAACCGGCTCGCCCGCGCCATGCGATTCGAAGTAAAGGTCGGTGCCAGTGGGAATCTTGACGTTGGGCATGGCGCTTCGCGGGACGGATTGGACTATCCCCGAACATGGCCGGCCATGGTAAACAGAACCTTAAGCGCGCCTGAACCGTTTGGAGAAATCAAGTGCCGGCCATTCCAGGCGACCCGTCGCGGCACCCGCGCGGAGGACTCTACTTCGAAGCGATCGAGCCCGGCCGCGTTTACGCCCATCCCTTGCGGCGCACGGTGACGCAGGCCGACAACATGCTGTTTTCCAATATGACGCTGAACCCGCAGCCGCTGCACATCGACGCGCATTATTGCGCGACGGAGACCGAATGGGGCAAGCCGCTGATGAATTCGCTGCTCACCCTTGGCCTCATGATCGGCATATCGGTGTCCGACCTTTCGGTCGGCGCGACCATCGCCAACCTCGGCTTGACCGACGCGCGCTTCCCGGCGCCGCTGTTCGACGGCGACAACATCCATTGCACGACCGAAGTGGTTTCCGCGCGCCCGTCGAAATCGCGCCCGGATGTCGGCGTCGTCGACTATCTGCACAAGGCTTTCAATCAGAACGACACGCTGGTCGCCGAGTGCCGGCGGCAATCGCTCGTCCGCCGCCGCCCGAAGGAAGCCTAGATGCGCTCGCTGCTGTTCGTCCCCGCCGACAGCCCGCGCAAGCTCGAAAAATCGCTCGCGAGCGGCGCCGACGCCGTGATCGTCGATCTCGAGGATTCCATCGCGCCCGCCAACAAGGAAGCCGCGCGGGTCGGCGCGCGCGACTTCCTGACCGCGGCGAAAGCGCTGACGAAGCGCCCCTTGTTGATGCTGCGCGTCAACGCGCTCGACTCCGGCCTCGTGGAGCGCGACCTCGACGTGGTCATGGCGGCGGCGCCAGACGCTGTCATGCTGCCCAAATCGCGGCGCGGCGCGGATGTCCAGCATCTCTCCGTCAAGCTCGCCGTGCGCGAGGCCGAGCGCGATCTCCCCGATGGCTCCACGACCATCCTGCCCATCGCGACTGAAACCGCCGGCGCGATATTCGGGCTCGCCTCCTACGCAGGCGCCTCCAGCCGCCTCATGGGCCTCACATGGGGCGCGGAAGACCTCGCGGCCGAGCTCGCCGCGGAAACCAACCGGCTGACCGATGGAACCTACGCGGACGCGTTTCGGCTGGCGCGCGCGCTAACGCTGTTCGCGGCCCGCGCGGCGGGCGTCGATCCCATCGACACGGTTTACCCGAATTTCCGCGACCTGGCCGGCCTGCGCGCGGAATGCGAGGCGGCGCGGCGCGACGGATTTGTCGCGAAAATGGCGATCCATCCCGGCCAGATCGCCGTCATCAACGACGTCTTCACGCCGTCGGCGGAGGCGGTGGCCCGCGCGAAAACAATCGTCGCGGCCTTCGCCGCCGACCCCGCCGCCGGCGTGCTCAACCTCGACGGCGCGATGATCGACCGGCCGCATCTGAAACAGGCTGAAAGGCTGCTCGCGCGGATTTAAGCCCGACGCGCGGTTTACCCGCCGACATGCGCGGCGAGCCACACGGTCGGCGCCGCGGCGTCCGTCCATTCGACGCGATGGCGCGCGCGGGCCGGTATGGTCAGCCAATCCCCCGGCCCAAGGGTTCGCGCCGCCGACTCCGCCTCGAAGCGGAGGCCCGCGGCGCCGCTCAGCAATAAAACGAATTCCACAAGATCTTGATCGAGCCATTCGCCCGGCGGCGTCGCCTGCCCCAGGGAAACGACGCGCTCGATTTTCACGCCCGGCGCCGCGAACAATTCATCGAAGCGTTCGGCTCCCGCGTCCGGCGCGAGGCCCGCGAAAATATCGCCGCCCGCGATCAAGGCGCCGCCCGTCACTCCGGCTTCACCCCCGCCTTGGCGAACAGGCCGCCCCAATAAACCACGCTCTCGTCGACCATCGCTTTCAGTTCCGCCGGCGTGCCGCCCTCCGTGTGCTCGTAATCCGCCGCCGTCAGGCGCTCGTGCGTCGCGGGGTCGTGGAGCGCCTTGTTCACGGCCGCGTTGAGCTTGGCGAGAACATCGGGCGGCGTGCCCTTGGGCGCGGCGATTCCAAGCCAGTTGCCTTCGTCGGCGGCGCCCATGTCGAGCCCTACCTCCCTGAACGTGGGCACATCGGGCAACTGGGGCAACCGCTCCTTGCCGAACACGCCGATCACGCGCAAGACGCCCGCCTTCAACTGCCCCGCCGCCGGGGCGTAGCTCATCCAAGCCGTCGAAATGCGGTCGGCGATGAGATCGTTCACCGCCAGCGCGATGCCGCGGTAAGGCACCAGCAGCAAGTCCGTCCCCGTCGCCTGCATGAAGGCCAGGCCGCCGAGCCATGGCGGCGAGCCCACGCCCGAGGCGCCGAACTTCAGATCGCCGGGCTTGGCTTTCGCCATGGCGACGAAATCCGCCACCGTGCGCGCCGGAGACGCGGGATTGACCAGCATCGTCATGTAGGAGCGGCCCACCGGCGCGATCCATTCGAAGCTCGTTTTCGGATCGTAGCCCGGATTTTTGAACACGAAGGGGTCGACGACGCTCGACAGGTCGGCGAGCAGCAGCGTGTAGCCGTCGGGTGTGGCGCGCGCGACATCCGAGATGCCGACGATGCCGCCGGCGCCCGCCCTGTTTTCAACGACGACCGAAGCGCCGCCGAGCGCCTCGCCAATCGCCGGCGCGATGATGCGCGCGACAAGATCGGGCGGGCCGCCGGCGGGAAACGCGACAAAAAGGGAAATCGGATGGCTCGGGTAGTTCGCCGCGTTCTGCGCCAGCGCGGGCGAAACCGCGAGCGCCGCGGCCAGACCCGCGGAAAGGCGGATGAATCGATGTGTCATGGCCGTTTCCCCCCGGGCGCTGGCGTCGCGCCCATTATCGCGGCAATGGCGGCGGCGCGCAATCCGGGCGCTTGAACTGGTCGCGGAACGAGGCCCTACGCCAACCGCTCCAACGCGTCGGCGAGTTCGGTCGGCGCGTCCACCATCAGGTCATGGCCGCCGGCGATCGCCATGATCTCCCATCCCGGGCGCGCGCGCAGCTTGGCCATCGCCGCGTCGAAGTGCTCGGCCGCGTAGAGGCCAGCGCGGATGTAGCTCTTTCGCGCGACCTTCTCGCGCGCGCCGCTCAGCCGCATCAATCCGCGCCAGACATTGTTGGGCTGCGGCGTCACAAGGGAATCGACCCATCGCCGGTCGGAGTCGCTTTGCACCTTGAAATAGGCGGCCGGCGGCGGCGCGCGCCCCAACACGCCCCGCGCGATGTCGGCCTCGATGCCCTCGCGCACCGGCCCGCTTATCCGCGCCAACGGGTCTTCGCCATCTTCGGGAACGAACGCGTCGAGAAAAACAAACGACGAAAGCTTTTCGCCGACAGCCTCCGCCACGAGCGAAATCACGAAGCCGCCATACGAGTGGCCGACGAGGCAGACGTTGTCGAGCCCTTCCCATTTGATCAGGTTCGACACGTCGTCGGAGTGGGTCTGGATCGAGATGTCCTTCGACATCAGGTGCGACTTGTCCGCGAGGCCGGTCAACGTCGGCGTGTAAACGAGGTGGCCCCTCGCGCGAAGGAGGTCGGCGACGCGGCGCCAGCACCAACCGCCGTGCCAGGCCCCATGGACCAGGACGAATGTTTTCGGCGCGTCGGTCATTGTTCCTCCACTCGCTTTTCCGCCGGCTCGTCGTCGCCCGCTTTTCGTGGACAAACCTACGCGAGCCCTAGCGGGGCGGCAACGTCCCGGGGGCGGCGGCGAGGAACAAACGCCCGCTCCTCACACCGCGATCTGCGTGCCGATCTCGACGACGCGGCCGGTGGGGATGCTGAAATATTCGCTCGCGTCGGTGGCGTTGTGGGCCATCAGAATGAACAGGTCGTCCTGCCAGCGCGGCATGTTGCTCTTCTGCGCCACCCTGATCGAGCGCCGCGAGAGGAAGAACGACGTCGACATGATGTCGAACTTCCAGCCGGCCTTGCGGCAGTGCGCGAGGCCCAGCGGCACGTTCGGCCGCTCCATGTAGCCGAACGTGAGGAACACGCGCGAGAAATGGTCGTTGATCTGCTCCATGCGCACGCGCTGTTCGGGCGGCGCGCGCGGCACGTCCGTCGACACCACGGTCAGCATCACGTTTTTCTCGTGCAGCACCTTGTAGTGCTTGAGCGAGTGAAGCAGCGCGCTCGGCGTGGTGTCGGGGTCGCTGGTGAGGAACACCGCCGTTCCCGGCACCGTGACCGGCATTTTCTTGCTCAGCCGCGCGATCATGTCGGCGAGCGGCACGTCGTCGCGGCGCGTCTTCTGGAACAGGATGTTGGTGCCGCGCGTCCATGTCCACATGCACACCATGAACATTCCGGCGATGCCGAGCGGCACATAGCCGCCTTCGACGATCTTCAGCATGTTGGCGCCGAAAAACACGAGATCCACCGCGAGAAACGGCAGCACGAGGGCGAGCGCGCCGACCAGCGGCAGCTTCCAGTGCCGCCAAGCGACGATGAAGGTGAGGCAGATCGTCACGACCATGGTGCCGGTGACGGCGATGCCGTAGGCGGTCGCCAGCTTGTCGGACGAGCCGAACAGGATGGTGATGACGAGCACGCCCAGCAGCACGATCTTGTTGACCTGCGGCAGGTAGATTTGTCCTTCCTGCGTGTCCGACGTGTGCTTGATTTCCAGCCGCGGCAGCAGTTTCAACTGGATGGCCTGCCGCGTCAGCGAATAGGCGCCGGTGATGACAGCCTGGCTCGCGATGATGGTGGCGACCGTCGCGAGCACCACGATGGCCGGCAGCATCCACTCCGGGTAGAGCCGGAAGAACGGGTTTTCCAGCGTTCTGGAATCGGCCAGCACAAGCGCGCCCTGGCCAAGGTAATTCAGCGTCAGCGCCGGAAACACGAGGAACAGCCACGCCGTTTGAATGGGCTTGCGGCCAAAGTGCCCGAGGTCCGCGTACAGCGCCTCGGCGCCGGTGACGGCGAGGAACACCGCGCCGAGCGCGAACAGGCCGACGACGCCGTGCGTCCACAGAAAATGCGCGGCGTAATACGGGTTGACGCTCTTCAGAACGCCGGGATCGGCGATGATCTGCGGCACGCCGCCAACGGCCATGACGACCATCCAGACGATCATGACGGGGCCGAACCAGGCCGCGACGCTCGCTGTCCCGCGCCGCTGCGCCATGAACAACATGATGATGATCGTCAGCGTGATGAAGATGATGTAGGGGTCGAACCGCGGCGTGATCAACTTCAGGCCTTCGATCGCCGACAGAACCGAAATCGCCGGCGTTATCATCGCGTCGCCGAAGAACAGCGCCGCGCCGGTGACGCCAAGCAGGAAGATGACCCGCGATTGGCCGCCCATGGCGCGCTGCGCCAGCGCCATCAGCGACAGCGTGCCGCCCTCGCCCTGGTTGTCGGCGCGCAACAAAATAACGACGTATTTGAGCGTGACGATGATGGTCAGCGCCCAGAGCACAAGAGACAGCACGCCGAGCACGTCTTCGCGCACGACGCCGTCGCGGGAGCCGCCCGAAGCGGTGATCGCCGTGTTCAGCGCGTAAAGCGGACTGGTTCCGATGTCGCCGTAAACCACCCCGACGCAGCCGACAAACAAGGTCCGGAAATGGCTCGCGCCATGCGCGGCGAGTCCATTGGAGGATTCAACAGGCTTGTTTGATATGGCGCAAGTCGTGGCGGCGTCGGCCTGGGCGATTTGCCCGTTCGAACCGAAAGCCATGAGTGCTCGCAATACTTAAACCGCGCAAATCGGCGGCCGCGGAGCGAGCTTCTACGCTTGTTGTGCGGCGCAAACAAGAGGTCCGCGGCGAATGCGGCGGAAAAGTGGAACACCGGAGCTTTTTCAATGACTTTCGAACGGGGTTCGCCGCCGGCTCCGCGCCTCAGTGGGCCCGTCCGACGCAGAATTCCACAACATCGAGCAGCGCGCGCTTCCAGCCGGAGGCCGGAAACAATTCCAACGCGTCGCGGGCCATTGCGCCATAATGTCGCGCCCTCTCGATCGTGTCGTCGAGCGCGCGGTGCTTGCGCATGGCGGCGAGCGCCGTCTCGAGGTCGCCGTCGCGCACGTCGGATTTTTCCAGCGTCCGGCGCCAGAAGTCGCGTTCCGCGTCCGTGCCGCGGCGAAACGACAGGACGACGGGCAGCGTGATTTTCCCCTCGCGGAAATCGTCGCCGATGTTCTTGCCGAGTTTCGCCGAGGATCCGCCGTAGTCGAGAGCGTCGTCGATCAACTGGAAGGCGATCCCGAGATTGGCGCCATAGCTGCGGCAGGCCGCGACCTCCGCTTTGGCGCGCCCGGCGAGAATCGGCCCGACCTCGCAGGCCGCCGCGAACAACGCCGCCGTTTTGGCGCGGATGACAGCGAGATAGGCGTCTTCCGTGGTTTCGGTGTCCTTGGCGGCGGCGAGTTGCATCACCTCGCCCTCCGCGATGACGGCGGCGGCGGTCGAGAGCACGTCGAGGCAAGCCAGCGAGCCGACCTCGACCATCATCTTGAAGGCCTGCCCGAGCAGAAAATCGCCGACGAGCACGCTCGCCTCGTTTCCCCACACCATGCGCGCCGCCTGCTTGCCGCGGCGCATGTCGCTTTGATCGACCACGTCGTCGTGCAGCAGGGTGGCCGTGTGCATGAATTCCACGGAGGCCGCGAGCTTGACGTGGCCCTCGCCGACGCAGCCGCACAGGCCCGCCGTCGCCAGCGTCAGCAGCGGCCGCAAGCGCTTGCCGCCCGACGAAATCAAATGATTGGCGACCTCCGGAATCATGGTCACGTCGGAGCCGGTGCGCGACAGGATGGTCTGGTTGACCCGCTCCATGTCGGCGGCCGTCAACGCCAGCAGCCCTGCGAGGCCCGGTTCCTTCGGCTTTTCCTCAAGCGGAATCACAACGCCCAATTCGGCATCCTCGTCTCGCGGCCCGGCCGGTGGCCGGCGGCGCGGACCCGTGGAAACCGCCGTCGATCAACCGCCGAACGCGCCAGCCCGGAATACCACCCACCGCGATTTTCGGCGGGATCGACGCGCGCGGCGCACCATATGTGCGCCAACCCTTCCGGGCAAGCGCTGGCGATGAGCCACCCGTGCGGCGCGTTGCCGCCTTTTCCTGTGGAAGCGACGCCCTTTCCTATGGAAGCGACATGGCCTAAGTGCGGCGCAACAATTCGCCAGCCCCCGCGAGACCATGATCCGCCTCGAGAACATTTCCAAACAGAACGGCCACCAGATTCTCTTTATCGAGGCCTCCGCCGGCTTGAACCGGGGAGAGAAGGTCGGCCTTGTCGGACCCAACGGCGCCGGCAAGACCACGCTGTTCCGCATGATGACGGGACAGGAGGAGCCCGACGAAGGCCAGGTCTCCGTCGATCGCGGCGTCGGCATCGGCTATTTCAGCCAGGATGTGGGCGAGATGGGCGGCCGCAGCGCCGTGGCCGAGGTCATGGACGGCGCCGGCCCCGTCAGCGAGGTCGCCGCCGAACTGGCGGCGTTGGAGGCCGCGATGGCGGACCCGGCGCGAGCCGACGACATGGACGACATCATCCAGCGCTACGGCGAAGTTCAGGGCCGCTTCGAGGAACTCGACGGCTACGCGCTCGAAGGCCGCGCGCGAGAAACGCTGGCGGGCCTGAGCTTCAGCGAGGAGATGATGGACGGCGACGTCGGCGCCCTCTCCGGCGGCTGGAAAATGCGCGTCGCGCTGGCGCGAATCCTCTTGATGCGTCCCGACGTCATGCTGCTCGACGAGCCCAGCAACCATCTCGATCTCGAAAGCCTGATCTGGCTCGAGCATTTTCTCCAGGGCTACGAAGGCGCCGTCATGATGACGTCGCACGACCGCGAATTCATGAACCGCATCGCGACCAAGATCGTCGAGATCGACGGCGGCGGCCTCACCACCTACTCTGGCGACTACGAGTTCTACGAACAGCAGCGCGCGCTCAACGAGAAGCAGCAGCAGGCCCAGTTCGAGCGCCAGCAGGCGATGCTGGCCAAGGAGATCAAGTTCATCGAGCGCTTCAAGGCCCGCGCCTCGCACGCCTCGCAGGTGCAGAGCCGCGTGAAGAAGCTCGACAAGATCGAGCGCGTCGAGCCGCCCAAGCGCAGGCAGTCCATCATGTTCGAGTTTCCCGCCGCGCCGCGCTCGGGCGAGGACGTGGCGACGCTGAAGGGCGTCGACAAGGCCTATGGAAAGCGGACGATCTACGAGCGCCTCGACTTCCAGGTGCGCCGCCGCGAGCGTTGGTGCGTGATGGGCGTCAACGGCGCCGGCAAATCGACGCTGCTGAAGCTGGTGACGGGCTCGACCGACCCCGACAGCGGCGCGGCGGGATTGGGATCGAGCGTGAAGATGGGCTATTTCGCCCAGCATTCGATGGAACTTCTCGACGGCGAGGAGACAGTTTTCGAATCGCTCGAAAGTTCGTTTCCGCAGGCGGGACAGGGCGCCTTGAAGGCTCTCGCGGGCTGCTTCGGCTTCTCCGGCGACGATGTCGAGAAGCGCTGCCGGGTTTTGTCCGGCGGCGAAAAGGCGCGGCTCGTGATGGCGAAAATGCTCTACGACCCGCCGAACTTCCTTGTGCTCGACGAGCCAACGAACCATCTCGACCTCGCGACGAAGGAAATGCTGATCGCGGCGCTGTCGAACTTCGAGGGCGCGATGCTGTTCGTCTCGCACGACCGCCGGTTTCTCGCCGCGCTGTCGAACCGCGTGCTGGAAGTGACGCCGGACGGCGTCCATCAATACGGCGGCGGGTACACCGAATATGTCGCCCGCACCGGCCACGAGGCGCCGGGATTGCGGGAGTAGGCGCGGCGCGCTGGCGCGCGGCCGGCGCCTGCGATAGCGTGCGCTCGAAGCCGCGCGGCGCGGCAAAAGGGAGAAACCGATGCTGACGCTCTACGCTTGGGGAACCACCAACGGACGCCGCGCGCTGATCATGGCGGAGGAATGCGGCCTGCCCTTCGAGTTGCGCGAGATCGACATCAAGCGTGGCGACCAGAAAACGCCCGAATACGAGCGGATCAACCCCTACCGCAAGATTCCCGCGCTCGTGGACAGCGACGGCCCCGGCGGCAAGCCCGCGACGCTGTTCGAATCCGTGGCAATCTGCTTTTACCTCGCCGAAAAGACCGGCCGCTTTCTGGGCTCGCCGGCGGATCATCCCAATGTGCTGAAATGGTCGATGTTCCACGCGACCAACGTGCTCTTCACCATGGGCTCGCTGGGCAGGATAGAAGACCCCGCGATCTGGCAGGGCTCGAACGCGCAGATGGACGCCATGAACCGGCATCTCGCGGGACGCGAATGGTTCGCCGACGACTATTCGATCGCCGACATCATCCCCTTCACGCGCGTCCACGGCGTCAAGCACGACAAGGTGAACATGGCCGATTACCCGAACGTGACGCGCTGGCTCGAACGCGTCGCCGCGCGGCCCGCGGTTCAAAAGGCGATGTCGCGAAAGTTTGGTTGACCCCGGCGCTTCCACTCGAACCGGACGCGGCGTCGGCGCCGCGGGGCGGGACATGGCTTCGGACATCGCGGATATCGAACGTCAGATCGAGGAACTCGCCGCCGCGGTTGATCGCGGCGCGAGGTTCGTGCGCGCCGGTCAGGCGTCCGTCGCTTTCGGCGTCGCGCTGCTCGCCGGCCTGACGACCGGAGTGCTTGCCTTCAACCCGGTCGCGATGGTGGCTGGCTTCGCGCTCGCCATCGGCGGCGTCGTTCTGACGGGATCGAGCAAGTCGAGCCTCGACGAGTTGAAGACGGCCCTTGGCGAGGCCGAAGCGCTGCGGAAAAGCTCGATCGACGGCCTGCGGCTGGTGACCGTCAACGGAAGGCGGCTCGACGGATAGGGAAACCCGCCGCGAAAAGCCTGAACCGGGCTACAGCGGCGCGTTCAGCATCCAGCGGTGCCCGAAGGGGTCTTTGATCACGGCGAAACGCGTGCCCCAGAAGGAGTTCGTCGGCGGCGTCTCACCTTTTGCGCCCAGCGCCGTGGCGCGCGCGAAGGTGTCGTCCACCTCCGCCGCGGCGGCGAATTCGAGACTGACCGACATGGTCACGGGCTCGCCGGGGATCGGCGTTCGCGCAACCCCGAGTTCGGGGAAGGCGTCGGAAAGCATCACCGCGCCGCCGTTGATTTCGAGTTCGCAATGCAGGACGCGGACAGCGTCGAGAGCCGGCATCCTGGCTTTCTGCTTGGCGGCGAAAACCGAGACATACCAGGCGATAGCGCCCGCCGCCGGGGAGACGGTGAGGTAGGGGGCGACTTTTGGCCGGTCAGTCATTCGCGGTTTCCCGATGAATCGCGCTTCCCCTTGAAATGACGCCCAAATCCGCGCCAACGCAAGCGGCTCTTTGCGGTTTTGGCAAGAGGCGTTAAAGACGGCGCCGATCCAACCATCAAGCGCCGCCAAGGCGGTCGGGAGCCCACCATGTCCCAGACGAAAGCCCGCACCCTTTACGATAAAATCTGGGACGAACACATCGTCGAAGCGGACGCCGACGGCACGACGCTTCTCTATATCGACCGCCACCTTGTTCATGAAGTCACCAGCCCGCAGGCGTTCGAAGGCCTGCGGCTGAGCGGCCGCAAGGTGCGCGCGCCGGAAAAAACCCTGCTTGTCGTCGACCACAACATTCCCACGACCGACCGCCACCAGCGGATCGAGGACGACGAAAGCCGCGCGCAGATCGAATACCTCGCCGAGAACGCCAAGATCTTCGGCCTCGAATACTATGACGGCCTCGATATCCGGCAGGGCATCTGCCACATCATCGGACCGGAACAGGGCTTCACCCTGCCCGGCACGACGATGGTTTGCGGCGACAGCCACACCGCCACACACGGCGCCTTCGGCTCGCTGGCGCACGGCATCGGCACGTCGGAGGTCGAGCATGTGCTGGCGACGCAGACGCTGATCCAGAAAAAATCGAAGAACCTGCGCGTCACCGTCACCGGCAAGGCGCCGGAAGGGATCACCGCCAAGGACATCATTCTGGCCATCATCGGCGAGATCGGCACCGGCGGCGGCACGGGCGCCGTCATTGAATACGCCGGCGAGGCGATCACCGACCTCTCGATGGAAGGCCGCATGACGGTCTGCAACATGTCGATCGAGGCGGGCGCGCGCGCCGGCCTGATCGCGCCCGACGACAAGACGTTCGACTATCTCAAAGGCCGCCCGAAAGCGCCGAAGGGCGCCGACTGGGACAAGGCGGTCGCCTACTGGCGCACGCTCAAGTCGGACGAGGGCGCGCATTTCGACCGCGAAGTCCACATCGACGCCGCCAACCTGCCGCCGCTCGTCACCTGGGGCACAAGCCCGGAGATGGTGACCTCGATCAACGGCGTCGTGCCGCGCGTCGAAGACGGGACGACCGAGGCCAAGCAAAACTCGATCAAGCGCGCGCTCGACTACATGGGCCTGAAGGGTGGCGAGAAAATCACCGACTTGCCGATCCAGCGCGCCTTCATCGGCTCCTGCACCAACGGCCGCATCGAGGACCTGCGCGCCGCGGCGAGCGTGGCGAAGGGCAAAAAAGTCCACGCCGGGGTCAACGCCATGGTGGTGCCGGGCTCCGGCCTGGTCAAGGCGCAGGCGGAAGCCGAGGGCCTCGACAAGATATTCCTCGACGCAGGCTTCGAATGGCGCGAGCCCGGCTGCTCGATGTGCCTCGCGATGAATCCGGACAAGCTCGCGCCCGGCGAGCGCTGCGCCTCGACCTCGAACCGCAACTTCGAAGGCCGCCAGGGTTTCAAAGGCCGCACGCATCTGGTTTCGCCGGCGATGGCGGTCGCGGCCGCGGTCGCCGGCCATTTTGTGGACGTGAGGGACGCGAAGTAGCGCGGTCAAACCGCGTTGAGTTGAGAAGCCGGCGGACAAGCCGGCTTTTTTTGTCGCGCGCCGCGTCTTTGTGGCGAAGGCCTTTCCTGCTAACCTCCGTCCCTAATCAAAGGGAGCACTCCATGGCGCTTATCAGGCACATCGCGATCGCCAGCGATCACCCCGGCAAGGCGGCGGAATTTTACAAGAAGGCCTTTGGCCTGCGCGAAGTGTCGCGCCACGGCTTCGATCCCGACAAACCCGACGAGGCCCCGCGGCCCTGCACGGTCGTGCTGACCGACGGCCATATCAGCGTCGCGCTGCTGAAGCTTCGCAAGGACCAGATTGGCGTTGGACTGGAGTACACCGGGCTGCATCACATCGGCTTCGTCGTCGACGATCTCGAGCAATGGACGCCGCATCTTGAAAGCCTCGGCGCGCCCAACATCACGACGCTCGCCGACATGCCGAAGACCGCGCACAAGGAGATCAAGTTCCGCGCGCCCGACAACGTGGTGATCGACATTTCGCCATCGCCATGGCCGGGCGCCGCGCCCGTCGACGCGAAGGACATGGTCCAACCGGCGAAACAAGCGGCGGAATAGTGGACGCGTCGAGCGCGCTCGCCGCTCTGAAATCCCCTTCCCTCGCCGAAATCGAGGCGTTGGCCGAGGCGGCCTACGCCGCCCTGCCGGCGGAGTTCCGCGCGATGTGCGAGGGCCTCGTCATCCATGTCGACGATTTTCCCGACGAAGAGACGCTCGACGACATGGAATGCGAGACCGAGTTCGACCTGCTTGGCCTGTTTCGCGGCCGCGGCCTGCCGCAGCGCGGCGCGGGCCCGCAAACCGGCGAATTTCCCAACATGATCTGGCTCTACCGCCGGCCCATTCTCGACTATTGGGCCGAGCACGACGAGACGCTGGGGACCATCGTCGCGCATATTCTCGTGCACGAGATCGGCCATCACTTCGGCCTGTCGGACGAGGATATGGCCGCGATCGAAGAAAAAGCCGATTGAAACTCAGGCCGCCACGTGGGCGACGCAGGCGCGCGCGGTCTCGCCCGAGTCCAAAGGCGCGTTGAACCGGGCGCAATGGCCGCCATCGTCCTCGCCGGGCGTGAAGTTCCGGCATCCCTGGCAGGCCCGGAACAACGGACGCCGCCCCCCTTCAAGCAAGCCATCGAGCACGCGGGCGAGCGCCTGACCGAGCGCGACAGCGTGCAGCGGCTGCAACCCGGCGATCGCCGAGGCGACGCCCGCGACAGGGTCCCTCTCCATGGTCGCGACGCCCGCCGGGGTCAATTCCAGCCGGCTGGAGCGCTTGTCCCGCGTGTCGGCGACGCGCGCGACGAGGCCCTTGCGCTCTAGCGCCATGAGCGTCTGCGAAGCGGTGCCGCGCGTCGTCGCGATCCAGGCCGCCACGGCGCTCGGCGTGCGCGAAAATCGGTTGGCCGCGGCGAGGCAGCGCAGCGCGTCCCACTGGGCCGGGTTGAGGCCGGCCTCGCTTTCGCGCTCGCGCAAAAGCCGCCCGACACGCTCAAGCGAGCGGCTGGCGCGGAGCGCGGCGGAAGGAAGGGCCGAAATGGACATCCGCGCATGGTATCGAGTCGATGCTTAACGGGGACTTAAGGGCGGCCTGCGGGCGGACGCGGCCTCCCTTCCCCGGACGCCCCCGGCTTGATAGAAGGACGCCGATCGGCGCGGTCGAAAGGCCGCGCGCAGGCTTGGGAAGCGGCAAAATGGACAAGTTCACCAAACTCGAAGGCGTCGCGGCGCCCATGAAGATCCGCAACATCGACACCGACATGATCATCCCCAAGCAGTACCTCAAGACGATCAAGCGCACCGGCCTCGGCAAGGGCCTGTTCTCGGAAATGCGCTTCAACGAGGACGGCTCGGAAAACCCCGACTTCGTGTTGAATAAGCCCGCCTACCGCAAGGCCAAAATCATCGTCGCGGAGGACAATTTCGGCTGCGGCTCGTCGCGCGAGCACGCCCCGTGGGCGTTGCTCGACTTCGGCGTGCGCTGCGTGATCTCGACCAGCTTCGCCGACATTTTCTACAACAACTGCTTCCAGAACGGCGTGCTGCCGATCAAGGTGTCGAAGGAAGACCTCGACAAGCTGATGGACGACGCCGAGCGCGGCTCGAACGCGACGCTCTCCATCGACCTCGAGACGCAGGAAATCCGCGGCCCCGACGGCGGCGTGGTGAAGTTCGACATCGACCCCTTCCGCAAGCACTGCATGCTCAACGGGCTCGACGACATCGGCCTGACGATGACCAAGGCCAAGGCGCTTGACGTCTACGAGAGCGCGCGCAAGGCCGAGCGGCCCTGGATGTAGAACGCGCGGGGGAAACCGCGTTTCCCCCGGACGCCCCGGCGCGCTAACATCGCGCCGGGAGGAACCATGAAAACCATCATTCTGGCCGCCGCGCTCGCGGTGGCTTGCGCGGGCGCGGCGCGCGCGCAAACGCCCCGCGCGCCGCTTAGCCTGGTCATCGGCACCAGCGCGGGCGGCGGCTACGACTTGTATGGCCGCCTCGCGGCGCGCCATCTCGGGCGCTTCCTGCCCGGCGAACCGCAGGTTGTCCCCTCGAACATGCCCGGCGCCGGGCAATTGATCCTGGCGAACTGGCTCTACGCCGTCGCGCCGCGCGACGGCTCGACCATCGGCCAGGTGCCGTCGACCACCGCCTTCGACGGCTTGTTCGGCAACGCGCAGGCCCACTACGACGCCACCAAATTCAACTGGATCGGCAGCCTCGACGGCTACATCACCGTCGCCGCGGTCTGGGCTGACTCGCCGATCAAGACAGCGGCGGACTTCCTGACAAAGAAAGTCGTGCTCGGCGGCGGCGCGCCGGCCTCCGACGTGACCATTTGGCCGAAGCTCGTCAACAGCCTGCTCGGCGCCAAGCTCGAAATCGTCAGCGGCTACGTCGGCACGGCGCAAATCACGCTCGCCATCGAGCGCGGCGAGGTGCAGGGCATGCTCGGCGCCGACTGGCACGGCATCGAGCTCAGCAAGCCAGACTGGGTGCGCGACCGGAAAATCCGAATCGTCATGCAATTCGTCGGCGAACGCAGCGCCGACCTGCCCGACACGCCGACGTCGAGCGAGTTCGTCCGCGACCCCCGCGCCGCCGAAATTCTAAAGCTGTTTTACGCGCGGCAATTGTACGGGCGGCCGCTCGCCGCGCCGCCGGGCACGCCGCCGGCGAAAATCGCCGAACTGCGCGCCGCGTTTTGGGCCATGGCGCACGACGCGGCGTTTCTGGCCGACGCGGCGAAGCTCGGCGCCGTCGTCGACGCGGCGCGCGGCGAAGATATCCAGGCGCTGGCCGAAAAGGTCTACGCCACGCCGAAGGAATTGATCGCGCAGGCCGCGGACGAGTTGCGGCGCGCGAGCCGGTAGCGACGGCCCCGCGTCAAAGGCCGAACACGAAGAGCATCGTGTTGTACTTCGCCATGTCCTGCAATTCCGGCGTCCGCGACAATCGGCCGACCTGATTGCCGGTGAGGCCTGTGGCGATGGCGACATATTGTTTGCCGTCGACCTCGTAGGTCATCGGCGGCGCGTTGACGCCGGTGCCGACGTTGACGCTCCACAGCGTTTCGAGGGTTTTGTCGTCGAGCGCCATCACGGTGCCGTCGAGCAGCGCCGTGAACACGAGCCCGCCCGCCGTGGTCAGCGCGCCGGACGTGTTGGGATAATCCATCTTGACCCGGTTTCGGATCTCGCCGGTGAAGGGATCGAGCGCGACGACTCCGCTGGTCACGCGCGAATCGTAGCCGAACGAGCCGCCCTCGAACTTGCCGGGAACATGGCGCGTCTGGTCGCGCAGGACGAAGCTGCAGCCTTCGACCTCCGGCACGAACAGGATTTTCGCCTGCTCGCTGTAGGAGGGCGGCCAGAAGTTGCTGCCGCCGGGCACCGCGGGGCAAACCGTCGCCCTCGCGCCGGAAACGACCTGCGACACGGGCGCGGCGTAGGTCTGAATGTCCTTCGCGGGATCGTAGTCGACGGGCCGCCCGGTTTTCGCGTCGATGCCTTTGGTCCACGTCGCCTCCGGCACATATTGCGTCGCCTTGAGGAATTGTCCGTTGCCGCGGTCGAACGCGTATTCAAATCCGTTGCGGCCGGCGTGGACGACGAGCTTGCGGTCGGCGCCGCCGAACTTCCCGTCGAGCAGCACATGCGAGCCGATCTCGTCGTAGTCCATCGTGTCGTTCGGCGTGTACTGGTGGAACCACAGGATTTTGCCGTTGTCGGCGTCGAGCGCCAGCGCCGAGTCGGTGAACAGGTTGTCGCCGGGCCGGTAGGACGAATCGTATTTCGGCGTTGGATTGCCCGCGCCCCAATAGGCGATGTTCGACGCGGGATCGTAGGAGCCGGTCGCGTAGAAAGCGCCGCCGCCCGTCTGCCAGGCGTTGTTCTTGTCCTTCCACGTTTCGCTGCCGGGTTCGCCCGGCGCCGGAATGGAATATCGCCGCCAAATCTCCGCGCCCGTCTTCGCGTCGAGGGCGGCGACCCAGTCGCGCACGCCCTGATCGCCGCCGGACGCGCCGATCATCACCGTTTTCTCGATCGCCAGCGGCGCGGCGTTGAGCGTCAGGTCGCGCTGGTCGTCTAGCTTCTTGTCCCAGACGACCTTGCCCGTGTCCCTGTCGGTGGCGACGACGCGCGCGTCGCCGCTGGTGACGGAAATCACCAGGTTGCCCCACAGCGCGACGCCGCGGTTGCGGTCGATTTTTTGCTGTCCCGGATTCATCTTCCAGACAACGCGCCCCGCTTTTCCGGAGCGGACGTCGATCTTGTACACGTTGCCCCAGGCGTCCGGCATGTACATGAAGCCGTCGTCGACGACCGGCGTGGCGACGAGGTTTTCCTTGGCGCCGTCGCCGCCGATGGCGACGGAAAACGCCATTTTCAACCCGCCCACGTTTCCGCGGTTGACGCGGTCGAGCGCGGAATAGCGATGCGCGCCGTAGTCGCCGTGGTTGGTGAGCCAGTTGCGCGGCTCGGGATTCTTGAGGCGGTCGTACGAAACATCCGCCGCCCGCGCGATCGACGTGGAAGCGAGCAACGCGAGGCAAAACGCCCTCGCCGCGCCATTGAATATCACCGCCATCGCCTGCTCCTCCGAAACGCCGCTTGACGCTACTTCAATTGATCTTCGATTTTCGCGATGCCGGCCTTGCCGCAATCCTCCTCCTGCTGACCGCCGTTGGGCGCGCCGCTGAGGCCGACAGCGCCGATGGTCTCGTTGCCGAACTTGATCGGCACGCCGCCTTGTTGCGTCATGACGTCGGTCAGCATGAGCTGGCCGGGGGTTTGGACCTTGGCCCGCTCCGCCCATTCGCTCGACGTGCGCCCAAACGTCAGCGCGGTGTAGGCCTTGCGGCGCGCCAGCTCGATGTTCGACGGCATCGCGCCGTCGCCCTGCAAGAACACGCGCATGCGGCCCGTCCGGTCGAGCACGGCGACAGAAACGCGCTTGGTGCAGGCCTCCATCGCCGTCGTCGCGATTGTCATCGCCATTTCAACTGAAACGTCGTGCTCGGTCAGCACCTGCGCGCGGACGGACACGGGCGCGGAGAACGCCGCGGCGACGCTGGCGGCCAAAACGATGCGGTGCGACATTGACATTCCTCCCATGGCCGCGTTCGCGGCTCGCCGACTTCCCGGCCGGCCCGCGTTGGCGGGCGGCGCGTCTTCACGGCCGCAATCTCTGCCGTTTCGCGCCGGCGCGCAAGCGGCGGGATTTCCATCTGTCAAGACGCGATTCGCCGCGCGAAACCGGTGCATGACGCGGCCGCCGCGCTTGAACACGCGCGCGCCAACATCCTAGATGCGGCCTCCCTCACCAGCCCGAGTCGCTCCCGCATGAAATCGATCAATCAACGCATCGCCGAGGAGTTGAGCGTCGCCGAACGCCGGGTGAAGGCGGCGGTGGATTTGCTCGACGGCGGCTCGACGGTGCCGTTCATCGCGCGCTACCGCAAGGAGGCGACGGAGTCGCTCGACGATTCGCAACTGCGCGATCTCGAAGAGCGGCTGCGCTACCTCCGCGAGATGGAGGAGCGGCGCAAGGCGATCCTCGATTCCATCCGCGAGCAGGGCAAGCTCGACGCGGCGCTGGAAGCGAAGATCAACGACGCGGACACCAAGGCGCGGCTGGAGGACATCTACCTTCCCTACAAGCCCAAGCGCCGAACCAAGGCGCAGATCGCGCGCGAGAACGGGCTGGAGCCGCTGGCGGACGCGTTGCTGGCGGATTCGTCGATCGATCCAAAGGAGCGGGCCGCCGCCTTCGTCAAACCGGACTTGGTCGAGACCGCGGAAGCCGCGCTCGACGGCGCGCGCGCCATTCTCGTCGAACGCTTCGCCGAAGACGCGGAGCTGCTTGGCCGCCTGCGCGAGGACTATTGGACCCGCGGCAAACTCGTGTCGAAGGTGCGCGAAGGGAAGGAATCGGCCGGCGCGAAATTCGCCGATTATTTCGACTTCTCCGAACCGTTCGCCAAGCTTCCTTCCCACCGCGCGCTCGCGATGCTGCGCGGCGAACGCGAGGAAGCGCTCGACCTGCGCCTCGCGTCGGATCCCAACGCGGAGCCCGGATCGCGCGCGCCCGGCCCCTACGAACTCGCCATCGCCCATCGCTTCGCCGTCGCCGACCGCGGCCGCCCGGGCGACAAATGGATGATGGAAACCGTGCGCTGGGCGTGGCGGACGAAGATCGAAACACACCTCGGCATCGATCTGCGCATGCGCTTGTGGACCCTGGCCGAGGACGAGGCCGTGCGCGTGTTCGCCGCGAATCTGCGCGACCTGCTGCTCGCCGCGCCCGCTGGCGCGCGCGCCACGCTGGGCCTCGACCCCGGCTTTCGCACGGGCGTCAAGGTCGCCGTCGTCGACGCGACGGGCAAGGTGGTCGACACCGCCGCGATTTTTCCACACGAGCCACAGCGCCGCTGGGACGAGGGCCTCGCGACGCTCGCCGCGCTCTGCGCGCGCCACAAGGTGGAGCTTGTCGCCATCGGCAACGGCACGGCGTCGCGCGAGACCGACAAGCTCGCGACCGACCTCATGTCGAAATACCCGGCTTTGAAACTCACGAAAGCCATGGTGTCGGAAGCCGGGGCCTCGGTTTATTCCGCCTCGGCCTACGCGTCGCGGGAATTGCCCGAACTCGACGTGACGCTGCGCGGCGCGGTGTCGATCGCGCGTCGTTTGCAAGACCCGCTGGCGGAATTGGTGAAGGTCGATCCGAAATCCATCGGCGTCGGCCAGTACCAGCACGACATTTCCGAGCACAAGCTGGGACGCTCGCTCGAAGCCGTGGTCGAGGACTGCGTCAACGCCGTCGGCGTCGACGTCAACACCGCGTCGGCGAAACTGCTGGCGCGCGTGTCCGGCGTCGGCGAGGGCCTCGCGCAATCCATCGTCGCGCACCGCGACGCCAACGGGCGCTTCGCGTCGCGCGCGGCGTTGAAGAACGTGCCGCGCCTCGGCGCCAAGGCGTTCGAATTGTCGGCGGGGTTTCTCCGCGTCAACGACGGCGAGCAGCCGCTCGACCGCTCGGGCGTGCATCCGGAGGCCTATCCCGTGGTTCGCCGCATCGTCGAGCGCGCCGGCGGCGACATCAAATCGGTCATGGGCAACACGAAAGCCCTGTCGGGCCTCAAGGCGTCCGATTTCACCGACGCGACCTTCGGCCTGCCGACCGTGGTCGATATTTTGAAGGAGCTCGAAAAGCCCGGCAGGGATCCCCGGCCGGCGTTCAAGACCGCCACCTTCAAGGACGGCGTCGAGACGCTGGGCGATCTGCGGCCCGGCATGGTTCTCGAAGGCGTCGTCACCAACGTCGCGGCCTTCGGCGCCTTTGTCGACATCGGCGTGCATCAGGACGGGCTCGTGCACGTCTCGGCCATGTCGACGAATTTCGTCAAGGACCCGCGCGCCGTGGCCAAGCCCGGCGACATCGTCAAGGTGAAGGTTCTCGAAGTCGACAAGGAGCGCAAGCGCGTCGCGCTGACCATGCGCCTCGACGACAAGGAGGGCGCGCGGCCGCCACGCGGCGACAACACGCCGGGCCTCGCGCGCGACATGCGCGCGGTTCAGGCGCGGGCGCGGCCCGAGGCTTCGGGCGGGGGCGCGCTGGCGGAGGCGCTGCGCCGCGCGTCGGAACAAACGAGTCGAAAGGAACGTTGAGGCGGGAGCGCCCAACATCGCCGCTCGACAGGATCGATGGGATTCGCCAAGATCGGCGGGTTCGACAGGAGCTTCCCATGGCCGCGCAAACCATCAAACCGCTCGTCACCGCCACCGCCCGCAACACGGGCGGCCGCAACGGACACTCGGAAACAACCGATCATTCGGTCAGCGTGGACCTGTCCGTCCGCAAGGAAATGGGCGGTCCCGGCAAGCCGGGCACGACGACGCCGGAGCATTTGTTCGCCGCGGGCTACGCGGCTTGTTTCGGCGGGGCGCTGGAATTCGTCGCCAAGCAACACGGCAAGAAGGTCGATGGCGCCGTCGTGACGTGCGACACCTCGGTCGGGCCGCGCGAAGGCGGCGGCTTCGGCATCGCGGTGAAAATGCGCGTCGAGATACCCGGCATGTCCCGCGACGACGCCATGGAGCTCGCGCGCGAGACGCACGAGAAGATCTGCCCCTACAGCCACGCGACCCGCGGCAACATCGACTTCGCCCTGGATGTCGCGGGCGGCTAGGCCGCGCGTTTTCGGTTTCGGCCGCTCACAAAAAGCGCGGCATGACTTCCGCCGCGAAAAGCCGCATCGACTTTTGCGCCTCGTCAAAGGGCAGCGCGCCGAAATTGATCTGCACCGACGCCTGATCGAAGGGCCCGAAGGTCTCGTTGGCGCGGGCGACGGCGGCGCGCAGCTCCTCCGGCGTTCCGATCCAGGCGCTCCCGCCGGCGATCTGGCTTTCGAGTTCGGCGAGGCGCAGCTTTTCGGCCATCTTATCGTAGTCGCGGTAGTCGGCGGATTTTGTCTTCGTCTCGAACTCGCCGACGACGCCCGCCAGCATGTCGAAATAGGATTGATACGGCCCCCGGGCGATCTCGCGCGCCTTGCGCGCGTCGGGATGGCAGAACATGTGGAAGGCCATCATCACTTCGCCGTTTCCCGGATGGCCCGCGTCGCGCCACGCTTCGCGGTACGTCGCGACGAGGTCCCGCATCTTCGGGCTGATCGGGATCGCCATCAGCGAATGTCCCTCGCGCCCGGCGAATTCAAACGTCTCGGGCGTCTGTGTCGCGGCGACGTAGAACTTCGGCCGCGGTTTTTGCGTCGGGCGCGGCAGCGACGTCACGTTTTCGAACGAGTGGAATTTTCCGTCGTGCGAGACGTTTTCGCGCTCCAGCAGCAGCTTGATCTGCTCCATGCCCTCGCGGTAGCGCGCGTTTGATTCGTCCATCGGCACTTTGAAACGCCTGAATTCGTGCGGCAGGAACGCGCGCGCCATGCCGACGTCGAGCCGGCCGCCGCTCAGCGCGTCGAGCATGCCGATCTCGCCGGCGAGCTTCAGCGGATGGTTGAAGACCGGCAACACCGCGCCTGTGATCAGTCGCATGTTCCTGGTGCGTTGCGACAGCGCGGCGAGAAACACGATGGGGTTGGGACTATAGCCGCCGTAGGGCAGGAAATAATGCTCGACAATGCGCGCGTGCGTGTAGCCGAGACGCTCCGCTTCCTCGGCGATCGCCAAGCATTCGGCGAAGTATACGTCCGCCGGCTTTTCGGCGGGCGACACGGCCGGAAAAAACTGCGCGCCGAATTGCATCGCGGGCCCCTCCCGTGTTTGGCTTCGCGGCACTATAGGAAGCCGCGATTTCCCAAGTCAAACGCGCGCGGCGGTCCAGCGGTTGACGGGGCTGGGCAGGCCGAGGTTCTCGCGCAGCGTGCGCCCTTCGTATTCCGTTCGGAACAACCCGCGGCGGCGCAGCTCGGGCAGAACGAGTTCGATGAAGTCGTCGAGCCCGGCGGGAAATGTCGCGGGCATGATGTTGAATCCGTCGGCCGCGCCAGACGCGTGCCATTCCTCCAGCGAATCCGCGATATCCACCGCCGTGCCCGCCAACGCGCGATGCCCGCGCACGCCCGCCACCTTGCGCGCCACCTGGCGGATCGTCAGATTTTCGCGCCGCGCGAGGTCGCGGATGACGCTTTGCCGGCCCTGCTCGTTGTTGGCGGGCGGCGGCTCCGGCAGCGGTCCGTCGAGCGGATGGCCCGAGAGGTCCATGCCGAAGAAGGCGGACAGGATCTTCACGCTCATCCCCGGGTGGATGAGGCTCTGCAAATACTCGAGCTTGTCCTCGGCTTCGGCGCGCGTGCGGCCGACAATCGGCATGACGCCCGGCATGATCTTGACCGCCTCCGGCGGGCGTCCGAGTTGTCCGGCGCGGCGCTTCACGTCGGCGAGGAATTTACGCGCCTCCTCGATGTCCTGTTGCACGGTGAAGATCACTTCCGCGGTCGCCGCCGCGAGGTCGCGGCCGGCTTCGGACTGTCCCGCCTGCACGATCACCGGGTGGCCCTGCGGCGAGCGTTTCGTCGTCAGCGGGCCGCGCACCGCGAAGTATTTTCCCTTGTGGTTGAGGTGGTGCAGCTTTTCGGGCTGGAAAAACAGGCCGCTCTCCTTGTCGGCGACGATGGCGTCCTCCTCCCAGCTGTCCCAGAGGCCCAGCACCACCTCCGCGAATTCCGTCGCCCGCGCGTAGCGCTCGGCGTGTTCGACGTGCTTGTCGCGACTGAAGTTGTAGGCTTCCGCGGCGGCCGACGACGTCACGAGGTTCCAGCCGCAGCGTCCGCCGCTCAACTGATCGAGCGAGGCGAACACGCGCGCGATGAAGTAGGGCTCGAAGTAGGTTGTGGTCGCGGTCGACACCAGCCCGATGCGCGTGGTGACCGCGGCGAGCGCGCCAATCAGCGTCAGCGGCTCCAGCCGCAGCGCGCCCGTGGTGTGTTTCCACACGTCGATGTCGTCGGCGCCAAAGGTCGCCTGCGTGTCGGCGTTGAACACCATGTCGAAGCGGGCGGCCTCGGCCTTCCTCGTGATGTCGACGTAATGGGCGAGGCTTTGCGGCCCGTCCTCCGCGACGCCGGGGTCGCGCCACGCGGCGATGTGGTGGCCGCCGCCTTGCAGGAACAGGCCCAACTTCATCATCGCGGCGATTCCCCGCGCCGCGGTCGATTCCGCGCCGGCCGGGGATTCAACACCGTTTCGATCCGCGGCTCAAGCCGGCGATCTGGCCGGCGGCGCCCGCCTACCCTTTGTACCAGGAGGGATCGCGCTTCTCCTTGAACGCCGCGACTCCTTCCTCCGCTTCGGCTGTTCTGGCGTGCGGGGCGTCGCGGAACTCGGGCGCGTAAAGCTTGGAGGCCGGCGGGACGCCGTATTCGGCGACGCGCGCCTTCAACTCCGCCGTCGCGCGCGGCGCGGAGCGCAACATCGCGTCGACCACCGCCGCGGTTTTCGCGTCGAGCTCGGCGGCTGGACAGACCTCGCTGACAAACCCCATCTCATGGGCGCGCGCGGCCGCGATGCGTTCGCCGGAAAATCCGTAGCGTCGAAAATGCCGGTAGCCCGTGGCGCGCATGAACAGCGCCGAGAGCACGGGCGACGGAGCCATGCCCAACCGCGTCTCGGGAATGGAGAAGAACGACTCGGGCGCCGCCAAAACCACGTCGCACGCCGACGCCAGCGCGAAGCCGCCGCCGACCGCGGCGCCCTGCACGACCGCGATCACGGGCTTCGAGCAGGTGTCCACCGCTTCCATCATCGAGGCCAGCGAGAAGCGCGCTTGAACAATGTCCGGCCCCTTCGCGCCCATGTCCGCGCCGGCGCAAAAATGCTTTCCCGCGCCGCGCAGCACGACGACGCGAACGAGACCCGACTCCGAGCAGTGAACAAAGCGCTCGCCGAGTTCGTCGATGGCGGCCTGATTGAGGGCGTTGCCGCGCTCGGGCCGGTTGAGCGTGATCGTCGCGACGCCGCGCGGCGAGAGATCGAAGGCGATCGCTGTTAAATTCATGGATGTTCTCCCCGGCGCGCCGTCAAGCCTTGACGCCGCCCATCTCGCAAACAACGCTCCATTCCTCGTCCGTCACCGGCTGCACCGAGAGGCGGAAGCTGGTGACGAGCGCCATCTTGGCGAGCGCGGGCGTTGTCTTCGCCTGCGCCAGCGTCACCGGCGTTTTCAGCGGCTTCACGGCCTTGAAGTCGACCATGCCGAATTTGCCGCTGGCGTCCGTGGGATCCGGATAAAACAGCTTGATAACCTCGACGATTCCCACGACCGCGAGACCCTCGTTCGAATGATAGAAAAAGACCCGCTCGCCTTTCTTCATCGCCATCAGATTGAGCTTGGCGGTGTGGTTGCGAACGCCGCTCCAGTTCGTGCCCTTGGCGCCGGCCTTGACCTGGTCTTCCCACGACCAGGCCGACGGTTCGCTTTTCACCAGCCAATGCGCCATCGCGCGAGTCCTCCACCAACGTGGGTGAAACCGTAGCGGAACCCCGGGCGGCGCGCAAAAGACTCACAAAAAACTCTGTGGATCGACATCGACCGCGACGCGCACGCCGCCGCGCTCGGGCGGGCCGGCGGCGAGCGTCGCGCGCAGAAAGCCCTGCAGGTTGAAAGCGCGCGGCGTCTTCGCCAGCAGGCGAAAGCGGTGGCGGCCGCGCACGACGGCGATCGGCGCCTCGGCGGGGCCCAGCAGCGTCGCCTCGCCGGGCGCGGCGAGATCGCCCGGCGGCGCGATTTTCCAGCCGGCTTGCGCCAACCCGTGCGCGGCGCGGGCGAGCGCGCGCGCGTGGGTCTCCGCCGAGGCGCGGTCGTTGCCGCTGACGATCAGGGCGGCGAGGCGCCCGAAAGGCGGCAGGCCAGCGCCGCGGCGGGCGTCTGTCTCCTCGCGGTAGAACCGCTCGCTGTCGCCGCTCAGCAGCGCCCGCATCACGGGATGTTCGGGCTGGAACGTCTGCACCAGTCCGCGCCCGGGCCGGTCGCCGCGGCCCGCGCGCCCGGTCACCTGCTGCAAAAGCTGAAACGTGCGCTCCGCCGCGCGGGGATCGCCGGAGGTCATGCCGATGTCGGCGTCGATCACGCCGACGAGGGTCAGTTGCGGGAAGTTGTGGCCCTTCGCCACCAACTGCGTGCCGATGACAATGTCGAAGGCGCCACGCGCGATTTCATCGAGTTCCCGCCGCAAACGTTCTGTTCCGCCGGGAAAATCCGACGACAACACCAGCAGCCGCGCGCCGGGAAAAGCCTCCGCCGCCTCGTCCGCCAGCCGCTCGACGCCGGGCCCGCAGGCCGCGAGGCTGTCGACCATCCGGCATTCCGGGCAGGTGTCGGGCCGGCGCTCGATATGACCGCAATGGTGGCACACCAGCGCGCGGCGAAAGCGGTGCTCGACCAGCCACGCCGTGCATTGCGGACACTGGAAGCGGTGCCCGCACGCGTTGCACAGGGTCAACGGGGCGTAGCCGCGCCGGTTGAGGAACAGCAGCGATTGCTCGCCCCGTTCGAGATTTACGGCGACCTCGCTCCGCAGCCGCGGCGACAACCATTTGCCGCGCGGCGCGCCTTCCTTGCGCAGGTCGATGGCGGAAATATCCGGCAACGCCCGCCCGCCGTACCGCGCTTCCAACAGCAATCGCTTGTAGCGGCCCTGTTCGGCGTTGACGCGCGTCTCGATGGAGGGCGTCGCCGAGGCCAGCACCACGGTCGCGCCTTCGAGCCGGCCGCGCACCACGGCCATGTCGCGGGCCTGATAGCGCACGCCGTCGTCCTGCTTGTAGGCGGCCTCGTGCTCCTCGTCGACGACGAGGACGCCGAGTTCCTTGAAGGGGAGAAACAGCGCGGAGCGCGCCCCGGCGACAACGCGCACCGAACCGTCCGCCACGCCGCTCCAGATGCGCGCGCGCTTGCGGCCGGAAACGCCGGAGTGCCATTCCGCCGGGCGACCGCCGAAGCGGGCGGCGAAGCGTTCGAGGAATTGCGCGGTGAGCGCGATTTCGGGCATCAGAATCAGCGCCTGCCGCCCGTCGCGGACAGCCTGGGCGATGGCCTCGAAGTAGACCTCCGTCTTGCCGGAGCCAGTAACCCCTTCGAGCAGGGTGACGCCGAAGCCACCGGCGCGGGTGTCCCGCGCCAATTCGTCAGCCGCGGCTTGCTGGGACGCTTCGAGACGCGGCGCGCAAAAATCCGGGTCGGGCGTCGCCGCCACCGGCGCCGGCGGCAGGGCGAGCGCTTCGAGCGCTCCCACATCCACCAGCGAATCGATAACCGCGGACGAACACCCCGCCGCCTCGGCGAGCATTGGCTTGGTGAAAACCAGTCCGCCCTCGGCGGCGGCGAGCACCCTTTTGCGCGCGGGCGTCATGCGCTCGGGAAGGGCGCCGGTCCGCCGCACGCCGACGCGCACGGCTTCCGGGCCGGAATGGTCCGGGGCGCGCGCGCCCATGCGCAACACCATGCCGCGCGGCGCCAGCGTCCATTGCGCCAGCCAGTCGATGAAGTCCCGCAGCGGCGTGCGCAAAGCCGGAAGGTCGCGCTTGCCCGTCACCGGCTTGAGGTTCGAGCCGCCGCCGGCGCGAACGCCCCAGACGACGCCGGAAACCTCGCGCGCGCCCAAGGGAATATCGACGAAATCGCCGACAGCGAGCCGCATTCCATCCGGCACGCGGTAGGAATAATCCTGATCAACCGCGACGGGGATAAGGACATCGACGATGGCGCCCGCTCCCGCGGCGGCGGTCGTGATATCTGCGGGCGCTTGGTCGCTCATGTCCGCTCATAGCATCGCGCCAGCTTGGGAACGAAACAACTGTCAAAATAAAATCGGGCGGCGAATATGATTCGCCGCCCGGGAAGCTGTCGCAACCGCCAAAGAATGGCGTGATGGTCAATTCGCCAGATAGACTTTTCCGCCCGGCGCGCCGTTGGTGTAGTTGGCGTTCACCGAACACACGGTGCCCGTCACCTTGAAGTAGATGTCCTGAGCCGCCCAGGTGCCGGTATAGGCCTGGCTGGCCGACCATGGCGTGTCTTCCCACGAATGGTAGACCGTTTTGCCGCAGGGGATCATCGTGAACAGGGAGATCGGCAGGTTGGTGCCGAGCGGCATGTCGTCGGTGGAGACCGACGCGCGGTTGGCGTTCATGACGAACAGGTGATTGGCCGACAACGGATCCTGGGTCGAGTAGACCACCGCCGTCGCCTGTTTCGTGACCCGCCACGTGTACGTGTAGGTAGTCGTCTGACACGAGTAGTAGCCCTGCCTGTTGCTGTAGCAGGTTCCCGTGCTGGTCGAGCTCGACGTGTTTGTCAGCGACATGTTGCCCGTGTCGTTGGCGAACTGCGACGAGCTCGAATTGGACGAGGTGAAGCTCGTGCCCGAGGCGACGCAGGCGAAGCTGCTGTTGGCCACGCGGGGATCGGGCGTCAGGCCGGCGGGGCAGCCGTCCGTGTACACCGCCATCGTCAGATAGGCGTTGTCGTAGAGCGTTCCCAGCGAAACCGCCTCGTTGGTGCCGCTGACCACGTTGCCGGCGTTGTCCCAGGTCGTCGTGGTTCCATCGCTGAAGGACGCGACCACGTTGCCGATGCCGCCGCCGCCCGTGAAGCTGTTGGATTGAGACAGGTTGTTGGGCGTGTAGGTGTAGCTCGCCAGCAACGTGTCCGAGGTCGCGTTTTTGTTGTGGACGTAGAGGTTGACGACTTTGGCGTACCAGCCGGACGCGTTCGTCAACTGGAACTGCGTGCTGGAGGGCGCGCTCGACGACGCGACATCGGCCGTCGCTGTGATGTTCAGCGGCGTGGTGCCGGCGATCGAGGACCACAGGGGCAACGCGATCGTGCCCGAGACCGTCGCCGTATAGGTCGACGGACTGCCGGATACATAGGTGATGGTCGTATTGGCGCAGGTCGATGTCTGCGGGGTGACCGTCGTGGTGTAGGTGCATGTCGAGCCGTTCGAAGCGACCAAGGCGGTGGCGCCGTTCACCGTCGAGGCCGTGCCCTGCGGCAAGATGATGTCGGTGTACTTGCCAATGGCCGCGGAGATGGAGGCGCGCACCTGCGCGTCGCTGGGCGTGCCACCCGCGGCGTTCTCCAGCGCGGCCAGCACCGCGCTGTCGACGGCGTTTTGCACTTCCGACTTGCGGTCGTTCAAACGGGCGAAGTCAATGCTCGCCGAGACGAAGAAACTGAGCGGCAAAAGCGCGAGGGCGAATGTCATCGCGACGTTGCCCCGTTCGTCCCGACGGAAGGACGCAATCCGATATCCTAAATACTTGTTCATACTTGCCTCCTGAAAAGCCGGGAACCCGAAATCGTGTTTGACTTCACGACCTGAAAGCCCTTCTTCGGAGCCTAATCTGCCGTAGAGGCATGAACAGTTGCTGCAAGAAATCCAAGACCACAGGTTAAAATACGGGCGGTCTCAAATTTGAAGTGCAACACCCGGCGGGATAATGGGTGTTTTCATGAGACAGGCTTTCAAACACATTGACGCTTTTGAGCGGGATTTCATTCAGCAGCAAGTAAGTATCGGTCGAAGTTATCGGTCGATAGCTG
>CAIKAR010000052.1 GCA_903825465.1 uncultured Hyphomicrobiales bacterium | reverse complement strand
GCCCGGCCAACGCCGCCTTGGGACACTGCACCCCGTCGAGCTTTTCGAGCTCGTCGATGACGGCGGGGGTCGCCGGCGGCAGGCTGAACTGGCCTTTGGCGTTCATGACGCCTTCGGGCAGGGTTTCGGCGGCCTTGCGGTGGTCGTCGGCGGAAACCGCCACCCATTTGAGCCCAAAAGTTCCAGCGGCCTGCTTGGCGGCTTCGACCGCGGCGGGACCAAACCACCCGGCGCGTTCGGTGGCTCCCCCGGGCAAGCGCCCGAACACGATGAGGGCGCGGGGTTTCGGCGGCGGCGACGAGGATTGCGGTTTTGACATCGATGTTGACCTCCAGGTGAAAGATCCCGGCGGTCGCGAAGATTTTTGATCCGGTGGGCTCGACAAGCGCCCGAATTCGGGGCGCGCGAGGAGGTCGAGGGGCCGCCGTCGCATATGGCCAAGCTATGCCGGGGCTGGCTGCTTCAGCCCCAACAACCTACAATAGGTCTATATTCCTGTCAAATTTAGCTCTTTTTACCTGTTTTTCAGGTCTTTGAATTTTCTGAATCTAGGTGATTTGAACGCACGCGGTCGAATTGGCCGAAGAAGGTAGGCCGCAGTTCGCGTAAAATGTTTGGCGGGGCGGCGCGGATTTGAGAATTTCAAAACCACGCCGCGAGTCGCCAAGGCTCCGGGAGACACCACGGCGATACATGGCGACATATTGGACAAATATTGGACACACAGATTTGGCGAAATAGTTAAGTCATCGTTTTTATTAGTGAAATTGGCGCGCCCTAGGGGAATCGAACCCCTGTTTTCGCCGTGAGAGGGCGACGTCCTGGACCGCTAGACGAAGGGCGCGGGGCGGGTGACCGCCGGGAGGCGTCCTATAGCTGGCGGCCCCACGGCGCGCAAGCGCGGTTCGTCGCAGAGTGTTCCGACGGATTATTTTTGAACGCATCCGATTATCTGACGATTTCAATCGACCGCCATGAATTGGTCTAATTTATGCTAACTTAGCTGACCAGGGTTGGCTGAGCGTTGTAATTCGTCGTTTTCGGCCAGTTGACAGTTAATCGGGTTGAAGCTGCGAAACGCCCGACAAGAAAACATAAATCTTAACTGAAAAGCGTCTCATTTTGGAATGAGGTGTGTGAAAATCCAGTTGGGTAGTCTTCCCTTCATTGCAATAATTCTGTCGCGGTAACCCCTCGTTACGGAGTGAGTGCATGTACAGCGCGACCTCGGTGGCAAACATGGCCGCGCAAACCGAAAGCACGGAGCCCCTGTTGACCCCTTCCCTCAATCGCGTGAACCGCTATCGCAACTGGCGCCTGATCCGTTGGGAAGCGCTGGCTTTGGCGGCGTGTCTCGCCTTGGCTTTTATGGTTTCGAACGCGTTGATCGCGCTGGTCTGCGTCGCCGCCGCGGTTGTGGTCTTGATCCTTCTGATCGTGGAGTTGTTGGGAGTCGCGGTCGCGGAATCCGTGCTGTCGATGCCCCTGCGTAAACGTGGCCCCTTCGCCATCGTCGCTGGGAAGCGAATTCAAACGAAGCTCGCCGATATCCACAGCGTCGCCCTGCTGCCCTCGCGCCTCGGGTTCAAACGGATCGAAATAATCACCGCGGCGGCGAGCTATGTCGTCGCGTTCTCGAACGGCGACGCGCGCCGGCGGTTCATCGACGACTTGCGCGCGCGGCAGCCCGGCATCGAGACGCACACGGCGTGACAAAACGGCTGTCACGACCGCCGCCCACGGACGATTGTCCACGCCGCCTGAAAGCATAGAAATCCGCCAAACGCGTCCACCGCCATTTGCGGCCAAGCCATCGGCGCGAAACGCGCCGCCATCGTGACAACCGCCGACAGAACCGACGACAGCACGTCGTTGCGCGCCGACAACCACGTCGCCGTCACCACTGGGTTGCGCGCGTCGCGAAACCGCCACAACGCGGCCGCGACGAGGATCGCCTCCGCGATGGTCAGCCCGCCGGAAACGGATATGCCGAAAGCCTCGACTTCAGGCGGATCGAAGAAGGTCCAGGCGATTTGGCCCATTGTTTCAACGCCCGCCGCCGCGAGCGTCGCGGCCGACGCCAGCGCCGACCATCGCTCGGCCCGCGCGCCGCGGCCAAACGCGAGCGCCGAAAAGCAATAGATCAGCGCGTCGTAGATCCACTCAAGGCCGTCGCGGATCAGAAACCGCGAGCCGATCGACCAACCGTAAAGGGTTTCGCCGGCCAAGATCGCCAGCACCATCGCCGCGATGGCGAATATCGTCGGGCGGTAGGCGCGTTCGAGGCGCGCATGCGCTTCCGCGGCGCTGGATTCGGCGTCGAGATCAACGCTCGATAGGGGCGTCATAGAGCACGTCCGCGCCATGGGGCAGCGAGAAATGCCACCATTCCCTGGGATTGTTGACGAAGCCCCTGGCCGCCATCAAGGCGACGAGTTTGGCGCGATTGGCGCGCGCCTCGGCGGACACCTCCGCGCTGGCGGTGGCGGAGCGCGAATCGAACAGGTCGAAGCCGCCGCCAAAATCAAGCGGCGCGCCATCCTCGCCGAGCAGGCCCAGATCAATCGCGTAGCCGGTGGAATGCGTTGATTTGCGAGAGATGTAGCCATCCGCGAACAGGCGCGACTTGGCGAGGCGGGGAAAATGGATGTCTTTGGCGGCGACGTTTGCCGCGTCCGCGGCCCAGCGCAGAAAAGCCGCCGTCGCCTGTTTCGGACGATAGCAATCCCAAACGATGGGGCGAAGCCCCTGCTCCGCCGCCGCGCCGGCGACGCGCGACATGGCGATGGCCGCCTTCAGCTTCAACCAGCACACGGGGTGGTCGTAGCCCGGCGCTGCGGCGCCGGTGAAATTGTCGGCGCCCGCGTAGCGCATGTCCTGCTTGATATCGGACGCGACGGCCGACAGTTTGATGAAATCGGGCGGCATGGCCAGCGCCGTTGTCGCGGAAGCGAACGCGAGGAGTGCGGCAGCGGCGGCGACGCGCGGTCTGATCATGCCCTTTTATGCGCGGCGGCGGCGCGCGCGTCCACAGGAAAGCCGCTTATTCGCGCGGCGCCCGCCGGATATGCTAGTGATTCCGCGAACCCGGGAAGCCATATGTCCTACGCACTGCCCCGCCGCGCGGTCCTTGTGGCCGCCACTTTGGTCGCCGCCGCTGCGCCGCCGCGCGCGGCGCGCGCGCAGGAAACCTCGCGCGGGGCTTATCTCGCCATCGCCGGAGATTGCGTGGTTTGCCACACCGTGTCCGAAGGCGCTCCCTTCGCCGGCGGCCTCAAGATGGCGACACCGCTCGGCGCCATCTACAGCCCCAACATCACGCCGGACGCGGACACGGGCATCGGCGGCTGGAGCTACGAGGATTTCGACGGCGCGCTGCGCAAGGGCGTGTCGAAGGACGGACGACGGCTCTATCCAGCCATGCCCTACCCCTCCTACGCGCAAATCACGGACGAGGATTCGCGCGCGCTCTTCGAGTATTTTTCGAAGGAGGCGAAGCCCGTCCATCAGCTCAACACGCGCAACGAGATCGCGCCGCCGTGGAACGCCCGCTGGCCCCTCGCTGTGTGGAACCTGGTGGGAGCGGGATCGCCCTTCCGCGCCAACGCCGCCTTCGACGAGGAATGGAACCGCGGCGCCTACCTCGTTCAGGGATTGGGCCATTGCGGCGCCTGCCATACCCCGCGCGGGGCGCTGTTTCAGGAAAAAGCGATGACCGCCGAGGACGGCGCGTTTTTGGCCGGCGCCAATCTGGACAATTGGTCGTCGCCGAATTTGCGCGGCGATTTGAACACCGGGCTTGGCCGCTGGACGACGGCGGAGACAGTTGAATTCCTGAAGACCGGCCACAACATCCATGGCGCGGCCTTCGGCGCGATGCGCGACGTGGTGGCCTATTCCACTGGCAACATGAACGACGCCGACCTCGCGGCCATGGCGAAATATCTGAGTTCGCTGCCGCCCTCGATCGATCGCAAGCAACCCCTCTGGGTCGAGGATTCCCGCGACGCCGCCGCGCTGGCGGCTGGTAAATCCGACAGGCCCGGCGCCGCCACCTATTTGCGCCAATGCGCGTCCTGCCATGGCGCCGACGGCAAGGGCGGCGGCGGGCTTCCGCCGCTCGCGGGCAACGCCGCCGTGCTCGATCCCGACGCGACATCCATCGTCAACATCGCGCTCAACGGCGCGCCGGCGCTCGAGGTCGCGGAAGGCGAATACGGCGACGCCATGCCGCAATTCCGCACGTTCCTCGACGACCGCGCCATGGCGGACGTGGCGACGTTCATCCGCTCGACGTGGGGCAATCGCGCCGGTCCGGTTTTGCCCGGGGATGTCGCGGCGCTCCGCAAGGCCACCGTGGCGGGCGAGGACCACGCGATCATCCGCCAGATGCGCTGACAGCGCTCAACCCGCCGCCGCCCGCAACGGCGCGATGACGTGGTCGCGGATGTCGCGCACCGCTTCCAACGTCGGCGGAAACTTGAACAGGATAAGCTCGACTCCAAGTTCGGCGAATTCCCGCAGCCGCGCGCGCACGCGCCCGGGCTCGCCAATGCAGCCCGAGAGCGTCGCCGGCCCGATGCGCGACATGATCTTGCGGCGATCGTCCTCCGGCGCCTCTATCATCGCGCGCACCCGCGCCATCGCGTCGGCCTCGTTGTCGCCGAAGGCGACAAAAGGGTTCAGCGCGAAACGCACGACGCGGCCGCGGCGCGCCGCCCGCGCCCGCATGTCGGCGATGGACCTGCGCACGCCCTCGAAATAGTCGTCGCTGTCGCGCGCGTCCTTGTCGAAGTCGACGAACCACCAGTCGCCAACCCGCGCGATCATCTCCAGGCCAGCGGGACTTCGGCTGGCGGTGAAGATTTCCGGGCCGCCCGCGGTCGCGGGCTTCAACAGCAGCCGCGAAGCGTCGATGTTGAAATAGCGGCCCGCGTGGGAGAACGGTGTTTCGCGCCACAGCCCCCGCAACACCTCGACGAACTCTTCGGCGCGCGCGTAGCGGTCGTCGTTGTCGACGAGCGCGTCGCCGCCGAACATGCGGTGCTCTTCGACATTCCATCCCGTGACGAGGTTGATGGCCGCGCGGCCCGGGCACATGCGGTCGAGCGAGGCCGTCATCTTGGCGACGATCTCCGGCCGCCACAGGCCGGGATGAACGGCGACCAGGGCGCGCAAGCGCGGCGTCCAGGGACCGATGGCGCAGGCGAGCGTCCAGGCCTCCATGTCGGCGCCGAGATGGCGCTCGGCGTAAAGCACGAGGTCGAAGCCCGCCTTGTCCGCCTCCATCAGCGTGTCGCGAGCGAGGCGGAAGCCCTCGTCGATTTCGCCGGACGCGAGCGGAGACATCGCCGCCGCGACGGAGCGCGCCATCGCGGCCGAGCCGACGGTGACATGGGGAACCGGAGCGTACAGGCCAAATCGCATGGGGCCTCCGTGTGTCCGAAGACTTCGTCTCATGGCAAAGCCAAGACTTCGATCCCAGCGCTTGGCCAAGCTTTCGATCCTACCGCTTGTGTCGTCTTTTGACGAACGCCGTTCGTTTAAGCGCGATCGGTCGCGCCTCTGGCGCCGGCGGCCAGCCAGCCATATGTTGAATCGTCCGAGTCGCGAAGGGAGTGCGCCGTGGAAGTCGAAATTGGCAAGAACATCACCGTGGGCAGCTCCAACGTCGAGGTCGGCGAAGCCCTGTCCGACCGCGCGCGCAAGGAAATGGTGGACCTCGCCTCGAAATACTTCGGCAAGCTCACCACCGGTTCCGTGCAGTTTTCCCGCGAGGGGCACTTGTTTTGCTGCGCGATGAAGATGCGCGCCGGCGGCGTCGCCATGATCAGCGCCGAGGCCGAGCACAAGGACGCCCATGGCGCGCTCGACCACGCGGTGGACAAGCTGCGCGCGCAACTCCGCCGCCTAAAGGACGAGAAGCGCGGGTAACCGGCGCCGCTTTCGCGCCGCGTGTTGAATCGAGATTGTTGTGCGCGGGTGGCCGCGGCGCCATAGTCCCCGAAAGGAATTCGGGAGGGATCGCATGCGTTCACATTTCGGACGCGGTTTCCTGACGCTGGCGGCGGTTGTCTGCGCGGCGCCGGGGCTCGCGCAAACCAAGATCACGGCCGGCCTCGTGTCGCGCAGCGCCGTCAACTGGCCCGAATATGTCGCGCAAGCCGAGGGCTTCTTCAAAGACGAGAAGCTCGATGTCGATCCCATCTACGTCGGAGGCGTCGCAGGGGTCGCGCAGCAGACGACGGCGGGCTCGCTCGATCTCGGCGACACCAATTTCGAAATGGCGGTCAACGCCATCTCCGGCGGCGCGCCGCTGTCGATCATCGGCGCGACGACGATCAAATACCCTTACTCGCTGATGACGTCGCCAAATGTGAAAACAGCCGCCGACCTCAAGGGCAAGTCGGTCATCCTGCCCGTGCCGAAAAACGACATCGACACGTTTTTCAGCATGTGGTCCGCGGCGAACGGCCTGAAGCCGGGCGACGTCGACAGGATCTACGACGGCGCCTCGACGAACCGCTACGCGGCGCTTGTCGCGGGCGCGGTCGCGGGCGCCGCCGTCACCTCGCCGCTCGATTTCACGGCGGCGGCCGCGGGCTACAACAAGCTTGTCGACTTCGGCTCCTATGTGAAAGGCTACGGCTTCATCGGCGTCGTCGCGCGCAAGGACTGGGCGGCGAAAAACGCCAACACGGTGAAAGCCTATCTGCGCGCCGTCGCGCGGGCCGTCGACTGGCTTTACCAGCCCGCCAACCGCGACAGGGCTATCGAGGTCTTGATGAAGGAGACGAAGCAGGACCGCGCGGTTTCCGAGAAGACCTACGCTTATTTCGTCGACGAGTTGAAGCCCTTCAGCAAGGGCGTCGCGGTGCCGGACGCCGACTTCGACAACGTCCTGAAGGCCGCGATGGACAACGGCGTGGTCAAGAACAAGGACGCCAATAGATCGATGTTCGTGGATTTGAGCTACGCGCCGAAATAGCGCTCACTCCGGCACGATGCCCGCCGCCTTCACGAGCGGCGGCCATTTGTCGAAATCGGCGACGAAGCGCTTCATGACGGCGGCCTGGTCGTCGTGTTGCCCGACGGAGCCGATCGTCTCCAGAAACTTCGGCGTGTCCGGCATCTCGTCGATCTGAAGTATCCATTTTTCGAGCTTGTCGAGAATGGGTTTTGGCGTCGCCGCTGGCGCCCAAGCGGCCCACCACGGCGCGAAATCAAAAGCGAGGCCGGCCTCCTGCATCGTCGGCACGTCCGGCGTTCCCGCCAGCCGCGTGTTGGTGATGACGCCGAGCGCCCTCAACTGTCCGCCGTTGACCTGCCCGGTGGCGAAGGTGCCGTCCATGAACATGAAGTCGAGTTGGCCCGCCTGCAAATCGCGCAAGGCGTCCGCCGTGGTTTTATAGGACACCGACTTCGCCGGCGCGCCGGTGAGCTGCTTGTAAAGCTCCGCCGACATCAACCCCGTCGGATTGGTGTAGCCGAAGATGTTGTCTTTCTTCGCCTTCAGGCCGGCGGTGAGGTCGGCGACCGTTTTGAACGGCGAATCCGGCCCCACCACCAGCATGAAGCCAATCTGCGCGAAGGTCGCGATCGGCTTGAAATCCTTCAGCGTGTCGAACGGCAAGTCCTTGAACAGGAACTTGGAGCCGACCATCCCGGAATTGGCGTTGAACATCAGCGTGTAGCCGTCCGGCGCCGCCGCCCCGGCGTAGCGGACCGCGATATTGCCGCTCGCGCCCGGCCTGTTGTCCACGATGACTGGCTGCCCGCTCAGGCTTTCGAGTTGATTGGCGATGTAGCGCGTCAGAATGTCGGCGCCCGCGCCCGCCGCGAAGCCGATGACAACGTGAATCGGGCGGTCTGGATAGTTTTGCGCGCGGGCGGGGTGAAGCGCGGCGGCGAACGCCAGGGCGGCCACGAGCGAAGCGCGAAACATCGACATTGGATTGCCTCCCCCGGGGCGCTTTCCAGCGCCCGCGAAAGCCAATCTATTCAATCGGCGGAAATTCGCAATCCACGCTAACCGTGGCGTTCGGAGGCGTCGCGCGCGAGCGTCGCCGCCGGTCCCAGCGATTGCGGGTTGTCGACGCCGCAATGAAACGACGCCGCGATTTCACCCGCGATGCGCCGCACCGCCTCGTTGGGCCGCGGCGTCGACGCGGCGTCGATAAAGGCCGCGGGGCAGATGTCGTTTTCGGTCACGCGGAGGATTTCCACCACGCCGCCGGCGCCGGCGGCGGCGTTCGTCAGCCGCAATATCGCGACCTCGGGCTCGAACCCCTTGGCGCCGCGATGCCCGAGCCATTCCACCCGGTCGCCGAGATCGCGGCTGGGGCCGGCTTGCGGCGGCGCGGCGGGGCCCGCGCCACGGCGGAGCGTCGCGCGAAGCGAACCCGGAGCGCCCGCGACCTCGATCGTGACGCCCCCGACCCCTTTGCATGTGTACGAGCCGGATTGGACCGAGGGCGCGCCCGCCTTGCGCTCGCTGGCGCACAGTCGCGGCGAAAGATCGGAATAGACGGTCGCCAATGGCGAAACGGCGTTCTGCGCGCCGGCGGACGCGAAAGGCGCGCAAACCGCGAAGCTGATCGACATAACGCGAGACCACATACGCATAATCGTCTCCTGGCCAAGCTTTCGCCTGTCGCCATGACGCGTTTTTGACAGAAGAGATGTGCGCCGCCACACCCGGACGTTATTTAGTTGAGCCCGTCGCCACGATCAAGGTCCGGCCGCGTCGCCTTTTCAACTTCGCGAAAATGGCGCGGCGGCGCCGCCATCGCGTCGGCCGCGCGGGTTCTCGCCCCGTCAATACGCCGCTTGCAGCGCTTTTTTCAGCTTGGCCGCGATTTCCGGCGGCGCCGCGTAGGCCTTGGCGATCAGGGATGTGACCTCCTCCCCGCTCACCGGATGCACGTCGAGATTGGCGCGTTGCGCGTCGGCCTGCAGTTCAGGGTCGGCGAGCGTTTCGGCGAAAGCCTTGCGCAACGCCAGGACGCGGTCCTTCGGCACCTCGGGAGCGAGCACATAGGGGCGCCCGAACACCTCTTGCGAGAAGAACAACTCGAGTTCCTCGCGTTGCTCTTCCGTCTTGGCGAAACTCATCACGTTGAGCACGCCGTCCTTGTTGAGATCGGGATGGCCTTTCACATGCGTCTGCGCCAGCACGCGCATCGTGCCGTTGGGGCCGAACCAGCCGGCGTTGGTCACCGACACCGAAGGCCACGCGAGGCCGCAGGCGCCCGACACCTCCGATTTATCCACCGCGAGCGAGATTTCGCGACTGCCGGGATAGCCCATGACGAGCTTGAACTTGGTGCCGAGCACAGCGTTCATCACCAACGGAAAATCCGAGGTCGAGCTGCCGGTGCCGGAGCCGACAAGAAGCTCCTTTTGGAAAACCTCGTCGAATTTTTGAATAGACGCGTCCTTGCGCGCGACACAGACATAGACATCGTCGTTGGCGCTGCCGAGATATTGCGTCTTCGAGGGGTCGTGCTTCACTGGAGTCGCGCCGATGAGCGGCTCGAGCGGCGCGCCGCCGTAGAGAGCGCCGATGAATGTGCCGTCCTTTGGCGCGACGTTGTAGATGTAGTTCGCCGCCAGATTGCTGCCGGCGCCCGGCATGTTCGACACAATGACGGAAGGGTTGCCCGGCGTGTGCTTGCTCATGTAGCGCGAAATCATCCGCGCGTAGGTGTCGTAGCCGCCGCCCGCCGTGGAGCCAACGAGAAGGGTGATGGTCTTGCCGCGGAAGAAGTCCGCCGGGGTTTGGGCGTGGCCGGCGAGGGGAGCGGCGAGCGTCGCCAGCAAAAACATCCCGCTACGTTTCATGGCGCTTCCCCCTCGGCCGGCGCCGCGCGCCAAGCGGCGCGAAACTACCACATGCGCGCGTCAGCGCCAGCGCCCCTAGGCCTGCTTCTTCAACGCCACCACGTTGTGCAAAATTTGATCCGCCCCGTCGAAAAACCGCCTCACGCCCCGCGCGGCCTGCCTGATCCTCTGCTCGTTCTCGACAATCGCGAGACGCACATATTCGTCGCCGAATTCGCCGAAGCCGATGCCTGGCGCGACCGCCACGTCGGCTTTCTCGATCATCAGCTTCGAGAACTCGAGCGAGCCGAGGTGACGGAATTTCTCCGGCACCGGCACCCAGGCGAACATGGTGGCTTGCGGCGGCGGCACCTGCCATCCGGCCTGTCCAAAACTCTCGACGAGCACGTCGCGGCGGCGCTTGTAGATGGCGCGCATCTCCTTGATACAATCGTCGGGACCGTTCAGCGCGGCGGCCGCGGCCACTTGAATCGGCGTGAACGCGCCGTAGTCGAGATAGGATTTCACGCGCGCCAGCGCGGCCAGCAGACGCTCGTTGCCGACCGCGAAGCCAATGCGCCAGCCCGCCATCGAATAGGTTTTCGACATCGAGGTGAACTCGACCGCCACGTCGTTCGCGCCGGGCACCTGCAACACCGACGGCGGCGGGTTGTCGTCGAAATAGACCTCGGCGTAGGCGAGATCCGACAGGATGAAAATCTCGTGTTTTTTCGCGAAGGCGACGAGATCCTTGTAAAAATCGAGGTTCGCGATTTTCGCGGTGGGATTGGAGGGATAGCACACCACAACCGCGATGGGCTTGGGGATCGAATGCACGACCGCGCGTTCGAGATGATGGAAGAACTCCGGCGTCGGCTCGGCGTCGACCGAACGCACGACGCCGCCCGCGATCAAAAACCCGAAGGCGTGGATGGGATAGGAGGGGTTTGGCACAATCACCACATCGCCGGGCGCGGTGATCGCCTGCGCCATGTTGGCGAAGCCCTCCTTCGAGCCCAGCGTCGCGACGACCTGCGTGTCGGGGTCGAGCTTCACCCCGAAGCGGCGCTCGTAATAGCCGGCCTGGGCGCGGCGCAGGCCGGCGATTCCCTTCGAGGCCGAATAGCGGTCGGTGCGGGGCTTGCCCGCGGTTTCCACCAGCTTGGCGATGACATGCGCCGGCGCCGGCAGGTCGGGATTGCCCATGCCGAGATCGACAATGTCGGCGCCGCCGGCGCGCGCCTTCGCCTTCAGGCGGTTGACCTGCTCGAAAACATAGGGCGGCAGGCGCTTGACCCGGTGGAAATCGCTCATTCCGCTTCCCCTTTTTTATTCGGGCGTTAACCCGCGCGCGGTCGGGTTCACCGCCGGAGCGACTGAATTGGTTACGGAGTTCGCAACGGACGTGTCGATTTGGCAGGTGATCAGGCATTGCGGCTTCGCGGCCTCGACGACGACGGGCGCGTCGCCAGCCACCGATTTGTAGGCCGCGCCGCTGGGCCGACGGCCTGCCGCCGCGTTGTGGCGGGATTGAATCCCGTTCAACTCCGCCTCGCGCGCCAGGATTTCCCCCCGCGTCATCGCGGGCTTCGCCGGCTTGTCGACCGGCGCCGCCAGCGGCACATAATCGACCGCGCCGCCGGGTTTTCGCGAAGCCCTGACAAAATCCTTCGCCTCGGGCGGGGTCGTGCGAAACTTGAAGGCCTGTCCGATATCAAAGGGCGGCGACGACTGTCCCTGCGAGGCGGTTTGCGCCCATGCGCCGCCGGAAGCGGCCCCCGCGAGCATGGCGGTGAAAATCGCTGCTGCCTTCATGTCATCCAACCATCAAGGCCATCTCGGAGATACCCGCCATCTCGCGGGAAACCTCGGTTGAACGCGTGGCCTGTTCGCCCTTTGAATCATTTCATCCAGGCCCCTATCTGGCTATTATGTCGCAATATGGACCGCGCCGCCATCGCGGGAACGGAAAAAACATGCCCGTCAAAAAGCCACCGTCGCACGGCCCGGCGCCTTTGGAGTCGACAACGCAGGTCGCGACGCCGGCGCCATTGGCGGCGGCTCCTTCGCACCCCTCGGTCGCGCTTGTGCCGACGCCCCAGCCGGCGGCGAAGCCCTTTGAGACGCCTCTGCCAAACTTCGAATTGCTTTCCGCGAACCTCGCCCGCCTCGTCGAGGAGGGTGGCAAGGCGGCGGCCGCCTACCTGCGTCCGGTCGAAGAGGGAAAGGTCAGCGCGCAACTTTCGGATTCAGTGGCGGACGCGGCCAAAACGCTCGGTAAAATCGCCGAATACTGGATGTCGGATCCCGAACGGGCGGTGAAGGCCCAATCCGCGCTGGCGACAAATTTCATCGCGCTGTGGGACACCACCCTGCGGCGCATGACCGGCGAAAAAAAAGAGGATGTCGCGCTGTCCGAGCCCGGCGACCGGCGTTTCTCCGATCCGCTCTGGCGGGAAAATCCGGTGTTCGATTTTCTACGGCAGGCGTATGGACTCACGACGAACTGGGCCAACCAACTCGTCGCCAACGCGGAGGTTGACCGCGACACGCGCGACCGCGCCAATTTCTACGTCCGCCAGATATCGGGCGCCATGTCGCCGTCGAATTTCCTGGCCACGAATCCCGAACTGCTGCGGACGACCATTCAGGAAAACGGCGAAAACCTGGTGCGCGGCATGCGCATGATGGCCGAGGACATCGAAGCCGGCCACGGCAGCCTTAAAATCCGCCAGGGCGACGCCTCGAAATTCAAGCTCGGGGTCAACATGGCCACGACGCCGGGCAAAGTCGTTTTTCGCAACGACCTGTTCGAATTGATCCAGTACGCGCCGTCGACGGAGACGGTTTTCAAGCGGCCGCTGCTGATCGTGCCGCCGTGGATCAACAAGTTCTACGTGCTCGACCTCAATCCCGAAAAAAGCTTCGTGCGCTGGTGCGTCGCGCAGGGGCTGACGGTCTTCGTGATTTCCTGGGTCAACCCGGACGCGCGGCAAGCGGAAAAAAGTTTCGACGCCTACATGCGGGAAGGCATATTGACGGCCATCGACGCCGTTGAACGGGCGACCGGAGAACGCCAGGTGTCCGCCATCGGCTATTGCGTCGGCGGCACGCTGCTGTCGATCACGCTGGCCTATATGGCCGCGACCGGCGACGACCGCGTTTCCAGCGCCACCCTGCTGACGACGCAGGTGGATTTCACCGACGCCGGCGACCTCAAGCATTTCGTCGACGCCGAGCGCGTCAACGCCATCGAGGCCCGCATGGACCAGCTCGGCTATCTCGATGGCTCGGAGATGGCCAACGCCTTCAACATGCTGCGGCCCAACGACCTCATCTGGTCCTACGTCGTCAACAATTACATCAAAGGCGTCGAGCCCCCGCCTTTCGACCTTCTCGTCTGGAATTCGGATTCCACCCGCATGCCGAAGGCGAACCATTCGTTTTATTTGCGCAATTGCTACATCGAAAACAATTTTTCGCGCGGGCTTCTGGAGATTTTGGGCACGCGGTTGAACCTCGCCGACGTCAAAATTCCCGTTTACAATCTCGCCACCCGCGAGGACCACATCGCGCCGGCGCGGTCGGTGTTCACCGGGGCGAAGCTGTTCGGCGGCGAGATGCGCTATGTGCTCAGCGGCTCCGGCCACATCGCCGGCGTCGTCAACCCCGCCGGCAAACCGAAATATCAGTATTGGCTCGGCGAGCGGCCCACCGGCGCGTTCGAGGACTGGCTCGCCAAAGCGACCGAACATCCCGGCACCTGGTGGAACGACTGGATCGACTGGATGAAGGCGCAAGCGCCTGAAATGACGGCGGCGCGCGAACCGGGCGACCGCGCGTTGCAAGCGCTCTGCGACGCGCCCGGCGAATACGTCCGAGAAAAGGCGTGACGCCGCGGCGCTTGGCGTTCCCGAAGGACGCTTGGCGTTTCACAAAGGCGCCCGAGGTTCACAAAAGCAAAAGGCCGGACTCGCGTCCGGCCTTCGCGCGCCAGCCCCCCGGCCCGCTGTATGTTCTCAGTACTTCGCGACGACCGCGGCGACAGGCGTGTCGAAACGGTAGGTGAAGCCAATCGACACCACATCGCCCCGCGCGGCGGAGTTCGCGTTGTAGGTGATGGGGTAGGGGGTGAACAGCGCCGTCGCCGCCGAGGCGGGAATAGAGATCGTGCCCGACGCGTAAATCACATGCGCGTAGGAGATGTCGAACTTCAGCTTTTCGTTGTACTGGTAGCTCGCGCCCAGCGACAGCCAGTAGCGGTCGGAATCGAGCAGAGTGACGTTGCGGTTGGCGTTGGTGACCGGCGACTGCTCGTAGGCGACGCCGGCGCGAAGGGTCCAGCGCTGGTCCAACTTGTACTCGCCGCCGAGCGAGAACATCCAGCCGTCGCGATAATTGAAGGCCAGCGTTTGAATGACGGCGCCCGCCGGCACGATTCCGCCGCCGTTCGACGAAACCACCAGCGACTGCTCCTTGCTCCAATCGGTCCACTCGAGTCCGGCGAGCAAGGTGAATTGTGGTGAAATGCGCTGACGCAGGCCGACGTTGATCGAATCAGGCAGCGTCAGCGGCGCGGAGACCGGAATCGCGACAGGAGCCACCCCTGTCAGGTTGCCCGTCAACCCCTCCCGCACCTGTGAGCGGTAGCCGATGCCGATCTCCGTGCCGTCTATCGGCTTGACCGTCACGCCGAGGTTGAACCCAACGCCCCAGCTGCTGCCCTTGAGCTGCGCGACGGGAGGATTCGCGATCGGCGCCAAGGCGGCCGTCTGGCGGGTTTCCATATATTCGATCTGAAGGCCCGCGCCGACCGAAATCCAATCATTGATCTTGTAGGCGATCTGCGGATTGATGTCCGTCGTAAACACCGTCGTCGTCAATCCCCAGAGCTCCGCCGACGAACCCAGCGGGTTTTTGGTGCTCAAGCCAAACGGCGTGTTGACGGCCAACCCGAACCACAACTTGTCGTTGACCTGATAACTGCTGTAGCTCGCCGGCAGCGCCACAGGCGCGACGAACTGGTTGGTTCCGGTCGACAGCGCCGGAATACCCGCGAACGCGCCGATGGCGTTGGTCCCGGTGAAGGTGGGCGCGGAATAGGGGATCAGCAGCGACAGACTGCTCGACGACTGCATTCCGGCGTTGTTGGTCAACGTCGCCGGATTCCAGAACATGGCGGACAGGCCGCCGGCGCCCGCCGCGACGCCCGCGAAGGATTCCCCCAGCGCTTCGGCGCTTTGCTCGTGCAGCCCATAGCTGCCCGCCAACGCCCCGTTGGCGCCGAGCGCCGCGACGCAAACGCCGGCAAACAGGCCGGGCATCGCCACGCGAGCGGCGGTGAAAAAGGATTTCATGCGAACCTCCTGGAAACTCGTCAAGAATCAGGCAGAGCCAGCCCAAATTTGAACAAAATTTATCCAGCCAGCCGGCGCGAGGCAATCGAATTAACAAACGGACAGGTTGATAGCTCGGCGCTCAATTCAAGAAAATATGACCGCATTATCAAAGCATTGTATCGTTAGAATCGAAAACCTTGGACCGAGCCCGCCTCCGCGCGTCCGAGAATTCGAGCGCTTGTAGCATTTATGACACGCGGCTCTCCGCCCGATCTTGCGCAACAAGGCCTTCACGGGGCAAGGTGCCAGCTATTCGCTTCATTCCGCCGACATCGGCGCAGGGGGAATCATGAAACTCGTTCGCTATGGCCAAGTCGGCAAGGAAAAGCCCGGTTT
>CAIKAR010000051.1 GCA_903825465.1 uncultured Hyphomicrobiales bacterium | reverse complement strand
CTCATGCCGGAAAAATCCTATCCGGATTGGGTCAGAACGTCGAAAACGCGCTCATGGCTCGAAGCGACGGGAACACAGCTACAAGGCATGCTGCCCGAAAATCTCGACAGCACGATATCGTCGGTCCTGAAGAAGAAGGGCGGCGACGATTCCCCGGCGGAAGGAGAGCCAGACAAGCCGGCCCCCCCCGCCCGGCCGGGCCAGAAGACCGAATTGGAGCGGAAGTTGCCAAATGCGATTTTCGCGTTCGATGGAAATTTCGCGCGCCGCTGAGTGGCTTCCCGGTTCATGGACGCCGGCGCGAAGCTTGCCTTGTCGCGCTTAGGCGCTACATAGCGTTGGTGACGAAAGGCCAGCGATGCGCTTTGACGATTACGCGACACTCCCCGGCTCAGCTCATGGCGAAGAACTGGACCTAGATGGCGACCGGCTTCGCGAGGAATGCGGGGTCTTTGGCATTTTCGGCCACCCGAACGCCGCCGCGATCACGGCGCTGGGACTGCACGCCCTCCAACATCGTGGACAAGAAGCCGCGGGCATCGTGGCATTCGACGGCAAGCGTTTTTCGCCCGAACGGCGAATGGGCCTTGTCGGCGACCATTTTTCCTCGGTCGCCACGATCGAGCGTCTGCCGGGCTCCGCCGCGATTGGCCACGTCCGCTATTCGACCACGGGCGAAACCATTCTGCGCAATGTGCAACCCTTGTTCGCAGAACTCGATTCCGGCGGCTTCGCCCTCGGCCACAACGGCAATCTGACCAACGGCGTGACGCTTCGGCGGGAATTGGTGCGGCAGGGCGCGATCTACCAATCGACGTCGGACACGGAAGTCATTCTTCATCTGGTCGCCCGCAGCCGCAAGGGGCGCATCCTCGATCGTTTTATCGAAGCGCTCCGCCAGATCGAGGGCGCCTATTCCCTCGTCGCGCTGACAAACAAAAAACTGATGGGCGTGCGCGATCCGCTGGGCATCCGTCCGCTCGTGCTTGGCGAACTCGACGGATGCTACATTCTCGCCTCGGAAACCTGCGCGCTCGACATTATCGGAGCGCGCTTCATCCGCGACGTGGAGAACGGCGAGATCGTCGTCATTTCCGAAAAAACCGCTGAAAATCCGACCGGGCTGGAATCTCACAAGCCCTTCCCGCCCATGCGGATGCGGCCCTGTATTTTCGAATACATCTATTTCTCGCGACCCGATTCAATCGTGCACGGCCGCCCCGTTTACGACGTGCGCAAAGCCATGGGCGCGCAACTGGCCCGCGAATCGGGCGTCGCGGGTGATGTCGTCGTGCCGGTGCCGGATTCGGGTGTTCCCGCAGCCATTGGCTACGCGCGCGAGGCGAACATTCCCTTCGAACTCGGCATCGTGCGCAATCACTACGTCGGGCGGACCTTCATTCAGCCCACGCAGAAAATCCGGGAAAACGGCGTGCGCCTCAAGCACAGCGCCAACCGCTCCGTGGTGAAGGGCAAACGCATCGTCCTGATCGACGATTCGATCGTGCGCGGCACCACGTCGGTGAAAATCGTCAAGATGATGCGCGACGCCGGCGCCGCGGAGGTCCATTTCCGGATTTCCTCGCCGCCGATCACGCACCCCGACTATTACGGAATCGACACGCCGAGCCGCGACAGGCTGCTCGCGGCGAACCACACGCTTGAGGAAATGCGCGCGATGATCGGCGCGGATTCGCTGGCGTTTTTGTCGATCGACGGGATCTACCGGGCCATGGGCGAGAATGGCCGCGACAACGCGCGCCCGCAATTCACCGACCATTGCTTCACCGGCGACTATCCCACGCATTTGACCGACTTGGCCGACGAAGGTGGACGTCGCCAATTGTCGTTGCTCGCGGAAAACGGCTGATTGACTGCGCCGCCTAGCGTCAGTGCATGGCCTTTCCGCCATCGACATTGAGCGTCTGGCCGGTGATGAAGTCGCTCGCCGCCGTCGATAGGAACATCACGGCGCCGACAAGATCCTCCGGCGTCTGGGGTCGCTCCAGGCTTCGTCCAACGACGCGCGTCGCGAGATAATTGCCAGACGAGCTCGCGACCTGGGTTTCACTCAATGTCGCGCCGGGCGTCACCGCGTTGACGGTGATGTTGTATGCTCCGAGTTCGCGCGCGAGCGCGCGTGTGAGGCCGACGACGCCGGCTTTCGAGGTGGTGTAGTGGAGCCGTAAAGGCGTTCCCTCCCATACGCGGCTCGATGAGATGTTGACGATTTTCCCCGCGCGCTTTTCCTTCATCGTCGGCGCGACGGCGCGGCAGCAAAGAAACATGCCGCGCAAATTGACCTCCATCACCTTGTCCCATTCCTCGACGGGGATTTCCATCCAGTCGCGGCGCGGCAACACGCTCATCAACGAGGCGTTGTTGACGAGGACATCGATGGTTCCATATTTTTTGAGCGCCGCGTTCGCCATCAGTTCAACCGCGTCCGCGTCGGCGACATCGGTCCGCAGGCCAATGGCCTCGTAGCCTTCCCCCACAATCTCGCGAGCGACGGTTTCCGCGGCGTCTCCATCGATGTCGGCCGCGACAACCCGCGCGCCGGCGCGCGCGAATTCGCGCGCGTAGATCTTGCCGATGCCCTTGCCACCGCCCGTAACGATCGCGACGCGTCCGCGCAGATCGAAGCGTTCAACAGCCGCCTGTGAAATCGCCTTGCTTGTCGCAGCCACTTCGAAATCCTCCCGTTCGCGTCGATACAAGCGTTTCGCCGATTGAAAGTCGCCACCCACGCTACGACTCGTCCGGCACGCCGATGGATTCAAATGTGGCCATGTCGGCGTGGCAGGCAAGCGCCGCTTTTATCAACCCCATCGCCAGCGCGCCGCCGGCGCCCTCCCCCAACCGCAACCCGAGATCGAGCAAAGGTTTCTTGCCGAGACGCCGCAGCGCCTCCGCATGGACTCCTTCCGACGACACGTGCCCGGCCACGCAATGGTCGAGCGCCGCGGGATTGATCGCGTGGAGGATCGACGCGGCGGCGGTGACCACATAACCGTCCAGCACAATCGGCACGCGCTCCAAGCGCGCCGCCATGATCGCGCCCGCGATGGCGCAGATTTCGCGCCCGCCGATGCGCCGCATGATCTCGAGCGGATCGTCGAGATGGCCGCCATGCGCCATCAGAGCCCGTTTCACCGCGTCGATTTTCCGCGCGAGGCCGGCGTCATCGTCGCCGATGCCGCGCCCAACCCAGTCGGAGGCCTCGCCGCCGTAGAGCGCGTGGTAGATCGCGGCCGCGATGGTTGTGTTGCCAATCCCCATCTCTCCCAGGCATAAAACGTCGGCGCCGGCAATGGCTTCCATGCCAAAGGCGAATGTCGCGGCCGCGGCTTTCTCGTCAAGCGCCGCGGTTTGCGTGATGTCTCCAGTTGGAATGTCGAGCGCGAGGTCGAAAACTTTCAAGCCGAGCCCATAAGCGCCGCAAATCTGGTTGATCGCGGCGCCGCCAGCCGTGAAATTTTCCATCATGGCCCGCGTGACGGCCTGTGGGTAAGGCGACACGCCCTGCGCGACAACGCCATGATTCGCAGCGAATACAACAACTTGCGGCCGATCCATCGTCGGCTTCGACTTTCCCTGCCACGCCGCCATGAACTCAACGATTTCCTCAAGCCGTCCGAGCGCTCCCGGCGGTTTGGCGAGGCGGGCGTCGCGGGCGCGGACGTCCGCGGCGCAGGATATCGACGGTCCTGGCATGAGTGGAAACAGCGCGCGGATGTCGTCAAAGGGCAAGCCGGTGGGGTTCATGCGGAACTCGTTGGGGGATCGGGCGTTCCGACTTTTAGGCGGTTACGCGTTGGGAAGCCATTCTTGCCGCGTGAAATTTTCCGAGTTAGCACAACGGGTTGGAGGACGACATGAAACGAACGATGAAAATGGCGCGCTCGACGATAATCGCGCTTGGGGGTTTGGCTGTTTTAGCGACACCGGTTCTGGCTGCGGATACGCCTTCCGGCGTATGGGCCCGAGACAACGGCGGCCTCCTTGTGCGTATTTCGCCCTGTGGTGCCAGCTATTGCGGGGTTGTCATCAAGCAAGCCGACAAGTCTTCTCCGGCGAAACCGGGAACAAGCGTGTTAAACGGCATGAAACAAAGCGGCCCGAACACGTGGAAGGGCACCGCAATCAATCCGGGCGATGGAAAAACCTATGCCGGGACTATGACAGTCGCGGGAAATACGCTGAAAACATCGGGCTGCGTGCTCGCGGTTTTATGTAAAAGCGTTACCTGGACGCGAGCCGGCGGAGCCCGGGCCTCGCGCTGAAGCGCCAGTTCGTGGCCACGTCAAGCATATGATATTGCTAGGTTTCATCGGGCGGATTTGAAATTCGCCTCCATCGCGCCTACGTTATGATCGCAGAGGGGTTCAACAAGGTTTTCATATGACAACCGGGGACATGGTTGTTCGAACTATTTGGGCGATCGGCCTGATTGTTCTAGCCTCCTCAATGTTGGTCCGTTACCGCGGTCATTTCGCGTCTCTTATCAGAGACTTGCTGGTTTGGGCGGCGTTGGGAATTTTCTTCCTTGGCGCCTACGCCTACCGCGACGCTCTACGGCCCGTGTACGAGCGTGTACAGGCCGAGATCCAGCCTGGGTATGTCATTGATTCAAAACCTGGAATCGCCGAGGTCGCGCGGCGCCGCGACGGTCATTTTGTTTTGCGGATGAAGGCGAACGGCGTCGATCTGCCGTTTCTTTTCGACACCGGAGCGTCGCTAGTGACGTTGCGCGCCGAGGACGCCCGCAAGCTCGGCATCGATATGAAATCATTGCGTTTTACCGAAACCGTATCGACCGCGAACGGCGTCGCCCGGGCCGCTTTGACACGGCTCGACAGCCTGTCGGTGGGCTCGATCTCGCAGCGGCGCGTCGAGGCGATGGTGGCGCGCGAAGGCGCGTTGAACGAAAACCTGCTTGGCCAGAATTTCCTTGATGGGCTAGCGGGTTACGGCGTGGAGAACGGCCGCCTCGCGCTCAGGGGCCGGTGAAAAACCCTCCACCGCGCTTTTCCGCGGTGGATTTGCGATTTTTCGACCCTACATCGCGCACGCGCGCGGTACCAAGCTCCGATCCGGGCCGCGCTTCATCCCACGAAGCTCACGACCATCCGCGCCAGCGCGGTTTCTATCGCTGCTTGAGAAGGGCCATCGTGTTCAACATTGATCATGGCCCGGAGCACTCCGGCAAAGCCATGGGCGAGCACAAACGCGTCCGCCCGGTCGAAGGCGCGCCGAATAGGGCCGGTCGACATGATCGTCGAATCCCGCATCACTCGCATGACGCGCTCCGCCATCGCGGCCACCTCGCGCGAACCCATGGTTCTCACAGTCCCCGACACCAACGGGCGCTACTATCTGCTGCCCATGATCGACGCGTGGACGAATGTTTTCGCGACGCCTGGCGCGCGAACAACGGAAGCCGCTCGCGCGGTCCAACCTTCCAATTGGCTTCGCGTCGGCCATGCATCCGACATTGATGGCGCGCGACATTCCTCGCGCGCGTTCAAGAACGCCTGGGAGTTCGGCGCCCGGCCCCGCCGCGCGACACGCGCTGTTAACGGCCTCGACATAAGCTAACGAGTCTTGGCCTCCCAACAGGTCTTGGCCTCGGAGGCGCTCGCGACTCGATGGAACATCGAATAAAAAAAGCCGAGCTGCTGAGCGCGCTGAGCTACGCTCTCGATCTGACCGAAGGCCAGCCGCAGGGCCACGGCGTTCGATGCTGCTGGATTGGCGCGCGCGTCGGCCGCGAAATGGGGTTGGCGGCGGACCAGCTGGCCGATCTGCACTACACGCTTTTGCTCAAGGACATTGGGTGCAGCAGCAACGCCGCGCGCATTTGCCAGCTGTTTTTGACCGATGACATTGAATTCAAACGCGACATCAAAACCGTCAACGAGAGTTTGCCGCAGGTTCTGCGGTTCGTGCTCTCACACACCGGCCTCAAGGCCGGCCTCGCGGAGCGCTTTCGCGCGCTTGTTTCGGCCTTCGCGGCGTCGGGCGCGATCGCTCGCGAGTTGATCGAGACGCGTTGTCAAAGAGGCGCGGACATTGTTCGGCGGATGCGTTTTTCCGAGCGCGTCGCCCAGGGCATCCTCGATCTCGACGAGCATTGGAATGGCAAGGGGCAGCCGACGGGGCTTGGCGGCGCCGACATATCGATGGGCGCGCGCATCGCTTTGCTCTCTCAAGTCGCCGACGTGTTTCACACCAGCGCGGGCGTAGAGGCCGCCAAGGCGGAAGTTTCCAAACGCTCCGGCTCCTGGCTTGATCCGACGCTTGTGAAAGCGTTCGAAAAGGTCGCGGCGGAGCCGGGATTCTGGTCGGGCCTGGCTTCGCCCCGCCTCGGCGAGATGATCGTCGAGATGATCGACAGCGACGAAGATCACGGCGTGGACGACGACTATTTGGACGATGTCGCGGCGGCGTTCGCCGATGTCGTCGACTCCAAAAGTCCTTTCACCGCCGGCCATAGCCGCCGGGTGACGCTTTTCACCGACATGATCGCGCAAGAGCTCGGCCATGGCGAAACCGAGCGTCGATATTTGAAGCGCGCGGCGCTGTTGCACGACATCGGAAAACTTGGGGTTTCAAATCAAATTCTGGACAAGCCGGGCAAGCCCGACGCGGAGGAATGGGCGGTCATTCGCGCCCATCCCATGCTCAGCGAACAGATTTTGCTCCGCATAAGCGCGTTTCGCGATCTGGCCCGCATCGCGGGGGCCCATCATGAGCGCCTGGACGGAAAGGGCTATCCGCGCGGCCTGAAGGGCGACGAAATTTGCGACGCGACGCGCATGTTGACGACCGCCGATATCTTCGACGCCCTGACAGCCGACCGGCCTTATCGGGCGGCCATGTCGGTTTCCAAGGCGCTCTCCATTATGAAATCGGATGTCGGCTCGGCGATCGACGGGAGATGTTTCGACGCGCTGGTTCGCGCCATGGGCCAACTCGAACAGGCCGCGGCTTAGGGTTCTCGCATTCCGCGCCTATGACCGCCCGCGCCGCCGGACATGGGCGAAGTCACTCGCTCCGCCCCGTCTTCCCATAGGCTTCGCGTCGGCCTAGCATTCGACATGGTTGGCACACGACTTACGCCACGCGCGTTCGAGAACGCCTCGGAGCTCGGCGACTGGCTCGCGGAGCGCCATTCGTCCGCTTCGGAACTCTGGGTGAGACTATTCAAGGCGAACGCGGACAGGCGCGCGTTGAGTTGGAACGATTGTGTTGTGGAGGCCCTCCGCTTCGGGTGGATCGATGGGCGCAAGCAGCCGCTCGACGCCGCGTCGTTCCTGCAACGCCTGACGCCCCGGAAACCGAAGTCAAACTGGTCGGCCCGGAATTGCGCTCACGCGACGAAGCTGATCGCGGAGGGGAGAATGGCGCCGGCGGGCTTGGCGCAGGTGGAAGCGGCGAAGGCGGACGGCCGTTGGGACAGGGCCTACGCCGGTTCGGCTGGGATGACGATCCCGCGGGACTTTCTCGACGCGTTGGAAACCGCGCCCAAGGCGAAGGCGTTTTTCCTGACGCTTGACCGCAAGAACCTCTTTTCGATCTACTATCGCCTGCATACGGCGAAGAAGCCCGAGACGCGGGCCAAGCGGCTGGCGCAGATGCTCGCGCAGTTGGCGCGTGGCGAAAAATTTCATTGATTTGAAAACGGACGCGGCGCGCGAATGCTTCTCCCGCGTCGCGGGAGAAGCACTTCCCTTGCATGGAACCGTGCTTGGAACCCTTGCATGGACTCAGACGTTCATCGAGTGTTCAGGCGTGGCGGTATCCTTTGTGACGACTAGAACCCCACGGGACGCGACGCCTATGTTCAAGCCTTTTCGTCCCTTCGCCGCCGGCGCGGCTGTGCTCGCCGCCTGTTTCGCGCCGGCGCTTGTTTCGAGCGCGCGCGCGCAGGCGCCCGAAGCGCGCTTCGCGTTTGTCATCGGCGACGACGGCTACGAGGGCGCGCCGCTGAAAACCTCGGCCAACGACGCCGGGCTCGTGGCCGACACGCTGAAGCAGACCGGCTTCGACGTGACGGGCGCGCGCAACCTCGATCAGGACACGCTGCGCGCCTCGTTCCGCGAATTCCTCGACAAGGTGCAGCAGGCCGGGCCGGGCGCGGTCGCGGGCGTCTATCTCTCCGGCTATGGCGCGCAGGCCGACGGCGAGAACTATTTCATTCCGGTGGGCGCGAAGATCGCCAACGCGGGCGACCTGGCGCTCAACGCGATCCGCGTTTCGGACCTGTCGCGCGCGCTCGACGCGACGCCGGCCAAAGCCCGCTTCATGGCGCTCGACCTCGCCTACGCCGGCCCCTTTCTCAAAGGCCGGCAGACCGCGCCGGGCCTCACCATCGTCGACGCCGACCCGGGTTCGTTGGTCGCCTTCAACGCCGCGCCGGGCATGTTCGCGCCGACGCCGGACGGCGCCTATGGCCCCTACGCGAAGGCGCTGGCCGAGGCGATGCGCATTCCCGGCCTGCCGCTCAACGACATTTTCGACCGGACGCGCACCCTGACGGCGCAGGCCACCAAGGGCGCGCAAACGCCGTGGGACGCCAGCAAGATCGACCCCGCTTACGCGTTGACAGACCCCGCGCCCGCCAGCGCCGGCATCGACGCCACGCCGGTCGGGCAGATCGAGGCGGCGCGGAAAAAGCCTATCCGCGAGTTCGCCGACGCCGACGCCTACGCCGCCGCGCTCGATCGCGACACGATCGGCGGCTACGAGGAGTTTCTCGCGAGCTATCCCCGGAGCAAATTCGCCAAGAACGCCCGCGGCCTGCTGGCGGCGCGGCGCGAGGCGCTGACCTGGCGGCGCGCCGTCAACCTCAACAGCCCCAACGGCTTCTGGACCTATCTGAGCCGCTATCCCAACGGCCCGCATGTCGTCGACGCGCGCCGCCGGCTGGAGAGGCTCGCCGCCGCCGAAGCGCCGCCGGCAGAATACGCGCCCGCCGAATACGACATCGCCCCGCCGCCGCCGGACGAAGCTGTCTATTTCGCCAACGGCGAGCCCGTCTATTACGACGCTGGCGGCGCGCCGCCCGACGCGGTGGCGTTCTACGCGCCCGCGCCGGCGTGGTGGGCGCCCCCGCCGCCGCCCGTCTACGCGGAAGATCAGGAGGAGGTGTACTTCCTGCCAGAGACCGCCGCGCCGCCGCCGCCGCCATGGTGGGCCCTGCCCCGAGGGATCGTCGGGCCGGCCACGCCCTACGACTACGATCGGGATCATCGCGAGCGCGCCCGCGTCTTCCCCTATGTGGCGATTCCCGCCGCGCTGGCCGCTGGCATTATCGCGGGCAAGCTGATCTCAAACCAGACCGAGCGGCGCCAGGCTGGCGTGACGGGCTTTGGCCCGCCGCCAGCGGGTGGCTTCCGCCCGCCGGCCCCACAGGCCGGAGCGCGCCCCGCCGTGGCGGCCAAACCCTTCCTGCCGCCGATCGCGGCGACGCCGCAGACGTTGACGCGCGCCGGCCTGACCGGACAAGGCGCGCCCGCGCCGCAGGGAGCCACGCCCGGCGTAAACAACCGCTTCAACCAGCCGAACAACGCCTTGCCGGGACAAGGCGCGGCTCCGACGCAGGGGTCGGCCCCCGGCGCCAGCAACCGCTTCAATCAGCCCAACACAGCGCTACCCGGACAGGGCGCGGCCCAGCCGCAGGGGTCGGCCCCCGGCGCCAACAACCGCTTCAACCAACCCAACAACGCCCTGCCCGCGCAAGGCGCGCGGCCGACTTCGCCCATCGCGCCCAGCGCGCCAGCCGAGGCTTTGAAACCAGCTTCGCCGCTTCAACCCGCCGCGCCTGGCTCGAATGGCGCGCAGCGGCTTGGCAACCCATCCGCGGGCCGGCCGGGCAACAACGCTGGCCAAACTCCGCTCGCGCCGGCGGTGAACCCGGCGGCCGCGGCCGCCGCCGCCGCCCAACAGAAGGAACAGGCGCGCCAGCAGCAGCTTCAACAGCAGCAGGACCAGGCTCGACAACGCGCGCAGCAGAATCAGCAACAGCAGCGCGCGCAGGACCAGGCGCGCCAACAGCAGCAGCAGCAACAGCAGAAAGCGCAGGAACAGCAACGCCAGCAGCAGGATCAGGCGCGGCAGCAACAACAACAGCAGCAACGGGCGCAGGAGCAGCAGAGGCAGCAGCAGCAGCGCCAGCAGCAACAACAACCCAAGCCGCAGCCACAACCGCAGCAACCGCCGTCACGCGGCCGGCCCGATTGCGGGCACCCCGGACAGCCGGTCTGCCGTTGACGATCGCGTTAGCGGGGCGCCGAGACGGACCCCGCCGACGTTTCGCTCACGCAAGCGCCCATAGGAATGTGCCTGTGGCGACGACGCCAATGGCGCTCAGGCCCCACGCCAGCACGCCCCAATCGCGGATGAGAAGCCGCGCGTCTGGAGAGCCCTTGGCCGCGCCGGCCGCGAGCAGCCGGTTGTTGAAGGGCACGATGACGAAAAACGCGTAGGGCCAACTCGCGATGGCGACGATGGCGCCCGCCAGCCAACGGACGTCGAGCGTGTCGTGAAAGGCGGCGACGCCGCAAATCGCCGACAGCAGCGCCACTGCCCCCATGAACGCGAAGCCGCGGCGGTCGCTGGGCTTCCATTCCGCCATCATGGCGTCGTCGTCGAGCGACAGGCGCGCGGGCTGTTCGACGAGGTTGTTGTAGAGCGCGGCGCCCGCGTAAACGGCCGCCAGCGTCAACGCCAAAAGTCCCACGAACATGTTTTTTCCCCGCAAGGCGCGCGCGCCATCTCGAATGGTTCTCGCGCCCGTCGCGAGCGGTGTCAATCGGAGCCGGCTGAGCCTCTTCCGTTCGGAAAAACTACTTCAGCCGCGCCAGCAGGCTCGACGTGTCCCAGCGTCCGCCGCCCATTTTCTGCACCTCGGCGTAGAACTGATCGACGAGCGCGGCGACCGGCAATTGCGCGCCGTTGCGGCGGGCCTCGGCGACGCAAATCGACAGATCCTTGCGCATCCAATCCACCGCGAAGCCGAATTCGTATTGGCCGGCGTCCATGGTCTTGGAGCGGTTTTCCATCTGCCAGCTCTGCGCCGCGCCCTTGGAAATGGTGTCGATCACCGCGCCGACATCGAGCCCCGCCGCCTTGGCGAAATGGATCCCTTCGGCGAGCCCCTGCACGAGGCCCGCGATGCAGATCTGGTTGACCATTTTGGTCAATTGCCCCGCGCCCGCCGGCCCCATCAGCCTGCACATGCGCGCGTAGGACGCGATAACGGGCTCGGCCGCCGCGTAAGCCTCCGCGTCGCCGCCGCACATGACGGTGAGCGCGCCGTTCTCGGCGCCCGCCTGCCCGCCCGAGACGGGCGCGTCGACGAAGCCGAGGCCGCGCCGCGTCGCTTCGGCGTGAAGCTCGCGCGCGACATCGGCGGACGCCGTCGTGTGATCGACGAACACCGCGCCCTCGTCCATGCCGGCGAACGCGCCGTCCGGACCCAGCGCGATGGCGCGCAGGTCGTCGTCGTTGCCGACGCAGGCGAAGACGATCTCCTGCCCCAGCGCCGCCTCGCGCGGCGTTGGCGCGCGCGCGCCTTTGTGTTTCTCGACCCAGGCTTCGGCCTTGGCGGCGGTGCGGTTGAAAACGGTGACGGCGTGGCCCTTGGCCACAAGATGCCCGGCCATGGGAGAGCCCATGACGCCGAGGCCGAGGAAAGCTGTTTTGGCCATGACGGAAGACCCCTGCGATGCCGGTGTTCGGCTTCTCACAAACGCGCGCGGGGTTCAAGAAGGCGAGAACCCCTCCGCCGCCGCCAATTCCTCCGGCGCGTTTAGATTGAGGGTCCAGTCCGCGCCACGCCCGACGGGAATGTCCACTTGCGCGGCGGCGATCCCTTCGAGCAACCGCCACACCGACGCGTCGCCCTTCGCGAGCGCCGCCTCTACCGCGTCCGCCGCGGCGAGAGGCCACAGCGCGAACAGAGGTTCCACACCGCGCGTGGAAGCCGCGACAACGGCGCCCTCCGCGCGCCGCGCCGCGACGAGCCGGGCGACAAGGTCGCGCGGCGCGAAAGGCGCGTCGCAGGGAACCGTGACGATGGCCTCAAAGCCGTTTTCGCGCGCGAAAAATTTCAAGCCGGCGAGAATCCCGGCCAAAGGCCCGGGATGGCCGGGCGAAACATCGGGCAACACCGGCGCGCCAAAGGCGGCGAAGCGCTGGGGATCGCCGTTGGCGCTGATCGCGACGCGCGCCACCTGGGGCGCGAGCCGTTTTATCGCGTGGCCGACGAGCGGCTCGCCGCGAAAATCGACGAAGGCCTTGTCGCGGCCCATGCGGGTGGATTTTCCCCCCGCGAGGACGACGCCGGCGATGGAGTCCATGTCCACTCCCAACGCGGGGAAGAACTACGCGGGCGCGAAAACCTCGGCTTTGACGGTCGCGTAGGCCCATTCGATCCACGGCAGCAGCGCTTCGACATTCGAGGCCTCGACCGTCGCGCCGCACCAGATCCGCAGGCCGGGAGGCGCGTCCTTGTAGGCGTTGGCATCGAGCGCCACGCGCTCGGATTCAAGCAGCGCGTAAACGCGCGCGGCGAAGTCGGCGCGACGGGCCGTGTTCAGCCCGAGATAGTCGGGATCGCTGTAGACGAAACACACCGAGGTCTGCGAGCGCGTCGCGGGGTCGCGCGCCAGAAAATCAATCCACGGCGTCCGCGCGACCCAGTTTTCCAACACCTCGAACGACTTTTTCGTGCGCGCCGCCATCGCCGGACGGCCACCGATCGATTCGGCCCATTTCAGCGCGTCGATGGCGTCCTCCACGCACATGAGCGACGGCGTGTTGATGACTTCGGTGTCGAAGAATTCCATGTTCACCCGGCCCTTGTTGGCGAGCCGGTAGAGTTTCGGAATCGGCCAGGACGGCGTGTGCGTTTCAAGCCGCTGGATGGCGCGCGGGCTCATGATGATCGTGCCATGCCCGGGCTCGCTGCCGAGCGCCTTCTGCCACGAGAACGTCAGCACATCGATTTTTCGCCACGGGATGTCCATGACGAACACGGCCGATGTCGCGTCGCAGATCGTCAAGCCTTCGCGCGCGTCGCTGATCCAGTCGCCGTTGGGAACGCGCACGCCGGCCGCGGTGCCGTTCCAGGTGAAGACGCAGTCGCGCTTCGGATCGGCTTTGGAAAAGTCCGGCAGGACGCCGTATTCGGGCGTGAAGGCGCGCGCGCCGGCGGGTTTCAACTGCTCCATCGTATCGACGACCCAGTCGAGGCCGAACGCCTCCCAGCCGAACAGATCGACCGGCCGCGCGCCGAGCAGCGACCACAACGCCATCTCCATCGCGCCGGTGTCGGAGCCCGCCGTCATGCCGATGTGATAATCGTCGGGCACGCCAAGCACGCGGCGAATGCGCGCCGTGAGGTCGCGGATACGGGCGCGCGCCTCTTTCGAGCGATGCGAGCGGCCCATGAGCGACCAGTCCAGATTGGCCGGACTCCAGCCGGGATGCTTGGCGGTCGGGCCGCAGGAAAAGCGGGGATCGGCGGGTTTTACCGTTGGCTTGGCTATGGACATGGGGATACCGGAGCAATTCTGACGGAAACGCGACGCTCCTGTAACATTCCGGGGCGCCTTGTAAAAGGGCGCGCGTGGCGCTTTCGGGCGTCCCGGTGGCGCGAATTCGGGCATTTTCGGCCCGACGGCGTTAATATGGGATTACCGGGCGGCGGCGATTTTGCGAGCCGCGGGAGCCCCTGACAGCGGTGGCCGGCGCGCCAAAGCGCCCCAGCCCGCCAACTCAATCCTTCTTGGACTCTTCGCTGAAATCGCCGATGTGCTTCTGGGCGTAGAGCGCCAGGCCGACTTGTTTGATGAGTTCCAACTGCGTTTCGAGAAAATCGATGTGCTCTTCCTCGTCGGACGCGAGCTTCTCAAAGAGATCCTTGGTGACGCGGTCGTTCACCGACACGCAATAGTTGGCCGCCTCGATATAGAGGGCGCGCGCCTCCATTTCGCTGGCGAGATCGAGCTCGATGATTTCCAGCACGGTCTGCCCGGTTCGCAGCGGATTGAGCGACTGCATGTTCGGAAAACCATCCAGGAACAGGATGCGATCGACGAAGCGATCGGCGTGCCCCATCTCCTCGATCGATTCCTCGCGCCATTTCCGGCCGAGCTGCTTGTATCCCCAGTTGGCCAGAATGCGATAGTGAAGCCAATATTGATTGATCGCGGTGAGTTCGCTGCGCAAGCCCCGATTCAGATACTCGACGACCTTGACGTCACCCTTCATGATAGCTCCCTAACGCGAAATCCGATGGCCGCTCGTTGTCATTCAAGAGCCGCGCCATGTCCTGGCAGTCGTTCGACTGCGAAGCTTGCAGCAGTTTGGCGATCACGGGCGCGCAACCGCCGCACTGCGGGACGCACCCCAAGCGCGTGTAAACATCCCGCACGCTGATATTTCGCCCCGAGCCCGAGGGAGCCCCGCCGTCGCGACGGAGGCAGCCTTTGACATCGGTGTCCGAAAAAACATTGCAAGAGCAGACGATCATAGGAACCCTGCGCGCAAAATCAGGCACAACGCCTAGCAAGCGGACAATCGGCGGGTCAATGGAAATTGCCGTTACAGCCCTAGATTAGAACCTTTAAAATCTGCTGGTTGGAAGGGCGCCGCCTTCCCCTCAACCCCAGCGCGTTCACCGTGGAGCGCCCGTAACACCCTCCTTGCCGCGCGCGAGGCAATTGCCGCCCTGTAAGCCGGCCGGAAGCCACGTTCCTCCGGTTTTGGCGCATTGCCGCGCCGTCTCATAATGTTGGGCGTTCGTTCGCGCGCAACTGAACGTTATCCCGCCGATGGCCGCGACAACCATGAGTGTAACGGAGAGCGATATTATTTTGTTCACCTTGAACCCTTCACGCGTTCGCGCGAAGGCAAACGCCCAAGATCGCCACACGCTCCCATCCCCGAGAACGCCGGCAGCGGGATCGCCGCACGGCTGAAGGCCAGCGCGCCGCGGTTCGCGGGATCGGCGGCAAGGATCGAGGCGACCCGCGCGGCCTTGGCGCCGCTGGCGTTTCCCATCTCATCGGAAACGCCGGGCCTTAAACGCCAGACCAGCTCGATTTCTCCGATCACTCAGACCGGTTTGTAACGCACGAAGTCGCGATGGATGTCTGTCGCCTTGGCGACGCCCGATAGCAGCATGGCCGCCTTCAGCTCCGCCGCGAGTTGGGTGAAAACGCCCTTGACACCAGCCGAGCCGCCCGCCGTCATGCCCCAGAGCACAGGCCGGCCGACGGACACGACGTTGGCGCCGAGCGCCAGCGCCTTGAAAATGTCGATGCCGCGCCGCACGCCGCTGTCGAGGATGATCGCGACGCTGCCGCCCAACGCGTCCGCCGCCGGCCCCAACATGCTGATGGAAGCGGGCACGCCATCCATCTGGCGGCCGCCGTGATTGGAAATCCACACGGCGGCGGCGCCCGAGGCGACCGCCTGCTTGGCGTCGTCGGCGCGCAGCAGGCCCTTGGCGACGACGGGCAAGCCCGAGGCCTCGTGCAGGAAGCCGATGTCGTCAAAGCCAATGTTGCGCTTGAAATTGCGAAACACGCCCCTGCCACCCCGCGCTGGATCGTGATTGCCGGGCGTTTCCGCGCCCGGAGGCTGCGGACGGCCCAGGCGAATGTATTCGTCGCTTTGGCCCGGGCCCAGCGCGTCCGCCGTCAGCACAATCGCGGAGAAGCCGGCGGCCTTCGCGCGCTGCACGAGCCAGCGGTTAATCTCCATGTCGGCGTTCATGTAAATCTGGAACCACTTGGGGCCGGGGTGCGCCTTGGCGACATCCTCCATCGGCAATGTCGCGGCGCCGGACATGACGAACAGGGTGCCAGCCGCCTCGGCGCCGGCGGCGGAAGCCGCTTCCGCCCGCGCGTGAAAGGTGCCTTGCGCGCCCATCGGGCATACGATCATCGGAAACGGCAGACTGTGTTCCAGGAGTTGGACGCGAAGATCGATCGCCTTGTCGTCGACGTTTTGAAGCCGGTGCGCGAGAATCGGGTAGTCGCCGAAGGCGCGCCGATTTTCCCGATAGGTCCAGCCGTCGCCGTTCGGCCCCATCACCGCGAAACGCCATGGCGGCAGGATTTTTTTAGCGTCTTCCTCCAGCCACTCGCAATTGACGATCTTCAATTCGCGTTCGAAGTCGCTGGGATTGCCGAAGTCGAACGCCGCTGGCGCGCCCGCCTGCTGCGCCCGCGCGGCGCCGGCGACGCCAAGCGCGCCGACCGCGCCTGCGATTTTCATTATGTCGCGACGCGAACTGGACATCACGCCTCCTCCCTGTCTGTGTGAACGCATGGCGTCCGAGCGCCGCTGACGACGCTTATCCGCGTCGGCCAGGTGGTTGGCAAGAGCCTGGCTCAACGCCCTCGCGGAACCGTATCTTCAACCGCTCGCAAGGCCATGCGTTCAGAATGCTTCACGCCACATCGGGCTCTGGATCGCGCTCGGTGGTAATTGTTTGAGCCTTCCGGCGCGAGGTGTCGCGCTCATGTTGGCGCAAGACAGGAATTCAGTCGAAATCCCGCAGGCGCGGGATGCTTTCAAGCGGGTGAGGGAAATATCGGGAAACGATCAACAATATTAAATGGGGAAAACGACGATTGGAGGCCTCGGAGGGAATCGAACCCCCGTACAAGGATTTGCAGTCCTCTGCGTAGCCACTCCGCCACGAGGCCATGGGAATCGGGTCGCCCAAGGGTCGCGCCTCATAGCAACGATTGCGCTCCCACCGCAAGCCATAACGAACGATTCCACGCCGCGCGCGCGGCGGTTTCGAGGCCGCCGGGTTCACGCGCGATTCAGGCTTTGCAACGCCGGCGCGGCCTGCTATAGGCGCGCCACGCTGCTCAGCGATCCCTGATAGCTCAGTTGGTAGAGCATTCGACTGTTAATCGAATTGTCGCAGGTTCGAGCCCTGCTCAGGGAGCCAGCGTCGCCGCCGCCGTTCATCACCGTCGAAAGTCGCGCTTGCGCGAGGGCCGTCGCGGGAGGACACTTCGCCGGCGGGCTCAACGAATCTCCCGCGGGAAACACGAGGAGGTCTGCATGACAGTCGCTCGTATTCTGGCCGACAAGGGAACCGACGTCGTCGCCATCCAACCCCACCGCACCATCGGGGAAGCCGTCAACATGCTCGCCAACAAGCGCATCGGCGCCGTCGTCGTGACGGGCGCCGACGGCGCGCTGCTCGGCATTCTGAGCGAGCGCGACATTGTGCGCGCCCTCGCGCGCGCCGGCGCGGACGCCCTGGAGCAGCCCGTGACGCGCCACATGACGGCGAAGGTCGTCACAACGACGGGCCGCGCCACCGTCGCCGAGGTGACGGAAACCATGACGCGCGGCCGCTTCCGGCATCTGCCGGTCGTCGAAAACGGGCGTTTGGTCGGCCTTGTTTCGATCGGCGACGTGGTGAAGACCCACATCGAGGAAATCGAGACCGAGCACAGGGCGCTGCGCGAATACATCGCGACCGCCTGACGTTTCGCTGGCCTACTCGGAAGCGTCGATCAGTCCAACCTGCCGCAATTCCGGCGCGGCCCTCCGCGCCGCTTCGCGGCCGGCCTCGATCAATTCGCCCGCCCGGTGAAAATCGAACAGGCCGACGTGGTCCAACCGCGTGCGGACGAAGACATCGGGGGGATCGCCGGCCAGGCGCGAGCGGGAGATGCGATCCTGCGTGATGTTGAAGGCGTCGGTCATGACGCTCGCCATGCTCGGGCCGCCGTCCTCGCGCCTTGAAAACCAGCCGCGCAGCCAATGGCCGCGCGCGGCGCCCAGCAGGCCGTGGGGTTCCGGCGAGGGCTCGGCGGGCAGCCCGGCGTCGCCCGCGTCATGAAAAGCCATGGCGGATTCGATGATGTTGACCGCGATCACGATGTCGGCGCCGAGCGCCCGGCACACGCTCACCGGCACAGGATTGACGACCGCGCCGTCGAACAGCCAGTGGTCGCCGACCTTCACCGACTCGAATATTCCCGGCAGCGCGTAGGAGGCGCGAATGGCCCGCGCCAGAGGCCCTCGCGTCAACCAGACTTCGCGGCCCGATCCCGCCTCCGTCGCGACGGCGGCGAACCGCGTCGGCAAATCCTCGATCATCGTTTCCGCGAGCCCCTCCTCCAACCGGCCGCGCAGGCGCGCGCCGGCGATCAGGCCGCGTCCGGAAAAACTCCAGTCGAGCATGGCGAGAAAGAGCATCCGCGTCATGCCGCGCGCGAAGGCCTCAAGCTCGTCGAGGCGGCCGGCGGCGAAACAACCGCCGACGACCGCGCCAATCGACGTGCCGGCGATGATATCGGGCTTCACGCCCATCGCCTCGAATTCGCGCAGCACGCCGATGTGACACCAGCCCCGCGCCGAGCCCGCGCCGAGCGCCAAGCCTATTTTCGGCCTGCGACGCGGCAACAGCGGCGGCGTCCCGGCGCCTGAGTCGGCGCTGGCGAGGATGTGACCGAAGGGAAAGCCTTTCATAACGCGCTCGCGATGGCCGGGGCGCGCGCGCCCGAACGGCCCCAAGTTTCCCGTGACAGCCTTAACAGCGCCTGAACATCGCGCTCACGCCGGATCGAGCGCCAGCCGCGCCGCCCCGGAAGCGGTTTCGACGCGGCGATAAAAACACGAGCGGCGCCCGGTGTGGCAAGCTTTTCCGTCGCCGCCAGCCTCGACTTTGAGCAACAGCGCGTCCTGATCGCAATCGACGCGCATTTCGACCACCTGTTGCGTCTGGCCGGAGGTGTCGCCCTTGCGCCAGAGGCTTTGGCGCGAGCGCGACCAATAGTGCGCGACGCCGGTTTCCAGCGTCAGGCGCAGGCTTTCCGCGTTCATATAGGCCACCATCAGAATGTCGCCCGTGTGGACTTCGCTCGTCACGCACACAATCAAGCCGTCGGCGTCGAATTTCGGCTGGAAGGCCGCGCCCTCCTCGATGGCGCGCTTGTCGCCGCGCGGCGCGAAATACGCTGGGGTCGTGGACGATTCCATGGAAACCTCGCTGTCTCGACGCCTCTAACACAATCACCGGCGATTTGAACATTGTCGCGGCGCGTGTGAAAAGGCGCGCGCGTCCGAGACGGAAAACCATGACCAGCTACGTTTTTCTCGCGCTTGTCGCTGTTGTCTCCGGCGCGATGAACGCCGTCGCCGGCGGCGGCACGTTTATCAGCCTGCCCGCCCTGATGTCGGTCGGCGTGCCGTCGGTCGCCGCCAACATGACGAGCACGCTGGCCCTTTGCCCCGGCACCTTCGCCAGCGCTTTCGCCTACCGCCACGACTTCCGCCCGTTTGGCGACGCCTCCCCGATTCTGTTGCTCGGCGTCAGCCTGATCGGCGGCGCGGCGGGCGCCCTGCTGCTGATCTACACGCCCTCAAGCGCCTTCGACGCGATCGTGCCGTGGCTGTTGCTGACGGGCGCGATCGCCTTCGCCTTCGGCGCGCGGATCGGCGATTTTCTGCGGGCGCGCATGACGCTGGGCAAGACGGCGCTGGTCGTGGTTCAATTCTTCGTCGGCGTTTACGGCGGCTATTTCGGCGCGGCGGTGGGGCTGATGATGCTCGCTGTCTGGACGATTTTCGGCGCGCGCGACTTGAAGGCGATGGCGGCGGTGCGGACGCTCACCGTCAGCGTCACCAACGCCATGGCGATCGTGTTCTTCATCTTCATCGGCCAGATTTTCTGGCGCGAGGCGGGCGTTATGCTGGCGGGGGGCGTCGTCGGCGGCTATTTCGGCGCCCGCGCGGCGAGGCTGCTGCCGCCGCGAACGCTTCGCCTCGGCATCGCCTGGCTGAATTTCGCCATGACCGCGTGGGTGTTCTGGAAGGCCTACGGCTGACGCTGTCAAGCCCCCTACTTCATTCCCCGCACCATCGTGAAGAACCGCGCCTGCTCGGCCGGCTCGTCGCGGAACAGGCCGGTGAAGCGCGTCGTGATGGTGGACGCTCCGTGCTTTTGCACGCCGCGCATCGACATGCACATGTGCTCCGCGTCGATGAGCACGGCGATGCCGCGCGGCCGCAGCGCGTCTTCGATGGCCTCGGTTATCTGCGCCGTCATGGTCTCCTGCGTTTGCAGGCGGCGCGCGAAAACCTCGACAACGCGGGCCAGTTTCGACAGGCCAACAACGCCATCGCTGGGAAAGTAGGCGACATGCGCCTTGCCGACGAAGGGCACCATGTGATGCTCGCAATGGGAAGCGAAGGGAATGTCGCGCACCAGCACCATGTCGTCGTAGCCTTCGACATCCTCGAACACCGTCGACAATATCTGCGCGGCGTCCTGCTGATAGCCTTTGAACAATTCCTCGTAGGCCTTCACCACGCGCTTGGGGGTGTCGACGAGGCCCTCTCGCGAGGGGTCGTCTCCCGCCCAGCGCAGCAAGACGCGGACGGCGGCCTCGGCCTCCTCGCGTGTTGGCTTCGCTTTTGGAGCGAGGGAAAAATCGTTTCGGGAGGGAACGGGTTTTAAGGGCTTAACCACAGCGTCCATGTGGCGCCTCCAATCGGTTGGCTTCGAAATATGTACGCGCGGAGCCTGAAGCTGGACCACACGCGTTGAAGAAAAGACCCTCTTCGGCTCGGTTGCGCGCGCCGACCATACGGAGCGCCAGCGGGTTGTTCCGTTTCCGGAACCCCTGCCTATATAGTATGGGCCTGTTCCCCCCAAAAAGCGAGAGCCAGCGGGTCACGCCATGCTGAACGACGTCTACAACAAGCGCATCCTCGAACTCGCCGCCGACATTCCGCGTCAGGGGCGTCTTGCGGAACCCGGCGCCAGCGCGACCGCGCATTCCCGCCTCTGCGGCTCGACGGTGACGGTCGATGTCGTCATGCGCGACGGCAGGATCGCCGACTTCGCCCACGACGTGAAAGCCTGCGCGCTCGGCCAGGCCTCTTCCTCGATCATGGCGCGCAACATCGTGGGCTCGACGCCGGAGGAATTGCGCGCCATCCGCGAGACCGTGCGCAAAATGCTGAAGGAAAACGGCGCGCCGCCGAACGACGGCAAATGGGCCGACATCGCGGTTCTCGAACCGGTGCGCGACTACAAGGCGCGGCACGCCTCGACGCTGCTGACGTTCGACGCGGTCGTCGACGCGGTTGGCCAGATAGAGGCCCGGGCCGGCGCGGCGACGCCCGCCTAAACGGCGGGTTGGTCCGGCCCGGTTTCGGCCGCGGGCGTGGTCGCGACCTCAGGCGGCGCGGGCGGATCAAGCAGGGGGAACAACAGAAACCCCGCGAGAAAGCCGCCGACATGCGCCTCCCAGGCGACAGGGCCGGGCGTTATGCCCAAAGGCTGCGACAGCAATCCAAAAACGAGATTGCCGCCGAACCAGAAGATCAAAAACAAAACCGCGCGCCCGTCCCGCGCCAGTTCCGGCAGAGACACCAGCGGCGGGTGGGCCGCGGCGGGATCGCCGAAGCCAACCATGCCGCCGGGCTGGAATATGAACCGGCAAGCCGCCGCCATCGCGCCCGACACCGCCGCCGAGGCGCCGATGACAGGCGCGAAATCGAAGCGATGGAACAGCCAGTGCAGCGCCGCCCCGGCGATCGCCGCCGCCGCGAACAGCGCGAGAAAGCGCGCCGCGCCGATCCGTTTCGCGACCGGCGAGCCGAACGCGACGAGCCAGATCGAATTGACCCCGCAATGCGCCCAATTCGCGTGAAGAAATGAATAGGTCAGCGGCGTCCACCATTCCGGCGACCCGTCGCCGAGAAAAAACCGCGCGTTGTTGAAATCGTCGGCGTCGCCGGTCGCGCCAAGCGCGGACAGAACCGCGGCGACGCCGTCGGGGTCGAAGAGATAGGTCAGCCGGCCCGGCGCGAAGGCGAACCACGCGAGCAAATGAGCGTCGAAATCGTCCGACACAAAATATTCGCGCCAGCCATGGACGGCGACCAGCGCGGCGACGATGGCCAGAACAATCGCCGGAACATTGAATAAGGGCTCTCTCTTCACCTGATCTCCAGCCGACAGCGAAGCGCGCGGCCGCGCGCGGCGCGAAGCTTTAGCACGCCGCGGGCGCGGAGAGTCGCCGTCCAGACGCAGTTGGCGCGCGCAACACGCCGGCGCCCGGACATGAAAAAGGGAGGGCCCCGAAGCGTGGCCCTCCCCTTTCATTTCAGACGCGGCGCGCCTTCCAAGCTTTTCGACCATCCCGCTTCGCCTTGGAGCAAAGGCTTGGCGCGCGGTCCCGGCTTGACGGCGGCGCTTCCCCGGCTAAGCCGGCGCGCCATCCGTTTGGCTGTCCGCAGAGTGCGCCCGATGACGCGCCCAGGCAAGGCAATAGACAATCGAAGGTTAATTTACAGGGGGAAATGGAGTGTGGGTTCTAAACCACGTGGCACGCCGCTGGCAGCGTGCCGCCCACATCGGCGCGAACGACGGACAAGCGCGCCAAAATCCGACAGTTTTGCGGCGAAACGCCGCCCGGGGCGCCGAAATGAAACACCCGACAAACCGCGTTCTCCACGCCTACTGGGACAAGTTGCGCGACGGCCGGATGGCGCCCGAGCGCAACGACATCGACCCCGCCGCGATCAAGAACGCGCTTCTCGACACCTTTATCCTGGAGGTCGATCCCGGCATGGAATTGCCCCTGCGCGTCGCCGGCGCCCGGATCGCGGCCTTGTTCGCGCGGGAATTGAAGGGCGAAAGCTTTCCGCTTCTCTTCGACGAGGCGGACCGCCGCGGCATTCGCGACATCGTGCGCGATGTGCTCGACGATTCCCGTCCCGCCGTCGCCGGCGCCACCATCATGGCCCCGGGGCAACGAGAGCTCGACTTCGAACTGCTGCTTTTGCCGCTGCGCCACCACGGCAAAACCCACTCCCGGCTTCTTGGCGCGCTCGCGCCCGCGACTGTTCCCAACTGGATGGGGCTTGTCGAGCCCTCCCTGTTGCGCCTGACATCGTGGCGGATCATTGCGACGGACACGACTCCGGCGATTGAGGCGGCGGCCAGGACCACGTCTCCGCAAGCGGCCAATGTTAATCAGTCCGCAACCCCCAGGTTTCAAGTCTTCAAAGGCGGTCGCGCGAAATAAGCCCTGGCGCCGCGCGGTCCGCCTCAATCAAATCAAACGATCGAAACGCCAAGCCCTGGCTCCCGTTCCGTAATTTTAATTACGCTAAGTAAATCGTCATTGACGAATAATATACCCGCGGTTCAGTCGGATAATTGCGGCTCGGGCGTGGCTTTTTTTCGACATCGCGTCATTCGCTCATTTGAAATTAACACTTGGAACCTAGCTTGCCTTCCACGAGTTCGCTTGGGTGCGTCAATGAAACGGGTCGCTGCAGCGGTTTCCACGGAGACCATCGATAACCTCATGTCGCGCGCACGCGACCGCCGGCGCACGCAGCGGGTCAAGGTGACCCTGCTCGGCCGCTACATGCTCGAAGACCGCCGCGAATTCCCCTGCCAGACCATAGATGTGTCGCCCGGCGGCGTGGCGCTCTTCGCGCCCGTGCGGCCCACCATCGGTTCGCGGATTATCGCCTATCTCGACGAAATCGGACGGATCGAGGGCGTCGCCGTCCGGCATCTCGACACCGGATTCGCCGCCGCGTTGACCGGCACGGCGACGAAACGGGAAAAGCTCGCGGATCAATTGACCTGGCTCGCCAATCGCCAAGCGCTCGGCTTGCCGGAAGATCGCCGCCACGAACGCGTCCAGCCAATTAACCCACGCTCGACGCTCATTTTGTCGGACGGGCGCGAATATCTCATCAAACTCGTCGATGTCTCGCTGTCCGGCGCCGGGATGAAGACCGACGCGCGGCCGCCCCTCGGCTCGCTTGTCACGGTCGGCAAAACGCACGGCCGGGTGGTGCGCGAATTCGAGGGCGGCATCGCCGTCGAATTCATCCGCTCGTTCGATCCGGCGAGCTTCGACGAGAGCGTCAAGCTGTAGCTAGACGTCGATCCGTTTCAACCCCGCGGCGAACCGCCTGTGGTTGCGCACGTAGCCGGGGGCCGCGCGGCCGAATTTCGCGATCGCCTCGGCGTCGAGCGCGCGCGCCACCCTCGCCGGCGCGCCGACGATCAGCGAGCCATCCGCGAATGTTTTGCCCTCGGTGATCAACGCCCCCGCGCCCACCAGACAGTTGGCGCCGACGCGCGCGCCGTTGAGAATGGTGGCGCCCATGCCGATCAGCGAACCCGCGCCAATCGAACAGCCGTGCAGCGTGACGCGATGGCCAATCGTGCAATCCTCGCCAATGTCGAGGGGAAACCCCGGATCCGAATGCATCACGCAGCCGTCCTGGACATTCGAGCGCGCGCCGACCACGATCCATTCGTTGTCGCCGCGTAGAACGGCGCCGAACCAGACGCTCGCGTCTTCGCCGAGCCGGACTTTTCCGACAACCGTGGCGTCCGGCGCGATCCAGTAACGCCCCGACGCCGGGAGGTCGGGCCCCTGCCCGTCCAACGAATAGATTGCCATGTGGCGACCCCTTAAAGTGGCGACCTCTTAACCTCGCGGGATTCGCTTGAATCGGCGGATTCCGCAACCAGATATACGCCGAAGGGCCGGTGGCGGCCCCGATTTTCCGCTCCGGCTCCTCCAAAAGATTTGGCCGGTCCGCCCGAAAGATTTTTATTGACCCTCCCCTGTGAAACCAAAAATGTAAATGTATATTACATTCGCTTTGTGGTTCGTTTGATCGGGCCGCGATTCCAGGAGTGACGACATGACATACTCAGCCGATCCATCGTCCAACGGCCCCAAGGGCTGGGACCAATCCACGAACAACCAGTCCGCCAACGGCACATCGGGGCCAGGCAATTGGGGCTCCTCGGCCCGGTGCCGGGGCATGGGGCGGTGGCGCCCTCTGGAGCTTGCCGCGATGATCCTTGGATTCATGGTGTTTTGGCCGCTTGGCCTGTCAGTCGTCGCCTTCAAGGTCTGGCAGAGCCGCAGCGGCTACGGCGGCGACCTCTTCACCTTCGCCGGCGATCGCGCTGAAACCGCGGCGCGATCCGCCCGCAATTTCCGCGATCAGTTCAACGGCCGTGGCGCGGCTGGCGGCATGGGCGGCGGCTGGGGTTTTCGCTCGACCGGCAACGCCGCCTTCGACGACTGGCGCGCGGGCGAATTGTCGCGACTTGAGGAAGAGCGCCGCAAGTTGGAGGCGGCGGAGCGCGCCTTCTCCGATCACATCGGCAATCTTCGCCGGGCGCGCGACCGCGAGGAATTCGACAGGTTTATGCGCGAGCGCGCCAACAGCGGACCCGCCAACCCGGCGCCGTGACGCCCGCGTCCATAACGCCGTCGCCGCCCGTGGTTCACATCGCGTGGCGGCGGCGGCGCCGTTAAGTTAGGCGCCGACAACGACTCGCCACCGCGCCGCGCCCGCGATATGATTGGTGCATTGCGAAGGCGGGATTGGCGTGATGGAATCGGGCGCGGCTGAAGACGACAAGGGCGCGAACGGGTTGGGCGCGCCGACGCGTGTTCCCAATCTCGCTCTCGCGATCCGCCGGGCGCGCGTCGAGACCGCGCAGCACTCGGAAGCCCTCGCGGAAATCCGCGGCGGCGAGACCGCGCGGCTTGAAATGATCGGCGAGGCGTTGAAGCCGGTGCTGGCGCAAGTGCCCGCCACCATCGACCTCTTCGACACCGGCCTCGCGCCCGGCGAAAAACCCCGCTACTTCGTCGACATGCTCGGCTTCGTCGAGATGGCGCGGGACCGCCGGACATTCCGCTTCCTGCAGGACACGCGCCATGGCCGCGTGACGGTCATGGAGAGCGACAAGCCGGAAGACATCGTCGAGGCCGTGACGGCCTATATCGCGCGCCGCCTTGTCGAGCGCGAACAGGCGCTCGCCTCCGACCAGACGATCGAACAGGCCGCCCGCGCGTTGATCGCCAGAGGGATGCCCGAGACGACGCCGTCGTCCACAACGGAATTGGGCGACAGCGCGGCGGCGGCGAACGAAAACGCCGCGGCGGCGCCGGCGCTCGCCGAGCTCGCGGCCGTCCCCGCTCCGCGTCGGCGGCGCGGGTTTTTCACCGCCGCTCTTGTGTTCGTCGTCGAGTTCCTCGGCTCCATCGCGCTTTGCCTGCTGCTCATGGCGCTCGGCTATTTCGCGTGGACCGCGGGCGCGCATCAATGGGCATTGCGTTTCGGCGGATAAGCAACCTAAAAAGACCCGGACGCGGTCGCTGACAACGGATTTCCCGCGCCATTGGGAAACGCCATGCGCATCGGGACCGCCGAGCCGAACAGCACGTTCTTGAATCAAGGCCTCGCGTTGAAGGCCGTGATCGAAAAGACCGGCGCTCCGGTCGATATTCTCGTCTCTTTGTCCGCCAGCATTGAAAACGCGCGCCGCCTCGGCGCGGGCGATCTCGACTTCGGCTTCATGGCGGCGAACTGGATCGGGCGCGCGCTGCGCGGCGAAAAGCCCTTCGAGGCGCCGATCGCGCTGCGCATGGTGGCGCCGATGAATCTCGGACCCATGTATTTCGTCAGCCGCGCGGGGTCGAACATTTCCGACGTCGCCGGCTTGCGCGGCAAGCGCGTGTCGGTCGGACCCGCGGCCTCCGGCTCCGCGCAGCACGCGCTGTCGATTTTCGACGCGCTTGGCTTTGGCTTCGACGACATCGAGCCGGTGTTTCTCGACTTTTCCGCCGGCGGCGACGCGCTCGGGCGCGGCGAAGTGGACGCGCAATTGCAATGCCCGATTCCCAATCCCGTGATGACGAGGCTGGACGCGGCCTATGATCTGCGGGTTGTGCCCTACGCGCCGGGCGATCTTGAAAAAGTCATGGCGAAGAACCCGGTCTATCGCCGCGCGACGATGCGCAAGGGCGCTCTGCGCGCGCTGGGCGAGGATGTCGCGCAGCCCGGCGTGGTCAATGTGCTTGTCGCCCACGAACGGCGGAGCGCCGCCAGCGTCGAAGCGGTTGCGCGCGGGATCGTGGACGGCGCGGACGAACTGGCGCGGCTCAACCCGCTGTTTCGCGGCGTCGCCGAACTGTGGGCGCCGCTGGCGTCGCGCGGCGCTTCGGCGCTCGAATTCGAAGGCGTGCCGCTGCACGAGGGCGCGCGCGCCGCCTATCGCGCGGCCGGCCTTTTGGCGTGAAGGGCGGCGACGCCAGGATGGAAATACAAATGGCGAATTCGCGTTACAGGCTTGGCGTCGATGTCGGCGGCACGCACACCGACCTCGTGCTTCTCGACGTCGCCACCGGCGCCCTGATGGTCGAGAAGGTGTCGAGCACGCCGAAGAACCCGGCGCTCGGCGTGCTCAACGGCGTGCGGCGCTTCGTCGCGCGCGGCGCGGCGGCGGGCGACATCGAATTCTTCGCGCATGGCACCACGATCACCACGAACGCGCTTCTGGAAATGCGCGGCGCGAAAGTCGGCATGCTCGTCACCAAGGGTTTCCGCGCCGTGCAGGAAATCCAGGCGCAGGCGCGCGACGGCAACCTGTTCGATTATTTCTACGCCAAGCCGCAACCCATCGCGCCGCAAAGCCTCACCCGCGAAATACCGGAACGCTCCGACCACGCCGGCGCCGTGTTGACGCCGCTCGACACCGGGGCCGTGCGCGAGGCGGCGCGCGAGCTGCGCGACGCGGGCGTTGAATCGATCGCGGTCTGCTACCTTTTCTCGTTCATGAATCCCGCGCACGAGGAAGAGACGCGGCGCATCCTCAACGAGGAGGCGCCCGACATCGGCGTGTCGATCTCGAGCGAGGTTCTGCCACGGCTGCGCGAGTGGCCGCGCATGTCGACGACGCTGCTCAACGCCTATCTTGAGCCTGTGTTGACGCGGTATATCGCGAGCCTGAACGACGGGCTCGACTCCGCCGGCGTCGTCACCAAGCAGCGCTATCTCATGCAGTCGAATGGCGGCGTCATGCCCTTCGCCACCGCCATCGCCGGCGGCAAGACGGTCCACACGCTGTTCTCCGGCCCCGCCGCCGGCGCGCAGGCGAGCGCCTATCTCGCCGAAAGCGACGCCGACCACGGGCTCGTGACGCTCGACATGGGCGGCACCTCCGCCGACATCGCCTTCATTCAAGGCGGCGCGCCGCTGGAGACAACCGAGGGCGTCATCGCGCGCCGGCAAATCGACGTTCCGGCGCTCGACATGACGACGATTTCCGCGGGCGGCGGCTCCATCGCGTGGATCGACGGCGCGGGCTTCCTGACCGTCGGCCCGCAAAGCGCCGGCGCCGACCCCGGCCCCGCCTGCTACGGACGCGGCGGCACCAACCCGACCGTCACCGACGCCGATGTCGTGTGCGGCTATCTCAATCCCGATTATTTCCTGGGCGGCGCGCAAAAACTCGACGCCGCCGCGTCGCGCGCCGCCATCGACGACAAGATCGCCAAACCGCTTGGCATGGGCGTGGTGGAAGCCGCCGCGGGCGTGCGCAAAATCGTCGACATGCGCATGGCCGACGAAGTGCTTGTGTTCGCGGCGAAGCGCGGCGTCGACCTCTCGGCCTTCACGCTGCTGCCGTTCGGCGGCGCCGGGGCCGTCCACGCCGCGGCCGTCGCGGAAGAGCTCAACATGCGCCGCATACTCGTGCCGCCGCGGCCGGGCGCCTTCTCCGCGCTGGGCCTGCTCTGCACGGACGTGGTGCACGACTACATCCGCTCTGAACTGTCGCCGCTCGCGGCGATCTCCGCCGACCACGCGGAGGCTGTTTTCGCGGCGCTTGAAGCGCGCGCGCGCGAAGAACTCGCCGCCGAGGGGTTGGGCGGCGCGCCCGCCGGTTTCGCGCGCGAACTCGACATGCGCTACACCGGGCAAGGCTACGAACTGCGCACGCCGCTCGACGGCGCGGCGGCCGGCGCGCTGAACGCCGACAAGCTCGCCGCCGCGCGCGAAAAATTCGACGAGCGTCACGCGCAAATCCACGGCCACGCCGCCAGGGAACGCTCCGTCGAAGTCGTCAGCTACCGCGTTCGCGCGCGGGTCGCGGCGCCGAAATACGAGCAGAAGCTGGAAGCCGCGCCCGCGCGGCCGCGCGCCGCCGCGGAAGCGTTCAAGGGCGAGCGCGACATCTATTTCGACGGCAAGACGGCGGTTTCCGCGTCGGTTTACGAGCGCGAGCGCCTCGACATCGGCGTCGAGGTCGCCGGCCCCGCCGTCGTCGAGCAGTTCGACGCGACAACCATCGTGCCGCCGTCGTGGAGCGCGCGCGTCGATGGACACCGCAACCTCGTGCTGGAAAAGGCGTGAACATGGACGCGGTCACCATCCAGATCCTGCGCAACAAGATCGCCAGCCTCGTCGACGAGATGCACTATCACTTCTACCGCTCGGGCTATTCGACGATCATCCGCGAATCCCGCGATTTTTCCTGTGTCGTGCTCGACAAGGACGGGCGGCTGATCGTGTCGCCGCCGATGTTCTTCCACGCGCCGGTGTACCGGCATCTCGTCGGCCGCGTCGTCGAGCTCTATGGCGACACGCTGCGCGAGGGCGATGTTTTCGTGAGCAACCATCCCTACGAGGGCGGCTTGCCGCATGTTTCGGACATGGCCTTTGTCGCGCCGGTTTTCACCGATGGAAAGCTCGTCGCGTTCTCCGGCTCGATCGCCCACAAGGCCGACGTCGGCGGCACGAATCCGGGCTCGACGTCCGCGAACGCGACGGAGATGTACCACGAGGGCACGCTGGTGCCGCCAATTCGCATTTGCGAGGCCGGGCGGGCGCTGCCCGACATCGAGCGCTTCATTCTCGCCAACTCGCGCCAGCCGTTTCTGGTCGGCGGCGACATGCGCGCGCAAATCGCGGTGACGCAAATGGGCGCCGCGCGCGTCGCGGAATTGTGCAAGCGCTTCGGCGCGGCGACGGTGACCGGCGCGTTCGCGGCGATTTTGCGGGGCGCGGCGGAGGAGCTTCGCGCGGCCATCGCCAAACTCCCCGAGGGCGACGCGTCGGCGGAAGGCTTTCTCGACAACGACGGCGTTTCCATCGACAAGCCGGTGAAGCTCGCCGCGACCGTGACGTTCAAGAACGGAATCGCCGAATTCGATTTTTCCAAAAGCGATCCGCAAGCGCGGGGCCCGATCAATCTGCGGCCCTCGATGGTCGAGGCCTGCGTGTTCTATTCGCTCATCGGCAGCCTCGGCCCCAAATTGCATTTCAACGACGGCATGCGCGACTGCGTGAAAATCGTCGTCGCGCCGAACACGGTGACCAACGCGTCGCCGCCCGCGCCGGTGTCGAACTACCAACAGGTCAATCTCAAGCTCGTCGATGTCATCCTCGAAGCGATGGCGAAGCTCAATCCCGCCCGCGCCTGCGCCCACGCGGGCTCGTCGAGCGCGCTGCTGATCGCGTGGGCGAAGGGCCGGCCCGGCCAATCCACGATGCAATACGAGATCGTCGGCTCGTCCTATGGCGGCGGCCAGGGCCATGACGGCGCCTCGTGCTCGGCGGCGCATCTGAGCAACCTCCACATCACGCCGATCGAGATCCTCGAGTCCGAATATCCCTGCCGCATAAGGCAATTCAGCCTCGCGCCGGACACCGGCGGCGCCGGACAATGGCGCGGCGGCGTGTCGTTCCGGCGCGAATACGAATTGCTCGAGGACGCCATGATCATCCGCCGCTTCGACAAGTCGCGTTTTCCGCCCGGCGGCGTCGATGGCGGCGGCGACGGCGCGGGCGGACGCTTCATCGTGCGCCTCGGCGCGCCCGACGAGGTCGAAACGCGCGCGTCTGGTCGCTACGAATTGAAGGCGGGCGACCGCTTCCTGATGCAAAGCGCCGGCGGCGGCGGGTTCGGCGCCGCCAGGGCGCGCGACAGGGCGGCGGTCGAAACAGACGTGGCGGAAGGATATGTGTCGCGCGAGGCGGCGGCCAAGGTTTACGGGGCCGATTGATTTTTTTCGCGCGCGTTTTCACCGGCGCGATTGTGTCAACGCCAGTCAAACCGCCATCGCGACTATCATCCGCAAGGCATAGTCCAAGTTTGAATTTCGAGAGACTGCGCGGGCTCGCGCAAGACCGCGATCCATGCTACGCAGCGCCATGGAATTACGTAAATTGGCGATTGAACGCGCGTTCGAGATCGCGCGGGCGGGAACGTGCGTGGGCGTTTCCGATCTTGTTCGGATGCTCGGCAAGGAGGGATATGATTCCCGCCAGATCGAGGGACGCCACCTGAAAAAGCAGCTTTCGGAGCTGATCAAGCAGGCGAAGGCCAATCTCGCGCCCAAGCCTGAGTGAAATCACCCTTTCTTGAGTGAAATCACCCTTCCCCTGAGCGAGATCACCCTTCGTCTTCAATCTCGACGGCGGCGGTCTCGTCAGCGGCGGCGATCGCCTCGGCGTCGTCCGCGACAGCTAGCGGCGCGGTGTCGAACAGGTCCGCGGCGCCATCTTCCAAGGGATCTTCGTCGTCGGCGAGGGCCGAATCGTCGCGCGGCTTGGGCACGCCAAAGCCCTTGGGCAGCGTTCCCTCGAAGAGCCCCGCGGATTTCAATTCGTCGAGGCCGGGCAGATCGGTGATTTGCTCAAGCCCGAAATGCAGCAGGAACGTGTCGGTCGTTCCGTAGGTCACGGGCCTGCCGGGCGCCTTGCGGCGGCCGCGCAGACGCGTCCAGCCGGTTTCGAGCAGCACGTCGAGCGTGCCCTTCGAAATCGCGACGCCGCGGATGTCTTCGATTTCCGGCCGCGTCACGGGCTGATGATAGGCGATGATCGCCAGCGTCTCGATCGCGGCGCGGGAAAGCTTGCGTGGCTCGCTTTGCTCGCGCGACAGCAGCCAGCCCAGATCCTCCGCCGTGCGAAACAGCCATTTGCGGTTGACGCGCGCCAGATTGACGCCGCGGCCCGCGTATTGCGCCCGCAACAGGTCCAGCGCCTCGCGAACCTCCACCCCCTCGGGCAGCCGCTTGGCGATCTCGGCCTCGTCAACCGGCTCGGCGGAGGCGAAGATCAGCGCCTCGGCGATCCGGCTGGCCTCGCGCAAGGCCTCGTCCCGCGCGTGGGCGGTGGGATCAAGCTCACCGGGGAACAATCGAGCGATATTGTCGGACACTGCGACTCCTTGGATTTTCAAACGCAACACCGGGATTTCAAACTCACGCCGCCTGATCGCCGGCCGTCGTGTCTTCCTCCGCCGGACGCGCCCCGGCCGCCACGCCGCGCACCCAGATCGGCGCGAAGGTCCGGTCCTGGCGCATTTCGAGCTTGCCCTCGCGCACCAGTTCCAGCGACGCGGAAAACGACGAGGCGCGGACGGTTTTGCGCATCTCGGGCGCAACGCAATATTGCAGCAAATAGCCGTCGAGGGTCGTCCAGTCCATGATCGTGCCGGCGAGCCGCTCCAGCGCCTCGCGCGCTTCCGGTATCGACCAGACGTTGCGCTTGGGTATCGAGACACGCGCCATGCGGGTCTCGCGCTGGCGCGCGTAGGCCTTCAGCAAATCGTGCAACGACGCCTTGAACATCGGGCGTCGCAGAATCGTCACGCCCTCGGGCGCGCCGTTTAGGAAGGTGTCGCGGCCCAGGCGCGGCCGGTTGACCAGCTTTTCGGCGGCGGCGCGGATCGCTTCGAGACGGCGCAGGCGGTTGGCGAGCGCGGCGGCGAGGTCGGCGGCGGCGGGCTCCTCGCCCTTCGCCTGCTCGGGCAGCAGCAGGCGCGATTTCAAATAGGCGAGCCACGCCGCCATGACGAGATAGTCGGCGGCCAGTTCGAGGCGGACCTTGCGCGCCTCCTCGATGAACAGGAGATATTGCTCGGCCAGCGCGAGGATGGAAATCTTGTGGAGATCGACCTTTTGCCGACGGGCGAGTTCCAGCAGCAAATCGAGCGGCCCTTCGAAACCGTCGATATCCACCAGAAACGACGGCTCCGAGACCCCTTTGTCGAGCTCGGCCACATCCTCGAAGGGCAGTTCCTTCGCCACGAATCACTCCTCACACGCCCGGCGGGGCAAGGGAGGATTGGCCGCTCTAGGCCAGCGCCGCAAGCGCCAAGTCGAGTTTTGCGCGGGCGTCCACAGCAACTATCGGGTCGCGAGGCCCTGAAACGCGCCTTAAAGCGCTCTCGGCGCGCTCAAGAGATCGACCGGCCAACATCGGCGAGACCTCGGCGACAGGCTCCGCTTCCCGCATATCGCCGTTGCAGTGCAGCGCCACATCCACCCCAGCGACGAAAGCGGCCCGCGCCCGCTCCGCGAAACCTCCCGCCAGCGCCTTCATGGAGAGGTCGTCGGTCATCAAAAGCCCGTCGAAGCCAATAAAGCCGCGGATGATGTCGCGCACCACGGTCCTCGACAACGTCGCCGGGGCCGCAGGGTCGAGCGCGGTGTAAACGACATGCGCGGTCATGCCGAGCGGCAGGTCGGCGAGCGCGCGGAACGGGGCGAAATCCACCGCTTCGAGATCGGCGCGGGAGGCCGTCACAACAGGCAATTCAAGATGGCTGTCGACGCGGGCGCGGCCATGCCCCGGCATATGTTTGACCACCGGCAGAACGCCCATGGCAAGCATCGCCTCGGCCACCGCCCTGCCGAAAAGCGCGACATCGGCGGGATTGTCGGCGTAGGCGCGGTCGCCGATGATCTCGTTGCCGTCGGCGGCCGGCACGTCGAGCACCGGAAGGCAGTCGACATTGACGCCGACAGCGGCGAGGTCGCTGGCCATCAAGCGCGCCGACAACGCGGCGGTTTCGAGACCCCGTCGCCGCCCCAGGCCCGCGAATGTCCGCGCCGCTGGATATTTCGGCCAGCGCGGCGCGGTCATGCGTTGCACCCGGCCACCCTCCTGGTCGATCAGCACGGGAGCGTCGGCGCGTCCAACAAGCTCGCGGAAAGTGGATGTCAGAGCCGACAGCGCTTCGGGCGTATCGACGTTGCGCCGGAAAACAATCAGGCCCCATGGCTGATAGCGCCGAATGAAAGCGCGCTCTTCAACTGACAGGACCGGACCGGCGCATCCCGTGATGAAAGCCCTGGCGTCCGGGATCATGCGTGGCCCTTAGTCATAACTGGCCTCTAGCCATACCTGGCCCTTAACGGCGAACGGGCGCGGAGCGCCGCCGTTCACCCCCAGATTCAACCCGCTAGTTCGCGGCGACAAAACACGAGCCGCCGCTCGACTTGACCTTGACGCAAAGCGCGACCGCGGCTTCTTTCGTCATGCCGCCGACGCGCACGCGATAAACCTCGGCGCCGTTAGCCTGGCCGTGGACGACGCCGGGTTTGCGGCCGTCGAGAGTGGAGCCGTATTGCGACTGCACCTTGGCGACGCGGTCGCGCGCTTCCGCCTCGCTGCCGGTCGCGGCGAACTGGACGGCGAAGCCGCCGCCCGCTCCGGTGGCGGCCGCGGGCGCGATGGACGCGACCTTCGCCGGTTTTGGCGCGGAGTCGACAGGCTTGGGCGGTTGTGGCGCCGGCGTCGCGGTGGCGACAGTGTCGGGCTTCGCGGGTGCCATGGCGCGCGCCGCTGTCTTGGGGACTGTGGTTGTGGGCTTCGCCACTGGGGGTTGCGGCGCGGCTGACGCTGGCGCCAACACGGGCGGCGTTCGCGCGGGCGCGGCGTCGCCCTCGATGATGGAGCCGTCTGGACGCACAGACACGGTTTTGACCCGCTTCGGCTCTGGAAAATAGCCGCCAGCGGTGGCGGACGCGGCTTGAGGCGGCGTCGACATCGCGGCGCCCGGCCCGACAACGCGCGTAGACGCGGTTTGGGCCTGCACATCGATGGGTTGCTCTTGATTGTTGACGACGCGGCTCGATCCGACCTTGTCGCCGCCCCGATCGAACAGACTGGTATTCGAAGCCGAACCGTCGGCGACCGGCGCCGCCGGCTGGACTTTCGACGGCTCGACGCTCGCCAGAATCGTCGGCGGCGCTTTCGCGCCCTTGGAACCCGACAAGGCCCAGCCGCCACCGACGGCGGCGAGCAAAGCGAAAACGCCGGCGCCGGCGTAAATCAATGGACGCCGCGACTTGGCCTCGACGGCCGGAGGCGGCCCGGCGTGTTCCTCGTCGGCGCGCCAATTGACTTCAGGCTCGTTCAACCAGGCGTGGGCGTCGTCCCCCACAGGGTAATCTTGCGTCTTGGGCAAGGCGGTTCCGGCGCCGAATCCACCCGCGTCGCTGGCAGGCTGCAACACCGCGTCGACAAGCGGCCCGACAGGTTCCGCCGGTGTTTCGGGAAGCGAATCCATCGCCTCGAACGCCGCAAAGCGCGGCGCGGGGTCCGGAGCGCGCCACGCGGGCGCGACCACCGCCGGGGGGGCGGCCTCGACTGGCTTCAGCGCGGCGCCGCCGGCGATGTCGCGCAATTCCTCTTCCCAATCGCTGAAGTCGCTATCCCATTCGGCGCCCGGCCGTGGCTCGGCCGCAATCGGCGCGGCTACGGCGCGCGGCGGAACAGCCAGGGGCATGCGCGGCGTAGCGGCGACCAACCCGGTGCCAATGGACGGCGCCGATGCGTTGGATGGGCCATCGACCAGCCGCGCGAGGGCCTCCAAGGGGTCTTCGCCCATGTCGTCGAATTGATCGGGAGCGCTCATGCGGCGCTCGAACTCTTCGATATCCAGGGGCGCGCGACTCGACTGGGACTCACTCATGAATTACCTCGCGATTTTCCATCGCGCCCGGGGACGCGACAAAAGGCGGCTTTGCTTTCCGCCTTCAAATATCGCGGAAAACCTCAGCGCATTTCCGACGGGGCGCCCACCCCCAAAATCGACAGGCCTGAGGCCAGAACCGACGTTAATGAAAACACCAACGCAAGTCTGGCACGGGATAAATCTCCGCTTTCTTCATTAACGAACCGTAATTGCGGTGATTCTTTGCCGCGATTCCAATGGGAATGGAACGCGCTGGCCAGATCGTGCAGAAAAAAGGCGATTCTATGAGGCTCCCGCGCCTGCGCCGCCGCCTCTATCTGACGCGGATACTGGGCGATCAACCTGACAAGCTCAAGCTCGCCGGGATCCTCGAGCAACGCGAGATCGGCCCGCGCCAGCGCCGGCCCCGACAGATCGGCCCCCGCGAACACGGTCTGCGCCTGACGGAAGATCGATTTGCCGCGCGCGTGCGCGTACTGCACGTAGAAGACCGGATTGTCCTTCGACTGCTCGATCACCTTGGCGAGGTCGAAGTCGAGCATCGCGTCGTTCTTGCGAAACAACATCATGAAGCGCGTCGCGTCGAGGCCGACCTCGTCGACGACCTCGCGCAGCGTCACGAAGGTGCCGCCGCGTTTCGACATCTTGACTTCGACGCCGTCGCGCACGAGGCGCACCAGTTGGCAAAGCCGCACGTCGAGCGAGGCCTTGCCGTCCGACACCGCCTTCACCGCCGCGTTCATGCGCTTGACGTAGCCGCCGTGGTCGGCGCCCCACACGTCGATCATCTTGAGGAAGCCGCGGTCGATCTTCGACTTGTGATAGGCGATGTCGCTGGCGAAATAGGTGTAGGCGCCGTCGCTCTTCTTCAGCGGGCGGTCAACGTCGTCGCCGAAGCCGGTGGAGCGGAACAGCGTCTGCTCGCGATCTTCCCAATCGTCGGGCAACTGGCCCTTGGGCGGCGGCAGGCGGCCTTCATAGACGAGGCCGCGGGCGCGCAAATCCTCGAGCTGGCGGTCGATTTCCGACACGCCGTTCTTCTTTTCGTGCAGGCTCCGCTCGGAAAAGAACGTCTCGTGCTCGACATTCAGCGCGGCGAGGTCGGCGCGGATCATGACCATCATCGCGTCGATGGTTTTCGCGCGCACCGCTTCAAGCCAATCGCCCTCGGGCTTGCCGATCAGCGAAGCGCCGAATTGTTTCGCCAGCGCCTCGCCGGCGGGCTTCAGGTAGTCGCCCGGGTAAAGCCCCTCGGGGATCGCGCCAATGTCTTCGCCCAGGGCCTCGCGGTAGCGCAGGAAAGCCGAGCGCGCGAGCACATCGACCTGCGCGCCGGCGTCGTTGACGTAGTATTCGCGCGAGACATCCGCGCCGGCGAAGGCGAGCAGATTGGCGAGCGCGTCGCCGAACACCGCGCCGCGGCCGTGGCCAACATGCATGGGCCCGGTGGGATTGGCCGAGACATATTCGACGTTGACTTTTTCGCCGCTCGCCGCGCCGCGGCCATAGTCCGCGCCCGCCACAATCGCCGCGCGCAGGACATCGACGAAAACCTTCGGCGCGAGGCGGATGTTGATGAAGCCGGGCCCGGCGGCCTCGGCCTGCGCCACATCGGGGTCGTTGGCGAGCGCGAAGCAGATTTCCGCCGCGAGCTGACGCGGGTTGGCGAAATGCGGCTTGGCGTCCTTGGCGTAAACCATGGCGGCGTTGGTCGCGAGATCGCCATGGGAGGCGTCGCGCGGCGGCTCGACGGTGAAACGCCGCAGGTCGAGGCCGGCCGGCAGCCGCCCGCTGTCGACCACGCCTTGCAACACAGCGCCGATCCGCGCCTGAAATTCCGCGAAAATGTTCATTTACACCCGTCCGACGATAGGCGCGCGGGATAGCGCCTAAAGCGAACGGGGTCAAAAGGGAGCCGCGTTCGCTCATGCCGCCGAGCGCGGGTTGTCACGGCCGGATCGCCGTTCTCGCGCCCGCGACGATGTCGGCCGGCGCTTGATACATGGCTCGCACCGCCTCTTCGACCAGGTTTCCGCTGGCCGAGTCGATCTGGAGGCCCGCGGCCGCCGCTTCGCTCGCAAGCTGTTCGCTGCGTATCGACGCGTCGAAGGCGGCTTTCAAAATACGCAGGCGATCCGCCGGGACGTCCGGCGCCACCGCGTATGGCCGACCGAAGATCTGCTGCGACGCGACGAGGTCGCCGACCGCCGCGTCCCTTTCGTTGGCGGCGAAGGTCCGCGCGGCGGGAATGCGCAACGCGTCGAGTTGCGCGTCCGGTTGCACCTCGACCTTCAGGAGGAAGTTGAACTGGCCGTCCGGGCCGAGATTGGAACGCTGGGTCTTGAGGCTCGACCAGTCGAAACCGCAAACCGCCTGAACCTCGCCGCGTTCCATCGCCAGCAGAATGTCGGCCATGCCCTTGTAGCCGGCCACGATGTCGAAATTTCCATGATGAAGATTTTTGTGCAGATAGGCGTAATCGTAAGAGGCGCTGCCCACCGAGCCGGCGCCGACGAGCACCTTCCTTTTCGTGGCCTCCTCAAAGGTCGCGATGCCGGACGTCTTCTCCGAGATGCAAAGCCGGGCGCTGGCGTTGGCGCTGCCCAGAAATCGAAACTTCGTCGTGTCATAGGCCGCGGGTCGGCCCTCGAAGAGCGGCGCGAGGAGCCCTCCGGGCACAAGCGCGCCGATCACGGTGCCGTCCTTCGGCGCGAGCGAATAGATGTAGCTCGCGGCCGCGGCGCTGCCGGCCCCCGGCATGTTTTCGACGACGATTCGCGGATTTCCGGGAATGGCGCGCCCGAGATGGCGGCTCAGCAGGCGCGCGAAGGCGTCGAAGCCGCCCCCGACATCGGAGCCAACGACCATTGTGATCGTTCGCCCCTGATAGAAATCGGACGCTGACACCTTCGCGCCGGACGCGCAGCCAAGAAGCGCCGCCGCGAAAACCACGCGGACGAAACGACCGCGCGATGAAACGCTGATGCCGGCGGCCTCCGCCAATCAACCATCCCCCTCTGCGTCGATGGATCGAAAACCCGACCCTACTGCACATACCCCGTCACAGCGGCGGGGGGCCTGCCTGTACCCCCGTGCACGGCGTGCACGGGGGTACACGACCCCCTGGCGAGCTCGATTGTTGGATATGCGGCATCTCGTCAGCTATTGATTATGAGTCTGGACTCCAGCTTGTCGCAAATTGGCCGGACCGGCCTTTCCGCGGTCACCTCGACGGTCGCAGCGAAAACTACGATTTCCAAAGGCGCTTAATGAGCCAAAACCGCTGGAAATTGACTATGGCGATCACTTTCGCAAACGCATTGGCATGCGCGCACCCGGCGAAAGCGGACATCATAAAGTGCTCCTACACCGAACCCTTCATCACGACCGTATACAGCACCGCCGAAAACACGCTCACGATCACGGACGCCGCCGCCCATCAGACTACCAAACTGACGAACATCTCCTTTCAAATACTCAAACGGAATACGTTCGAACTATGGAACGCAGCGAAGATCGTCGTCCAGCGGATGGAGTTAAACTTGAAGGGTTCCGATGGAATGTCGGACACTTTGTACCCGTATGACGCCACGTTCATTCCGAAAGACCTGCGCGGCGGATGCACATCAAACCATCTCCATTGACCCGACGGATCCGCCACCAACCACCGCGCGTTTCGAGGGTGCGGCGATGAATACTTCGCGCGAGGCGGCTCTAGCGGCTTGAGAAAATACGACGTAGAGGCCTCTTGCGCCGCGGATTGGACAACGTGACAACGCCGCCCTGATGGATGGAATCCAGCGCCCCCACATCAATAGCGCTGCAGGACATTTCCACTCTCCCCGACAACCTTGGGATCGGACTGAGGATCTGCGACCAAAAAATCAAATGAGGAGAGACCGCGGGCGTTCCTTTGAGGCGAAGTGCTCGCGACATCAAATAAGACCTGGCCGGTTGCCCGACAGACTCCGCCGGATGAATTGCAGACAACTGAAAGGGAATCGTCGCGCAGAGAAAAGCTTCTTTGGTTCCACCTTTTATTATAGTTGGATTTTTCCCTCATTACAGCAGCGCCGGACATTGGTTTGCCATAGAACGTGACGTTTGACGCGAAAAAATTGCTCAGGCTCGCGCCGGCAGCTTCGCCCTGAGAACTCGAACTATAATAGTAACGTGCGATGAAGCTACGCGTCGCTTGTTCCGCCGAATTCACTTGAGGCGGTGAGGGGAGTTGCTGGGGCGCGGGGCGCGCTGCGGCGCATGTGCGCGCGGCGTTCTCAGCAGTTTGCAATACACGGGAGATGTACGCGCTAGTTGGATTGGCTGACGTAAAAGCACTCGCGCACCGCGCCGTGTCGCAGGCGGCGGCCCCCGCGACGCACCGGTTGAATTCCGCAAATCCGGCGTCCTCCTGCTGGCGTCGGCAGTCATTGGCGGCGAGATCTGCCGCCTGGCGCAAGCTCGACGCATAAGGTTCAATTGTCAGCTTGTAGCGAAAGCGATCGACACATTGTGCGCGGCTGCAGACGTTGGGATTCGCTCGCAAGCATTCGTTGAAGGCCGCGAAATTGTCGGCGGCGGTTTTCTTGTCTGCATCTGCGACGCAAGATCTTTGACTTTCCGCAGCTGCAGCTCGAACTTGCTCGGCGTGGTTTCCAATCGGGACCTTGGAGAGATACACATCGCTACAGGCCTTTTGTGCACAGACCGGCTTGCTCGGAAGGCATTGCAGATAATCGGTATACGCTGCTGCCTCAGGATTGAAGGCCGGCTTCGCAGGGCATGAGATCAGTGTTTTGGCGATTTCGGCCCCAGCTAGCGGACTGTTAGGTTCGCAGACGAGACCTCTGGCCGCGTCTGTCCCGCGAAAAAACACCAGAAACAAAATCAACAAGGCGACGCCGTTGCCAATCAGAAGCGGTTTAAGCAGCCCAGAACTATGCCCCGCAGGCTTTAGCCGCGGCACAATGGGTTCAATATTGCTCATAAGTGGAGGTTGAGGAAGCGGCGGCAACTCATCAAACGTCGCCACAGGAGAATGGGCAGGCGTTGCCGAAGCCGCAGCCGGGGTCGCCGCAACCACCTCCGCGACGGCAGTGGCGACTGCCATTTCGAGACGATTAGGCATGACAAAGCCACTGCTGGCACCAGCGCTAGGCCGGATCGCAGGCCAGACCTGCACGCCGAGCAGTTTGCCACCTTCACCATGCAGCCCTACGATCGTGTCCGCTTCGACATAGTCGACGATTTCCGGGCCAAGCCGGACGCTGGTGGAGTCAACCATTTCGACCTTGAAATAATGCGGTTGTTTGGTCCACTTGCCTCCAAGTCCGAGAAATAAACAGTTGCTTCGGTCCTCGATCGCCAACGAGATGGGCAGCAAATCAGTATCTATGGCCAAGATAGCGTAGCCGCCGCCGGGCCGGGAGGTGTCGCTTTTGAAATTCATGGTCATGTCGCTAGCTTCGATTCTCAAAATCTATGGCGTCTGGAGTCAATTTTAATGCCTTGGCCTCAAAGGATTCGAACCTAATTCTTTGAACACGATCCGTCGCAAAACGTGGCGTCGCGCGATTGCCAATCACATTTTGGAAGCGGGTCGCCGGACTTCCAGCGTAGGCCGAGAATACGCGTAGCCAGGATGCCGCCGCGAGGCGCTTTTACTCCAAGCGACCGCGGAATCCATTCCAGTGAACCGCTGCATTTCTTTTGCTCCCCATCAAGCGACACAGTCATCTCGAACGGAATATTTTTAGGCCGCTCGGGATCATGAACCATAAAGATGTGGGCGGAAAAGAAATACTCGCCATACGGTGGAGCCTTAAGCCAAGCGACGTGTTCGATAGGGTCTCGCTGGACATTGATTGTAAGACTGCGATTCGCATCTAGATCGAGTTTTCCATCTCCGCAAATACCCGGCCCGAAATGATCGCCGACGCCTGTAATCTTGCCACCCGGGCATTCGACCTCCAGATCCACGTCGTCAAGCGTGTGCCACGCCAAAAAGACCTCGAGCTTTCCGGACATCGCTCCCCGCTCGTAGGTTCGCTTTTGCAACTGAACGAACTCCCCGTTCGCCTTCGGTATTTCACAAATGGGCTCGCGGACGACTTCCAATTCCGCCGCATGGATTTGCCTTTGTAGCTTCTCACCGCGCGCGGCTTCGGTATCCATCGCACCGGTGTCGGCACGCGCCGGGCATGCGTTCCAATGCCAGCCACCCATCTCAAAATCGCAGGCAAAAAGGAATTGGCCGCCACCGACGATCACGATTAGCGCGAAGCTGACCCATCCCGCGGCGATCAATCCGCGCATCTCTGGCTCCTGTGAGAGTTCATGCCGCCACCGCCTTGAGAATTTCACCAAGGCGAGCGTTCAGCGCGGGGTCTTCGACGAAGCCGTTCAAGGACGTGGCGTTCTTAGCCGCTGTGGCGCGAAAACCTGTTCCCCAGCCGATCATGAATTCGACTGCCAGATCGAGACGTTCCTCCCGCAACTCCGCAACATCGTATTGAACGGGTCTTGATAGGAAAACTGGCTCGAGCAGATCTTCGCCAAATTCGGCTTTTTGCACGCTGGGAGGCCATTTGTCGAAGTCGAGCTGGGCGACGAAGCGGTTGATAACCTTTTCGGTTACCTGTCCAATCTTGCGCACCACTGCGTCAAGGTTTTCATTTGGCGTCGCGCGCTCCCTCATCTGCTCCGCGATTCGTTCGTGCAGTTTGACGCGTCGCGCTGCGTTCCCAAACTCCGCCACGATCTCATTCAACGTCTCGGGCCGGATGCCGATGCGCCGCGCAAAGGCGGGATCGTCAGCCCGCTCGAACATGAGGTTCGTCCAGTAGTTCAGCGCTGCGACGCCTATTCGACCCCATCGATCGAATGTGGGGGCGTCTTCCGCAGTCTGCTTATTGACGATGCTGGTGAAAAGGCCGCGGGCGCGAGGCTGCGGCACGCGAGCCTCGGCGGGCACCGCCTGGTTCAACAACTGCCAGAAGGCGCCGTAAAAATCAGACGCGTCGACCATCAGCCCACGCAGCGCTGTACCGAAAGCCCCGCGTTCCGCGCAGTTGTTGAGGTCAACGAAAATCTGCTCGTCCACGACGGCGAGCCGCTGCGCCCGCCGCACAACGTAGTCGTCGTCAACATAATAGGTATGCAGGAAGCCATGGATTTCACGGCGCATGTCCGCAAGGCGAGCGGCGATCTGCCCGAACTTGAGATCCTCCGGCGCGATGGACGAAATGGCTTCCGCGAGATAGCGAACGCCGCCATCATTGAGCGTCATGACCTCGTCCCAGCTGCGCGAGGGATCACGAAAGTGCGTGCGGACCGCCGCCGAGGCCGTGAAAGCATCGCGAAGCTGGCCGATGCGAACACGACGTGCCGGGATTATTTCAACTTCCCGGCGCTCGGAATAGTTGATGACGTGCTCCGCCTTGAAGTTGGGATTGCGGATCCAAAACAGATTGTCGAAGGGCTTTCCGGACGTCCACTGCCGCGGCCAGGAAGGCTCGACCTTGGCGAACGGGCTGAGCAAAGAGGCGTTGAGCCGTATCTCGAAGCGCAAGGCCGGATCGTTGCCTTCCTCTCCCGCAGATTCCATCAAATGGCGGTCAAACTTGGTGAGCGCGAAGAACAACAGCGTCGGCTTTCCGACACGCTTTTCCGGCGTCGATCCGTGCGTCACGCTGATCCAGTTTTCAATTGCCTTGGGTAGGCTGGTGACCTCCAGATTGGAGTCGGGCAGACATAGGATCAGGCTGGTCAGCTCGAGATGGGCGGTATAGCTCTGGAAAAGGTAATCGACCTTGCCACGCAGAAACAGCTCTTTAGGCGCGGCGTGAGAAGCGTCGCGCATGTATCTTGCGAGATTTTGTCGTGTGCGGCTGCGATAGCCCGGAAAATCGAGCAAGTCGGTGTGCCGAAGAAAACCGCGCGGTTCATCCCGACAGACAATGCGCAATTCGGCGGCAAGCGCCGCGACAACGGCGCGCGACAACTCGACCTCCCCGCCTTGTCCATTGCTGACACGCAACGCCGGCCCCTTGCTCAAAAGCAGCGCCTCCAGCGTCCTAACATTCAAGATGCCGTCCGTCGCCGGCAACAGACTCTCGATGGGGCAAAAGGCGTCCGTCGAGAAGCTCAAGTCGGCAAGCGCGCCGGCAAGCGAAACGAAGAGGTCCGTATACGTTTGATGTCCGCCCCAAAGAATGCTCAGCAATGCGCCGCGATCCTCGACGTTCAAAAGCGGCGCAAGGCTCGCCAGCCGTGGCCACGCCGACTCGATTGAACGAGCAGACACCGCGCCCGACGCATGTCTGATCACGTATTCTTGCAAGTCCCAGATGTCCTCGCTCCGTAGCACATCGACCGCCGCGGCGGCGCAGCGGCTTTCAAAAGAGCGGAGGTGGGCATCGAGCTCGGCCGCATCCAGTTCAGCCTCGTACTCCTGGTCGCCGTCCTGGAGATAGGAATTAACGAGGATCTTCATGATGTCCGTTTGGGACAGCAGGCGCAGACAGACGGGAAAACCTGCAGGCGAGGCTTTTTTTCGAATAGTAAAGCGCGTGACTAAACCGGTCGCTTCTTCTCCTCCAAGCGGATTGATGCTCTTGATGAAATCGACCTCGGCCACGGCACCGTCG
>CAIKAR010000050.1 GCA_903825465.1 uncultured Hyphomicrobiales bacterium | reverse complement strand
TCGTCGAGGCGCGCGGCCAGCGCCGGCAGCCGCGCGGCCTCCAGCGCGCCGCGCAGCGCGTCGTCCGAAAACGCCGTCTCGTCGGCGGGATAGGCGACCGCCGCGCGCAGCGAACCGATGGGAATGTAAGGCTTCTGCGGCAACAACATCACGCGCGCGCCCTTCGGCACGCTCACCGCGCCCGCGCCGCTCGGCCACAGCCCCGCGATGGCGCGGAACAACGTCGATTTGCCGGAGCCCGAGGGGCCGGAAAACAGCGTCGGAACGCGCGCGGGAATTTGGAACGTCGAATCCGCCACGATCACCCGCCCGTCGGGCAGACCGAGCCGCAGATGCTCGGCGGAGATGGCGTTCTCGGCGGAATCGCGCCGGGCGATGGCGGGATTCGCCTCCCGCGCGCGCGCGGCGTCGATCGACGCCTCGAAGCTCGTCAAACGATCGAGCACCGCCTTGAACTCCGCCAGCGAGCCGTAATAGGTGACGAAGAACTTCAGCGACTCGTCCACCGTGCCGAAGGCCTGCGCGGTTTGATTCAGCACGCCGTACTGGATCTTGCCGATGAAGTAGAACGGCGCCGCGACGATGAAGGGAATATAGCCGCCGATCTGCTGATAGAAGATCAGGAACGAGTTCAGCCGCATCCGCACATGGGTGATGTCCACGAAGTTGTCGTAGATGCGCGTGAAACGGCCCATGCCGGCGCGCATTTCCGTGGGTTCGCCCTTGAGCAGCGCGACCTGCTCGGAATATTCGCGGATGCGCGCCAGCGAAAAGCGGAAGTCGGCTTCGTAGTGCTGCCGCTGGAAATGCAGCCGCGCGAGCACCCGGCCCAGCAGATGCGCCAGCAGCGTGCCGGTCGCCGCGTAGACGATCGCGACCCAGAGCAGGAAACCTGGAATCGCGACAGTCGTGCCCGGCACGGTGAATTGCGCCGACAGCCCCCACAGAATGATCGCGAAGGACACAAGCTGGGAAAGCGTCGCGATCAATTGAATCGTGTAGGAGTAGATGCCGTAGCCGCCAAGATTGCCGCCCGCGACTCCGCCGCCGTCGATGAAGCGGTTGATGTCGTCGGAAATACGCTGGTCGGGGTTGTCGGTGCCGTCGCCGCTCAGGCTGATGCGGTAATGCGTCGAATCGGCCAGCCACTCGCCGAGATAATGGTGCGTCAACCGCCGCCGCCACCGCACGGTCAACATGCCCTGGATGAAGATCTCGATCAGGTTGGCGACAATGAGCACCGCGATCCAGACGGGCAGAACCGTCAGCAGAATCCGCCAGAACGTCGCCGCCTCCTTGGCCTGCAACGCGGTGAAGAAATCGCGTCCGACGAACGACAACCGCACGCTGATCGCGACTTCGACCTGATTGAGCAGAACCAGCGCGACAATCATCGCCGCGGCGACGCGTCGATCCGTGCTGGCGAAACTTGGCAAGGGCCAGACGCGCGCGCGGGTTGGCGCGTTGGAGGCGAAGAAATGGTCGCAGATGCGCGTGATCGCGCCAACGACCCGGAAATGCGAGCCCGCCCAGGTGAGCATCGAGAACATCGCCACGGTGAGCGCCAGCGAATCCGGCAACTGGTATTCCTCGTAGGCCTTCGGCCACAGGTCGAGGGAGCCCAGCAGCGACAGCGCTCCAAACAAAACGGTTTCCGTCGAGAAGATCGCCACCAGAATGCGCAGGAAGGCGGAAATCGTCGAGGACCGGAACGTCGTGTAGGCGCAAGCCAGCGCGAAAACCGTCAACAGCGCCGCCGAGGGATCGCCGGATTTGAAATAGACGGCGAGCGCGGCGGCGGCCAGCGCGGCGACGGCGATGCTGAGAGGCTTCATAAGGCTGTTCCGGCGAGGGCGAGCGGGTGCGATTCCCCCCTTCTAGCACAGGCCGCGGGGGGCATGGCCACAACCCGCTGCCGCGTCACGCCTGCAACGCCGCCTTCACCCGCGCCGGCGTGAAGGGAATGTCGCGCAGCCGCGCGCCCGTCGCGTCGAAGACCGCGTTGGCGAGCGCCGCGCCGGTCGGCCCCTGCGAGGCCTCGCCGGTGCCGAGAAAGGGCGTGCCGGGCCTGTCGATCAATTCAACCGTGATCGGCGGCACCTCGGAAAACGTCAGGATCGGATAGGATGCCCAGTCGGCGCTGCGCACGCCGCCAGGCCCGAAGCGCACCGCCTCCTTCAGCGTCCACGACAGCGATTGCACGATGCCGCCCTCGATCTGGTTTTTAACGCCGTCGGGGGACACGACCTCGCCGCAGTCGTTGGCGCAAGCGACCCGCGTCACGCGCACCTTGCCGGAGCCGCGGTCAACCACGACCTCCATCGCGACGGCGCAATAGGCGGCGAGGCCCTTGTAGCGGGCGAAGCCGATGCCGCGGCCGCTTCCGGGCGTTTTCTTGTAGTCGCGCCAGCCAAACATCTCGGCGGCCTTTTGCAGGATCGCGCGGCCACGCTCGTCCTTGAGGTGGCGCAACCGGTATTCAACGGCGTCGGCGCCGGCGGCCGCCGCGAGTTCGTCGATGAAGCTTTCGATGGCGAACACATTGGCGTAGGCGCCAAGCCCGCGCTCCGCCGACGCGCGCGCCGCGAAGGTCGGGATGAAATGCGTCGTGACGTTCTGGCTCTGGAATTCGTAAATCGCGATGGCGTTGCGGTCCGCGGCGTAGTTCGGAGGACCGCCGTTCACGGGCTTCGGCAACGCGAACGGCTTTTCAAGATAGCGCGCCGCCAGCAAATTACCGGCCTTGCCGCCGGGCCGCGTGCCGTGCGAGGTCGACCACAGTTCGAGCATCCAGTCGACGATGTCGCCTTTTTCGTCCGTGGTCGCGGCGGTGGAAACCACCATCGCCGGGCCGTAGGGCTCCCACTTGTGCTCGTCGCTCCGCGTCCATTGCACGCGCACGGGGCGGCCGGGCACCGCTTGCGCCAGCAGCGCCGCGTCGGCGGCCGCGTCGTCGGCGGCGTTGTGGCCGTAACACCCCGAGCCCTGCTCGTGCTGGCAATGGACTTTCGACTTGTCGACGCCGAGCATGTCGGCGATGGCGATGGATGTTTCGAACACCGACTGGCTGTGCGTCTGGATATGCGTGACGCCGTCGGCGTCGAGCGTGGCGACCGCCGTGGAAGGGCCTATCGAAGCGTGCATGTGATAGGGCCGGCGGTACACGGCGCCAACGACCTTGCGCGGCTTTTCCGCGATGGAAACCACCGGCTCCTTGCGGATGTGGATATCCTCCGGCTCCTGCCGCAGCAGCCAGTCGTAAACCGTGTCCTGTGTTTCCCCCGTCGTGGGCACGTCCCACTTCGCCTGCGCGCGCAATTCGGCGACCGCGTCCATCGCCAGTTCCTCGCGCTCGGCGACGACGCCGACAAACGAGCCGTTTCGCACGACCTTGACGACGCCGGCGGTCTTTTCGACCGACGACGAGTCGAGCGACACGAGTTTCGAATCGTAGGCCGGCGGCCGCAGCACGCGTCCGTGCAACATGCCATCGGGCCGCAAATCCTGCACGAATATCCGCGCGCCCGAGACCTTGAACGGAATGTCAAGGCGCGGCGCGGACTTGCCGACATACCGCCGGCCTTCCCGCGCCTTGATCGGCGCTTTGCCGGTGGCGTCCACTTCGAATTCGCCGCCCGCGACCAGATCCCAATAGGTCGCGGTCTTGCCGTCGGCGGCTTTGACAACGCCATCCGCGACGCCAAGCGAGGCCGCGTCGACGCCGAGTTTTTTCGCGGCGAGGCCGAGCAGGATTTGCCGCGCCTCGGCCGCCACCTGCCGCACCGCGGAACCGCAATTGGGCATGGAGAACGAGCCGGCGGTGACGCCCTCGTCGGGCACGAGGCGCGTATCGCCCGACGTGATGACAAGCCGATTCATATCGACATCGAGCTCTTCCGCGCAGATCTGGGCGACGGCGGTGAGAACGCCCTGCCCCAGTTCGACCTTGCCGACAAGCAAACGGATTTTGCCGCCTTCCTCGACGCGCAGCCACGACGAGATTTTCGGCGTCGTGTTGAGATCGCCCGGCAGCTTCTGCCCCGGCGCGTCGGCCGCGAGCGCGCTGTCCGCCACGAACTCGAAGCCCAGCACGAGCGCGCCGGCGCCCTTCAGCACGTCGCGGCGATTGGCTGAAACGCCCATGGCTCAGGCCTCCGCCGCGGCGCGCAGCACGGCGCGCACCATTCGGTTGTGGGCGCCGCAGCGGCAGAGGTTGCCATCGAGCGCCAGCCGCACCTCGCCTTCGCTGGGGTGCGGGTTTTGATCGAGCAGCGCCTTCGCCCGCATGATCACGCCATTGACGCAATAGCCGCACTGCATCGCCTGTTCCGCGATGAACGCCTGTTGCAGCTTGCCGGGCTTGTCGATGGAGCCCAGGCCCTCGAGCGTCGTGATCTCCTGATTGACGACCACGCCGGCCGCCGTGACGCAGGAACGCACGGGCTCGCCGTCCACAAGCACCGTGCACGCGCCACATTGCGCGAGGCCGCAGCCGAATTTCGGGCCGTTGAGCTTGAGGTCGTTGCGCAACACGAACAGCAACGGCGCGTCTTCCAGCCCGTCGATGTCGTGGCTGTGTCCGTTGACTTTCAGGGCGGGCATGTCGGCGCTCCAAACGACTGGGACGACGACGCCCCGGCGCTTCGCGCCTAGCGCCCCCATCCGCCTTTTGGGCACCTTCTCCCGCCGCGCGGGAGAAGGCAACCACTCCCTTTAGACAGGCCTTGTCACACCGGCTTGCCGATGGTCACCTTGAGGCTCCCCGCGCCTTCGATGGTGCCTTCCAGCACATCGCCCGCCACGCAGGGGCCGACGCCTGCCGGCGTGCCCGACATGATCACGTCGCCCGGGCGCAGGTGGTACAGCGTCGAGAGGTGCGAGATGAGCTCCGGCACCGACCAGATCATGAACGAGAGGTCCGAGCTCTGGCGCGTGACGCCGTTCTGGCGCATCTCGATCTTCTGCTTGGCCGGAACGCCGAATTTCGCCGCCGGCGTGATCGCCGAGATCGGCGCGCTGTCCTCGATGTCCTTGCCGATGTCCCAGGGGAGCTGCTTGGCGCGCTTCTTCAACTGGAGGTCGCGGCGGGTCATGTCGAGGCCGCAGCCGTAGCCGTAAACCTTCGACAGCGCGTCGGCGACAGACACGTTGTGCGCCGCCGCGCCCATGACGACGACGAGCTCGAATTCGTAGTGGAAATTCGTCGTGCCCTGCGCGTAGGGCACCACCGCGCCGTCCCGCACCACGGCCTCGTTCGACTTGGTGAAATAAAAGGGCTCGTCGCGCTCGACCTGCTGGCCCATTTCCTTGGCGTGGTCTTCGTAATTGCGGCCAACGCAGAAGACGCGCTGGACGGGAATGCGGTCGTCCGAGCCGACGATCAGCAGGGTGGGCGCGGGCGCGGCGGGGAAAATCAGCTTCGACATCGGTTTCTCGCGGTTGGGCGCCGGCGGCGCGGCGATCGGCGCGCACCCTAGTCAAGGGGGGTGCGGAGTCAACGTGGCGGCGCGGAGACTTCCACCGGCGCCCGCCCTACGCCGCGGCCCTGTTGCCGCCCGTCAGCGCCAGAAACGCCGCCTCGATGCTGGGCTTGCCCGTCGACGCCATCAATTCCGCCGGCGTGCAATCCCTCAGCTTTTTGCCCTTGTCGAGCAGCACGACGCGGTCGGCTTCGTCGACCTCCTCGCACAGATGCGTCGCCCACAGCACCGCGACGCCGCGCTCCTTGCGCAGCGCCAGCAGCAGCGCGCGCAGGTCGGCGCGGCTGGCGGGGTCGAGGCCAACCGTCGCCTCGTCCATCAGCAGAATCTTGGGGTCGTGCAGCAGCGCGCGGGCGAGTTCCACCCGCCGCCGGTTGCCGCCCGACAGGGTCGCGGTTTTCTTGTTGGCGACATCCGCCAGGCCCAGCCGCTGGAGTTCGCGGGCGATGCGCGTGTTCGCCTCGGCGCGGGGAATGCCATGCAGCCCGGCGTGAAAGCGCAGGTTGTGCGACACCGTCAATTCGAGGTCGAGCGTCGGTTGCTGAAACACAATGCCGAGCGAGGCCAGCGCTGGCACGGGGTCGCGGCCCATGTCGTGGCCCATGACGCGGATGACGCCAGAATCGGCTGTGAAAAGGCCCGACAGAAGTTGAAACAACGTCGATTTGCCGGCGCCGTTTGGCCCGAGCAACGCGACGAATTCGCCGGCGGCGACATCGAAGCTCACGCCATCGACCGCCCGCACGGGGCCATAGGTGCGCACGACATCGACGAGCGAAAGCGCGGGAACATTGTCGTTTCCGACAATCGAATGGGCCATGCCGGATTTTCTCCCGCGGTTTCATTCTTGCCGCGCGCGGAAAATTAGGCCTACAGTGCCGGCAACGCAACCTCGCCAAAAAGCGGTCGGGAGGATTTTTTGCCAGTAGCCGTGGCCAGATCGACAATTCCACTCGCCAACATCGCCGCCGCGTGCCTCGTCGCGGCCTGCCTCGCCGCCGCGCCGGCGCGGGCGAAGGACACCGGCCTGATCTTCGTCAGCAACGAGAAGACCAACAATATCATCATCCTCGACCCCAAGACGCTGAAGATCGTCAAGGATCTGAAGGTGTCCCGCCGTCCGCGCGACATGCATTTCAACGCCGACCACACGAAGCTCTACGTGGCCTGCGGCGACGACGACGTGATCGACGTGGTCGATGTCGCGAAGCTGGAGGTCGTCGGCAAGATCGCCACCGGCGCGAGCCCCGAGACTTTCGCGCTCGACGAGGCCCGCGACCGGCTCTACGTGTCGAACGAGGAGGCCTCGTCGGTGTCGGTCATCGACATCAAAGAGGGCATCACCATCCACGAGGTGCCGACCGGCGCCGAGCCCGAGGGCGTTTACGTCGACGCCACCGGCAAGAACGTCTACGCCACGTCGGAAGTCGGCGATCTCGTGCATCTCATCGACCCCGAGGCGGGCGCCGTCGTCAACGACGTGGTCGTGGGCACGCGGCCGCGCCGCTTCGCCGCCACGCCCGACGGCAAGAAGCTGTGGGTGACGACGGAAATGTCGGGCGAGGTCTGGATCATCGACCGCGACAGCTTCACCGCCGACGGCAAGATCGAGTTCCTGCCGCCCGGCATGCGCAAGGTGGATGTCACGCCGGTCGGCATCACCATGACGAAGGACGGCAAAACCGCCATCGTGACGCTCGGCCACGCCGGCTTCATCGCCTTCGTCGACGTGGCGACGCGCGCCGTGCAGAACTATGTGCTCGTCGGCAAGCGCGCCTGGGGCGTGACGCTGTCGAAGGACGAGAAGACGGCCTATGTCGCAAACGGCCTGGGCGACGACATCACCATCGTCGACACGGCGTCGCGCAAGGCGCTGCAATCGGTGGCCGTGGGCCGCATTCCGTGGGGCGTCGTCATCGATGAATAAGCTCGCCTTTCTGGCCGCGGCGCTTTGCGCCACGGTGGCGCGCGCGCAAACGCCCGCCCCGCCGGCCGCTCCCCCGCGCATGACGATCGATTACGTCGAACTCGCCGACGACGCGCGCTACGAGCCACTGAGGGCCTTCGCGCGCTATATATTGCTCGACCGCGACCATCCCTTCGCCGGCGCGACGCTCGGCGTCAACGACGCGAAGCCGCTGAGCCGCGTCTTGAAGGCGGACCACCAGCTCGAACGCGTGACGGTGAAAACCCCGGAGGAGATGGCGGACGCGATTGTGAAGGCCAACGACGCCGGCGTGAACTTCTTCATCGTCGACGCGCCGGCCGAGGCGTTCCGCGCCATCGCCGCGGCGGTGAAGGGGCGCGACCTCCTGCTGTTCAATGTCAGCGCGCCGGAGGACTGGCTGCGCCGCGACCTGTGCTCGCCCGAGATCGTCCACACGATGCCGAGCCGCGCGCAATTGATGGATGGGCTGAACCAGTTCCTCGTGTCGAAGAAATGGCGCAACATCCTGGTTTTCCGCGGGCCGAAGCCCGAGGACAATGAGACCGCCGAGGCCTACGAGCGCTCGGCCAAGAAATTCGGCGCGCGCATCGTGGCGACGCAGGACTTCACGCCGGGCACCGACCCGCGCGAGCGCGAAAAAAACAATCCGGCGCTTCTCAGCGCCATCAACGCCGACTGGGACGTGACCTTCGTCGCCGACATCGACTACGATTTCGTGCGCGAGGTTTCCTATCACACGGTGCGTCCGCGCCCCGTCGTCGGCGCGAGCGATCTCGTGCCCGCGGCGTGGCACTGGACGTGGGATCACAATGGCGCGCCCCAGGTGAACACGCGCTTTTCAAAACTCGCCAACGGCCGCCACATGGACAGCCCCGATTTCGCGGCGTGGATGGCGGTGAAGCTCATCACGCAATCGGCGCTGCGCACCAACGGCGGCGACTTCAAGGCGCGCCGCGCGTTCATCCTGGGCCCGGGCAGTTTCGACGGCGACAAGGGCGAGGCGATGAGCATCCGCCCGTGGGACCACCAGATGCGGCAGGGCATCCTTTTGGGGAGCCCCTATTCCGTCGTCGCCGAAGCGCCTATCGAGGGCTTCCTGCATCAAAAGGACGTGCTCGACACGCTGGGCGACGACGAGCCCGAAACAACGTGCCATCTGAACAGGTGAGTGGAATGGTTCTAGCGCATGTCTGGCGGGCGGCCAGCGCGGTCACCACGCGCGAGGTGGTGAAATTCGCGCAGCAGCGCGGGCGGCTGCTGTCGGGCATCGTGCGGCCGTTGTTCTGGCTCGTGGTGTTCGCCGCGGGATTTCAGAACGTCTTCGGCGTGTCGATCATTCCGCCCTACAAGACCTACATCACCTATCAAACCTACATCGTGCCGGGCCTGCTTGGCATCGTGCTTTTGTTCAACGGCATGCTGTCGTCGCTGTCGATGGTCTACGACCGCGAGATGGGCGTCATGCGGCTGTTGCTCACCGCCCCCCTGCCCCGCTGGATTCTGCTCGCTTGCAAGCTCGTCGCGGGCACGGCGCTGTCGGTGATCCAGAGCTACGTGTTCCTTTTTATCGCGTCGTTCTTCGACATCGATTTCCCCTGGTCGGGCTATGTCTCGGTGTTTCCGGCGCTCGTCGCGGCGGGATTGATGCTGGGCTCGATGGGCCTCGTGCTGTCGGTCCACATCGGCCAACTCGAAAATTTCGCCAGCGCGATGAACTTCGTCATCTTCCCGATGTTCTTCACATCCTCGGCGCTCTATCCCTTATGGAAATTGCGCGAGGGCGGCGCCGAGGCGGTCTATCTCGCCGCCGTGATAAACCCGTTCACCAGCGCGGTGGAGCTCTGCCGCTTCGCGCTTTACGGAATGTTCGACTGGGTGTCGGCGCTGGTGGTGCTGGGCTGCGCGGTCGGGTTTTTCGTGATCGCGGCGATTGGCTACGACCCGCAGCGGGGGATGATCCGGCGGGCGAGAGGTCCGGCGGCGGCGTAAGCGGCGCCGCCCCTACTCGTGCTCCGTCCCGTCCGGCATCAGCGCGCCTTTGTAAATCACGCCGTCCAGTTTCGCGCCGTCGAAATTCACCCGCGTCAGCCGCGCGCCGGAAAAATCCGCGCCGGTCAAGTCGGCCCCGCTGAAATCGGCGTCGTACAAATCCGAGTCCGTGAATTTCACGCCCGCCAGCTTCGCCTCGCGAAACTGCGCGCCGACCAGGCCGCAGTCCTGGAACGCGCCGCCGGTGAAATCGCCGCGGCGGAGCGAGGCGCCGTTCAGATTGCTGTCGACGAAGGTCGCGCCAACGGCGTGGACATCGTCAAGCCGGGAGTCGTTGAGCACCGTCTCCCTGAACGCGGCGCCGTCGAGCTTGGCGCGCACCATGCGCGCCTTGCCCATCTTGGCCTCCGCGAGGTCGGCGCCCGAAAGGTCGGCGAGGCTCATGTCGGCCTCGTAGAACATCGCGTTCTTCAACTCCGCCTTGGCGAGGCCGGCGCTCTTGAGGTCGGTCTTGTTGAGGTTGGCGTTGGCGAGGTCGGCGCCCCCGAACTTCGCGCCGGCGAGCTTGGCGCGGTGAAACACCGCGCCGCGCAGCGAGGCGCCGGAGAGGTCGGCGCCCGGCAGCTCGCGTCCCTTGAAGCGCTGATCGTTCAACTGGCAGCCCGGGCATTGCTTTGTCTTGCCGGCGATGAAATCGGCCGCGTCGTCGGCGCGCGCGGCGGCGCAGGCGGCGACAAGAATGACGGCGGCGGTGGCTGCGAGACGCATTGGGTTTCCTCCGAAACGAACATAGCGAACCCTGCGGTGGGAACAAGCGGCCTTCGGCCTCCGCCGCGCGTGTCTTCTTGACAACGCCCGCCACCGGCGGCACGCCGTGGGAAACGCGATTCCGCGCGCGAGAATCACAGCCGAGAATCACCGCATGTCCGACAACAGCCGCACCGGCGCCCAAATCCTCGTCGATCAGCTCGTCGCCCAGGGCGTTCAGCATGTCTTCTGCGTGCCGGGCGAATCCTATCTTTCGGTGCTCGACGCCTTCCACGACGCCAACATCGAGATCACCGTGTGCCGGCAAGAAGGCGGCGCGGCGATGATGGCCGATTGCAGCGCGCGCCTCACCGGGCGCCCGGGCGTCGTGTTCGTCACCCGCGGCCCCGGCGCCACCAACGCCTCGGCCGGCATCCATATCGCCGAACACGACGGTTCGCCGGTCGTCATGTTCATCGGCCAGGTGCAGCGCGAGGCGCGCGGCCGCGGCGCGTTTCAGGAGATGGACTACGAGAAGGTCTATGGCTCCTTCGCCAAATGGGTCGTCGAGGTCAACGACGCCGCGCGCATTCCCGAAATCGTGCAGCGCGCCTTCCACACCGCCATGCAGGGCCGCCCCGGCCCCGTCGTCATCGCGCTCCCGGAGGACATGCAGAACGACCGCGCCGACGTCGCCGACGCCCTGCGCGTCGAGCCGGTGGCGACCTGGCCGGGCCAGACGCAGATGGCCGAATTGCAAAAGCTCCTGTGGGCGGCCGAGCGGCCGATGATCATCGTGGGCGGCTCGGTCTGGAACCCCGCCGCCTGCGCGTCGCTGCGGCGTTTCGCCGAGCGTTTCGACCTGCCGATCGCGCCCTCGTTCCGGCGCCTCGCGCTCTTCAGCTCCGAGCATCCCAATTTCGCCGGCGAGCTCGCGCTCGGCATGAATCCGAAGCTGCGCGCGCGCGTAAAAAACGCCGACCTGATCGTTCTGATGGGCGGACGCATGGCGGAGGTTCCGTCCCAAGGCTACGAACTCTTCGAGATTCCCACGCCGAGGCAGAAGTTTGTCCACATCTACGCCGGCGCCGAGGAGATCGGACGCGTCTACGCGCCGACCCTCGCCATCAACGCGACCCCGATCGCCTTCGCCGCGGCGCTTGAGAGCCTTCAGCCGCCGAACAAGATCACATGGTCCGAACAGACCCGCGCCGCCAACGCCGAATACCGCGCGTTCAGCGAAACCGCCCCCGTCATGCCCGGCGACGTCCAACTCGGCGAGATCATGCTGTGGCTGCGCGACCGCCTGCCGAAAGACGCCATCATCGCCAACGGCGCGGGCAACTACACCCTGTGGATCGGGCGTTTTCTGCGCTTCCGCGAATGGGGCACGCAACTGGGCCCCGTGTCGGGCTCGATGGGCTTCGGCGTTCCGGCCGGCGTCGCCGCCAAGCGCCTGCATCCCGAGCGCATGGTTGTGAGCTTCTCCGGCGACGGTTGTTTCTTGATGAACGGGCAGGAATTCGCCACCGCCATTCAATACGATTTGCCGATCGTTTGCGTCGTCATCGACAATTCGAACTACGGCACCATCCGCATGCACCAGGAGCGGCGTTTTCCCGGCCGCGTCACGGCGACGCCGCTGCGGAACCCCGATTTCGCCGCGCTGGCGCGCGCCTACGGCGGCCACGGCGAGACGGTGGAAAAAACCGCCGATTTCGCGCCCGCGTTCGAGCGGTGCGTGGCTTCGGGCGTCGCGTCCATCATTCACCTGAAGGTCGCGACCGACGCCAGCACGCCGACCGCGACGCTGACGTCGATGCGCGCGGCGGCGCTCGCCGCCAGGAAGTAGGCGTCACTTCTCCCCGCGCGTCTTTCCCATGTCCCGCACGCGCGTGGACATCTTGATCGCCCGGCGTTCGCCGCCATCGTCGCGGCCTTTGAACATGGCGCGGTATTCGTCGCGTTTTTCGTGGATCGAGGCGATCACATAGCCCATGGGCACGCCCACATCGACGAGCACCGCCTCCGACAATTGCAGGCTCGCCTCGACCGTTTCCGGAATCGCGTCCGTGGCGCCAAGCTCGTAGAGATGCGTCGCGTGGTGGGCGTCGCGCGCCCGCGCGACGATCGTTATGTCCGGCCGTTCCTTGCGCGCGAGTTCCACCACCCGCTCGCAGGCGCGGGGTGCGTCGAGCGTCACCACCACGGCCGAGGCCTGGGCGATGCCGCATTTGCGCAGGAACTCGATCCGCGTCGCGTCGCCCCAATAGATGTTGTCGCGTCCGGCGCGCTCGCGCCGCACGAGCCCGGCCGAGCCATCGATGGCGACAAAGGGTTTGTCGTGGCGCTCAAGCAGTTCGCACACGAGTTTGCCGACCCGGCCGTAGCCGATCACGATGACGCGTTCGGCGTCCGCGTCCGGCGGCGCGAGATCGGCGAGGTCCGAATCGTCGGCCGCGACCCGCGCCGGGACGCGCGCGGCCAGCGCCGCCAACGCCGGAATGAGCGCCATCGACAGGGTCACAGCCACCATGGCCAGCGCGCCGGTCCGGGCGTCGACGACGCCCAGCCCCATTGCGCCGACGATCATGACGAAGGCGAATTCGCCGCCGGGCCCCAGCAGCAGCGCGACTTCGCGCGAGACCGGCGTTTTCAATCCGAACGACCGCGCGCAAATGAAAACAAGGACCGCCTTGACGAAAATGATCCCAGCCGCCAGCCCCAGCGCCGTCAGCGGCGACGCGACGACCGCGCCGATGTCGAGGCCCGCGCCAATCGACACGAAGAACAGGCCCAGCAACAAACCCTTGAACGGCTCGATGGTGGTTTCGATTTCGCGGCGATACTCGGTCTCCGCGAGCAGCAGGCCCGCGATAAAGGCGCCAAGGGCCATGGACAATCCAGCCGCCGCGGAAATCAAGCCCGTGCCGATGACGACCAGCAGGCAGGCCGCCATGAAAAACTCGGTGGAATGCGCCTGCGCCACCTGATGAAACAACGGCCGCAGCAACAGCCGCCCGGCGCCGACGATCAGCGCGAGCGCCGCGGCGGCCGGCGCCGACGATCAGCGCGAGCGCCGCGGCGGCCGGCGCGACGGCGAACAACAACGCGTCGCCCACGCCGCCCGCGAAGCCACCGCCCAGCATCGACACCATGAACAACAGCGGCGCGACCAGAAGATCCTGCGCCAGCAGCACGGCGAACACCGCCCGGCCGGCGGGCGTTCCCAGACGGCGCCTTTCGACAAGCGTCGGTATGACAACCGCCGTCGACGACAGCGCCAAGGCCGCGCCAAGAACGATGGCCGCGGGAAGCGGCTGGCCGAAGGCGAAATGCGCCGCGCCGCCAAGCGCCAAAGCGCACAGCCCTACTTGCAGCGACCCCAGCCCGAACACCAGCGCCCGCATGCGCGACAGGCGCTCGAACGACAGTTCGAGACCGATCATGAACAGCAGGAAAACAACGCCGAGATCCGCGAGCGACGAATCGCCGAGGTCCAGACGAAAGTTGGCCAGGAACGGAAACCGCGTCGCCAGGGCGCCAACGCCCCACGGGCCAAGGCCAACCCCGGCGATCAAAAATCCAATGACAGGCGAAACCTTGATGCGTCGGAAAAGCGGCACCACAACGCCGGCCGCGGTCAAAAACAGCAGCGCGTCCTTGAACTCGTTGATGGGCACGGCCTCGGCCAACGCGCGTCCTCCCGGTTTGAATCCGGGTTTGATTTACAGATAATCGACCGGGGTCGCCAATTTTCGACCGCATGAATGTCGCATTGACGTGGAATTGGCTTGTTCGAGCGGGTCGTTTCCCGCAAAATAGGCGGATCGGGCAAGCGCCGGGTTGGCCGCGCCTCACATTCCGGAGATTTCCAGCAATGGCGTTTAATCCACCTGTTCGCGCGCGCGCGGCCGCGATCGCCCTCTCCGTCGCCGCGCTTTTCGCCGCCGCTCCCGCGTTCGCCAAGACTTTGGCCAAGGTCGACGGCCTCGAAATCACCGACGACGACGTCAAGATCGCCCTCGAAGACATTGGCCCGACGCTTCCCGAGCAATTGCAGGGTCCGCAGCGCGACGCCTACGCCCTCGACTATCTCATCGACATGAAGCTCGCCGCGAAGAAGTTCATCGCCGACAAGACGGCCGCGACGCCGGAAATCGTCCACAAGACCGACTACTACAAAGACAAGGTGCTGATGGAAGCGTTGCTTGGCGGCGTCGCTAAAACCGCCGCCTCCGACGCGGCCATGCACAAGACCTACGACGACGCGGCCAAGGCGCAAAAACCCGAGGAAGAGGTCCACGCCAGCCACATCCTTGTCGAAACGGAAGATCAGGCCAAGGATGTGGAGAAGCGCCTGAAGGCCGGCGAGGATTTCGCCAAGGTCGCGACCGAAGTGTCCAAGGATCCGGGTTCGCAGGGCGGCGACCTCGGCTGGTTCACCAAGGACCGCATGGTGCCGGAGTTCGCCGACGCCGCGTTCAAGCTCAAAAAGGGCGAGATTTCGGAGCCTGTGAAGTCGCAATTCGGCTGGCATGTCATCAGGCTTGAAGACAAGCGGACGAAGGAGTTTCCGCCCTTCGACGAGGTCAAGGACCAAATCTCCAACTATGTCGCGCAAAAAGCCCAGACCGAGCTGGTCATGAACCTGCGCAAGAACGCCAAGATCGAGCGAACCGAGCCCGCTCCCGACGCGGACGCCGGCCCCGACGCGGGCGCGCTTGGCGGCATGATGCCGATGGGCAAGTAGATTTGACGGCGGCGCTGGCGAACATCGCGCCAGCGCCGCCTAAAGGCTTTTGCGGAGAAACGTCCGCGTGTGGCCCGGCGGGAAATCCGGGATTTCGCCGAACTTTAGAAACCCGCAACGCTCGTAAAAGCGCGCCGCCCCGGGGTCGAATGTGTCCAGATAGAGTCCGACGCGGTGTTTGGCGCGGGCTTCGTCTTCGGCCCGCGTCAGCAGGCGGCGGCCGAGCCCCGCGCCGCGCCAACCCGCGTCGATCCAGAAATGACGAATATAGAGCCAACGCCAGTGGCTGACGCCATTCAACCCGCCGACAAGCCTGCCGTCGGCGTAGGCCCTGACCGACAGGGGTTCCGATTCAGGCGGTCCGAAAGTGGCGGCGATTTCGCCGGCGAGGCTCGCCGAAACCGCGGCGGCGTCGAATGCTTCGCCTTCGCTGTCGGCGACAATTGACACCGGCCCACC
>CAIKAR010000049.1 GCA_903825465.1 uncultured Hyphomicrobiales bacterium | reverse complement strand
GGCCGCGCTGCGCGGCGCCGCGCCCAACGCCGCGGCCTTCGCGAACGCCGCGCAAGCGGCCGCCGCCGAGGCGCGGACGACCGACGGCCCCAGCGGAAGCGCCGCCTACAAGACAGCCCTGCTGCGCGTTTATCTCGTTCGCGCGCTGAACGAAGCGCTCGGCGGAGGCGCGCCATGACCGTTGAAAGAACCATGCCCGCCGGGCAAGTCGGGCGCTCGGTGAAGCGCCTCGAAGCGCGGAAGAAGGTTTCGGGCCGGGCGGAATATGTCCACAACATCGTCGCGCCCGGCATGCTGCATGTGAAGGTTTTGCGCGGCGTCCACGCGCACGCCCGCATCAAGTCGATCGACACGTCGGCGGCGAAGGCGATGCCCGGCGTGTTCGCCGTTTTCACCGGCGAGGACATCCGCGCGCTCGTGGCGGAACCCTATTTCGGCCCCGCGTTTCACGACCAGCCGGCGCTGGCGCTCGATAAAGTGCGCCACTTCGGCGAACCAGTCGCGGCCGTCGTCGCCGAGGATCCTTATGTCGCCGCCGAAGCCGCGCGCGCGATCGCGTGCGAATACGAGGAGCTGGAGGCCGTTCTCGACGAGGTCGAGGCCATGACGTCGCCCGTGATCGTTCACGAGGTTTTGAAGCCGGCGGGCATGTTCCCCGACCTCAAGCATTTGCAAGGCAAGCGCCACACCAACATCGCGCTCGACTACCAGCTTCGACGCGGCGACGTGGACGCGGCCTTCGCCGCCGCCGACCATGTCTTCGAGCACGAGTTCCACACCCAGCAGGTCATGCACACGCCGCTGGAACCGATGGTGTCGCTGGCGATTCCGGACGGCGACAACCTGACGATCCACACGGCCTCGCAAAGCCCGTCCTTCGTGCGCATCGAAATCGCGCGGCTGCTCGGCTGGCCGGAGAACCGCGTGCGGGTGAAAGTGCCCCATCTCGGCGGCGGCTTCGGCGCCAAGCTCTACATCAAGCTCGAGGCGCTCGTCGCGTTTCTCGCGCTGCTGACGCGGCGGCCAGTGAAATGGTCGCTGACGATGGAGGAGCAGTTTTACACCATCACCAAGCACGCGAGCACGTTTCGCGTCAAAAGCGCCGTGACGAACGACGGCCGCGTGACCGGGCGGCGCTGCGAGGTGTTCTGGAACGGCGGCGCCTACGCCGACATCGGCCCGCGCGTGACGCAGAAATCGGGCTTCACCGCGCCCGGCCCCTACGACATCGAAAACGTGTCGATCGATTCCTACGCGCTCTACACGAACCGCCCGCCGGCCGGGGCGCTGCGCGGCTTCGGCATTCCGCAGCTTGTGTGGGCCTACGAATCGCACACCGACATGATCGCGCGCGGGCTGGGAATCGATCCGCTCGAATTCCGGCGCAAGAACATCTTGCGCGAGGGCCGGCCGCAGGCGACCGGCACCAAATTGCGCGACGCGGAAATTTCGGGCGTGCTCGAAAAGCTCGCCGAGCGCCTGGAATGGTCGAAGCCCTTCGACCGCGGGACGGGAACCATCCGCCGCGGCCGCGGAATCGCGGTGGGCTTCAAGGCTTCGATCGCGCCGACGACATCGATGGCGATCGTCAACATCGGCGGCGACGGCAGCGCGACGCTCTCAATGTCCACCGTCGACATGGGCCAGGGCTCCGACACGGCGATGGCGCAGATCGCGGCGGAGGTTCTGAACCTTGAAACCGAGAAAATCCGCGTCGTGCATCCCGACACCGACACGACGCCCTACGACATGGCGACGCTCGGCTCGCGCTCGACGTTTCACATGGGCCACGCCGTTTTGCGCGCGGCCGAGCACGCGCGCGCCCAACTCGCCGAAATGGCGGCGAGCCTGGGAACGCCCGATGGATCGAACTATTCGTTCGCGGACCTGTTCAAGAAAAAATACGGCATGCAGGCCGGCAACGTCGTCGGCGTCGGCTCGTTCATTCCGGACTACGCCTCGCCCGCGCGGGGAACCGGCCTGTCCGACAACATCACGCCGTTCTGGATGGTTGGCGGCACGGGCGTCGAAGTGGAAGTCGACACGGAAACAGGGCGTTTCGACGTGCTGAGGATGATCAACGCGGCGGACCTGGGCCGGCCTTTGAATCCCGCGATCGTCGAGACCCAGTTGTCGGGCGGCGCGCTGATGCAATACGGCTTCACCCGCTTCGAGGAGATGACGTTCGACAACGGCGTTTTGCTCAACCCGTCGTTCGCCGACTACAAGATTCCCGGCTTCAACGACATCCCGCGCGACATCGAAAACCACATCGTCGAGGCCCGTCAGAAATCGGGTCCGTTCGGCGCCAAGGGCGTGGGCGAAAGCGCGACGTTCGGCGTGTCGCCGGCCATCGCCAACGCGATACACGACGCCGTCGGCGTTCGGCTGACGAGCCTGCCGATCACGCCGGAGGCGGTTTTCAACGCGCTGCGCGCCATGGAAAAGGAATAGGGCGATGGCGGCGCGGGAAGTCGCAATCGGGTTCACGCTCAACGGAAGGCCGGCGTCGGCGCGCGTCGAGACCCATCACAACCTGGTGGATCTGCTGAGGCGCTTCGATCTGTTCGGCGCGCGCGAAAGCTGCGGACAAGGCATGTGCGGCTGCTGCACGGCGCTCGTCGACGGCGTCGCGGTGTCGGGCTGCCTGACGCTGGCGCTGCTGGTGGATGGAAAATCCATCGAAACGGTGGAAGGCCTCGACGCCGGAGGAAACCTTGGCGTTGTCCAACAGGCCTTCATCGACGAGGGGGCGTTTCAATGCGGCTTCTGCACGCCGGGCTTCGTTTTGATGACGTGCGACCTGTTGAAGCGGAACCGCGACCCCTCGGACGCGGAAATCCGCGACCACCTCGCCGGCAATCTCTGCCGCTGCGCCGCCTATCCGGAAATTTTGCGAGCCGTGAAGGCGGCGGCCAGGCGCATGCGGTGACGCCGCCAACCGAGGCCTAGAACATGCGCGCGGCGAGGTAGAAGCCGCCCACCACGCAGACCAGCACGATCCCCAGAAACCACGCGAAATATTTTTCGAGCGCCGCGCGCAGGGGCTCGCCGAAGTAATTCAGCACCCCGGCCACGAGGAAGAACCGCGCGCCGCGGGTGATGGCCGCCAACGCCACGAACAGCGGAAAGTTGTAGCCAAGCAGGCCGCTGAGGATGGTGACGAGCTTGAAAGGGATCGGCGTCATGCCCTTCACGAGAATGAACAGCCAGCCCCACCGCGCGTAAAAGATCCGCAGCGCCTCGAGCTTTTCGCCGTAGCCGTAGAGGTTGATCAGCCACTGCCCGACGGTGTCGTAAAGCAGCGCGCCTATCGCGTAGCCAAGGCAGCCGCCGAGCACCGACGCCACGGTGCAAACGCCGGCGTAGAAAAATGCGCGTCGCGGTTTCGCGACCACCATCGGCGCGAGCACGATGTCTGGCGGCAGCGGAAAAAACGAGCTCTCCGCGAAGGCGACGGCGGCGAGCGCCCAGGTGGCGCGGGGGCTCTCCGCGAGCGAGATTGTCCAGCGATAGAGGCGTTCGAACATGGATCCCAGCGATCTGTGGCCGCGAATCGCGGGCCGGAACGGCGCCTACGGCGTAATACGGGCGAGTTAAGGGAGCGATAAGCGGGCGCGGTGGCGGCGCTAAACGCTCATCTCCTCCAGCTCGGCGATCATCCCTTCGATCATCGACAGGCCTATCGCCCAGAACTTCGGATCGCGCGCGTCGAGGCCGAAGGGCGCCAGCAATTCCGAATGATGTTTGGTGCCGCCGGCCGCCAGCATGGCGAAATATTTCTCGACGAAGCCGGCGCTGGCGTTCTGATAGACGCCATAGAGCGAGTTCACCAGGCAATCGCCGAACGCGTAGGCGTAAACGTAGAACGGCGAATGGATGAAATGCGGGATATAGGCCCAGAAGGTCTCGTATCCCGGCCCCAGCTTGATCGCCGGCCCGAGGCTTTCGGCCTGCACGCTCATCCACAATTCGCAGATCCGCTCCGACGTGAGCTCGCCCGCGCGCCGCGCTTCGTGCAGCTTGCGCTCGAAGGAATAGAAGGCGATCTGCCGCACCACGGTGTTGAGCATGTCCTCGACCTTCGAGGCGAGCAAGGCGCGGCGCTGCCCTGGCGCCGAGGCCGCCAGCAGCGCGCGGAAGGTCAGCATCTCTCCGAAAACGCTTGCGGTTTCGGCGAGCGTCAGCGGCGTCGGCGCCATCAGCGCGCCGTTGTGCCCCGCCAGCACCTGATGCACGCCATGGCCGAGTTCGTGGGCCAGCGTCATCACGTCGCGCGGCTTGCCCATGTAGTTCAGCAGCACATAGGGATGCGCCGAGGGCGTTGTCGGATGCGCGAAGGCGCCGGGCGCCTTTCCGGGCCGCGTCGGCGCGTCGATCCAGCGCTTGTCGAAGAAGTCGCGGGCGATGTCGGCCATGCGCGGCGAAAAACCGGCGTAGGCGCCGAGCACGACGCCGCGCGCCTCCTCCCACGCGTAGTGTTTGGAGGGCGCGTCGGGCAGCGGCGCGTTGCGGTCCCAATGGTTCAGCGCGTCCTTGCCGAACCACTTGGCCTTCAGCTTGTAATAGCGGTGCGACAGGCGGGGATACGCGTCGCGCACCGCCGCGACCAGCGCGTCGACAACCTCGCGCTCGACGCGGTTCGAAAGGTGGCGCGAATCCGCCACGTCCGAAAAACCGCGCCAACGGTCGGAGATTTCCTTGTCCTTCGCCAGCGTGTTGGTGACAAAGGCGAAGACCCGCAGGTTTTCCTTGAGCGTCGCCGCGATGGCGTCGGACGCGCGGTGGCGCGTGGCCTCGTCCGCGTCCTGCATCATGTTCAGCGCGGGCTCCAGGCTGAGTTCCTGGTCGCCGACCCTGAAACGCAACGCCGCCATCGTCTCGTCGAACAGGCGGTTCAACGCGCCGGCCGATGTCGTCGACTTTTCGTGAAAGAGCTGTTCGACGCGGTCTTCGAGCTGGTGCGGCTTCTCCAGCCTGATGTCCACGAGCCAGGGCTTGAAATGGTCGAGCGGCGGCGCCGCCATCGCCTTGTCGAGCAGGGCGTCGTCGACGCGGTTGAGTTCCAACTGGAAGAACAGCAGCTCGGTCGAGGCGCTCGTCACTTTTTCCCGCGTGTCGCCGTAGAACTTGGCGCGCAAGGGGTCGGCGACGTTTTCGGCGTGCAGCAGCCCCGCGAACGACATGATCCGTCCAATGCGGTCGTCGATCGCCTCGTAGCGCCTCACCGCGTCGAACAGCAGCGCGCCGGCGTCGGGCGCGGCGGCGATCTCCGCGATTCCGCCGCGATACTCGGCCGCGAACGCCGCGCACTCCGATTCCATGGCGGCGATGTCTGCGGCGAACTCGGGCGAATCGCGGCCAGGATAAAGGTCGCCAAGATCCCACTCGGGCGGATCGCCCAAGGCGGTGTCCGAAACGGCGTGCGAGGGGTGGGACATGTCGAAAGGTTCTTTCGATTGACGGAGCCCGGCTGCATACGCAATGGCGAAGCTGGGATCAACGCCGGGAAAAGCGGCGGGGTCCGCTCATTAACAGCCCATTTACCCTGTTCGCGCAACATGCCTGCTCAACAGGGCGGCGTCGGCCCGCCCGGGAAGAAAAAACGCATGCCCTCAACCATTTTGATAGCCGACGACGACCCCGTTCAGCGCCGGCTGTTGGAAGCCATGGTGCGCCGCTTCGGCTACAATGTGGAAGCCGTCGAAGGCGGCGAAGCGGCGCTGGCGAGGCTGCAATCGAACGAGCCCTCGCCGGTCGATTGCCTCATTCTCGATTTGGTGATGCCCGACCTCGACGGCATGGGCGTGCTGGGCCGCATGCGCGAGCGCAAGATAGCCACGCCCGTCATCGTCCAGACCGCGCACAGCTCGATCGACGCGATCATCTCGGCCATGCGGGCGGGCGCGCTCGACTTCGTCGTCAAGCCGGTCGGCGCCGAGCGGCTGCAGGTTTCGATCAAGAACGCCATGCGGGTCGACGCGCTTGAAGAAGAGCTGCGCCTCGTTTCGAAGCGCACGACCGGCACCATGAGCTTCAAGGACATTGTCACACGCTCGCCGGAAATGTGCCGCATCATCGGCCTTGGCGAACGCGCCGCGAAATCGACGATCCCCGTGCTGATCGAGGGCGAATCGGGCGTCGGCAAGGAGCTGGTCGCGCGCGCCATCCAGGGCGTTTCGGATCGGCGCGGCAAAGCCTTCGTCACGGTCAACTGCGGCGCGCTGCCGGAGAACCTGGTCGAGTCCATCCTGTTCGGCCACGAGAAGGGCGCCTTCACCGGCGCCGTCGACAAGCATGTCGGGAAATTCGCCGAGGCCCACGGCGGCACGCTGTTTCTCGACGAGATCGGCGAATTGCCGCTGGAGACGCAGGTCAAGCTGCTGCGCGCGCTG
>CAIKAR010000048.1 GCA_903825465.1 uncultured Hyphomicrobiales bacterium | reverse complement strand
GCCGACACTTCCGAACCCGCCTGCGTGAAGCGGAAGATGTTGTCGACGAAGAACAGCACGTCCTGGCCCTGGTCGCGGAACTCCTCGGCGACCGTCAGGCCCGACAGCGCCACGCGCATGCGCGCGCCCGGAGGCTCGTTCATCTGGCCGTACACAAGCGCGCACTTCGAGCCCTCGCCGCCGCCCTTCTTGTTGACGCCGCCCTCGATCATCTCGTGATAGAGGTCGTTGCCCTCGCGGGTGCGCTCGCCAACGCCGGCGAACACCGAATAGCCGCCGTGCGCCTTGGCGACGTTGTTGATGAGCTCCATGATCAGCACGGTCTTGCCGACGCCCGCGCCGCCGAACAGGCCGATCTTGCCGCCCTTGGCGTAGGGCGCGAGGAGATCGACGACCTTGATGCCGGTTTCAAGAATCTGCGCTTCCGTCGCCTGCTCCGAATAGCTCGGCGCGGGCTGGTGAATGGCGCGGCGCTTCTGCGTCGGGACCGGGCCCGCCTCGTCGACGGGGTCGCCGATGACGTTGATGATGCGGCCAAGGCATTCCGGGCCAACGGGCACCATGATCGGGTTGCCCGTGTCCTGCACCTGCTGGCCGCGGGTCAGGCCTTCCGAGGAGTCCATCGCGATGCAGCGCACCGAATTCTCGCCGAGGTGCTGGGCGACTTCGAGCACGAGGCGCGCGCCCTGATTCTGCGTCTCCAGCGCGTTGAGGATCGGCGGCAGTTCGCCGTCGAACTTCACGTCGACGACGGCGCCGATCACCTGGGTGACGCGGCCGGTGGTGTTCAGGGCTGTTGCCATGGTCTTTATCCTCTCGATTCGGTCAGAGCGCTTCGGCGCCCGAAATGATTTCGATCAGTTCCTTGGTGATCATCGCCTGCCGCGTGCGGTTGTAGGTGATGGTCTGCTTCTTGATCATCTCGCCGGCGTTGCGGGTGGCGGAGTCCATCGAGCTCATCCGCGCGCCCTGCTCGGAGGCGGCGTTTTCGAGCAGCGCGCGGAACACCTGCACCGAGATGTTGCGCGGCAGCAGCGACGCGAGGATTTCCTCCTCGTCCGGCTCGTATTCGTAGGACGCCGCGGCGGCGTCGCCCTCGGCCTTCGAAATAACCGCGGGAATCAGTTGCAGCGCGGTTGGTATCTGAAGAATCACCGAGCGGAAGCGCGAGAAAAACAGCGTGCAGACGTCGAACTCGCCGGCCTCGAAACGGGCGATGATGTTCTTGCCGATGGGCTCGGCGTTGGCGAACGCCATTTGCCGAACGGAGCGCAGTTCGATCAACTCGATGATGTTCTTGTCGAACAGGCGGCGAAGCTGATCGTAGCCCTTCTTGCCGACGCAGATGATCTTGACCGTCTTGCCCTGCGCGATCAGCGCGTTCGCCTTGTCGCGGGCGAGGCGGGCGATGGAGGAGTTGAACGCGCCGCAGAGGCCGCGCTCGGCGGAGCAGACAACCAGCAGATGCGTGTCGTCCTTGCCGGTGCCCGACAACAGCCGGGGGCCGCCGCTGACGCCGGAGGCGACGTTCGACAGCACCGCTTCCATGCGCTCGGAATAGGGGCGCGCCGCCTCCGCCGCCAACTGGGCGCGGCGCAGCTTCGCCGCCGCGACCATCTGCATGGCCTTGGTGATTTTTTGCGTCGATTTGATCGACGTAATGCGGTTTCGCAGGTCCTTGAGGGAGGCCATGTTCAGCGCGTCTCCCCCTCCCGCCCCGCGGGGGGCCGGAGGGTCAATCGAAAAAAGGAATTACGCGAAGCTCTTGGTGAACGACTCGACCACGCTTTTCAGCGTCGCCGCGTCGCCGTCCGACAGATCCTTCGAATCGCGGATGGAGTTCAGCAGCGCGGAATTGCCCGTGCGGACGGTCGACAGCAAGCCTTCCTCGAAGGCCTTGACGCGGTTGACCGGCAGGTTGTCGAGGTAGCCGTTGACGCCGGCGTAAATGACGCAGACCTGCTCTTCCATCTTCAGCGGCGAGAACTGGTCCTGCTTCAACAGTTCCGTCAGGCGCGCGCCGCGGTTGAGCAGGCGCTGCGTCACCGCGTCGAGGTCTGAGCCGAACTGCGCGAAGGCCGCCATTTCGCGGTACTGCGCCAATTCGCCCTTGATCTTGCCGGCGACTTTCTTCGTCGCCTTCGTCTGCGCCGACGAGCCGACGCGCGACACGGAAAGACCGACGTTAACCGCCGGGCGAATGCCCTGGTAGAACAGGTCGGTCTCGAGGAATATCTGGCCGTCGGTGATCGAGATCACGTTGGTCGGAATGTAGGCCGACACGTCGTTGGCCTGCGTCTCGATGACCGGCAGCGCCGTCAGCGAGCCCGCGCCATTGGCGTCGGAGAGCTTCGCCGACCGTTCCAGCAGGCGCGAGTGGAGATAGAACACGTCGCCGGGATAGGCCTCGCGGCCCGGCGGGCGGCGCAGCAACAGCGACATCTGGCGATAGGCGACCGCCTGCTTGGAGAGATCGTCGTAGATGATCACGGCGTGCATGCCGTTGTCGCGGAAGAACTC
>CAIKAR010000047.1 GCA_903825465.1 uncultured Hyphomicrobiales bacterium | reverse complement strand
TGGCTTGATCTGCCCGCTCAACAACTTCCACGGCCGGCGTTGGAGGCCATCCGAGGGGCAAATTGACGTCTTCGCCTAAAGGTTGTCGCCACATGCATTCGTAAGAGGGCTCGCCGGCATTTTGCAGCCTAATATTCTCCAGGCGCTTCACGCAATGACCAAGTTCAGTGCGCCAGCCGCTTGGAGTGAGATTCTTTAGGTAGCTGTAGTCCTTTTGCAGAAACCATTGAGGTTTGTCAGCGCGCGGCTTGGGTGTCACGGAAGCCTCCCGCGAATAGTGATCACGGAACCGCCGGACGATGTTTCTTTTTCCATCATCGCCGCAAGTCGCGTACCGACAGCCTCATTCGCCGCGCGCAATGGGTCCGCCGAAAGGTGCGCATAGCGCGCTGTTGTCATCGCCTGTCGATGGCCGAGCAATGCTCCTAAGACTGGCAGCGACAACCCACCGGCGACGCCGACGGAGGCGAACGAATGGCGCAAATCGTGAATGCGTACGTCGGTAAGCCCCGCGCGCGTGCGAACATTCGTCCAAATCTTGTCGAGGCCCTTCAGGTAACTGCCCGATTCGTTGCCGACGATCACATGCGGGTTGTCACCGATTCGCGGCAATCCCTGCAAAATCGCGAGCGCGGGTGCATTCAGAAAAATGACTTTCTCGCGGGTCTTGGAGTCGCGAAGTCGAAGGCACTGCCGTTCAAAATTCACGTCACGCCATTCGAGCGATAGAATTTCATTTCGCCGCGCGCCGGTCAGCAAAAGAAGCCTGAGGGCGGCGACGGCAAACTCGTTGCCACCCTCGGATCGATATGCGTCAAGCGTGAGTGCAAGCCGCCCGATTTCGACTTCGGAGAGAAAACGCTCCATCTTGCGGACGGGCGGCTTCTTCAGGCCATGCGCCGGGTTTTCAGCGCGTAATCCCCTACGAACGGCAAAGGCCATCAGCGTCCCAACAAGGGTCGCACACTGCCCGGCGACTCCCCGGCCGCCCTTCGCCAACGTGCCGCGCCCACGGGGATTTGGTGCGGATTGCGCGGTCTTGCCCGCAATAACATCGACGATCAGCCGCTCAACGTCGCCCCGTGAGATTGCGTCCACCCGTTTTCGGCCAAGAAGGGGTTTGATGTGGTGTTCAATGCGCCCCACGTCGGCCTTGAGTGTCAGAGGCTTCTTGTGACTCGCGCCTTCAGCCAAGTAGAGGTCGCACAATTGCGCGACGTTCAAGGCTTGCCGGTCCGCCCCCTTGGTTGCGGCCGGGTCATCGCCTCGCGCCACTTCACCAAGCAATCGCTGCGCCTCTTTGCGTGCTTGCTCGAGCGTCCAAGGCGATCCGTGCCGCCCGATTGAAAACCAGCGTTGGCCGCCCCTGTGGCGGTATTTCAGGACGTAGGTGCGCTCGCCGGCCGGCGTCACGCGCAAGCCAAAGCCGTGCACTTCACTGTCCCACAGCACCGTGCGCTTCGCGATCGGCTTTGCTTCATCAATGCGGCGCTTTGTGAGTTTCGCGGTCGGCATCGTGCTACCTCATGGGCTACCACTGGGCTACCAAAAGGGAGAATACTGCCAGACACGCTCGGAAACAAGACGAAGCAAAAGATCAATAATTACGTGATATTAAGCATCGTCTGGCGGGTTGTGGCAACGGGCGGAATTGTCGATTTTAGGACTCTGACTCCGTCAATCTTGGTTCGAATCCAGGTCCCCCAGCCACTGACTAAAAGTCATATTATTTCAATGGCTTAGAAGAAGATAGTCGCTCAGCCCGTCACACATCGTGATCACAAGCGAAGGCAAGCGGGTCACGACGAGTCAAGTGTGAAAATCGACTTGGCGCTGAACTGATTGGTCGATGTGTCGGCGGATTGCGCAAGGCGCAAATAGGTCCAGGCCTCGTCGAACGCGTCGCCGACGGCGCCAGACGGTTGGTTGTCGCGGCTCTGGTTCACGATTGGCGCGGGCTTCTTGTTGTGCGTTTCGTCACATCAGACCCCCCATCCGCTAACGTAGATGGCGCCTAGCTATATGTGAGCTTCAGCCATGCGGATTGTCCACGGCTTCCTTACGGGCCTTCTCGGCTTCCTTACAGGCGTTCTCGGCGCGCTCGCTGGATGGGCCGGCCTGGCGTTTACGGTGGTCGGTTTAGGCGGCCCGGATCGCGATGGCGCCATTGCGATGGGTGCTTTCGACATTGGATCCATCGGCGGGGTAATCGGGTTCGTCGCCGGCGTCTTTCTGTTTGTGAAGTTCGGCATGGTCGCTCAACGCGTCGCCGCCGTAGCTGCCCCCTTAGAGCCAGCGTCCCCGTCGTCCGACGGCGCCGCGGCAACGCCACCGGCTCGACACGCGCCAGCGAAGCGCATTTCTCGTCCCTTCGCCGCGATCGTTCTCGTCGCCGTTGGCGGCCTCGCCTGGTCGGGGTGGTACGAATTCATACGATCGCCCTATCTGACACACGGCTTTATGACTCTCGCGCTGCAATTTCGCCTCCCAGCGGATATGCCCGCGCCCGCGGATGGCAAAGATATTGAAATCGTTCTCGACGAGGGAGGGCGAACCTGGCCGGGCTCTGCCAACCCACGCTGGCGGGGTCACCAAGGAAATCAGGTGGTGATTCTTGGCAATGTTACGATGTCCTACAAAACTGGCCGTCGGACGATTACCCTCACGGTCCCCGGCGCACCGACGCAGTCGTGGACGCTGGATCTTCCGAGCGACCCTGATCCCACGCCGGACTACACGGCATGGCGTCCTTCCGGCAGTTCGCCCAACGCGATCGAATTGAACTATCGCCTAACCGCCGACCGATGAATATCGTCGTAAAGCCCCGCGAAAGGCGGGGCTTCGTGTGGGGTCAGGGCGGACCTAGGCGGCTTGATCCCTGACGACAACGGTGTCGCCGGCCTTTCAGCGGGCAACGCCGCCGACCTTGATCGCGCGCCTGCGCCACGGAGGGCGCGCTGAATCCCGACGGCCCGCGGCGACCGCGCGGCCGCCGCGAAACCGCCCCTTAAAGCAATTGGCCAGGGCTTTTCTTGTATTTGTTGACCAAGGCGTCCGCCGTCATGAAGGCGAGCGCCTGAATGGTCGTTGTGGTGTTGTAGGACGAGATTGTCGGATAGGTGGAACTGCCAACCACGAAGAGATTGGGAAGATCCCAAGTCTGGCCATATTTGTTGACGACCGAATCCGTCGGGTTGTTGCCCATTCGCGTGCCGCCCGAGGGGTGGCCGCCGGGCGAGCCATTTCCTGTGCCGCCGACCCAGACCTTGCTCGCGCCCATGGCGCGTCCAATCTCCTGGACCTTGTTCTGCATGAACGCGACACGCTTCAGTTCATCCGGGCGGCGCCAGTCATACGTCAGGCGCGGGGCGGGAAGGCCCCACGCGTCGCGGATATTCGGATCGAGATCGATCGTCTGATCGTGATAGGGCAACTGCTCCACCTGCGATGTGACGGCCACATAGCGCGCGTAATATTGCGATAGGAAATCGCGGTAGGCGGCGCCCCACGACGGCGTTCCCGGCGGCGGGGTCATGTTCGTGGCGACGCCGATGGGGCCCGCGTCGAGCGCGGCGCATGATACCGATATCTGCGCGCCGCGGATGAATCCGAGGCCGGCGTGATCGAAGTTGTCGGCGTTGAAGTCGTCGATCGTGTGTTTCTGGTTGCTCGGCCCCATGTAAAGATTGGTGAACTGGTCGTCGAACACGGCGAAGGCCCGCGCGCCGGGTTGGGCCATCAGGCCCTTGCCGACGAGCCCGCTCGAATTCGCGAGTCCGTTGGGGAATTTATCCGTCTTCGAGAGCAGCAAAAGCCGCGTCGCGTCGTAGATATAGGGCGTGACGATGACGATATCCGCCTCGATCGAGTTCTCCGATCCGTCGGCGCCGTAGTAGGAGACGCCGGTCGCGCGCTTGTCGTCGGTGTCGACGCGATAGACCATCGCGCCTGTTATCAGCTTGAAGTTGCCCGTCTTGTCCGCCTCGGGAAGCTTGGTGACGAGAATGCTCGACTTCGCGCCGACGTGACACCCGAACGTTTGGCAAAAGCCGCAGTAGGTGCATCCCGGGCGGTCTTTGTAGGGCTGCGACAGAATCGCGCGCGCCGTGGGAAACGGGTGATAGCCAAGTTTGCGCGTGCCGTCGGCGAACAGGGTGTCGGAATGCGTCATGACCAGCGCGGGGTTGGGGAACTCGCCCGACCGCGGCGCTTCGAACACATTGCCGCCGTCGATTTTGCGCCCCATGATGTTGCCGGCTTTTCCCGAAACGCCCAGGTCGTTTTCAACGCGGTCGTAGAAGGGCGCGAGATCGGCGTAGCTCAAGGGCCAGTCGGCGACGGCCGAATCCTGAGGAATCGCCGCGGCGCCGTAGCGCTCGGTCGTGCTTGAACGAACGCGGAAATCGTCCTCGTGAAAGCGCCAGGAGATGCCGCCGTAGTGAACCGTGCCGCCGCCCGCCTGATTGCCGTAATTCAGCCCATCCATCCGAACCGAGCGGGCATCCTTGTTCGGCCGCCAGGTGACCGGCTGCGTCTTCGTGTCCGGGCGCGTGTCCTGCCTCTGGAAATAGCGGAGCTCGTCGTGCGACATGAAGTCAGCGGTCTTTAAACGCGGACCACGCTCGAGCCCGATGACCTTCAGGCCGGACGCGGCGAGTTCGGCGGCGAGAATGCCGCCGGCGGCGCCGACGCCGACGATGACAACGTCTGTCTTGAGAGCGCTCATGGGGCGGTCCTCCGGCCGGTGGATTGCATGCCCATGATCTGCGTTCGCGTATAGGGGCCGCTGCTTTGCAAATCCGCGGGTGTGAACGTTTCCTGCGCGCCCGGGAAGCCGACGAGGCGCCAGCCCGCGAAATCCTTGTTGCCGCCATACACGGGGTCGGCGAACATGCCTTCGATGGTGTGCGTGCGCAGGGTGGCGAAGAACTGTTGCGCGCGCGGCCACTCGAAGCCAGTCGCCTTGCCGCTTTCCAGCGCCCCGATCACTTCGTCCTTCTGCGCGTCTGTGAGATCGGTGAAGGACTTCTTGTAAGCGCCCTGACAATAGGCTTCGAGCTGGTTCAAACCCGTGCGGTAGAACTCGCGGAAATCCTTGTAGGGCCCGGAAAGCGCGAGATCGATGTAGTTGACGACATCGACGTCGTTCGCGCCGGGCTTGCCGGGCGCGCCCGGCATGATCCGCTCGCTGAACGCGGCGACCGTGGCGGCGTTTTCCTCGTTGAAGAACGCGCGCTGGCCGGCGCCTTGCAGCCCGGCGGGCGCATGCGGCATCGGCATCGCCATGCTCATGGACTGGGGCTGCGCCGCCGCCGCCGGGGCTTGCGCTTGCGCCTGCGTTTCCGGCAACAAAGCGGTGGTGGCGGCGCCGACTCCCGCAGCGGTGTTGATGAGAAAGGCGCGGCGGCCTTTGTCATGCGTGCTCATCGATATTTCCTCCCGGAAGAAACGTTCAGTCGCTATCAGCGAATATTTTTAGAATGCCTCCACTTCGCGGAAAGGGCAAGCGGCCGCGGCGGGATGACGCGGAGGCCGCTCGGCCTCGTTCACGCGTTCCCTCGCCCGGGCGTTCGCCGGGGCTGAAGGTCAGGGCAGGGCGACCGCCGGCTTTGGCTCGTTGCGCTTGACGGTCATGACGAGCCCCGCCGCGATCAGGCACGCGCCGCCGGCGACGACGAAGGCCGGCAGGTAAGTGAGGAACGCCGAGCGCGAATATCCCGCGCCAAAAGCGGAAACCGCCGCGCCGAGTTGATGGCCGGTGGTCGCTGAATTGCTGAAAACGGTGCGGGCGCCGGTGATTTTCATCACAGCTTTCCCAGAACGGCTGTTGACTGGCCAGCGGGCGGAGCCGACCTACCTCGTCACCAAGCCGTTCAAGCCGTCCCTCGTGGCGGGCATCGCGAGCCAGGCTTTGTTTTTCGGGGAAAACGCCGGCCGAGCGCGCGTCGAGACCTGATCGCGGGCGCGGTGACCTAATTCCGGAAAACGGAATCGGCGCCGCGGTGGAACGCGCGTTCAAGCGGCAACGCCTCGGTCACCAGGCCCTGCTTGACGCACAGGCGTTGCAATCCCTCAATGGTTGGCAAGTTGATCTCGACGCCGTATGGCAGGGGATCGTCGCCGACGATGGGCATCAGCGCTTTGTACGCGCGCTCGATGGGTTCGCTTTCCTCGCCGGCGCGCAGCTTCGCGAGCCAGATGTCCTTGGCCTTCTGGAACGCGGCGGACAGGGCCTCCGCGAGCCATGGGTGCTCCTTGAGGAGGCTCTCCTTCAACACGACCGCGCCGTGCACCGGATAAATGCCGGTGCGCCGATACCACTCCGCCTCGCGCGTCGCCGCGTCGGGAATAAGATCGCGGTACGCGGCTTGCGCCGATGTCGCGCTCGCGTTCCAGCCCGCCACGGGCGGACCTTCGCGGCCAACGCCGGCGTTGCCGCCGAAGCCGGCTTGAAGCTCGCCGGCGGCCATCATGGCCGCGAGAGAGCGGCCCGGCGGCGCGTGGATGACGTTGGGCGGCAGCTTGAGTTGAACGACATGCTCCTCGTCGTCCACGACCCATGTGACTTTTGAATTGTCGAGACCGTATTCCTCGATCAGAATGCCGCGCGTCCACGCGCAGGTGGTGACGCTGTAGGCGCGGGCGCCGACCTTTTTGCCCTCCAGATCCCTGGGATTTTGGATGCCGGAATCGGGGCGGACCAATAGTCCGGCGTGATGGAACTTGCGGAAGAGGAAAATAGGCAGCGCGATGAACGGCGCGCCGAACGACCGCGCGATGAGGTAGGTGGTCGAGGCGAGCTCGCAGACGTCGAATTCGACGTCGCGCACCATGCGGCGGAAGGCCGCGATTTGCGGAACGATGTTGATGAACTCGGCGTCGACGCCCTCGATTTCGACCTCGCCACTTTTGAGCGCTTTCGTCGCGGGATGGTCTCCGATCGCCAATGTCAGGCGAAGCCGGCCGCTTTTCGAACTCATCGTCCATCTCTCCGGTTTCACTCGTGGATTCCTCTTTAAAGGCGGGGGAGATGGATTGGAAGGACGGACGGCGGCGTCGCCCGATATCGCGGCGTTCTGGCACGCACCTTGCTCCAAATTCCATCGGCGCCCATAAAGGGGGCGGGGAGCGGGCATGAGCGACGCGTCGGAGCATGTGGTCGAGACAGTCGCGGCGTTGGCGGCCCTTCAGGGCTTCGAGCTGCGGCCGGAATCGCGCGCCGTCGTCGCCGAACATTTGGACATCGCGGCGAAGATGGCCGCGTATTTGATGAACTTTCCGCTCCCCGACGAAGCTGAGCCCGCGCCGGTGTTCGCGCCGTGAGCGCTCCCGTCGACACGCTTGGCGCGGCCGAGACGGCGGCCGCCGTGCGGTCCGGCGCGCTGTCGGCCCGCGACGCGGTCGTGGCGTGTCTGGCGCGAATAGCCGCTCTCGATCCCCGGCTGAACGCCTTTACGAGCGTTTACGCCACGCGCGCCATCGCTAGGGCCGAAGCCATCGACGCGCGTCGGGCGCGCGGCGAAACACTGGGTCCGCTCGCCGGCGCGCCTTTCGCTGTCAAGAACCTGTTCGACATCGAGGGATCGCCGACGCTGGCGGGATCGAAGATCAACCGCGAGCGGACGCCGGCTTCGTCCGACGCGACGCTCGTTCAGCGCCTTGAGGCCGCCGACGCCGTGCTCGTGGGGGCGCTCAACATGGGCGAATACGCCTATGATTTCACCGGCGAGAACCAGCATTACGGCGCCTCGCGCAATCCGCACGATCCCGAGCACATGTCCGGGGGCTCGTCCGGCGGATCGGGAACCGCTGTGGCGGCGGGCATGGTTCCGCTGGCGCTCAGTTCCGACACCAACGGCTCCATCCGCGTGCCCTCGTCGTTTTGCGGCCTGTTCGGCCTCAAGCCGACTTATGGGCGGTTGTCGCGGGCGGGGACCTTTCCCTTCGTGGCGAGCCTCGATCATCTCGGCCCCATGGCGCGCTCGACCGCCGATCTCGCGCTCGCCTACGACGCGATGCAGGGCGCCGACGCGCGCGACCACGCGCAGGCGCGCCGTCCCGCGGAGCCCGTTTTCGCCGAACTCGACAAGGGGATCGCGTCGCTGCGCGTCGCGCGCGCGGGCGGCTATTTCGCCAGCGGCGGACACCCCGATTGCTTCGCCGCCGTCGCTCATGTCGCGCGCGCGCTCGGCGCGTCGAAGGAGGTTGAAATTCCAGAGGCGCGGCGCGCCCGGGCGGCGGCCTATCTCATCACCATGGCGGAGGGCGCGGCCCTGCACGCCGAGCGGCTCGCCGCGCGCGCCGGCGATTTCGACATCGAAACGCGGGACCGCTTGATCGCGGGAACCATGGGGCCCGGGCACTGGGTCGCGCGCGCGCAGAAATTCCGGCTCTGGTATCGCGACGCGGTCGCCAAATTATTCGAGGAGGTGGACATCGTCCTCGCGCCCGCGACGCCGACCAGGGCGCCGCGCCTCGGCCAGAAGACGATGGTTCTGGACGGCGTCGAAATGTCGGCGCGCGCCAATATCGGAATTTTCACGCAGCCGATATCGTTCATCGGCCTGCCCGTCGTCGCCGCGCCCGTCTGGACCGGCGGCGAGCGCCTGCCCATTGGCGTGCAAATCATCGCCGCGCCGTGGCGCGAAGACCTCGCGCTGCGCGTCGCGCGCCAGCTCGAACGCGACGGAATCGTCGCCGCGCCCGTCGCGGCGATGTAGGGCGGCTGGAGAGACGAAAAAATGCGAATCAACATTCCCGCCGTCCTCGCCGAAGCCCAGGCGGAATTCGACCGTTACGAGACCGCGCTGGTGACGAACGATGTCGTCTCGCTCGACGCGTTCTTTAACGACGACGCGAATGTCGTCCGCTACGGCGGCGGCGAAAACCTCTATGGCTACGCCGAAATTCGGGCGTTTCGGGCGGCGCGCTCGCCCGCCGGCCTGGCGCGGACGCTCGAAAGGACCGTTATCACGACCTACGGCGAGGACACCGCCGTGGCGTCGACATTGTTTCGCCGCGATAACGCGCCCGGCCGCGTCGGCCGGCAAACACAAACATGGATCCGCTTTCGCGAGGGCTGGCGCATCGTCGCCGCGCATGTCAGCGTCATCGACGAGCCCAAATGAAGGCCGCGACAATCGGAGACCCCGCATGACCGACATCGGCTTCGATCTCGCGGCCTTGCGGGAGGGCTACGCGGCGGGCCTCGACCCCGTCGCGGTGATCGACGCGGTTTACGACCGCATCGAGGCGGCGGGCGATCCGGGAATTTTCATTTCGCTTTCGCCGCGCGAAACGGCGCGGGCGGCGGCGCGCGCGCTGGGCGCGTTCGACGCGAAGAAGCCGCTGTGGGGCGCGCCCTTCGCCGTCAAGGACAATATCGATGTCGCGGGCCTGCCGACAACCGCGGCGTGTCCGGCGTTCTCTCGCGCGCCGACGGAGCACGCCTTCGCCGTGCGGAGGTTGATCGACGCGGGCGCGATCCCGATCGGCAAAACCAATCTCGATCAGTTCGCCACCGGCCTGGTGGGCGTTCGCACACCCTATCCGGTTCCGAAGAACGCCTTTGATCCAGCGATCGTGCCGGGCGGATCGAGTTCCGGCTCGGGGGTCGCGGTGGCGCGGGGGCTGGTCTCCTTCGCCTTGGGCACCGACACCGCTGGATCGGGCCGGGTGCCGGCCGCGCTCAACAATATCGTTGGCCTGAAGCCGTCGCTCGGCGCGATTTCCGTTCGGGGCGTCGTTCCGGCGTGCAAGTCGCTCGACTGCGTTTCGGTTTTCGCCGGCTGCGTCGACGACGCCTGGCGCGTGTTCGAGGCGCTCGCCGCGCCCGACGCACGCGACGCCTTTCAACGACGCGTCGAGATCGGCGCGCCGGGGTCGCCGCCGCCGAAGTGGCAATGTGGCGTTCCGCGCGTCGAAGACCTCGAGTTTTACGGCGACACCGCCGCCGCGCGGGCCTGGGATCTCGCGCTCGCTGTTCTCGCGGACATCGGCGCGGAGCTCGTTCCCATCGACATGCGTCCATTTTTGAAAGCGGCGGCGTTTCTCTACGACGGTCCTTGGATCGCCGAGCGCCACGCCGCCCTGCGCGGATTTCTGCGGACGAACGCCGACGACGCGCTCCCCGTGATTCGCGGCATTGTCGACGGCGCGGCGCGGTTTTCGGCGTCGGACGCTTTCGAGGCCATGTACGCGTTGCGCGAGATCGCCGCCGTCGCCGCTCAAACGATGTCGGCCATCGACGCGCTCGCGGTGCCAAGCGTGCCCCGCGCGCCCAGCGTGGCGGAATTGAAGCGCGATCCGCTGGTGCCCAACACGCAGCTTGGCCGCTGGACGAATTTCGTCAACCTGCTCGACATGGCGGCGTTGGCGGCGCCGGGACCGTTTCGGCCAGACGGGTTGCCCGCCGGCGCCACCTTCATCGGTCCGCGCGGATCGGACGCGCGGCTCGCCGGGATTGGCCGTCTTTTTCACGCGCGGGCCGGCGTCGGCATGGGCGCGCGCCAAACGCCGACACCCGCGCCGGTGTCATTCGTGGACGCGCGTGAAAAAATTGAACTGGTCGTCGTCGGCGCGCACATGTCTGGCCTGCCGCTGAACCATGAATTGCGCGGCCTGGGCGGCGTGTTTTCGCGCGCTGTCCAAACGCGGCCGTGTTACCGGCTCTATGAATTGCCGGGCGGACCGCCGCGCCGGCCCGGGATGATCCGCCGCGCCGACGGCGCCGCCGTTGCGTGCGAAGTCTGGTCGTTGGCGCCGGAGGCCTTCGCCCGCTTCGTCGCCGGCATTCCCGCGCCGCTCGGAATCGGCACGGTGCTTTTGTCGGACGGCACGGCCCCGAAGGGTTTTCTGGCCGAGCCGGAAGGCGTCGCCGACGCCCGCGATATCACCGAATTCGGCGGGTGGCGCGCGTTCGCGGCCGCCGTTTCCCGGTGATCAGACCGCCGCCATTTTGGCCGGCAGCCCTTTTTCCCACGCCAGCGCCTGTCGCACGATGGTTTCGAGATCGTCGTGTTCGGGCTTCCAACCGAGCGCGCGGACGCGGTCGTTCGAGGCGACAATGCGGGCGGGATCGCCGGGACGCCGGCCGACGATCCGAACTTCGAAATCGACGCCCGACACGCGCTTGACGGTGTCGATCACCTCAAGCACCGAGTAGCCCTTGCAGTAGCCGACGTTGCAGATCTGGCTGGCACCGCCCGCGCGCAGATGCGCCAACGCGTCCATGTGCGCGCGCGCGAGGTCTGTGACGTGGATGTAGTCGCGCACGCACGATCCGTCCGGCGTCGGATAATCGACGCCGAAAACGTCCATGCCCTTCCGCATGCCGAGCGCCGCCTGCACGGCGACCTTGATGAGATGCGTCGCGTTGGGCGTTGACTGGCCCGCGCGCCCCTGGGGGTCGGCGCCGGCGACGTTGAAGTAGCGCAGCGCCACATAGGTCAGCGGATGGGCGTAAGCGGTGTCCTGAAGCATCCACTCGACCATCAGCTTCGAGCGGCCATAGGGGTTGATCGGCGAGGTCTCGTCGGTTTCGCGCACCGGCGTCGTCTTGGGCTCTCCATAAACCGCCGCCGTGGACGAGAAGATGAAATGCTTCACTTTGTGTTCGACGACGGTCTGCAACAGCGCGCGGGCTTTCGCCGTGTTGTTCTCATAGTAGCCGAGGGGATCGGCGACGGAGTCCGGCACCACGATCTTGGCGGCGAAGTGAATGACGGCCTCGATGTCGTGGCGGGTCAAAATCCCGGCGACGAAATCCCTGTCGCCGAAATCGCCGACCAGCAGCGACGCTCCGCGAGGCACCGCCCAGCGGAAGCCCGTCGTCAGGTTGTCGAGCACGACGGCCTTTTCGCCGCGGTCCAACAACAGGTTGACCATGTGGCTGCCGATGTAGCCGGCGCCGCCGGTGACGAGAATGGTCATATTGCCCCCGCTCGGTGAAGGATCAAAAACGCGCCGTTAATCGTTGCCGTTTATAACCCAGAGGAGTTAATGCGGGTTTTGCGCGGGGCCGATCGCGGAACCATTCCGCGGAATGCTGAAGCGGATGTAAAGCGCCGCCGCGCGATAAGAATTCCACTTTTTCGCGCTTATGCGACATTATGACAAACAACGGGAAAACCGAAAATGGCCAAACGCATTCGCAAAGCCGTGTTTCCGGTCGCCGGCCTCGGCACGCGCGTTCTGCCCGCCACGAAGGTCATTCCCAAGGAAATGTTGACGGTCGTCGACCGCCCCGTGCTGCAGCATTGCGTTGAGGAGGCCATCGAGGCCGGCATCGAGCATTTCGTTTTCGTGACGGGTCGCAACAAGGCGGTCATTGAAGATCATTTCGACCACGCCTACGAACTGGAGGCGACCCTCAAGGCGCGCGGCAAGACGAAGGAGCTGGAAGCGCTGCTCGCCGACACGCCGGCGGCGGGCGCGACAAGCTTCACCCGCCAGCAGGCGCCGCTCGGCCTTGGCCACGCGGTCTGGTGCGCGCGCGACATCGTCGGCGACGAGCCCTTCGCCGTGCTGTTGCCCGACATGATCACGCTGCCCGGCGCGCGCGGCGGCCGCTGCCTCAAGCAATGCATCGACGCCCACAACGCGCATGGCGGCAACATCATCGCCGTCGAGGAAGTGCGGGCCTCCGACACCCACATGTATGGCATCGTGTCCGTCGGCAAGGCGTTCGACCATGTTTTCGAGATCAGCGGCATGGTCGAGAAGCCGCCGCAGGGCACGGCGCCGTCGAACCTCATCATATCCGGGCGCTATATCCTCGAGCCATCCGTGTTCGGCGTGCTCGAAAACATCGGCGCCGGCGCGGGCGGCGAGATCCAGCTCACCGACGGCATGAAAAAGTTGGCGGAAACGAGTCCCTTTTTCGGCGTGCGCTTCGACGGCAAAACCTACGACACCGGCTCGAAGGTCGGTTTCCTGGCGGCGAACGTCGCCTTCGCGTTGTCGCGCCCCGACATCGCGCCCGACTTCCGCAAGGAATTGAAGAAGATCGTCGGGACGCTATAGGCGGCGCAAAAAAAAGCGCGCGGACAACCGCCGCGCGCTTCCTTTCAGATCGGGATTTTCAGCGGCAAACGCGGCGCGGCCCCATCGGGGTCGGACGAACAAAGCATCGCGGCTCGTAACGCGGCCGGGGAGCGAAGAAGGGGCGGGGACGGTTCGGCACGCAAGCTCCGAAGCCGTTGGGATGCGCGCCGCGGCCGCAGCCCATGGCGGCTTGAACGACGACAGTGTCGACACTGACGGGGCCAGCGACAGGCAGCGCCTGAGCGCCAGCCGAAGCGAAAGCGGCGAGGGCGACGAAGCCGAGACCTAAAACAATGTTTTTCATAATCGATTTCTCCGAATCAAGTTGACGCAACGGAAACGTCTTATCAATTCGGGGCGTCGAATGGAATTGGGGCGGCCCGCGCATCGGGAGGCGGGTTGCCGCCGCGCCTAAAAGCCGGGCGAGAAATCTAGGCTGGGCGGTCCGGCGGCGTCCATCGACGCGTTTGGACGCAACTCCAGCGACAGGACGATAGCGGCGACGCCGATGGCGAGCAACAGGGCCGGCGTCCGCCAATTGGGCCCCTTGTGGCGATCGCCGCGTCGCCACGGGCCGCTGTCGCTTCGGCGGTTTGGCGAGGCCGGCGCGAAGTGCATGGACGAATAACAAATCGAGGTCATGGGCATGGCCGCTCTTCCCGATGGGGACGCCACAAACTCAAGCAAACCAACGCAAGCAAACTACGTGCCGGACGAGCGCTTGCGCCGCGTGATTTGACACGCGCGCCCCGCCGTTGTTCATGCCCGCGACATCGGACAACGCGGGGCAACATGCGCAAAATCACTTTCGCCGCGGCGGCTCTCGCCTTCACCGGGTTCTCGGGCGTGGCTTACGCCCAGCAGTCCCTTGAGAACTTCTACAAGGGGAAAACGATCCAGGTGATGATCGGCTACAGCGTTGGGGGCACCGACGACGCGTGGGCGCGGCTGCTGGCGAAATACATGCCGGAACACATTCCGGGCAAACCGGCCGCGGTGCCCGTCAACACGCCCGGCGCGGGCAGCCTTCTCCTCGCCAACCAGATCTACAACACCCAGCCGAAGGACGGCACGGTATTCGGCGGCTTCAACCGCGGCCTGCCGTTCGAGCCGCTGCTCGGCGGCACCGGCGACCGCTTCGACGCGGCGAAGTTCGAATACATCGGCAGCCCCGATCTCGACACGCTGGTGTGCGCGGCGCGCGTCGACGCGCCGGTGCAATCGCTCGCCGACCTCAAGACGACGCAGCTTGTCGTCGGCGGCACGGGGTCGGGCGCCGACAGCCAGACCTATCCCGAATTCATCGCGAACCTGCTCGGCCTGAAAATCAAGCTGGTGCAGGGCTATCCCGGCTCGGCCGACATTTTGCTGGCGATGGAGCGCAACGAAGTGCAGGGCGGCTGCGTCAGCTACGACACCATCGCCCGCAACGCCAATTACCGCGACAAGAAGTTGCGCATCATCTTTCAGGCCGCGCCGACGCCCGACCCGCGCATCGACGCGCCGTCGGTCGTCGATCTCGCCAGCACCGAGCAGGAGAAGGCGGCGCTCAACCTGTTTTTGCGGCGCCAACAGGTCGGCCGTCCCTACGCCGCCCCTCCCGGCACGCCGAAGGACCGCCTCGAGGCGCTGCGCGCCGGCTTCAAGGGCGCGATGGAAGATCCGGGCTTCAAAGCCGACGCGGAAACCGCCAAGATCAACGCGCGCTTTGTTTCGCCCGCCGAAATCGACGCGGTGATCGCCGACGCCTACAAGACGCCGCCGGAGATTGTGGCGCTGACCAAGAAAGCCATGGGCCGGTAGCCAGCCAGCCCCAAAATTTCGCGTGCGCTCCGCCGGTTTTCGTCTAATCTTCCTGAAAACCGGGAGGATTTTATGCGGGCAGGACACGCTTTCGCCGCCACGACCGCGCTGGCGCTTATTTTGTCGCTTCCCGCGAACCGGGCGTTCGCGCAACAGCCGCGGCCATCCGCGATCGCCATCGGCGACAGCGACCTTGGCGGCGTTGTCGCGAGCGCCAATGGCCCGGAGGCCGGCGTCTGGGTGATCGCCGAAACCACCGACCTGCCGACGAAATTCGTCAAGATCGTCGTCACCGACGACGCCGGCCGCTATGTGATGCCGGACCTGCCGAAGGCGAATTACTCGGTCTGGACGCGCGGCTATGGACTCGTCGATTCGGCGAAGGTCCGCACCGCGCCCGGCGAACATCTCGATCTCGCCGCCGCCCTCGCGCCGGACGCGACCGCCGCCGCGCAATATTATCCCGCGCAATATTGGTACTCGATGCTGCATATGCCCGACAAAGGGCTGTTTCCCGGCACCGGCGCGACTGGCAACGGCATGCCGACCAACCTGAAATTCCAGGACCAGTGGATCGCCATCCTCAAGACCCATTCGTGCAATTCCTGCCACCAACTTGGCAACAAGGCGACGCGTGTGATTTCGCCGGCGCTCGGCGACTTCAAGGATTCCGCCGACGCATGGGCGCGCCGCGTCCAGACGGGCCCGGCCGCGGAGACAATGACGCGCGACATCGGCCAGATCGACTCCCAGCGCGCGTTCAAACTGTTCGGCGAATGGACCGACCGCGTCGCCAAGGGCGACCTGCCGAAGAGCAAGCCCGAGCGGCCGAAAGGGCTTGAGCGCAACATCGTGATTTCGATGTGGGACTGGGGCGACGCGAAAACCTATCTCCACGACGAGATCGCGACCGACAAGCGCGACCCCACCGTGAACGCCGGCGGCAAATTGTGGGGCGCGACGGAGGATTCAACCGACAATCTGCCGATCCTCGATCCGAAGACGAATTCGGTTTCGTATTACCGGATGCATCCCCGCGATCCCTTGACGCCGAACGGCAGCTTCATTCAGGACGGCGGTTTTCCGCGCCTGCCGTCGCCCTATTGGGGCGACGAGATGATCTGGAACAGCCAGAGCACGGTCCACAACGAAGCTTTCGACCACGACGGCCGGGTGTGGATGACGACGCGTATCCGCTCGCCGCAGACGCCGGCCTATTGCCGCAAGGGTTCCGACCTGGCCTCGGCGAAAATCTTCCCCATGGACGTCGCGGGCCGGCAGGCGGCGGTTTACGATCCGAAGACGGATAAACTGACGTACATCGACCTCTGCTTCACCACGCATCACCTCGCGTTCGCGGAAGACGCCAACAACACGCTGTGGTTCTCGGCGGGCGGCGCGCGGGCGCCCGTGGTCGGATGGCTCAACACAAAGAAGTTTCTTGAGACCGGCGACGCCGCGGCCTCGCAGGGCTGGGCGCCGTTCATCCTCGACACCAACGCCAAGGGCAAGCGCGAAGGGCCCTACACCGAGCCCAACCAGCCCTCGGATCCGACGAAGCAAAAGCGCATCGTCGCCGGCCTCTACGGCGTGGGGATAGATCCGCGCGACAACACCGTGTGGGGTTCGGTGATGACGTTTCCCGGCGGCGTCATCCACGTCATTCCGGGCGACAATCCACCGGAAACGACGTTGTCCGAATATTTCGAGGTGCCGTACAACGAGCCGCGCGCTCCGGTCAACGGCTATGCGCCGCGCGGCATGGATATCGACCGCGACGGCGTCGTCTGGGTGCCGTTGGCGAGCGGCCACCTCGCCAGCTTCGACCGCGCGAAATGCCATGGCCCGATGAACGGCCCCAACGCAACGGGGCGGCATTGCCCCGAGGGCTGGACGCTGCATCAGTTCCGCGGCCCCCAATTCGAAAACGTCGACGAGCCCGGCGCGGTGCAGTCGAGCTATTACACCTTCGTCGATCAGTTCGACACAATGGGTTTCGGCAAGAACACGCCGATCGCCACCGGCAACATGTCGGATTCGCTCGAAGCCCTCGTCAATGGCGAATGGGTGTCGATGCGCATACCTTATCCGCTCGGATTCCATTCGAAGGGACTCGACGGCCGCATCGACGACGCCAGCGCGGGATGGAAGGGCAGAGGCCTTTGGTCGACCTACGCCGGCCGCGCGCCCTATCACATCGAAGGCGGCAAAGGCACGACAAGCAAGGTCGTGCACTTCCAGTTGCGGCCCGATCCGTTGGCGCGGTGATTGGCGTTCACGCCATCGCCAGGGACACTTCGCCAAAGCCTTCGAGCGCCGCGCGCAGCGGCGCGGGTTCGAGCATTTCGATCATCGGCGTCAGGCTGCCGAGTGTGACGACATGGCCCGCCTTCATGCCGCCGTGCCGATCGCGCTGCGCGTTGGCCCAATCGACGAGCGGCGAGAGCGGATCGCCCTTCGCGTGGCCGCCGGCGCGGTCGGTGTGGAGCGCGCCGCCGATCCAGAATTGACAGCGGAGCTTTGTCAGGTCGAGATCGCGCGACACCTTGATCGCCGGCCCGACGACATAGCCGATGTTGCCGAGATCGTCGGCGAGATTGAGCGCGAACGCGGCGCCTTTGGGGATGCGGCGCTCGATCAGTTCGATTCCCAGCAGCAATTCCGAGCAGTGTTCGAGGATTTCATCGCGCGAATAGGTCTTGTCGGGCCGCGGCGGCAGATCGCGCGACAGGCGAACCGCGATCTCGATTTCCGGAATCATGGCGCGTCCCGGCTTGAACTTGAAGACGCCGCCGCTTTTCAAAAATCCGGACGCGTACATCGGCGCGCCCATCGGCGCCCTCGACCCCTCGGGCGCGTGGCCCACCTTCCAGCCGCCGACCACCTCCGACAGCGCCGCGCGAATCCCGGCGGAAACCGCGTAGGCCTCCGCTTGGTCGGCGGGGCAGGGGTCCGCCGGCACCGCCGTTCGCGCCCGCCGCGCCTCAACGAAATTCCTGACAATCTGTTCGTTCATGGCGCGCTCCCCGGTCCCGCCGTGCCAAGGCCAGTCCGATCAATCGTTTTCGTCAATATCCGTCAATTTCCAGCCGGCGTCATCCTTGCCGAAACTGTAGATGAGGTGGCGGCAGAAAGCGGAATAACCGACCTTGCCCTCGTGGGTGTCCTTGACGGGTTTTTGCTTGGCAAGACACGTCCGCTGCGCCGGTTTGAAAGCGCCCTTCCAGATCACAGGGAAATCGGCCACTTGCCGTGGATCTTTGTATAAGATCGGATATTTGACCATCCGCGATGCGGCATTCTGGTCGCTCTTGCCGACGGCGGCTTTGAATTGCGTCCAGAACACCGCGAAACCGTCATCACCCCCCGCCGCCAGCGCCGATCCCGCCGATATCGGCAAACCAGCCACAAGCAGCCCCCGGCCGATCGCCGATCGGATCGAATTCACGTTCGCCCCTCCATGCAATAACCGAGCATCGTTCAATAGGCCGCACGTTATCCGGGCGTGCGTGGATGTTCAACGTGGCCTTGATCGCCAGCGGGCGCCAATGACAAGAATGCCGTGAGCGGCTTCTACGACATCCTCGGCGATGATGGTGAGTTGCTTGATTTTCGTGATCCGCTCGACTGCGCGAACAGCCGGCGCAAATCAAAGCCGCAATATTTTCACGCGGACTATTGGTTTCATAAATATGGTCAACAAAAAATTAATAATTTCGGGCGATACCGCGTCCAGCCCTCCCGCAGGCTGTCGCGGGTTTTGGAGAACGCCACATGGATGGCGAATTTCTTCCACGCTTTCGGGCGCGCGCGATGCCGCCCATCGGCCGCGGCGAACCCCGCGGCTCGGTCCAGCATCTCGCGCGCGTCGCCATGGTTTTGGCGGTTGCCCTGGCCGCCATCGCGGTTTGGCCAGGGCCCAGACCATCTGGCTTGCCGGGAACGCAAACCGTGGCGGCCAACGTCGGCGCGCGGGGATAGAGGCCTAGCGAGCTTGAGCCTGGGGCCACTTTTCGCCTGAC
>CAIKAR010000046.1 GCA_903825465.1 uncultured Hyphomicrobiales bacterium | reverse complement strand
GGCGCCCGCGGCCGCCGCCGCGCCCGCCATCGCCGGCGAATTGCGCGCGCTGGCGAAGGCGGCGACCGGCGCCTTCGCGCTCGACGAGGCGCGGTCGAAGGCGTTGTTGCGCGCCTATGATTTCCCCGTGGCGCGCGAGACGCTCGCCAAAACGCCAGCCGAAGCCGCGAAGGCCGCCGGCGTCATCGGCTATCCCGTGGTGTTGAAGGCGGTGTCGGCGACGTTGACGCACAAGTCCGAATTCGGCGCGGTCGTTCTCAACATCGCCGACGCGAACGCGCTCGCCGCCGCCTGGTCGAAGATCGAGGCCAATCTCGCCAGCCATGGTTTCAAAGGCGCGCTCGAAGGCATGCTCGTCGGCGAGATGGTCAAGGGCGGGCTCGAACTGGTCATGGGCTTGCACAGGGATCCCGAGGCCGGCTGCGTCGTCATGGCGGGTTCGGGCGGCGTGCTGCTCGAACTCGTGCGCGACGTCGCCTTCGCCGCGCCGCCGATCAGCCGCGAAAAAGCGCGCGACCTGTTGGAGAGAACCCGCGCGGCGAAACTCGTCGCGGGTTTCCGCGGCTCGCCAGCCCTCGACGCCGACGCGTTTTGCGACGCGCTGGTGGCTTTGGGCCGCGTCGCGCGCGACCTTGGCGACGTGATTGAATCGATCGACGTCAACCCCTTCATGCTGCTGCCAAAAGGCGGCGCGGCGGTGGACGCGCTCGTGGTGTTGCGCGGCGGCGCGAACTGAGTTTCAACACGGGGAGGCTTCGATGCGGGCGAAATCAATCGCTGTGGCGGGTTTGGCGCTCTGCCTCGCGGCGGGCGCCGCGCGCGCCGTCGACCATCCCGACCTCTTCCGCGCGTCCTCGCCCGACTTCGCCGACAACGGCATTCTGACCGCGGACAACGCGTCGGAGGGCAAGAGCCCGCGCGGGCCGTGGACCTGCGGCGGCAAGAACATCTCTCCCGCTGTGGCGTGGTCGGGCGCGCCCGCCGACACGAAGAGCTTCGCCGTGCTCATGGACGACCCCGACGCGGCGAGCGGGCGCGGCGGCAATCACTGGATCGCCTACGGCGTCGCGCCGACGGCGAAGGCGCTGCCACGCGGCGCCAAGGAAGGCTTCGTCGCCGGCGACTCCGGCCGCGACGGCGCCTATCACGGCCCCTGCGCCGAGCCCGGCGCCAAGGCGCATCATTTCCTCATTTACGTCGTCGCCCTCGACCTCGCGCCCGACGCTCTGCCGAAGGGCCTGACGAAGGCCGCGTTCATGGAAAAAATCAAAGGCCACAACACGGCGGAAGCCAGCGTGTCGGCGGTGTATCAGCGGGCGGCCAACGGCGACGCGCTGACGAAAGTGGAGTGAAGCGCCGCCGCCTCCCCGCCCCCAAGAGAGCGTTGAACGCTGGCCAGATCTTCGCAACACGCCGACCCGCCTCTCGTTTCTCCCGAATCCGTGGTGTTCGTCCGGGGTGGGCGGCGCAATCGCCAAGGCGGCGTCCACGCTGAATTCGCCGCGGAGATCCACGGCCAACTCCCGCGGAATCCACCGCCAACTCCCGCGGGGATCTCCAGCGGAAAATAACATCCCCGCGGAAATCCACTGCGGGAAACACGCAAATCCACTGCGGGATTTGGCGGGGGATGTCGCCATTCTACACGCGGCGTTGGGGGGAATATTTTCGGGCGAAATTATCCAACGCAAGCTGTCAAGCTGGAGCTATGAAAGGTCGATTTACAATTCCCGATTGTATACTCACCAATTGCTCGTAAAACGATATAACGATTTGCGCGGCAACGGAGGCCGTATAGGCCTATGAAAAAATTCCTTGGCTCTCCCCCGCCGACAGTCCTTCTCACCGCTCCTGGGGCTCCCAGGCCGCTCCAGCGCGGCCAGCGGCGAGGATCGGCTGGGCTCGATCGCTACATGGCCTCCTCGACACCGCCGCCGCCGACCACGACCGCGCGGTGGCGCTCAATCCGAAATCCTTTGGGCGTTGAACGAACGCGGCCTTCCCGCCCGGCGCCGCGGCAAGCGCGACGCGGCGCTGACAGACTGCAACGCCGCGATGGAAATCGCGCCGAGCGAGGCTTATCCACGCTTTGGCCGCGGCATCGTCTTCGCGCGCGAGAAGGACCGCGCCAGGTCCAGCGCCGACCTGCGACTGGCACGCCAGCTCGACCCCGGCGTCGAGGCCGTTTTCGCGAAATCGGCTTCAAACCTTGGATTTCGAAACCTTAGATTTCGCTAGGCCTCGTGCTATAGGCGGCTGGAAATTCAGCCGAAAGGGCCCGCCGTGGCGGAAAAGAACAACGAACTGGCGTCGATGCCCTTCGAAACCGCGCTCGCCGAGCTCGAATCCATCGTCGACCGGCTCGAAAAGGGGCAGGTCGGCCTCGAAGACTCGATCAAACTTTACGAGCGCGGCGAAGCCCTCAAAAAGCACTGCGACGCCTTGCTGAAATCGGCCGAGGCCCGCATTGAAAAGATCTCGCTCGGCGCCGACGGCAAGCCCAAAGGGGTGGAGCCCCTCGACGTCGAATAGGCGGAATTCCGCGCTGGCGCCGCGCCCGGTTTCACCCTACATAGGCTTTGCGGAGCTGCCCGGCGCGTGTGGATTTGTATACCCGGGGCCTTATCGATCTCTAGGGAGCTGTCCCTGGCCTTGTCCCTGGACTTGGACACACGGCGCCCACCTACTCTGTAGGTTCCCGGGATCGATGTCCCACGGCCACGGCGGCCCCGCGCTTTCGCTATCTTCGAGATTCACGCTCTGGCAACGGGCAAATCCGCCGGCGAACGCAATTTCTCGACGTTTTGGAGCATGTCGAACATCCACCGCGCCCCCGCGTCGTCGAGCGCGCCAGACACGCAATCGGCGAATTTCGTCCACAAGGCCTCCGGCGGCGCGGGCCTTTGAGCGTCGCCGAGCGGGTAAGTGAAGCGCTGATCGAGTTTTCGGCCATCTTTCAAGGTCGCGACCAGCCCGTCGCCGACGCGGTCGGGCCCGTTCTTGAAGCGTCGGCGCACCTTGCCCATGAGCGCGCGAACATCGGCCCGATTGACGAAGGATTCATCGAATTCGGCCCGCGTGCAGCGCCGCGCGACAACCGCGCAGGCCATGGCGAATTCCATCGAGAACTTGGCGTCGAGCGCGCTCCTGGGATCGGTGTGAACAAGGTTTGAAAATTGCGCCTGTGTTTGCTCGACGTCGATGGATTCGACCTCGTCGGCGGAAAACGGCGTTCGCGCCAGCAGCGTGAAAATCCCGTCGAGCGCCCGATGCGCGCCGTAGCACATGGGAAACAGCTTGAAGCCGAGCCCATGGCTTTCGATGAACCAGCGCGCTCCGAATTGCGCCGGACTCGTCAGGTCCGCCTCGCCTTTTGGCGCGATGGCGCGCAGGAAGCCCAGATTCGATTCCAGGGCGTCCGGCGCCGCCGTCATGCCGGCTTGCGCCAGTCGCGCCGCGACAACCCCGCTCTGCGCCGCCCGGCCGGCGTGAAACGGCTTGGTCATCGAGCCAAAATTGGCGATCACGCCCGCCGACAGGGAAGCCGCGATGGCGACGGCGCGCGCCGCCGCGTCGCCGTCAAGGCCGCGCAGGCTGGCGGCCGCGGCCGCGGCGGCGATCGCGCCAAAAGTCCCCGTGGGATGCCATCCTTTGACGTGGATGGGGTCTTTTATCCGGGTGGCGAGTTCGCCCCAGGTTTCGAAAGCCGCGACATAGGCCGTTGTCATGGCCTTTCCATCGCGGCCGAGCGCCTCCGCTTCGGCGAAAACCGCCGGCGCGATGCTTGCCGAGGGATGGGTCGGCTGAATGCCGCTCAGGCCAACGTCGTCGTAGTCCTGCGCGTGCGACGCCACGCCATTCACGAGCGCTGCGGAGGGGCCCAAGACTCGCTCGACACCGAAAAGCAGCCGGGATTCGGGGCTTTCGTGAGCGCCAACCAAGGTGTCGCGAACGATTCGCGTCACCTCGTCGCCGCGTCCGAGCAAAACGGTGGCCGTGAAATCGGCGAATCCGTTGCGGACAACAGCCAAACCGGCGTCCGGCACCGAGTCGAAGCCCAGACCCGCGACAAACGCGCCAATTTCCCGCGTCAGCGATCCCATTTTACCCTCAATTAATCCGGCTATTTGTTGTGGCTAATCCGGCTATTTGTTGTGGCCGCAACCAACGGCTCGAAATTCAGGAATCGCCGTTGAGTCGTTCCCGTATTTCTTTGCCGGCCTTGAAAAACGGCACGAATTTCTCATCGACCTGGACTTTCGCCCCGGTCCGCGGATTTCGACCCAGACGCGCGTTGCGCCGCTTGATGGAAAACGCGCCAAAACCGCGCAATTCCACGCGGTCGCCGTTGGTCAGCGCCTGTGAGATTTCCTCAAGGATGGCGTTGACGATTTTCTCGACATCGCGCAGATAAAGATGCGGATTTCGCTCGGAAATGCCTTGAACAAGCTCAGATTTGATCATTTAATAAGAATCCCGCAATGGCCACCGCTGTCATGTGACGCAAGTTAGATCAATTTACCGCGCGAAGGGAAGCGGCCATATCGCCATCAGTCCATCAACGCTGTGATAGTTTGCGGTGTTTTCCAACCACGCGCCTAGTTTCTCAGCTCCCGGAAAGCCCGCCGAGGTCGCCAGCCGCGCGGCCATTCCGAGAATGCCCAAACGTTCCAGCGCGCGTCCCCGCCGCCAGTCGCGCACCGGGAGATCCTTAGCGACGCCTTTGTCTTCAACAAGCCAGGCAATAGCTTCTTTTTCGCCGCCAATGCCGTCGATAAGTTTGAGCGGCATAGCCTGACGGCCGCTGAACACGCGGCCATCGTCAACCGCCGCGAGTTCGGCGTCGCTCATGCCACGGCGGTCGCGCACGAGGCCCTTGAACCATTCAAAGGAATCGGCGACCAGCCCCGACAAGGCGGCGCGCGCCTCCGGCGTGGTTGGTTCCATTCCGTTCGGAGAGGCTTTGAGCGGCGCCGATTTGACCGTCTCGTATTCGACGCCGACCGTGTTCATCAGTTTCGAAAAATTGGGAAAAGCGAACAGCACGCCTATCGAACCAACCAGCGAGTTTCCGTGGGCGAAAATATGGTCCGCGCCTATGGCGGCGATATAGGCGCCCGACGCGGCCATGTTGCCGACAACCGCGACGACGGGTTTTTTCGCGGCAAGTTGACGAATGCCCTCGTAGAGCACCTCGGATCCGGTCGTCGTCCCGCCCGGACTTTCTATTGTCAATAGAACCGCGGCCGCCTTCGACTTTCCGACGTCGTCGAGCAGCTTGATCGTGTCGCGATCGCCGTCGATGACGCCTTCGATGGAAACCCGCGCTATATGCGGCGCGCCCACCGCCACCTGGCCATCGCCAAAAAGGCGCCAGCCGCCAACCGCTAGCGCTGCGACGACGGCGAGAGCCGCCAACACCCTCCAGAACGTCAGTTTGCGGCGCAGCCCGCGTCTGTCAACGAGATAATCGGCGACATTGGATTGGCTTGTCATTCGCGTCTCGTGTTTTGCCCGGCGCGCCATCATAGCGAATAGCGGTCCATGGGAAAGTCCGCGCGGACAACTAAACGCCGCGCCATGAAAAAGGGCCCGCGCGCGCGCGGGCCCCCCGAACTTCGCGAAGCATCGCCCTTCGAGACTATTCCTTCGCCTTCGGCGTGGTGTCCCGGGCTTTGAGCGCCGCGCCGAGAATGTCGCCAAGCGAGGCGCCGGAATCCGCCGAGCCGTATTGCGCGATGGCTTCCTTCTCCTCGGCGACTTCCAGCGCCTTGATGGAAACGGAGACCTTGCGCGCCTTGCGGTCGAACAGGATGACGCGGGCATCGACCTTTTCGCCGACGGCGAAGCGTTCCGCGCGCTGGTCGCCACGATCGCGGGCCAGTTCGTTGCGCTTGATAAAGGTTTCGAGCTCGGTGCCGACGATCTTGACTTCGAGCCCCCCTTCCTTGACCTCGACGACCTCGCAGGTGACGACGGAACCCTTGCGGATGTCGCCTTCTCCCTCGGCCTTTTGCTGGAAGGGATCGGCCCCGTTGAGCTGCTTCACGCCCAGCGATATGCGCTCCTTCTCGACGTCCACGTCGAGAACCTGCGCCTTGACCATGTCGCCCTTCTTGTAGTCTTCGATGGCCTGCTCGCCCGCCCTCTTCCAATCAAGATCGGAGAGGTGGACCATCCCATCCACGTCGCCTTCAAGGCCGATGAACAAGCCGAATTCGGTCTTGTTCTTGACCTCGCCCTCGACGATGGCGCCGACCGGGTGCGTCTCCGCGAAGACTTCCCACGGATTGCGCAGCGTCTGCTTGAGACCGAGCGAAATGCGGCGCTTGACGGGATCGACCTCGAGCACCTGGACATCGACCTCCTGGCTCGTCGAGACGATCTTGCCGGGATGCACGTTCTTCTTGGTCCACGACATTTCGGAAACATGGATCAGGCCCTCAATGCCAGCCTCCAGTTCGACGAACGCGCCGTAGTCGGTAATGTTGGTGACGCGGCCGTGGAAGCGCGACTCGATCGGATATTTGGCCTCGATTCCCTGCCACGGATCGTCGAGCAACTGCTTCATGCCCAACGAGATGCGGTGGGTGTCGTGGTTGATCTTGATGATCCTGACTTTGACGGTCTGGCCGATATTAAGGGCCTCGCTCGGGTGATTGACCCGGCGCCAGGCGATGTCGGTGACATGCAGCAGGCCGTCGATGCCGCCAAGGTCGACGAACGCGCCGTAGTCGGTGATGTTTTTGACTATGCCGTCGATGACCTGGCCTTCTTCCAGATTGGCGACGATTTCGTGGCGCTGCTCGGCGCGGCTCTCTTCGAGCACGGTGCGACGCGACACGACGATGTTGCCTCGGCGGCGGTCCATCTTCAGGATTTCGAACGCGGTCGGTGTGTTCATCAGCGGGCCCACGTCGCGCACCGGGCGGATATCGACCTGCGAGCGCGGCAGGAAGGCCACGGCGCCGTCGAGGTCGACGGTGAAGCCGCCCTTGACCTGGTTGAAGATGATGCCTTCGACTTTTTCCTTGGCCTCAAAGGCCTTTTCGAGCTTGACCCAGCTCTCCTCGCGGCGCGCCTTGTCGCGCGAGATGACAGCCTCGCCGAGCGCGTTCTCGACACGCTCAAGATAGACCTCGACCTCGTCGCCGACCTTGAGCACCTGCTCGCGGCCCGGAGCCATGAATTCCTTGAGAGCGACGCGGCCTTCGGTCTTGAGACCGACGTCGATAACGGCGACATCCTTTTCGATGGCGACGACGATGCCCTTGATGACCTGCCCTTCAAGGGCCTGGTCTTCGCCGAAGCTCTCGTTGAGCATGGCGGCGAAATCATCGCGCGACGGCGCGAAGCTGCTGGACTGAACTGCCATAAATTCTCCTGAAGGCCCTTGGGGCGTGCGCCGGCGGGTTGGTGTTAAAGGATGTTCCTCTTCGCCGCCGCCGCGCGTTGCCGCGCGACCTCCGCCATGGGCGGGCCGGCGCCGGGCCGGAGAACAGGAACTGCGCGCGCTCCATATCAGCGAGCGGCCGCAAAGACAATGGCGTCGACTTAGCCGCCATTGCGCGCCAGCGCTTGGGGCTGCATATCGACGCGATGAACTTCCGTTTCCCGCTGCCCATCGACGACGCGCTGGACGAATTGACGGCGGCGCTCGCCAAAACGCCGCGCGCCGTGTTGGTCGCGCCGCCGGGAGCCGGCAAAACGACGCGCGTTCCGCTCGCGCTGCTGGGCGAGGACTGGGCCCGAGGCGGAAAGCTGATCGTGCTGGAGCCGCGCCGTCTCGCGGCCCGCGCCGCCGCCGCGCGCATGGCCGACACACTGGGCGAACAAGTCGGCGACACGGTGGGCCTGCGCGTGCGCATGGAATCGCGGACATCCAAAAAAACGCGGATCGAGGTCGTGACCGAAGGCGTGTTCGCTCGCATGATTCTCGACGATCCCTCGCTGGAGGGCGTCGCCGCGGTGTTCTTCGACGAGTTTCACGAGCGCTCGCTCGACGCCGATCTGGGCCTCGCGCTGGCGCTGGACGCGCAGGCGGGTCTGCGCGAGGATTTGCGCGTGCTTGTGATGTCGGCGACCCTCGACGGAGCGCGCGTGGCGGCGTTGATGGGCGGCGCTCCCGTTGTTGAATCGCTCGGCCGCGCCTTCCCCGTCGAGACGCGGTACATTCGCCGCGATTCCCGCGCCCGGGTCGACGACGAGGTTGTCAAGGCGATCATGACGGCGCTGCGCGCGGAAACGGGGTCATTGCTGGTGTTTTTGCCCGGTCAGGGCGAGATTCTGCGCGTCGCTGAACGGCTGCGCGAACGCGTTTCCAACGAAACCATCGACATCGCGCCGCTCTTCGGCGCCATGGACCGGCGCGCGCAGGATCTCGCGGTGTCGCCGGCGGCGAAAGGACGACGCAAAATCGTGCTGGCGACATCAATCGCGGAGACCTCGCTGACGATCGAGGGCGTGCGCGTTGTGATCGACAGCGGCTTCGTCCGCGCGCCGCGCTACGAGCCGGATATCGGTTTGACACGGCTCGAAACCCTGCGCGTTTCCCGCGCCGCCGCGGACCAGCGCCGGGGCCGCGCCGGCCGTGTCGAACCGGGCGTTTGCTACCGCCTGTGGGAAGAGGCCGCGACGGGCGCGCTGGACGCCTATGCGACACCGGAAATTCTCGCCGCCGACCTCTCTAGACTATTGCTCGATCTCGCCGCCTGGGGAGCGCGCGATCCGAAATCGCTCGCTTGGCTGGACCCGCCGCCAGCGCCCGCGATCAAGGAAGCCCGCGCGCTGCTCGAACGCCTGGGAGTGCTCGACCGGGAGGGCGCGATCACCGAGGTGGGAAAGGCCATTCGCGCGCTGCCGTTGCCGCCGCGGTTGGCGCGCATGGTGGTCGAAGCGGGCCGCCTCGGGGCCGCCGAGGAGGCGGCGGCGCTCGCGGTTGTCCTTGTGGAACGCGGCTTGGGCGGTGACGCGATCGACTTGTCCGAGCGCGTGGAAAGGCTTGGGAGAGAGCGCTCCCCAAGGAGCGAGGAGGCGCGGAGGATGGCCCGTGGCTGGGCCGCCCTGTGTCCGTCAAAACCCGGCGAAGGCGCGAGCCCAGGCGCTCTCATCGCGCTCGCCTATCCCGACAGAATCGCGAAAGCCCGCGGCAAACCTGGCGAATTCCTGATGGCGAACGGCCGCGCCGCGGCGATGGAGGCCTATGAAAGGCTTGCGCGAGAGCCGTTTCTCGTCATCGCGGAAACCGCCGGGAGGGCGGCGGCGCAACGCGTTCTCGCGGCCGCGCCAATGACTTTGGCCGAGGTCGAGGCGGCGGCTGGCGACGCCATCGAAAGCCGCGAGGAGAAGGTTTTCGACACGGCGTCGGCGTCATTGCGGACGCGGGGGATCCACCGGCTGGGCGCGATAACGCTGACGGCGACTACACTGCGGACTACACCGGGCGCCGACAGCGCGGTAGTTCTCGCGCAAGGCATTGCAACGATTGGGATTTCCCGCTTGCCGTGGACCAAGACTTTGACGCAGTGGCGCGACCGCGTGATGTTCCTGCGCCGAGTTGGCGGTGTAGTTGGCGCGGCGGAGGGCTCGGAATGGCCCGATCTTTCGGACGCCGCGCTGACGGCTGGCGTGAACGACTGGCTCGCGCCCTATCTCCATGAAAAAACAGCGCTTTCGGACATTTCCGCCGACGAATTCGGAGAGGCTTTGATGGCGTTTTTGCCATGGGAATCGCGGCAGCGGTTGGCGGTGGAGGCCCCCACGCATTTCCGCGCGCCAACAGGCAACGATATCGCAGTGGATTTCACTTCGGACACAGATCCATCGCTGGCGATACGCGTGCAGGAATTGTTCGGCCTGTCGACCCACCCCGCCATCGCCGGCGGGCGGGTGCCGCTGACCCTGCACTTGTTGTCTCCCGCTCACCGGGCGATCCAGATCACCCGCGACCTCCCGGGTTTCTGGAGGGGTTCGTGGGCCGAAGTGAAAAGCGAGATGAAGGGGCGCTACCCTCGCCACGTCTGGCCCGACGATCCCGCCGCCGCCGCGCCAACGGCGCGGGCGAAGCCACGAGGGACGTGAGGGTTGACGGAGCCCACCAGCAAGGAAGGCGCCGCTTTGGAGTTTCACAGGTCGAGACCCGGAGAATTTCATGCATCAAGGGCATGCGCGGATCGTTCCAGGCTCCCGCCGTGTAGGGCATGGCGTGAACAAGTTCGCCGGTGTCGTAGAGAATATCCGTGCCCATGTCGGCAAGCCGCTTGAGCTCAACGGCGCGGTCGGGCATGTCACGCAGAAAAACAGCGATGTCGTAATCGGAGTCCGCCTGCTCCTCGCCGCGCGCGCGAGCCAAACAGGATGACGCGCTCAAGCCGCCCGCCATAGGCCGCGTCCAACGCGGCGCGAAACCGGGCCAGAATCGGATCATGAGCGAGCGTTGTATTCATGGTTCTTCCTGCCACCATGGCGGGGACGGGCAAAGAAAACAGTATGATAAAGGATATTACTTTACACGTCTTCCCCGCCATAATGGTCACGCCAAATTGCAACGAGGCGCCCCGCGCGCGCCTCACGTCGAGATCACGGGCAATCGTCATAGCGGCGCCTGCCCGCGAAAAGTCCCCGTCAATGAGCGGCTTGCGCCAGTAAAAAGGCGCGTGGCCGACGCGATCTAAAAAATGAATCGCGCCGACGATCGAATATGTTACCCTTCTCACCAGACGCGCTAGAAACAAGAAAGCGCGAGTTTCCGGGGGAGGACGTTTCCATGTCGCCAGGTCGGACATTGGCGTTGACGCCGCGCTCGATTTCGCCGCCGCGTTTCAGGGTGTTGCTTCTCTTGTTGGCGGCGCTGATCGCCCCTCCCGCGATGGCCGAGGGCGCCGACAACCCGATATTCGGCGTAACGACAATCAACGTTCAGCCGCGCGACGTCGGCAAAAGCGTCGAGCTTTTGAACGCCTATCGCGACGCCGCGCTCAAGCAGTCTGGCAATACGGAAGTCACGTTGCTTCAAGAGATAAGCAGGCCGACGAATTTTGTCGTTTACGAAGCCTGGAACAATCAGGCCGCTTATGACGCCAATGAAAAGTCCGGCCAGGTGGTCAAGCTTCGCGAAAATCTGGCGGCCATCGAAGGATCGATCGATCGGCGCGATTATCACGTCATCTCAATCGACAAGGCGCGGCCCACAAGTTCCGGTTCTTTTTACGTGGTGTTGCATCTGGACGTTTTTCCGCCGGGGTTGGACGCGACCCTGGAAGCGGCCCGCGACGTGGCCAAAGCCTCGCGCGAGCAGCGGACCAACATTCGGTACGACGTCACGGAGTCGGTGATGCCGCCGATAAGTCATTCCAATTTGCTGTCGGCGTGGACGAACCGCGAGGCTTACGACCGCTATCAGAATTCGACATACGCGCGTCGGTTTCGCGACACGGTTGGGCCGCTGTTGGGCTCGCCCTTCGACGAGCGTCTTTACGCCAAAATAAAGTGAGAGCCGCTTTTGGGGGATGAGCCATGCAAGCTTGTTTAGTTCGCCATCATTCGGCCGCTCGCGCCACGACGTTCAAAATCGTAGCCGCGACGGTTCTCGCGGTCGCGGGGCTCGCTTTCCAACGCGGCGAGGGCGCGGCGCAAACCGCCGAACCCGTGTATTCAGTCACCTATCTGGAAGTGGAGACCGACGCCGTGAACAAGGCGGTGGACTTGATAAAAAAATATCGGGAGGCAAGCCGGCGCGAGGAAGGCAATACCGAATATCTCGCGTTGCAGGATATTCACCGGCCCAACCACTTCGCCATCGTCGAAGGCTGGAGCGCGGCGGCCGCGTCGACAAAGCACGAACAAGGAGCGGCCGCGGTCGAGTTCGCCAAGAATCTCAATTCCATCCGCATCGCGCCGCCCGACAAACACGTGGTTGAAGCGTTTGATTTGGCGGCGGCCCGCCCGCGCGATGGCGGCGGACAAGTCTACATGGTCGAGCATATCGATTTCATGCCGCCCGGCCGGGAGGTGGCGCCTTCCCTCGTCAAGGCGCTGGCGGATGGCAGCAGGAAGGAATCCGGCGCGGTCAGGTATGATGTCTTTCGATAGCTCGCGCGGAGAAACAACCATTATCAGGTGGTTTCGACCTGGGCCAGCCTCGCTGATTTCAACGCCCACGAAACAGGGGAATCCGCGCGCCGGTTTCGCTCGGATTCGAGTCTCGGAAAGCCCGCCGAGCGGGCCAATCTCTACGACCAGCGTTTATACAAGGCGCTTTAGCCCCGGAACACCCCTCACATGTTCGGATAGTTCGGGCCGCCGCCGCCTTCCGGCGTTGTCCAGTCGATGTTTTGAGCGGGATCCTTGATGTCGCAGGTTTTGCAGTGGACGCAATTCTGCGCGTTGATGACGAAGCGGGGATCGCGCTTGTTCGCTTCGTCGTCGTAGACGATTTCATAGACGCCCGCCGGGCAGTAAAGCCGCGCGGGCTCGCCGTATTCGGGCAGGTTTTTCGCGACTGGAATCGACGGGTCCCTCAACCGTAGGTGGATCGGCTGATCCTCCTCGTGGTTCGTGTTCGAAATGAACACCGACGACAGCTTGTCGAACGAGATTTTCCCATCCGGCTTTGGATAGGCGATGGGCTTGACGCGGGAAATCGGTTTCAGCGTGTCGCAATCGGGCTTGCCGTGCCGCAGCGTGCCGAAGGGCGAAAAGCCGAACAGTTGATTGAACCACATGTCGAGGCCGCCGAGCGCCACGCCGGCGCGCAGGCCGAGCTTCGACCACAGCGGCTTGACGTTGCGAACAGCCTTGAGGTCGCGGCCGATGTCGCCGTCGCGCCAAGCGTTTTCGTAATCGGCGAGTTCGTCGTTGGCGCGCCCGGCGGCGAGCGCTCGCGCCACGTTGTCGGCGGCGAGCATTCCCGACAACACCGCGTTGTGCGAGCCTTTGACGCGCGGCAAATTCACGAAACCCGCCGCGCAGCCGATCAGCGCGCCGCCGGGGAAGCACAGTTTCGGCACGCTTTGCCAACCACCCTCGGTGATGGCGCGCGCGCCATAGGACAGGCGCGCGCCGCCCTCGAACGTCGGCGCGATCATCGGATGCGTCTTGAACCGCTGGAATTCGTCGAACGGCGACAGCGTCGGATTCGAATAATCGAGATGCGTGACGAAGCCGACATAGGCCTGCCCATCCTCAAGATGGTAGAGAAACGACCCGCCGCCGGTGGCGTTGTCCAACGGCCATCCGAAGGAATGTTGAACGAGGCCGGGCCGATGCTTCGAGGGATCGAGGCGCCAGAGCTCCTTGATCCCGAGGCCGTACTTCTGGGGTTCGCGGCCCTTGTCGAGGCCAAAGCGCGCGACCAGCCCCTTGGTCAGCGACCCCCGCGCGCCCTCGGCGAACAGGGTGTATTTGCCACGCAGTTCCATGCCCGGTTGGAAGCCCGCCTTGTGTTCGCCATCGCGGCCCACGCCCATGTCGCCGGTGGCGACGCCGAGCACTTCGCCCTTGTCGCCGAACAAAACCTCCGCCGCCGCGAAGCCCGGATAAATCTCGACGCCCAGCGCCTCCGCGCGCGCCGCGAGAAACCGGCAGACATTGCCGAGCGAGCCGACGAAGCAGCCGTGGTTGCTCATCAACGGCGGCATGAGGAAGTTGGGCAGGCGCACTCCGCCGGCGGGCCCGAGCATGTAAAAGCGGTCCTCGGCGACCTCGGTCTTGAGCGGGCGTTGCGCGTCGCCGCGCCAATCGGGCAACAGGCGGTCGAGGCCGATGGGATCGATCACCGCGCCCGACAGGATATGCGCGCCGACCTCCGAACCCTTTTCCAGCACGACGACACTTGTTTCAGGCGACACCTGTTTGAGGCGGATGGCGGCGGCGAGGCCGGCGGGGCCGGCGCCGACGATGACAACGTCGAATTCCATCGCCTCGCGGTCGGCGCGTGGGGCTGCGGCGTTCATGGCTCCTCCGGGCGGCATCGACATTCGTTTATATATAAACCAAACCGCGTTGACGCAAACGCCCTTCAACGGCGGGTCGACGACGCGGGGGTTCGGCGCGCTGATCAAGCCCATGGTGAATGCGCCCCGCGAACCGGTCAACCCGCCGATCGACGGCGAGAGCGTCGCGGCCGCGGATCGCGCGCCTGTCCCTTGCGTTGCCAGCTCGAGGCGTGGAATAGAACCCCGCGACAGGGAGTTGCGGAAATGAATGACGAGCCCGTCGGCGGACGCGTGTTTTTCTCGAATGTGCGGCGCAGCCTCGAGGAAGAGGACGAAATCCGCCTCGTCAGTGTTGGCGTCGATATCGGTTCGTCCACCTCGCACCTTGTGTTCTCGCGCCTGGTGCTTGAGCGGCTGGACAACCGCTATGTCGTGTCCGAGCGCGAAATCGTCCACGAATCCGACGTGCTGCTGACGCCCTACGCCGACGACATGACGATCGACGCCAAGTCGCTCGGCGCCTTCATCAACCGCCAGTACGAGATGGCGCTCCTCGACCCCGCCACCATCGACACTGGCGCGCTCATTCTCACGGGCGTCGCGGTGCGGCGCTCCAACGCCCGCGCCATCGGCGACCTGTTCGCCGCGCAGGCCGGCAAATTCGTTTCCGTTTCCGCCGGCGACGGGCTCGAAACCACGCTCGCGGCGTTTGGCTCCGGCGCCGCGGCGCGCTCCATCCGCGAGGCCAACCGCGTGATGAACATCGACATCGGCGGCGGCACGTCGAAAATCGCCGTGTGCGAACAGGGCGACGTGGTCGAAATGACCGCGGTGGACGTTGGCGCGCGCGTCGTCGCCCTCGACAAGAACGGCGTCGTCGCGCGCCTTGAGGAATCGGGCCGCCGCTTCGCCGCCGAGGTCGGACTTGAACTGGAGATCGGCGCGAAGCCCGCGGCCGGCGGTTTGGAGCGCATGGTCGAACGCATGGCCGACCGCCTGTTCGAAACGATCTCCGCGCCGAAACTGTCGCCGGAAACCGCGGCGTTGCTGCGGCTCGACGCGTTGAAAAACCAACGCGAGCCCGATGTCGTCACCTTCTCCGGCGGCGTGTCGGAATATATCTACAACCGGCAGGAGAGCGGCTTCGGCGATCTCGGCCCGCTGCTGGCCCGCGCCATCAAGAAGCGCGTCGATGGCTGGGGTCCGCGCATCGCGAAGCCGGACGAAGGCATTCGCGCCACCGTCGTCGGCGCGTCGCAATACACGATCCAGGTCAGCGGCAGCACCATCTTCGTAGCGCCGCTGGAGACGCTGCCGCTGCGCAACATTCCAGTGGTGACGCCCGACCTCGCGCTCGACGGCGACGACCTCGACCAGGATGTCATCGCCGCGGGTGTGCGCGCGGCGCTGCGCCGCCTCGACCTGCACGAGGGCGAGCAGCCCGTGGCGGTCTGCTACCGCTGGGGCGGCTCGGCGACGTTCCGCCGGCTCGACGATTTCTGCAAGGGCGTCGCCAAGGGCCTTTCCGCGCAGCTCGGGAACGGCCATCCGCTGGTGCTCGTCGGCGACGGCGACATCGGCGGCCTCGTCGGCATTCACGCGCGCGAAGAAGCGAAGCTGCCCAACGCCATCGTCTCCATCGACGGAATCATTTTGAAGGAGTTCGACTTCATCGACATCGGCGCGATGCTAGAATCCTCCGGCGCCGTGCCCGTCGTCATCAAGTCGCTGGTGTTTCCGACGTCGCAGGCGCTGGGGCGCGCCGAGCCGGAGAAGGTTTCGTGACCACGGAGACGACGCCGCGGCCCAGCGCGCTCTATCCGCCGATTCAACCGCACGCGTCGGGCATGCTCGATGTCGGCGACGGCCACCAGATCTACTGGGAATGCGACGGCAACCCCGAGGGAAGGCCGGCGCTGTTTCTGCACGGCGGCCCCGGCGGGGGATGCAACACGGACTACCGCCGCCTGTTCGACCCCGAGCGCTACCGCGCCGTGTTGTTCGATCAACGGGGATGTGGAAAGTCGCGGCCGATGTCGGAGACCGCCGGCAACGACACGTGGCGGCTCGTGGCGGACATCGAGAAGCTGCGGCTTCATCTCGGCGTCGACAAGTTCGTCGTCGTGGGGGGCTCGTGGGGCGCGGCGCTGGCGCTGCTCTACGCGCAAACGCATCCCCGCGCCGTGCGCGCGTTGGTGTTGCGCGGCGTGTTCACCGCGCGGCGCCGTGAAATCGACTGGCTCTACAGGCGCGGCGCGTCGGAGCTGTTTCCCGAGCGCTGGGAGGCGTTCGCGTCGTTCATTCCGGAAGGCGAGCGCGGCGACCTCGTGCGCGCCTATCACAAGCGCCTGTTTTGCGGCGACCGCGACGTGGAGCTCGAAGCCGCGCGCTCCTGGTGCACATGGGAATCCGCGCTGATGAGCGTGGCGAAGCGCTCCGGCGATTTCTCCGCCGGCGGCGGCGAGCACACCCGCGCGCTCGCCCGCATCGAGGCGCATTATTTCGTCAACGACACATTCCTCGCCGAGGGCCACATCCTCGCCAACATGGACAAGGTCGCGGGCATTCCCGGAATCATCGTCCAAGGCCGCTTCGACGTGGTGACGCCGCCCGTCACCGCCTGGGAGGTTCACAAACGATGGCCGGGCTCGCGTCTCGATATCGCCCATGACGCCGGCCACGCCACCAGCGAGCCCGGCATCGCGCGCAAGCTCGTCGAAGCCACGGATTTTTTCGCGCTGTAGGACACTGTTCATCGCCGCCGCGGCGGGATATGAACGCCACACATTTACCCCCGAGGATACCATGGCGCGCACGCCCACCATTCTCCCGCCCGACCCCCATCCCAAAAAGCCGGATTTCAAAGCGCCGCCGCTCGCCTGCGACGCGCACACCCACATCTTCGGACCCGACGCGGTGTATCCCTACGCGAGCGACGCCAGTTACATTCCGCACGATTGCGGGCTGGACATGTTCGAGTGGCTGCACAAATCCATCGGCATAGAGCGCGCCGTCATCGTCAACGCCTCCTGCCACGGGCTCGACAACCGCCCCGTCACCGACGCCATCGCCAAGAGCGGCGGCCGCTACAAGGGCGTCGGCAACGTCGACGACACCTTCACCGAAAAACAGATCGAGGCGCTTGAAAAGGGCGGAATCCACGGTTGCCGCTTCACGTTCTTGAAGCGCCTGGGCCGCACGCCCGACATGAGCGCGTTCCACCGCGTCGTCGACAAGATCAAGGGCTTCGGCTGGCATGTCGTCATCTATCTCGACCCCGAGACCGTCGCCGATTTCGCGCCTATTTTGACGGCGCTGCCGGTCAACTACGTCATCGACCACATGGGCACCGTGAACGCCGCCAAGGGCCTCGACCAGCCGAATTTCAACGCGCTGCTCGACCTCGCGCGCCGCGACGAAAAGTGCTGGGTCAAGGCGACGGGCCTCGAACGCGCTTCCGCCACGGGCGCGCCCTTCCACGACGCCGTGCCCTTCGCGACGAAAATCATCGACACGATTCCGGACCGCGTCCTGTGGGGCACCGACTGGCCGCATCCCAACGTCAAGGTCATGCCCAACGACGGCGCGCTCGTCGATCTCATCCCGTTGATGACAGCGGATCCGGTCAAGCAGCGCAAAATGCTCGTCGATAATCCGGCGCGGCTTTACAAGTTCTAGGCGGCGGCCGAACGGGGGCGGCCGCGTTTCCCACGGACAAGATTTGCGAGCGCATTCGATGACGACAACGCCCCGCCCCTACCGCGACCTTCACGACCACCTCGACGCCCTGCGCGAGGCCGGCCTGCTGGTGACTGTGGACCGAAGAATCGACAAGGACAGCGAGCTGCATCCGCTGGTGCGCTGGCAATTCGTCGGCGGCATCGACGAGAAGGACCGCAAGGCGTTTCTGTTCACCAACATCGTGGATGGCCTGGGCCGCAAATACGATATTCCCGTCGTCGTCGGCGCCATCGCCGCCAACCGCGAAATCTACTCCATCGGCATGCGCGCCCCGGTCGCCGATATTCAGGCGAAATGGGACAACGCCATCGCCCATCCCATCAAGCCGCGCGTGGTCGAGAAAGCCGCGTGCCACGACGTGATCCACGAAGGCCGCGACCTTGTCGGCGAAGGCAACGGCCTCGACCGGCTGCCGATACCGGTTTCGACGCCGGGCTTCGATTCCGCGCCGACGCTCACCGCGACGAACGTCGTCACGCGCGACCCCGCCACCGGCGTGCAGAACATGGGCACCTACCGCTGCGCGCTCAAGGCGCCGGACCGGCTCGTGGTGCGCATGGCGACGCGCGTCGGCGGCGCCGGCGGCTATCAGCATTATCTCGCGCACAAGAAGCGCGGCGACAAGGAAATGCCCTGCGCCATCGTGCTTGGCTGCCCGCCCGCCGTCGCCTTCATGGGACCGCAGAAGCTGCCGGCCGGTGTCGACGAGATCGATGTGGCGGGCGGGCTCGTCGGCGCGCCCATCGACATCGTCAAGGCGCGCACCGTCGATCTCATGGTGCCGGCGGAATCCGAGGTCGTGATCGAGGGTTTCATCGACACCGAATATGTCGAGCCCGAAGCGCCCTTCGGCGAATCGCACGGCCATGTCGCGCTGGAAGAGTTCAACATGCCGATGCGGATCACCGCGATCACGCGCCGCGCGAAGCCCGTGATTCCCTCCTACATCAGCCAGGTCGCGCCCAGCGAATCCTCGGTCATCAAGCGCGTCGCCTACGAGCCGCTGTTTCTCGCGCATCTGCGCGACGGGCTTGGCGTCAAGGGCGTCAAGCGCGTCGCGCTGCACGAGCCGCTGACAGGGCTGCTGCGCGTGACGACGATCGTTTGCGAAAGAGGCATGCCGCGCACTGAAATCTGGCGCGCGCTCTACGGCGCGGCGTTTTTCAAGGGCGACTGTGGCAAGATCTGCATAGCCGTCAACGACGACATCGACCCCGACAACGCCGACGCGCTGCTGTGGGCGCTGGCCTACCGCTCGAACCCGGTTCACGACGTGCGGACGGTCGACTCGCGCGGACAGGGCCACGGCCCCAAGCGCGAACATGGCGGCGAAGAGGACTCGACGCTGCTGATGGACGCGACCATGAAGTCAGACATGCCGCCGCTGGCGCTGCCCAAGAAGCCCTACATGGAAAACACGAAGAAGATTTGGGAGGAGCTCGGCCTTCCCGCGCTGCGCCCGCAATCGCCGTGGTTCGGCTATTCGCTCGGCGACTGGTCGCCCGCCTGGGACAAGGCCGCGGAAAACGCCGCCACCGGCCACTATCTCGAAAACGGCCGGATCAGCTTGCAGCGCCAGCGCAAGGGGCTCGTGCCGGAAACGAAGTTCAGGCCGGACGAGTAGAGGCGAACGCGACGCCTTCAGAGCCTGTCGGACACAAGCGTGAAAAAGCCTTCGGCGATCAGGACGCAGAAGGGCGAATAGAACCGCTTGTCCATCCAGGTGAAGGAAACGCCGGGATGCGCGGCGCGCCAGAACGGCGTGTAGCCAGCGATGCCGCGCAGGCCGAAAACCCCGCAGAGGCCCGCGCCGGCCCAGACAACGAGCTTTTCCAGCGGGTCGGAAAAGTGGATCGCGAGCGCCAACCCGTCGCAGGCCGCGAACACCAGCGCGGCGACCACGAGCCAGATCGCCTTCGCCGGCGGCATGCCGACGCGGAAGGCCTCGCCAACCACCCAGTCGGCGAGTTGATCGGCGTTTTGCGCCGGCCACACGCCGCCGCGCGCCCATGAGGCGTGCAGGCCGGCGACCGCCATCAACGCGACGAAGAGCGCCCACGGAACCAGGAAAGTCACGGACACGTCGGTTCAGCCGTGCTTGTGGTCGTGGTGGTCATGATCATGGGCCTTGTGATCGTGGGCCTTGTGATCGTGGTCGTGATGATCGTGGTGATCGTGCCCGCAATCCGGGCCGTGGACATGGCCTTCGTGGCCATGAGCCGCTTCGACATCCGGACCGGCGTAGGCGCCGCCTTCGGGGTCGAAGGGCGCTTCGATATGCGCGATCTTGCCGCCAAGCCCGCGCGCGAGTTCCTCGATCGCGGCGTCGCGGCGCACGCGGAGGCGGTTGGCGAAAATCTGCACCGGCAGGTGCCGTCCGCCGAGCGTCCAGGCGAGACGCGCGAGATCTTTGGGCTCGCCAACGCGGATTTCCGAAAGCGCTTCCGGCGCGGAGACGACCTCGATCAGCCTGCCGTCCTCCAGCACCAGCGCGTCGCCGCCGCGAAGGGTGACGGCGCGCGGCAGATCGAGCTTGAATTCGAGGCCGCGCGTGGTCTTCAACTCGGCGCCGTTGACGCCGCGCTGGCTGTGGTCGAGCAGAATGGAATCGGCGGGCTTCGCCTGCCAGGCGCCCTTGGCGCTGATGAAATTGGCGCGGATCATGGACACTGCCTCGGGATTGATCGACGACGGAGCGCTCCCCGGGAGGAGCGCGAAATCAATGCCCCTTTCCCGGGCCGCGGGCAAGCGCGCCGCCATGATCGAAGGCTGGAATAAATCCCGGCGACCGGCTAGGCTTTCGAAATTCAAAGGGAGGGGCGGCGCATGCGCATCGATCGGCGGGCCATGTCGAGTGGACTCGCGGCTGTTGTCGCCGCTCCCTTCGCCGCCCGCTCCCAAACGCCCTGGCCCGCCGCGGGCTCCACGATCCGCATCGTCGTGCCGTTTCCGCCGGCGGGAGCGACCGACATCATCGCGCGCGTCGTGGGCGACAAGCTCGCGCGCCTGTGGAACGCGAATGTTCTGATCGACAACAAGGCGGGCGGCGGCGCCAACATCGGCGGGGAATTCGTCGCGCGCGCGGCGCCGGATGGATCGACTTTCGTGATGACAGCGCCTTTCATGGCGCTCAACAACTACCTCTATAAATCGCTGAGCTACGACCCGGACACGGACTTCAGCCACGTCTCGCTTGTCGCGCTGGTTCCCAACATGCTGGTGGCGGGCAAACATCTCGGCGTTTCGACGGTGTCCGAACTGATCGCGCGGGCGAAAGCCAATCCGGGCAAGCTGACCTTCGCCTCGTCCGGCGTCGGCACGTCGATCCACCTCGCGGGCGAACTGTTCAAGGCGATGACCGGAACCGACATGACGCATGTGCCCTACCGCGGCAGCGCGCTGGCGATTCAGGACATTATCGGCGGCCGCGTCGACGTGATGTTCGACAATATTTCGTCGTCGATCGAGCAGGTGCGGGCGGGGCAGTTGGTTGGCGTCGCGATCACCACGGCGAAGCGCTCAAGCCTGGCGCCCGAGCTGCCGCCCATCGCCGACACGGTTCCCGGCTACGACGTGAGCTCGTGGTTCGGGTTTTCGGCGCCGGCGAAAACGCCCGCCGCCATCGTCGACAAGTTCGGCGCGGACGTGAAGACGGCGCTCGCCGACCCCGACGTGCGCAAGAAGCTCGAAGCGCTCGCCGCCGAGCCGGTGGGCTCGACGCCCGCCGAGTTCACCGCTTTCATCAAGAAGGAAAGCGCCCAGTGGGGCAAGCTGATCACGGAAAGACACATCACGGCGGAATGAGCGGCGAACCCGGCCCCGTTCTAGCCAAGGCGGCCGCGGGCGATTAATGAAGGCCGCGCGGAAAAGCCGCCGGGAGCAGCGCGACATGATGACAGCCGAAGAACGCCTCGCCGCCGCCGATGTGCTTGAACAGGCCGAGCGCGACCGCGTTCAAGCGACGCAGCTTTCGATCACCTGGCCGCATATCGACTTCGAGGACGCCTACGCGATTTCGGCCGAGGGCGCGCGCCGAAGGGTGGCGAAGGGCGCCAGGATCGTCGGCCACAAGGTGGGGTTGACCTCGAAGGCGATGCAGCGCTCCTCGATGATCGACGAACCCGACTACGGCTACCTTTTCGACACGCAGGCCATCGCCGACGGCGGCAAGGCCATCCACGCGAACTATTGCCTGCCGCGGGTCGAGGTCGAGCTCGCCTTCGTCATGGGCAAGGCGCTCAAAGGCCCCGGCGTCAACCTCACCGACGTGCTTCGCGCCACCGAATATGTCGTGCCCGCGATCGAAATCGTCGACGCGCGCCTCAAGGACACGCGCAAGATCCACGATACGATCTCCGACAACGGCGCCGGCGCCGGGCTGGTCATGGGCGGGCGGCCCGTGCGTCCAACGGATGTCGATTTGCGCTGGGTCGGCGGCATCATGTCGAAGAACGGCGAAGTCGAGGAAACGGGTCTGGCGGCGGGCGTTCTCGGCCATCCCGCGATGGGCGTCGCCTGGCTCGCCAACAAGCTCGGAACCCATGGCGTGTCGCTGGAGCCCGGCCATATCGTGCTCGCCGGCTCGTTCACCCGCGTGGTTTTCGCCAAGAAAGGCGATACGCTCAACGCCGATTTCGGGCCGCTCGGCGCCCTCGCCATTCAGTTCGTTTGAGGTTTCCATGGAACTCGTGAAAAACAACTTCAAGCGCGGCCTCGCGCGCGGCGAATTGCAGATCGGGCTGTGGTGCAGCCTCTGCTCCAACATCGCCGTCGAGCTTCTCGGCCACAGCGGCTTCGACTGGCTGGTGCTCGACACCGAGCATTCGCCCAACGAAGTCCCCGATATTCTCGCGCAATTGCAGGCGATGGGGACGGGCACAGCCTCCGCCGTCGTGCGCCCCGCGTGGAACGACACGGTGCTGATCAAACGCTATCTCGACATTGGCTCGCAAACGGTGCTGCTGCCCTATGTTCAGAACGCGGAGGAAGCCGCGCGCGCCGTGGCGGCGACACGGTATCCGCCCAGAGGCGTGCGCGGCGTCACCGGCAGCGGCCGCGCGGCGCGCTATGGCAGGGTCGGCGACTACCTCAACCGCGCCGACGAGGAGATTTGCGTGCTGGTGCAGGCCGAAACCCGGACCGCGCTGGACAATATCGAGGCGATCGCCGGCGTCGAGGGCGTCGATGGCGTGTTTATCGGCCCATCCGACATGGCCGCCTCGCTGGGCCACATCGGCCAGCCCGGCCATCCCGTTGTGCAAGCCGCGCTGAAAGAGGCCGTGGACCGCCTGAAAAAGGTCGGCAAGCCCGCCGGCATCCTCACCGCCAACGAAGACGAGGCCCGGCGCTATGTCGACTGGGGCTATCTTTTTGTCGCCGTGGGCTCCGACATCGGCCTGTTGACCAAGAACGCCGACGCGCTGGCGACGAAGTTCAGGCGTTAGCGCGCGGCGGCGCGGTAAAGGTTCACAAACGCCGCGTTCTCGACTATAGCCGGTGCCGGTTGGCCGGGAGCGGGGCGGCGGGCTTGACCGGCTTGCGGCCGTTTCATGGATCCATCGGCCGACGCCGCGACAGACAAACGAGAGCAAATGCCGAAAGAAGAACTGCTTGAATTCCCCGGTTTCGTCACCGAGCTCCTGCCCAACGCGACCTTTCGCGTGAAGCTTGAGAACGACCACGAAATCATCGCCCACACCGCCGGAAAAATGCGAAAAAACCGCATCCGCGTGCTGACGGGCGACAAGGTGCTGGTGGAAATGACCCCCTACGACCTGACCAAGGGCCGCATCACCTACCGCTTCAAATAGGCTGGCCGGAGGCTCGATTGGACAGCGAACCCAGGGCCTGGCGTCCCAAGCTGATTCTGGCGTCGGCCTCGCCGCGGCGCTACGCGCTGTTGCAGCAGATCGGCGTCGAACCCGATGAATTGCTGCCCGCCGACATCGACGAAACACCAAAGAAAAACGAACTTCCCCGGACGTTGGCGACGCGGCTGGCGAGCGAAAAAGCCCGCGCGGCGCATCGCATCGCGGAAACGCGGCGCGATCTCGCCGGCGCCTACCTGCTCGCCGCCGACACGGTTGTTTGCGTCGGCCGGCGCGTTTTGCCGAAGTGCGAACTGCTCGACGAGGCCAGCGCCTGCCTGTCGCGCCTGTCGGGCCGTGGCCACCGCGTTTACACCGCGGTCGTTCTGATCACGCCGAACGGCGCCGAGCGGCGCAGGCTGGTGGAGACAAGGCTGCGGTTCAAGCGCCTCGGCAACTCCGAGATGGAAGCCTATCTCGCTTCGGGCGAATGGCGCGGCAAGGCGGGCGGCTACGCCATCCAGGGCCTCGCGGGCGCGTTTCCCGTCAAGATCGTCGGCAGCTACACGGGCGTCGTCGGATTGCCGCTTTACGAGACGATGACCCTGCTCTCCGGCGAAGGTTATCCGGTGCAGTTGAACTGGCTCGGGAGGGCTTGATGTCCGACGACGCGGCGTCCGGACGCGACAAAGACACCGCGCGCGCCAACGCGACCTGTCCGATTTGCCAGCGCGCGGCGTCGACCGACTACCGTCCGTTTTGCTGCAAACGCTGCGCCGACGTCGATCTCGCGCGATGGCTTGGCGGCCGCTACGCGATTCCCGCCTCGACCGAAGAAGACGGCGACGGCGAGGACTACGCGCCGCAACCGCGCGAATAGGCCGCGCCCGCCGCGATTGACAAACGCGCGTCGCGCTGAACAATCGCCCAACCAAACCCGGAAGGAAACGCGATGCGCCGAACGCTGATGGCCGCCCTTGTCGCGGCGTGCGCGGCGGCCATTCCAGCCGCCGGCCGCGCGCAGGACGCGAACGCCGCCGTCGAGCGCTTTTACAAGGGCAAGACCGTCAATCTTTACGTCGCCAACTCCGGCGGCGGCCGCTACGACCTCAACGCCCACCTCGTCGCGCGGCACCTTGGCCGCTTCATTCCGGGCGAACCCAACGTGGTCGTGCAAAACCTGACAGGCGGCGGCGGCCTCGTGATGGCGAACCGCATGTACAACACCGCCGACCGCGACGGCGCGACCCTCGCCGTCTTGCAGCCGGGCGCCGCGCAAACCGCGATTCAGGGCGTGCCGACGGCGAAATTCGATCCGACGAAATTCAATTGGCTCGGCAGCGTGTCCTCCTTCGGCGACGACGCCGACCTGCTGATCGTGTCGCCGAACCATCCCGCGCGCTCGGCGCTCGACCTGCGCAAGGGAATGTCCGCCACGCTCGGCTCGGGAACGCCCGGCTCGACCAACCTGACCTTCGCGCTGCTCGGGCGCGACGCGCTCGGCCTCGATCTGAAAATCGTGCGCGGCTACAACACCGCGCCGTTCGTGCCGATGGAAGCCGGCGAAATCGACGGACAGGTGGTGCTGATGAGCTCGATCAAATCGACGCACCCCGATTTCTGGAAAACCAAGTCCTTCACGCCGCTCGCGCAATTCGGCCGCGTGACCCGACACCCCGAATTGCCGGATGTGCCGACGGCGCGCGAGCTTGTCGTCGATCCCGCCAACATGCCCTTGCTAGAATTCGCCGAGCTCGCGTTCTTCATGTCGATGCCGGTGATCGCGCCGCCGGGCGTGCCGCCGGAGCGTCTCGCGGCGTTGCGCAAGGCGTTCGACGCGATGACGCGCGACCCCGACTTCCGCGGCGAAGCCACGCGCATGGGCGTCGACCTCTCGCCCATCGACGGCGACGCCGTGCTGTCGCTGATTCAAAAGGCCGCGGCGACGCCGAAAGCGGTGATCGCGCGCTACAACGAAATCGTGCCCCCGGGAGAATGAAATGAAGATCGAGTCGATGGTCGTTCTGCCGATGGCGGCGCCCTACCTCTGCGACATGGGCGAGCCCTATTCGACGACCGAGAAAATCGGCGGCCTCGCGGTTTTGCTGCGCGCAGACGAGGGCGTTGTCGGCGAAAACCTGTTGATCGCTGGAAGCGGCAAGGGCTTGTCGATCATCGCCGAGATGGTCCGCTCGCTGGAGCCGCTGATTGTCGGCGAAGACCCGCGCAAACCGGGCGCGTTTCTGGCGAAGGCCCGCGCCGAATTGAAGCATCTCGGCCCGACCGGCGTGTCGCTGATGGGCCTCGGCGCCATCGAGGGCGCGTTGCTCGATCTGCGCGCGAAGATCGCCGGACTGCCGATCCACCGCCTGCTGGGCGCGGTCCACGAACGGCTGCCCGCCTATTACAGCGCCGCGTTGTGGCCGCATGTCGGCCTCGACGGCTTGCAGAAGGCGGCGCGAAACATCGCCGACAAGGGCTATTGGGGCATGAAGCTGCGCGCCGGCGCGGGCAAGCTCGACGAACAGGTGGCGCGCGTGAAGGCCATTCGCGAGGCTGTCGGCTACGATGTGAAGCTGCTCATCGACATCAACCAGCGCCTCGACGAGCGCCGCGCGACGCGGCTCGGCCGCGCCATCGAGCCCTACGACATCCACTGGTTCGAGGAGCCCGTCGATGGACGCGACCACGAAGCGGAAGCCCGGATCGCCGCCGCGCTCGACACGCCGGTCGCCGCCGGCGAGAGCGCCTTCGGGCTCGACGAGTTCAAGACCATGATCGATCTGCGCAGCGCCGACACGCTGATGCCGGACTTGCAGCGCGTCGGCGGGCCGATGGAGTTCCTGCGCGTCGGCGAACTGGCGGGCGCGTCGCGGATAAAGGTGTCGGGCCACACTCTGCCCGAGATGTCGCTGTCGCTTTTGGCGTGCCTGCGCAACGCGGACTGCCTCGAAGCGATGCCGTGGTCCGCGCCTTTCTACGAGGGCGAACTGACTATTTCGAAGGGCGACGCCATCGTCGGCGAGCGTCATGGCTGGAGCCAGGGGCTCAGCGTCAAGGCGATGCGCGAATACGCGCTCGTCAAGGCCGACATCTGAAAACGGGAATTCAATCGCATGAAGATCAAGAGCGTCGAACCCATCCTCGTCTCGATACCGTGGACGCACAACGCGCCGCGGCCGCCCGCGACCCGCTCGCACAACTTCGACGCGGTCAACATCTGCTTCGCGCGCGTCGAGACCGACGCGGGCGTGGTCGGCTGGGGCGAGGCCTTCGCGATTTCCGGCGGCCCCGTCGTCGTGAAGGCCATCGCGGAAACGGTGGCGCGCGTCGCGGTCGGCCGTGAAATCGTCGGCGCGGAGAAGCTCTCCGACCAATTGCGGCGCGACACGAATTCGGTCGCGCGCGCCGGCGGCGCCGTCGCCTTCGGCCTCGCCGCGCTCGACACGGCGCTGTGGGACATCGACGGAAAGATCGCCGGCAAGCCGGTGTGGGCGCTGCTGGGCGGCGCGCCGCGCGCCACCATCGACGCCTACGCGAGCCTGTTCCGCATCGGCGTTCCCGAACATGTCGAAAACGTCTGCCGGGCCGCCGTCGGGCGCGGATTCCGCAAGATCAAGCTGCACGAACACACCGTCGAAGCCGTCGCGGCGGCGCGGCGCGGCGCCGGCCCCGGCGTCGACATCATGGTCGATGTGAATTGCTACTGGACCTCCATCGACGAGATCGTCGCCTTCTGCGAGGGCGCGGAGCGGCATGGCGTCGCGTGGCTCGAGGAGCCGCTCTACCCCACCGACGACTACGAGGCGCACGCCGAACTGCGCCGGCGCGTGAAAACCCCGATTTCAAGCGGCGAAAACATCGCCACATTGGGCGAGTTGAAGGCGATCATCGCCGCGAAGGGCATCGACATCGCGCAACCCAGCCCCGCCAAACTAGGCGGAATCACCGGCGTCTGGCGCGCGGTTCGGATGGCGCGCGCGGCGGGCGCGCGCTGCGTGCCGCATTCGCCTTTCCACGGGCCGGCGTTGATCGCCGCCGCGCACATCGTCGCGGCGGCGCCGGTCAACGAGCCGCTCGAATTGCGCTATTGCGACCTTGAAGCGAACCCGCTGCATCCCTTCGGCGTCTGGAGGGACGGCGCCTTCGCGCTGCCGCAAGCGCCGGGCCTGGGCGTCGAGATCGACATGGACGTCGTGAAAAAATACCGCGTGCTGTGACCGCGCGGCGGCGTCACGCCGGCTTGAACTTGGGCACCGTCACGCCTTCCGCGACATCGTCGAACACGACCGTCACCGGCATGTCGCAACGGACGTCTTCGGGAGGGATTCCAACGATGTTGGAAATCATCCGCGGCCCCTCGTCGAGTTCGACCAGCGCCACGACATAGGGAACTTCCTCCGCGAACGAGGGATGATAGACGCGGTCGTACATGACGAAGCTGAACACCTTGCCGCGCCCGCTCGCCTGTTTGAATTCGACATCGGCGGACATGCAATGCGGGCACGAGCGCGACGGCGGAAACCACCATCCCCCGCAGGCGCGGCAGCGCGGAATTTCAAGCCGATGCTGTTTCGCCGCCTCCCAATAGGGAATGGACTCGGGCGCGGGCCGCGGCGTCGGCTTCGGCGGAACTGGTTTCGCGGCCTCGGTCATCACGCCCTCCCCAAGATCAATGTGGAATGGCAGACCTGATTGCCGCCATGCCCGGAGATCAACGCGATCTCCGCGTCCTTCACCTGCCGGTGCGCCGGATAGGCGTGGCGCATCTGCCGCGCGCCTTCGACGAGCTGCAAAACGCCCTCCGCGTGCGCTTCCGACAATTGCCCGCCCGACGTGTTCGTCGGCAGCGCGCCGCCCATGCGCAGCGCGCCCGACGCGACGAAATCGCCGCCCTCGCCCTTCTTGCAGAAGCCGTAGTCCTCGAGCTGCGTCAGCACCATGTAGGTGAAGCAATCGTAGATTTGCGCGGTGTCGACGTCCCTCGGGCCGAGGCCGGCCATCGCGTAGGCGCGCTCGCCGCTCTGCTTCGCCGCGGTGACGACCATGTTGTCGTCGGCGAACCAGCCCTTGGTGTTGTTGTGCGTGCCAAAGCCCTTGATGACCACCGGCGGTTGCTTCAAGTCCTTCGCGCGCGCCCGGCTTGTCACGATCACCGCGCCCGCCGCGTCGCTGCGCAAGCTGCAGTCGTACAGGCCGAAAGGCCGCACGATGGAGCGCTGCGCGTGGTATTCCTCCATCGTCAGCGGCTTCTTCATCTGCGCCTGCGGATTGCGCAGCGCGTGTTCGCGGAACGCGACGGCGATGTGGCCGAAGTGCTCCTTCGTCGTGCCGTAGAGGTGCATGTGGCGCGTGGCGCCGAAGGCGTGCGTCGCGGCGGCGCTGTAATAGCCGTATTCCGGGCCGAACTCGCGCGGCAACTGGCTCGGCGGGCGCGTCTCGTTGCGCACGCGCGCCTCCTCGTTGGCGTGGGTGCGCGACCATGCGTCGCGGCCATAGCCGCAAATCACCGTCGTCGCGAGCCCGTGCTTGATCGCCATCGTGGCGAGGGCGACGGAGAGGATTTGACTCGCGCCGCCGTTCGTCACCGTCGTCGAGAATTTCGCGTTGATTCCAAGCCGCCCGCCGACCTCCTGGTGGTGGCTGTAGATCTCGTCGGGGCCGCGGCAGAGAATGCCGTCGATATCCGACACCTTCAGCCCGGCGTCGTCGATGGCGTTGCGCATGGCCTCGACGACGAGGTCGAGGCTCGACACGCCGGGCACTTTGCCAAGGCGCGAATTTCCAATCCCGACGATGGCGCAGGTGTCGCGGAGATCGTTGGATGTTTCGATCATGGTGTCTCCTATTTCGCCAGCGCGCGCAGGCGCTCGACGAGCGCCGGCGGGGCGCCGTAGGCGCGGTCGAGCAGCGCGTTGATTTCGGCGCCGTTCACCGGCGCGATTTCGGCGTTCGCCTTTTTCGCGTCGGCCAGGAAAGCGGCGTCCGTCATGGTCGCGTCGAAGGCCGCGCGCAACGCCTCGACGCGGTCGGCGGGCACGCCCGGCGGCAGCACGAAGGGGCGGCCCATGACCTGTTCCGCGAAGGCGATCTCGAACAATCGCCTGTCGTCCGGCTTGTCCATCAGCTCGATGGCTGTGGGAACATCGGGATAGGAGGGATCGCGCGACTTGCCCATCGCGAGAATGACGCGCGCGACGCCCGACTTCACCCACGGCTCGAAGCGCCCGCGGAATTCGGCGCTCGAACCGCCCGAAATATGTCCGTCGGCCTCGTCGCGCTCGACCGCCATGAGGCACGCCTGCGAGCCGTCGTAGCCCTCGATGGGATTGAGCTTCGCCCCATACAGCGCGTTGAGCATGCGCGCGTAAATGGAGCTCGGCGAGTTGTGCGCCGCCGACGAAATCGTCAGCGCGCGGGTCTTGATGTCGGCGATCGCCGTCACGCCGGTTTTCGTGTTGACGATGAAGAAGCCCACCTCCTGCTGCGGCGAGCCGAGCCAGTGGAACTTGCGCGCGTCGAATTGAATCGCCGCGTTGTTGAAGTCGTAGAACCGCGCGAGGCCGGTGTTGCGGCTGAGCCCGCCGATCACGGTGCCGTCCTGCGCGGCGACGGAATAAAGGTGGTTCGCCGCCTTCACGCCCTCCGCGCCAACCATGTTCTGCACGAGGATTTGCGGCTCGCCGGGAATGTGCCGCTGCATGTGCGCCGCGAGCAGCCGGGCGTAGAGGTCGTAGCCGCCGCCGGGCGAGGCGGAGGTGACGAGCGTGATCCGCTTGCCGCGGTAGAAATCGGAGACCGCGTCGGCGCGCGCGGCCCTGGGAAGCGCGATGGACGCGGCGATGGCGAGCGCGGCGCCGCGGCGGGAAACGCTCACTTGCGCCTCCCCAGTTCCGCGATCACCTCGTCCGTGTGCTCGCCCAGCTCGGGCGAGGGCGCGTGAATTTCAAGCGGCGTTTCCGACATGCGCAGGCCGTTTCGCACCAGCGCGACCGTGCCCATGGTCTTGTGCGGCACGTCGACGCGCATTTTCAAATGCTTCACCTGCGGATCGTTGAACACATCGTCGAAATTGTTGAGCGGCGCCGAGGGCACGTCCTCCTTCAACATGGCTTCCAGCCAATGGTCGCGCGTGTTCGTCGCGAACACGGCCGACAGGCCCTCGCGCAGCGCCGGGTAGTTTTTGCCGCGGGTTTCCTTCGTCGCGAAACGGGGGTCTTTGAGATATTCCGGCTTGCCGACGACGCGCGTCAGCCCTTCCCAGAACTTGTTGGGCGACGAGAGATGCACCACGAAGGGTTTTCCGTCGCGGTCGACGAAGGCGTAAACCTGCGCGCGGTGGGTGCGCGTGGCGCGGCTCGGCGTCGCGCCGTTCTCGAAATAGTTGGCGGCGTTCTCGCCGCAGAACGACAACGTCGATTCGAGCAGCGAGGTGTCGACGCGCTGGCCGCGGCCGGTCTTTCCACGCGACACAAGCGCGGCGAGAATCCCGTTGCAGGCGACCATGCCGCCGAGATGGTCCGACAGCGAAATGCCCATCGGCTTGGGGTCTTCGATGTCCGTCAGCAGGCTCAACAACCCGCTCATGGCCTGGCCCACCGTGTCGTAGCCGGGGCGCTTGGCGTAGGGGCCGTCGGTGCCGAAGCCGGTGATGGCGCAATAGATCAGGCCGGGGTTTTCCGCGCGCAAAACGTCGTAGCCCAGGCCAAGCCGCTCCATCGTGCCGCTGCGGAAATTCTCGATGACGACATCGGCGTCCTTGGCCAGCGCCTTGGCGTGGCCGCGGCCCTCCCCGCTTTTCAAGTCGAGGCAGACGCTCTTTTTGTTGCGGTTCACCGAGCCGAAGGTCGGGCTGTATTCGACGCGGCCCCAGCCGCGGAAGGGATCGCCCTTGCCCGGCGTTTCGACCTTGATGACATCCGCGCCGAGATCGGCGAGCAACATGCCGGCGTAGGGGCCCGACACATAGTTCGCGAATTCGACGACGCGGACTCCGCTGAGAGCGCCTGCCACTTTGTTCTCCCGATTTGACGCCGCGTTGTAGCCCCGGCGCCCCGCCGCGCCAACGCCCGCATTACTGGAATCGCGGCCTTTCCTTCAAATAATGTTCGCGCATGGCGGGGCGGAAGGCTTCCATCGTCCGCCGGTTGAGCTCCACCGGCGCCTTCTGGTCCGCCGGCAGCATGCTGAACCATTTTTCGCCGGCGAGCTCGCGCGCGAAGGTTTCCTTCGCCCGCGCCACGACGCCGGGGTCGCGAAAACATTCCAGCGCCGCGTTGGCGACGACTTTCGCGCCGGCGACCGCGCCCTTGTGGGCGATGGATGTCGCGAGCGCCGCGCCGGCGGCCCAATGATGATAGGCGATTCCCGGCACATTCGAGGGAAAGTAGATCTTCGCCATCGGCACTTTCCACGAGACATCGCCGGCGTCGTTGGCGGCGGACTTTTGCGTCGCTGGCCCCTTGGCGATCGCGACTTCCGTCGCCAGGCCGGTCGCCTTCACATTCGCTTTCGCTTGCAGGCCGCGCGCGAACGCGTGTTCGTCCTCGCTCCAGCGCGGCGCGCCGACGCGGGAAAACTCGGCCTGCGCGAGTTCCGCCAGCGTCTGGTTGCCGCGCACCGGCCACACGGCGCTTTGCGTGTCGACGGTGTATGTCGTGTTCGTCATCAGGGCCGCGCCCTCGGCGATTTTCTTGGCGCGCTCGTACACCGCCATCGCGCCCTCGGCCCGCGAGGCGCGGAAATACCACCAGATCGCGGCGGTCTTGGGAATCACGTTGGGCTGGTCGCCGCCGTTCGTGATCACCCGCTGACACTGTGTGAAGGGCAGCATGTGCTCGCGGTGCTCGGCCATGCCGACATCCATTAGCACGACGGCGTCGAGCGCGTCGCGGCCCTTCCACGGCGCGACGCCGGCGTGCGCGGTTTCGCCGTGGAAGGTGAACACCGCCGAAATCAGCGCGCTCTGGACGAGCCCGTGGCCGCAGGCGAATTCCGATCCGATATGCGGCGCGAGCGCGACATCGACATCGTCGAACCATCCGTCGCGCACGAAATAGGGGCGGCTGACGAGTTGTTCTTCCGCCGGCGCGCCGAATATCTTGAGCGTGCCTTTCAGCCCGCGCGCCGCCATCGCCGACTTCGCCGCGAGCGCCGCGGCGACCATCACCGCCGCGTTGCAATTGTGGCCTTCGCAATGTCCGGGCGCGCCCTCGACGATCGCCGCGGGCTCGAGCGCGCCCGAACGCTGGGAGTTGTCGGGGTTGGCGTCGTATTCGGTGTGGATCGCGACGACGGGCCCGCCCGAGCCGAAGGTCGCGCAAAAGCCAGTGGGGAAGCCCGCTATGCCGCGCTCCACCTTGAAGCCGCCCTCCTCCAGCAGGGACGCCATCAGCTCCGAAGTTTCGAACTCCTGCATGCCAAGCTCGCCGAAATAGAAAACCGAGTCGCTCAACAGGGCGACGGCCTCCGCGTTGCGGTCGAGATAGTCCTCGGCGTGCGCCTTTTCCGGCGCGTTGTCGGCGCGGGCGGCCATGCTTCCTCCCCTTCGCGTTGTTGAAGGAACATTTAGCCGCGCCGCGTCTGAATCCGCAAGTGCGCGTCGGCGCGGCGGCCTGTTCACAAGCCGCGGCGTTCCGCTATAATTTGGCCAAGGGAGACTCAACCATGGATGGAACGGGAATCGGCGTCGCGCCGCCAATGATAGCCGCGCATCCGCGCATGCGCGCCGAGCTTGAGGCGGCGTTGCCCAAGGCGAAGCTTCACCCCGGTCCGCACACGATGGACGAGGACGAGTTGATCGCCTTTCTGAGCGGCTGCGACAAGGCGATTCTTGGTTTCGAGCCGGTCACCGAAAAGGTGATTTCAGCCCTGCCCGGCCTGAAGATCGTCAGCAAGTTCGGGGCCGGCTACGAAAGCTTCGATTTCGCCGCGCTGCGCCGCCACAACGTGCGGTTCGGCTACACCTGGGGCGTCAACAAGCTCGCGGTGGCGGAACTGGCGCTGACGTTCATGATTTCGGCCCTGCGCTGGATCGGCCCGCTCAACCTCGCGATGCGCGAGGGCGGCCGGCCCCGCTACCGCAATGGGCGGCTGCTCACCGGCCGCGTTGTCGGCATCCACGGCTGCGGCAACATCGGCAAGGAAGTGACGCGGCTTTTGCGGCCCTTTGGCTGCGAAATCATCGCCTGCGACATCGCGGACTATTCCGGCTTCTACCGCGAGCACAACGTCAAGCCCGTGTCGTTCGACGAGTTGCTTGCGCGCTCCGAGGTGCTGACGCTGCATTTGCCGAAGACGGCGAAAACGCGCGGACTATATGACCGCGCCGCGCTTGAAAAGCTGCGGTCGGACTCCGTGCTGATCAACACCTGCCGCGGCGGCATCGTCGATGAAGCCGCGTTGTTAGAGCGCCTGAATTCAGGGGCGCTGACGGCGGCGGCGTTCGATGTTTTCGCCGTCGAACCCGCGACCAACGACGCGCTGTTGCGCCACCCCAACATGCTGGCGACGCCGCACATCGGCGCGAGCGCCGAGGAAATCCGCGTCGAGACCATCCGCGCGGCGATCAGGGGATTGAGCGAGGCGGAGGAAGTCGATCCCGCCAAATATTACGCGGAATAGGCTCACTGCTTCGGCTTGACGACCATGTCGGCGATTTGCGCCGGCGTCAGCGGCCGGGCGAGGAATTTCTGCCGCGTGGCGCTCGCCATCAGCGCGTCGAGGCCGACGATATTGTCGGGATCCCTGGCCGAGCGCGGCTGGAACTCGTAGGCCGCCCGCTTCGCCAGTTCGACCGGAACATTTATGCTGGCCGCCCACAGGCGCACCGCTTCAGGGTCGGTGTACATCCAGTCGAGCGTCTCGCGGTAGGCGCGGACAAAGCGCGCGAAGACATCGGGCCGCTCGTTCAGCAGCTTGAGGCCGACGATATCGAGGCGCACGCTTTGCGCCCGGAGCGAGGGCGCGTCGTTGCCGTTGCCGACGACGCGTATCTTGCCTTCGTCGACCTCCTTCAGCGCGAACGGCGGCGTGGCGAAGCCGATGTCGACCTGGCCGGACAGCACCTGCGTCAGCGTCGCTGGCTGGTCGCCGGTGGCGAAGGCTTTCGCCTTCAACCCGAGTTCGTCGATCACGGCCAAAACGGTGAGGTTGCTGCTCGACCCCGCGGTCGAATAGCCCATGGTCCGCGAAGCGTCCGCGTCCTTGAGCGACTTGATCGGCGAATCCGCCTTCACGTAGAAAAACAGATCGCCCGCGCCGACGAAATTGCTGCCGAAGACGCGGATTGGCGCGCCCTTGGCGTAGGCGCCGAGCACGCCTGTGGCGCCGACGCCAACGCTCATGTCGGCGGAGCCCGAAACGACCGCTTGAATGGTCTCGCCGGCGCCGGCGGTTCCGTAAGCCTCCACTTCGAGCCCGTATTTGGCGAAAATACCGCCTTGCTGGCCAAGCCGCGGACCCTCCACCGCCCACAGGCCGAAGCCGCCGTTGGCGAAGCGGAGCTTGTCGGCCGCGTGCGCCATGCCCGCGGCGAGCAGCGCCATCGAGGCGATCGCCGCGCGCGCGACGCGCCGGTTCGTGATCGACATACGTTCCTCCCCGGGTTCGCCGCGTCGCGGCCTTGCCGGCGATTACAGCCGAAATGCCGGCGTCTGTCACGCGCCCCATGCCGTTCATCGGCGCGCGGTTTGGCGCCAAATCGACGCCGGCGCCCAAAAATGGGTTGACGCGCGGGGACATGTTTGTTTCACGTTCGCGTGAAAGGGCTCGGGGAGCCTTCGACCCCATCGAAATCAGGAGAACAACAATGACGGACTGGCCCGTGCACGGCGCCATAACCGGCCCCATCGTGATGATCGGCTTCGGCTCGATCGGCAAGGGCACGCTGCCGCTGATCGAACGCCATTTCTCGTTCGACAAGTCGCGGATGGCGATTGTCGATCCCAGCGAGAGCGGCCGCGCGCTCGCCGAGAAACACGGCGTCAAGTTCGTCAAGGCCGGCTTGACGCGCGAAAACTACCGCGAATTGCTGAAGCCCTTGCTGACCAACGGGCCGGGGCAGGCGTTTTGCGTCAACGTCTCCGTCGACACGTCGTCGCTGGCCATTATGGAATATTGCCGCGAGCTTGGCGCGCTCTACATCGACACCGTCGTCGAGCCCTGGCCGGGCTTCTACTTCGACAAGTCGATGGGGCCGGAATCGCGCACCAACTACGCGCTGCGCGAAACGGTGCTGGCCGCCCGCCGCAAGAACCCCGGCGGCTCGACGGCCGTCTCCTGCTGCGGCGCCAATCCGGGCATGGTGTCGTGGTTCGTCAAGCAGGCGCTGTTGAATCTCGCGAAAGACATGGGCGACAAAGGCGCCGAGCCCGCGTCGCGCGAGGCGTGGGCGGCGCTGGCGCAACGCCTCGGCGTCAAGGGCGTCCACATCGCCGAGCGCGACACGCAGCGCGCCAAACACCCCAAGCCGCAGGGCGTCTTCGTCAACACATGGTCGGTCGAGGGCTTCGTTTCCGAAGGCATGCAGCCGGCGGAACTCGGCTGGGGCTCGCATGAGAAATGGAAGCCCGCCAACGCCGGCTCGCATAAAGAAGGCTGCGGCGCGGCGATCTTCCTGCTGCAACCCGGCGCCAACACGCGCGTGCGCTCGTGGACGCCGACCGCTCAGGCGCAATACGGCTTTCTCGTCACCCACAACGAGTCGATTTCGATCGCGGACTTTCTCACGGTCCGCGACGGCGCCGGCGCGGCCGTGTACCGCCCGACATGCCACTACGCTTATCATCCAGCCAACGACGCGGTGTTGTCGCTGCACGAAATGTTCGGCCAGGCCGGCCGCGTTCAGGAGACGCACCACATCCTCGGCGAGGACGAGATCGAGGACGGCATCGACGAGTTGGGGGTGCTGCTCTACGGCCACGCGAAGAACGCCTATTGGTACGGCTCGCAATTGTCGGTCGAGGAGACGCGCCGCATCGCCCCCTATCAAAACGCCACGGGCTTGCAGGTGACGTCCGCGGTGCTGGCGGGCATGGTGTGGGCGCTGGAAAATCCGAAGGCGGGCATCGTCGAGGCCGACGAGATCGACTTCCGCCGCTGCCTCGAGGTGCAGACGCCCTATCTCGGACCCGTCGTCGGCGTTTACACCGACTGGAATCCGCTGGTTGACCGTCCGGGCTTCTTCCCCGAGGACATCGACGCCAGCGATCCCTGGCAGTTCCGCAACATTCTGGTGCGGTAGGTCGCTTCGACTGTCGAGCCGGGCGGGGCGCGATCCCACCCGGCCGCCGAAAAAAAAGCCCGGCCCGCGGCCGCTTGCCGCCCGGCTCGTAACGGGACATCATGACCCCCAATAAACCGGGGAGGAATCATGAGCCTGACGCCACTGGATTGCGCGTGCCATCCTTCAACGCGCCTGTCGCTCGGCGGGCGCCCCTCGCGCCGCGGCTTCATCGGCGGCGCGATCGCCTGCGCCGCCGCGCCGACGCCGGTGTTCGCGCAAGCGGCGCCCACGGCGCGGACGCGCATCGACGTGCATCACCATTTTTTGCCGCCGGCCTACATGAAGGAGGAGCACGAGCGCCTCAGCTTCGGCCACAACCTCTCCGCCGACACGCTGCTGGCGTGGACGCCCGAGAAGACAATTGAATCGATGGACGCCGCGGGCATTCAAACCGCGGTCGCCTCGATTTCGACGCCAGGCGTCTGGTACGGCGATGTGGCCGCGGGCCGCCGGTTGGCGCGCCAATGGAACGACTACGCGGCCGAGCAGATCAAGACTTTTCCCGGCCGATTCGGACTTTTCGCGGTCGCGCCGCTGCCCGACACCGAGGGCTCGCTCAAGGAAATCGAATACGCGCTCGACACGCTGAAGGCCGACGGCATCGGGCTTCTCTCGACCTACGACGGCAAATATCCCGGCGACCCCGCCTTCGCGCCGGTGTTCGAGGAATTGAACCGACGCAAGGCGGTCGTCTTCTTCCACCCGACGGTCGCGGCCTGTTGCGGCAATGTCCTGCCGGGGCTCAACCCGCAGCAAATCGAATATCCCTTCGACACCGCGCGCGCCATTGTCAGCCTGCTCGTCAACGGCGCGGTGACGAAATACACCGATATCAAATGGGTGTTCTCGCATGGCGGCGGCGCCATCGGCGCCATCGCCGGCCGCATCGCCGAAAACACCGCGCACGACAAGCGCTTCGAGAAGTATTTTCCGAACGGCATGATGGCGGAGCTGGCGAAGCTTTATTACGACACCGCGAGCGCGAGTTCCGCGCCGACCATCGCGGCGTTGCGGCAGTTCGTTCCGCTCGACCACTTGCTCTTCGGCTCCGACGCGCCGTTCGGGACGCCGCTGCACAGCAAATTGTCGATGGACGAGTTGCGGCTTCCCGCCGACGACCGCGACGCCATCGACCGCGGCAACGCGCTGCGGTTGTTGCCGCGCCTGCGCGCGTGACGGGCGGCGAACGGAGGAACCACATGGCGGTCACCAGACGGGAACTCGCGGCGGCCGCGCTTGGCGCGGCGTTGCTCCCCGCCGCCGCGCGGGCCCAGACCGGCGCCGCGAAAAAGGCGCGCATCGGCGTGCTGCAAACCACTGGCGCCGGCCCGATGTACATCGCCCGCGACAAGGGCCATTTCGCCCGCGAGGGGATCGACGCCGAGATCATCCCCTTCGACGCCGCGCAGCCGCTCGCGGTGTCGATCGCGGCCGGCGATCTCGACTTCGGCGCGACAAGCCTTTCGGCGGGCTTCTTCAACCTCGCCGCTCAAGGTCTCGTGCGCATCGTCGCCGCGCAGGGCCGCGACCAGGCGGGCTTTCCCAACAACGGCCTCGTCGCTTCGAACGACGCGTGGGACAAGGGCCTGCGCGATTTCGGCGACATCAAGGGCCATCGCGTCGGGTTGCCGACGCAAGGCTCCGCGCCGCATTATTGCGCGGGCCTGCTGGCGGAAAAATACGGCTTCCCCATGTCGTCCATGGATTTGCTTTTCGTCAAAACCAACCCGAACATGGTGGCGGCGATCGTCACCAACCAGGTCGAAGCCGCGATCATGCCCTCGACCTTCGCGCTGGCGCTCGTCGCCAACAAAGGGGCGAGGCTCGTCGGCTGGATCGGCGATGTCACGCCGTGGCAATTGGGCGCCGCCTACACCTCGACCAAACACGCGGACAAGGACGGCGATTACGTCAACGCGTTTTTGCGCGGCTACCGCGCCGGCATGCGCGATTATTCCGACGCCTTCATTTCGCCCGACGGCAAGCGGCTCGACGGGCCGACCGCGCCGGAAATGCTGGAGATCGTCGCCAGGGGCGTCGATCAACCCGTCGAGGTCGTCCGCAAGGGCATCACCTATGTCGACCGCGAGGCGCGGCTCGAAGGCCGGGATGTCCGCCATCAGATCGGCTGGCACAAGGCGCAGGGGCTGGTGGAAGGCTCGGTCGATGTCGACGCGCTGCTCGACGGGCGCTACGTCAAACTTCTGCCGGAGTAGCGGCGCCGCGGCTACCGCAACAAAGCCTGCATGCGCGACACCACCGCCGGCGAGATGGTCGCGGTGTCGGCGATGATTTTTTGCAGCTTCTCGCCCGACGCGGGATGGAAGTCGAGTTTGGCCGTCTCGACCTCGGCGAGCAGCTCCGGATCGGACATCGTCTCGTCGAAGGCCTTGCGCAGGAGCGCGACGCGGTCGGCGGGCACGCCGGGCGGCGCCATGAAGGAACGCCCGACCTCGCCGCCGCTGACATCGAAGGAGAACATCGCCCTGTCCTCGGGCGTCTTGCCAAGCTCGACCATGGTCGGCGTGTCGGGCATGTCGGGGTGGCGTTCCTGCGCGTACTGCACAAGCGCCGACGCCTTCTTCGACGTGATCCAGTCGTGTTTGGTGACATTGAACGTGTTCCACGAGGTGAAGGCCGCGTCGACCTCGCCGCGCTCCATCGCCAGCAAACCGTCGGTGGAGCCGGGATAGGGGCCGATAAGCTTGAACTTCGCGCCGATCACCGCGTTCAGCAGCTTGTGGTAACCCTCCGCCGGCGAGCCGGCGCCCGACGACGCCAGAGGCACGTCGTAGACCGTCGCGTCTTCGATTTTCTTGACCTTCGAACGCTCCCAGATGACCGTGATTTCAACGTTCGAGGTGGCGCGGCCGATCCAGTTGAACTCGTTGGCCTTGTACTGGATGCCGGGCGCGCCCAGGGTCTGGTCGATGGCCAGCGTCTGCGACGCGATGCCGAGCGCCGTGCCGTCCTTCGGCGCGATGCGGAACATGTAATTGGCGAGGGTCAGCGACCCCGCGCCGGGCATGGCCACCGCCACGACGTTTGGATTGCCCGGAATGTGCTTGGCGAGGTGGCGCGTCAGCAGCCGGCCGAAATAATCGTAGGTGCCGCCGGCGGAAAAGCCGATGTAAACGCTGATGGTTTTGCCTTTGTAGAACGAAGCCGCGTCTTGCGCGCGGGCGGCGAGCGGCGCGAGGCAAAGGAGGACGGCGAGGCCGCGCGCGGATTTTGACAACATGGCAATTCCAATTTTCGGCGGGAGAACGCTCGCCGCGTTTTAGGCCCTCGCGCGCGGGGCGGCAACCGCCGCGCCCACCCCATTTGACGCCCCGGTCCCGGAGCCATATTCGGGTGTCGGGACGCGGAGGCGGGCGGGCGCGCCTTCCCCCCAGGGAGGTTGACATGCTTGGCTACGAAACCTTCGGACATGGCCCGAAAAAAATCATCGCGCTGCACGGCTGGTTCGGCGACGAGAAGACTTTCGCGCCGCTCTACCGCGCGCTCGATCCCGACGCCTTCACCTGGATTTGCCCGGCCTACCGCGGCTACGGCGCCTCGAAACACATCGCCGGCGACTACAACGTGTTTGAAATCGCCAAAGACGCGATCGCGCTCGCGGACCATCTCGGCGTTCAAAAATTCAGCCTCGTTGGCCATTCGATGGGCGGCATGGCGGCGCAGCGCGCGCTCGCCGACGCGCCGGAGCGCGTGGAAAAACTCGTCGCGGTGACGCCGGTGCCGGCCAGCGGCGTGCCGTTCGACGATGACACCTACGCTTTCTTCGAGAGCGCGGTGAACAACGCGGAAGCGGCCAGCGGCATCGTTTCCATGTCGGTCGGCGGACGCCTGTGCCAGCGCTTTGTGCGCGAGACCGCGCTTTACCCGAAAAAGATCGCGCTCGACGCGGCGTTTTCCGCCTATCTCAAGAGCTGGGCGAAAACCGATTTCCACAAGGAGGTCGCCGGCAAGACGCTGCCGGTGAAAGTCATCGTCGGGGAGCACGACGGCGGGTTGACGCCCGATGTGATGAAGGCCACGTACATGGCGTGTTATCCCAACGCCGAACTTGAAGTGATGGCCAACGCCGGCCATTATCCGATGGACGAAACGCCCATCGCGCTGGCCACGTCGATCGAAGCTTTCCTGTTGAAATAGTCGGGACATTCCCAAAACAATCGAGACATGCATGGACGATCTCGGCGCATATCCGAAAGGCCGCACAGGCCGCGACCCCCTCGCGCTTGAGTGCTCGGAGCCCGGCACAGGCCTGCGCTTCGTCGAGCTCAACCACGTCTGGGGCCACGGCGCGCCTGTCGTTCCCGGCGACCCCGACCTGCGCATCGAGCGCCCGGCGACGCACGCGCGCGACGGCGTGACCGCGCAGAAATTCACCGGCAACATGCATATCTCGACGCATTTGAACGCGCCAATCCACCTGATCCAGGGCGGCGCGGACGTGGCGTCGCTCGAGGTCAACCGCTTCTTCGGCTCGGGCGTTGTGCTCGACCTGCCGCGCGGGCGGTGGGAAATGGTGAGCGCGGCCGATCTGGAGAAGGCCGCGCCGGCCATCCGCGAAGGCGACATCGTGGTCATCGACACGGGTTGGCACCGGAAATATTCCGACAGCATGGAATATTTCGGCCTCGCGCCTGGCCTCGCCGAGGACGCCGCGCGTTGGCTTGTCGATAAAAAGGTCGCGCTCGTCGGAATCGACACGCCCTTTATCGACAATCCCATGGCGACGTCGATGGCCGCGCACCGCAACGGGCCGCAGATGAAGCGCCTGCCGGCCTTCTACAAAAAGCAAACGGGCCGCGAGGCGAAGGCCGATTTCCCGAAATGGAATCCGGCGCACCGCGCGCTGCTCGCCGCGGGAATTCCCACCATCGAGAACATCGGCGGCGGCGTCGACCTCGTGAAGGGCAAGCGCGTCACCATTCAGGCCCTGCCCTGGCGCTTCCAGCACGGCGACGCCTGCGTCGTCCGCGTGATGGCGATCCTCGACCCCGCCGGCGCCTACCGCGTCGCTTCCGGCGAATAATTCAGAGCGAGACATTCCATGGCGGAAATCATCGGCGCGAACGGATTGCGCTACTACGATCTCACCAACATCTATGGCCACGGCGTGCCGCAATGGCCGTCGTCGCCGAACCTCGACGTGCACACGGCGAAATACCATTCGAAGGACGGCGTGTTCACACAGCAGGTGTCGGCGATCATGCACCGCTCCACCCACATGGACGCGCCGCTGCATGTGACGGAGAACGGCGGCACGCTGACCGATTACGAGCCGTGGCGGTTTTTCGGCACGGGCGTGGCGGTGTCGATCCCCAAGGGCAAATGGGGCGTCATCACGCCGGACGACCTTGAAAAGGCGACGCCGCGCATCGAACGCGGCGACATCCTGATGATCAACACCGGCGCGCACAAGCTGCTCGGCGACAACGACGATTATTACGCCTATTCGCCGGGCCTCTACAAAGAGGCCGCCGAATGGATCGTCGCGCGCGGCGTCAAGCTTGTCGGCGTCGATGTGCAGGCGCTCGACCACCCGCTCGGCACCAAGCTCGCCGACCACGGGCCCGGCCCGTCGCACTGGCACTTGAACGACGAATACAGGGAACTCACAGGCCGCGACATCGCCGACGACTTCCCGCACTGGGAGCCCGCGCACAAGATCATGATGGGGAACGGCATCCCCGGCATCGAGAACATCGGCGGCGACATCGATCTCATCACCGGCAAGCGCTGCACGTTCCTCGCGTTTCCGTGGCGCTGGCCGCAAGGCGAGGGCTGCACGCTGCGCGTGATGGCGGTCATCGACCCCGAGCGGAAGTTCCGCTTCGAAACGGGAGCCTGAACATGCACGTCACCCGCATAGGCGACGCCAAGCCCTACGAAGCCAAGCTGCACCACGCGATGACGGCGCTGCAATTGCAGGGCGGCGCGGAAAGCGAGACGACGCGTTTCACGCTTGGGCTCTCGCATTTTTTGCCGGGCGGCGGCGCGGAACACGCGGCGTCGGCGACGGAGAAAATCTATCTGGTGATTTCCGGCCACGTGACGGTGATCACCGAAAAGGGCGAGGTCACGCTGGGGCCGCTCGATTCGTGCCATCTCGCGCCGAACGAGGGCCGCTCCATCGAGAACCGCGCCAACGCGCCCGCCACGATGGCGGTGATTGTTTCGAAATAGGCGAAAACAAATGATCTCCGAACCGCTTCGCAATCCGCTCTCGCTCTTCGACGTCAAGGGCAAGTCCGCCATCGTCACCGGCGCGACAGGCGCCTTCGGCCGCGCCACCGCGATCACGCTGTCCGCGCTCGGCGGCAAGGTCACCATCGCCGGCTCCAACACCAAGGAGCTGGAAGCCGTCGCCGAGGAGTGCGACTCCGTCGGCGGCGAGGTCTGTATGGTGCCGCGCCGACCGGACACGCTCGAAGACGCGCAGGCGATGCTCGACGCCGCGTTGAAGGCCTTCGGCCGCGTCGATCAACTCGTTGTCGGCTCCGGCTACAACAAGGCGGGCTTCATCCAGGATCTTTCGCTGGACGACTGGCAGGCGGTGATGGACGCCAACGTGCGCGGCCCGTGGTTCATGGCGAAGGTCGTCGGCGGCTACTGGATCAAGGAAAAGGTCAAGGGGCAAGGTCGTGCTGATGTCGTCCGTGCGCGGCCGCCACGGCAACATCTCCGGCTACACCGGCTATTGCGCCTCGAAGGGCGCGACGGATTCGCTGACGCGCGTGCTCGCGACTGAATGGGCGAGGCACGGCGTCACGGTCAACGCCATCGCGCCAACGGTGTTCCGCTCGAAGCTCACGGCGTGGATGTTCGGCGACGACGAGCTGGGGCAAGCCACCAAGGCCCGCTCGCTGGCGCGCATTCCGCTCGGCCGCCTCGGCGAGGTCGAGGATTTGATGGGCATGGCGCTGTATCTTCTGTCGCCGGCGTCCGATTTCTGCACGGGACAGGTGATGTATGTCGATGGCGGCTTCACCGCGGGATAACCAGATCGGCGTGATCGGCGGCGGCCGCATGGGCGGCGCCATCGCGCAGATCTTCGCCGGCGCGGGGTTCGACGTCGTCGTCGTCGAGCCGGCGGCGGCGTTGCGCGCCGACATGCCGGCCCGCGTCGCCGACATCTGCCGCGCGCGGGGCATGGACGAAAGCGCGGTCGCGCGCGTGACGACGGTCGAAAAAGCCGGCGGCGAACTCGCGTCCCCCGCGATGATCGTCGAGGCGGCGCCGGAAAAGCTCGAACTCAAGCGGGAGATTTTCGAGACGCTCGGAAACCTCTGCGGGCCGGAAACGATTCTGGCCACCAACACCTCGGTCATCCCCGTCGCGGCCATCGGCGCGCGCGCGAAACATCCGGAAAGAATCGTCGGGACGCACTTCTGGAACCCGCCCTACGCGGTGCGCCTGGTGGAGGTCGTGCAAAGCGCGCGCACGAGCGCCGCCACGGTCGAGAAAACCATGGCGCTCATGGCGCGCGCCGGCCAGACGCCCGTGCATGTGAAGCGCGACGTGCCCGGCTTCATCGGCAACCGCTTGCAGCACGCGCTGAAGCGCGAGGCCATCGCGCTCGTGCAAAGCGGTGTCTGCGACGCGGAGACGGTCGATTTCGTCATCCGCAATTCCTTCGGCGCGCGGCTTGGAATCATGGGCACGCTTGAACAATCGGACCTCGTCGGCCTGAACCTGACGCTCGACATTCACAAGGTGATCCTGAGCGACCTCGATTGCTCGAAGGAGCCGCAAAAGCTTCTCGTCGACCTCGTCGCCGCCGGCAAGACGGGCGCGGGCGCGGGCGAAGGTTTTCGCAAATGGAACGAAGCGGAGCGCGACGAGTTGCGGGGCCGGCTCGACAAGGCGCTGCTGGCGGCGAAAAAAGGATGAATTGACGGGCGGGGAACGCGCGAACGCCGCCTCGGTTGGGAGGCGGCGTCCAATGTCGATCAGCCGTGACGTTTTAGCGCGCGAACCCGGTTTTAGTGCGCAAAACCCTTGGCGAAACCGCTCTTCAGCGGCTCGAGGGAATCCGCCGCGATTTTTTGCATCAACTCGCCGAATTCCTTGCTTTGCGCGGTGAAGGTTTCGAACTGCTTGCGCGCGTGGGCGGTTTGCAGCGCGATGGCTTCGCCCATCGTTTTCGCCGCCATGACGGCCTTCACATGTTCGAGGCTCGCCTCGGAATGCGCCTTCACCGCGTCGATCGCCTTCGCGTTGATGTCGTTGACGCCCTTGGAGGCGGCGGAATAGCTCGCTTCGAGCGTGCCCGTCGCGCCTTCGGCGGCGACGCGCATTTTTTCGTAGGCGGCGCGCGACTGGGCCATGCCGTCTTCGAAGACCTTGCGGAATTGTTCCTGGGCGTCCGTCGTCGCGGTTGCGGCGGCGTCGACGGTGGCTTCCTTCATCGCGGCGGCTTGCGCGACCGGCGCCGGCATGGCGGGCGCTGGCGCGGGCGCGATGGTGGCGGGACGGCCGACGGGTTTGACGATCGTCTTTTTAAGGACAGTCATTGCGGGCTCCATTCTCACGAGTTGGATTGCGGGCTATTTCTTGATCGGGGACAGTTTCGACACGGCGTCGCCGAATTCGCGCGCCTGCTCCTGCGCGGCGGCCAATTGCGACTTCACGAACTCGGACTGCAACGCGACGACTTCCTGGAAATCCTTGGCGTGAACCAGCTTCTCGGCGAAATCGAAAGCGGCCGCGACGTTCTTCTCCGCGAGCGTGGCGACCTTCGCCGACATTTCCTTGACGCCGCCGACAGCCGGATTGGCCGAGCCGTCGATCATGTCCGTGGACTTTTGCACCGCGCCCATGAAGCCTTCAAAGGCCTTGCGCGCCTGCGCCACGCTGCGCTCCGCGAAATCGCGCATTTCGGCGGGAACTTCGAATGTGCCGTTCATTTGCCTTCTCCTCCCGCCGGGCTCGCGCCAGTGGATCGGAGCCCATGCTCCGTTGCTCCGTTCTGGCCGCTGAATGGGGCGGCGTGATGGTCGTTAGCATCATTTTTGCTGCATTGCAACAATTTTGTGCGACGCACAAAACGATTCATGATAAATTTACTTTTGCCACGCCCGCGATGGACCCGCCCGGCGCTGACGGTTAATAAACGATTAAGCGCCGAACGTTGGGGAATTGGTCCGGGCGGCGTTGTAAAGAGGTTTGAGGACGCATGCAGTCGCCGGCGCCACCCATGTCCGAGTCGGACCCGGACGTTGAAAATGTCCTGAAGGAACCGGCTGTCGCCAGCCTCGTCGCCAAGGGCGCGCCTGTGTTCGTCGCCGCCGGCGCGCCCGCGCGCGTCATCTACGCGACCCCCGCGGCGCGCGCGTTTTTCGACGCCGCCGACGACGCCGCGCTTTCGGCCAAGCTGTTCGCCAGCGGCGATCAGGGCGCGAAACGACTCCTGGAGCTTTCGGCGATTTTGCGAATCGACGCGCCGCCGCGGCTGGAGAAGCTGCGCTTCGCCCTCGGCAGACGCGTCGAGACCCTGACCTGCCTGTGCCGCCGCGCCGGCGCCGAGCGCCCGCTGCTGGTGGTGGGCGCCCTCGGCGTGCAGGTCGCGGCTGCCGCGCCGACCCCGGCGCTCATTTTTCCCAGTGTTTTTTCTCCGCCTGTGTCGCAACCCGCGACGCCGGACGCGCTCCACGTCGCGGCGGGCGAGAGCGCGGAAATTCCCCAGGCGCCGCCTTCGGAAGCGCCGTCCGCCGAAGCTCCGCCGGCGCCAAGCGTCGATGGCGTCGAGACGCCCATGGAAGCCGCGACGGAAATCGACGAGTCCCGCTCCCCCGACGAAACGCCGGCGGCGCGGCCCCTCCCCGCGCCTGCGACCGCCCAAGCCCCCCCTCTGCGTTCCCTCGCCGAAGTCGAAGCTGAATTCGCGACGCGGTTCGCGGGCATGCCCAGCGTGAGATTTTTGTGGAAGACCGACGCCGAGGCCCGGCTCCGGGAAATCACGGGACAATTGTGCGAAGCCGTTGGCTGCGACAGTGGCGCCTTGATCGGAAAATCGTTTCCAGACCACGCCCGGTTCGCTGGCGCCGATCCCGAGGGGGCGATGGCCGCCGCGTTCGCGCGCCGCGAAACCTGGAGCGGGCTCGGATTGACATGGCCGGTGGCTGGCTCGTCCGCCGCCGTGCCTATTTCGCTTGGCGGCGTACCCTCCTTCGACCGCGAGAAGACGTTCGACGGATTTCGCGGATTTGGCGTTATCCGAATTCACGCGCTTGAACCCCGGGTCGCGGAGACCACGCCGCAACCCGCGGCCATTGAAGAACCGACCATCGAAGCGTCGGAGGCCGCGCATTCCGGCGTCGACAGCGGCCTTGAGCCGCGGACAGACGCGCCGATTCCCGACGCTGGCCAAACGGCGACCGACGCTCCGGATCAAGACACGCCGCCGGCGGCCACCGCGCCATCTGTTTCGCATGCCGCCGAAATCGTGCGTGAAACCGGCGATTCAACCGCCGCCGCTTCGCCATCGACAGAACCTTCGGCCAACCCGGGGGACCCACAACTATCGCCCATCGCCGCCGATGAGGAAAAGCCGGCGCCGCCGGTCCTTCAAGCCCTCGACAACGTCGTGCGGCTGAGGCCACTTGTCGCGCAGGCCTTGTCGCCGCCGTCGCCCGATCCAGAACCGCGCGTAACCGAGAGCGGTTCGCGAATGGTTGAACTCACGCCGTCCGAGCGGCAGGCCTTTGGCGATATCGCGCGCGCGCTCGGCGCGAAACCCATTCACGAGGACGCGCTGTCCCGCAAGGCCGCGGCGAACCAGCCCGCCAACGATCCCGGCGAGGCCCCCGCGGAAAGCGTCGTCGATGACGCGGAGACGCCGACATCAGGCCATCCCGCGCCCGAGCTGTCGTCCAGCGACGAGGACGACCCGCTCGACCGCGAGGACGCCGCGGCGAGCCCCCCCGAATACATCGTTCGCGTCGCCGAGACGGGCGCGCCCATCGCGGCGACAGGCGGGCTCGTCGCGGAACCTCCGGCTCCGCCGCCGCCCGCCGCTTCGCTCGCCGAAGCCGCGGCGGCGAACGAGCCGGAAGCCTCCCACGAGGCCGAAATCGCGCGCAACGCCGCCACCGTGCTGGAGAAAATTCCATTCGGCGTGATGGTGAGCCGGCTTGAGGCGCCGATCTATCTCAACCGCGCGCTGCTCGACATGCTGGGTTTCAAATCCGCCGACCTCTTCCACGAGGCGGGCGGACTGGAACGCATGTTCCACGGCCGACAGGCGGAAGACTTGGCCAGCGCCGCCAATGGCGGCTCCATTCCAGTTGTCGCCGCGTCCGGGGATGTCATCCCCGCCGAAACGCGCCTCCACGCGATCGAGTGGGACGGCGCGCCGGCGACGCTGATGTCGTTTCGCAAGCCCAGCGACATGGATTTGCTGCCGCATGTCCGCTCGCTCGAGGCCGAGCTGCGGCAAGGCGAAACGCAGAACCGCGAATTGCACGCGATCCTCGACACGGCGACCGACGGCGTCGTCACGCTCGACCAGAATGGCCGCATCTTGTCGCTCAACCGCGCCGGCGAAGCCCTGTTCGGCTACGAGCAGAACGAGGTCGCCGGCGAGCCCTTCGCGACCCTGCTGGCGCCCGAGAGCCAAAACGTCGCCAACGAATATCTCGCCGGGCTGCAGGCCAACGGCGTCGCCAGCCTGCTCAACGACGGACGCGAGGCGTTCGGCCGCGCGCGGCGGGGCGGCGTCATTCCGCTGTTCATGACGCTCGGCCGGCTGGGCGTCGACGGCCGCAAATATTGCGCGGTGCTGCGCGACATGACCCAGTGGAAAAAGGCGGAGCGCGAGTTGCGCGACGCCCGCCGCGACGCGGAGCGCGCGAGCCAGCTCAAGTCCGACTTCCTCGCCAAGATCAGCCACGAGATCCGCACGCCGCTGAACGCCATCATCGGCTTCGCCGAGGTCATCATGGAGGAGCGCTTCGGCCCGGTCGGCAACGAGCGCTACAAGGACTACCTGAAGGACATCCACGCCTCGGGTGGCCATGTGATGAGCCTCGTCAACGACCTTCTCGACCTCTCCAAGATCGAGGCGGGCAAGGCCGACCTGTCCTTCGTCGCCGTGGACGCCAACAAGGTCGTTTCGGAATGCGTGTCGATGATCCAGCCGCAGGCGGCGGCCGAGCGCGTGATCGTGCGCCTGTCGCTCGCGCCGCGCCTGCCCAAGATCGTCGTCGACGAGCGCTCGCTGCGCCAGATCGTTATCAACATCCTGTCGAACGCCGTGAAGTTCAACCGCTCCGGCGGCCAGGTGATCGTGTCGTCGGCGCTGACGGACTCGGGCAGCGCCGTGCTGCGCGTCAAGGACACCGGCATCGGGATGACCGAGGCCGAGGTCAAGATCGCGCTCGAGCCCTTCATGCAGATTCAAACCTCGCGGTCGCATGGCGGCACGGGCCTTGGCCTGCCGCTGACGAAGGCGCTCGTCGAGGCCAACCGGGCGAACTTCTCGATCCGCAGCAAAAAAGAAGAGGGGACGCTTGTCGAAGTGTCGTTCCCCTCGCCGCGGGTGTTGGCGGAATAGCGCGCGCTACTTCGCCCGCGCGGCGTTGATCGCCCCCCAGACGCGCGAAGGCGTGTAGGGCAGGTCGAGATGTTTCACGCCGACGCCGCGCAACGCGTCGAGAACGGCGATCGCGAGCGTCGGCACCGAGCCAGTCGCGCCCGCTTCGCCCACGCCTTTGGCGCCCAGCGGATTCGACGGCGAGGGAACCGGGCGGTCGTAGAGTTTCAGGCCCTTCAGCTCGTGCGCGCGCGGCATGCAATAATCCATGAAGCTGCCCGTCAGCATCTGCCCGTCGGAATTGTAGAGGCAGACCTCGTCGAACACCTGCCCGAAGCCCTGCATCAACCCGCCGTGAACCTGCGCCTCGGCGAGCGTGTGGTTGATGATGTTGCCGGCGTCGTCGACGCCGACATAGGACATCAACTCGGATTCCCCCGTCGCCGCGTCGATCTCGACTTCCGCCACGTGCGCGCCGGTTGGAAACGCCCGCGGCGCCGGCATCCCGAACATGGTGTCGAGCGGATTGTCGCCGTTCTTGGCCGATTTCCGCGCGAGATCGAGCAGCGTGATCGAGAGGTCGGTGCCCTTGACGCTGTAGCGGCCGTCGGTGAATTCGATGTCCTCGGCGCTGGCCTCCAGATGCGTCGCGGCGAGGTCGCGGCCCTTCTTCACGACTTCGCGCGCCGCCAGAAGCAGCGAGCCGCCGTGCGACATCAGCGAACGCGAGCCGATGGTGCCGTCGCCCATCAGCGGCGGGCCGTCGGGGTCGGAATAGCGCAACGTGATTTCCTCCGGCGCGATGCCGAATTCGCGCCCGACGATTTCCGGAAACACGGTCTCGTGGCCTTGTCCCGAGGGGCCGGAAACCGTGTAGATGACGGGGTTTCCGGAGTCGCCGAACTTGATGAAGGTTTCCTCGCGCGGCGACGAGCCGCCGCCCGACGGCTCGATGAAGACGCAGCACGCGCGGCCCAGCAGTTTGCCGCGCGCCTCCGCTTCCGCCCTGCGCGCGGCGAAGCCGGCGGGGTCGGAATTCGCCAGCGCGTCGTCGAGCAGGCCGGCGGGATCGCCGCTGTCGTAAACGGCGCCGGTCGCCGTCTTGAAGGGGAAATCCTCCTTCGCGATGAGATTGCGCCGACGCAGGTCGGTCGCGTCGATCTTCAATTCCAGCGCCGCCTCGTCGACCAGCCGCTCCATCAGATAGGAGACATTCGGCCGCGCCGCGCCGCGGTAGGGCGTGGTCGGCGTCGTGTTGGTGAGCACCACGCGGTGCAGGCCGTGCGCGACGGGAATCCGGTAGATGCTGGTGATGTTGCTCGACGGCGCGAGCGTGTTGGTGAACGCCCCCGGCGTCGAGAGGTAGCCGCCCGCGTTGACGATCCACATCACGCGCATGGCGACGAACTTGCCATCCCGGTCGAGCGCGAGTTCGCCGAACAGCCGCGCGCCGCGGCCGTGGTGGTCGCTGACGAAGGTTTCGGCGCGCGTCCCCACCCATTTGACCGGGCGGCCAACCTTTTTCGCCGCCAACAACAGCGAGAGGTATTCTGTGTAGGCCTCGCCGCGGATGCCAAAGCCACCGCCGACATCGTGCGCGTGGCAACGGAATTTTTCCTCCGGCAGGCCCATGCCGATCGACAGGCCGGCGCGCATGCCGGTGATGCCCTGCGACGGCGAATAAAGATCGTAGACGTCCTTCGCCGCGTCATACGTGGCGACCGCGGCCTTCGGCTCCATCGGATTGCCGACGACGCGCGGCGCGTCGAGAACGAGCTTGGTGATGTGCGCGGCGCCGGCGAAGGCCGCGTCCACGCCGGCCGGATCGCCGTATTCGAAATCGAAGGCGAGGTTGTTTTCAAGCTCGGGATAAATCACCGGCGCGTCCGGCGCGAGCGCCGCCTCGCCATCGACGACGGCGGGAAGGTCGCTGTAATCGACGACGATCTTCTCCGCGGCCTCCTGCGCCTGCGCCGCGGTTTCGGCGACGACGAGCGCGACCTCCTGGCCGACGAAGACGACCTTCCTGCGGGCCATGACCTCGCGCGGCACGGGCTTCATTTTCGAACCGCCCTTGCCGGGGAATTTGACCATGTTCGGGGCCGGGCCAAAACCCGCCGCCGTCGTGTCGGCGCCGGTCAAAACCGCGAGCACGCCCGGCGAGGCGAGGGCTTCCGAAACATCGACGCCGAGAATTTCGGCGTGGCCGCGGTCGGCGCGCAGAAAGTAGCCATGAGCTTGATCGTCGAAGTTCCAATCGGACGTGTATTTGCCCTGGCCCGTGACCAGCCGTCGGTCCTCGCGGCGTCCGTGGAAGGCGTGCGTCATGAATGCGGTTCCTCTTATTTTCGAGGCGTTTATGGAACGAGCGGGGACGGAAGACAATACGCGCGGCGCGCGCTCGCCTCGCCGCGCCGGCCTGATATATTGCCGCCAACGGAAGCGGACGGGGAAACGGCCTTGAGCAAAATCACGCGCGTCGAAGCCACGCATGTCAACGTCAAGCTGCCGCGCGACTTCGGCGGCAGCATTTATTCGGTGCCGGAGAAGAACGCCATCGTGACGCGCGTTTTCACCGACCACGGACCGGTGGGCGAAGCGATCAACGGCGAGGGCTCGCGCGCCATGATGGCCGCGACGTTCGACGTGTTGACGCGCGAGTTGATCCCGCGGGTGATCGGCGAGGACGCGACGAACATAGAGGCGGTGTGGAAGCGGATGTGGGGCCTCACGCACACGTCGAACCGCGACCGGCGGCAGGAGATCCGCGCCATCGCCTGCCTCGACAGCGCGTTGTGGGACATGAAGGGCAAGGCCGCCGGCATGCCGCTCTACAAGCTCTGGGGCGGCGCCAACGACCGCGTGCCGATCATCGCCATCGGCGGCCAGTACCACCCGGACTACAAGCCCGCCGACTACGGCCGCGAAATGGAATTCTACCGCGGCATCGAGCTGGCCGGCTGCAAGTTCAAGGTCGGCGGGCGCTCGCCCGAAGAGGACGCCGAGCGCACGCGCGCCGCGCTCGCCGGCGGCGGCGAGGGCTTCACGCTCTGTGTCGACGCCAACCGGGGATGGCCGCTGAAAACCGCGCTCGACTACGCGCGCCTCGTGCGCGATCTGCCGCTGCGCTGGTTCGAGGAGCCCTGCCATTGGGACGACGACAAGGTGTCGATGGCGAAGATGCGCGCGCTGACGGGCATGCCGATCTGCGCCGGCCAGTCCGAATCCACGGCGCAGGGCTGCCGCGACATGATCCGCGAAGGCGCGATCGACATCTGCAATCTCGACGCCAGCTGGGGCGGCGGGCCCACCGTCTGGCTGCGCGTGGCGAAAATGGCGGAGGTGTTCGGCGTTGAAATGGCGCACCACGGCGAACCCGTTGTCGGCTCGCATCTGATCGCCGCCGTCGCGAACGGCACCTACATGGAGACGCACCATCCAGACCGCGATCCGGTGTTTCACAAGATGGTCCAGGGCCGCGGCGAAATCGCCGGCGGCCGCTACGAAATGCCGACGAAGCCTGGCTGGGGGATAGAGCTCGATCAAGGGATGATCGACGCATACAAGCTCTCCCATTTCGGCGGAACGGGCGCATGACGCTTGATCGCCGCGCGGTTCTCGGCGGTCTGGCGGCGGCGCCGTTCGCCGGTTCCCGCGTCCGCGCGCGGACATCCGACTGGGACGCGGTCGCCGCCGCCGCGGCGAAAGAGGGCGTTGTCGTCGTCTACAACACCGGCCTCGGCCTGCGCCGCGACATCGCCAAGGCCTTCACGGCGCGCCATGGCATCAACGTCGAGTTCCTCGACATGCGCGCCAGCGAGTTGCGCGAGCGCGTGCGCATCGAACGCCGCGCTGTCGGCGAAGCGGTTGGGAACCGCCGACGCCGACAGGGAGGAGGAGTTCCTCAATCTCGCGAAGGAGATTTATGGCGCGGCGCAGGCCACGCGCGGCGCCAAATCGCTTCCGCGCCCGATTACTTCTCCGCCTTGTACAAGCGGTGGTCGTAGAGCGCGCCGAGCAGGGACGCGATCTTGTCGCGGAATTCCACCGCCTGCGCCGACGTCTCGTGCGCTTTGAAGTCGGCCTCGCTCGCCCAGCCCTCGGCCAGCGTGTAGTGGTTGCGGCAGGGCAGCAGGCACTGCATCACATCGAAGCGCAGCGCGCCTTTTTCCGTCCGGCTTTTCTCGACATAGGGCTTCATCGCGGCTTCAAGGCCCGCGACGTTCGGCGGGTTCACGTCGATATGCGAGAAGCCGAACACGGCTTTCGCCGGCGCGGCGGGCATGGCCGCGATCGACCATTCCCGCTGCACGCGGATGTCGAGCGGCGCGATTTCCCCCGTCTTGAGCGCGGCGGCCAGTATCGAGGATTTCGCGTGCGCCTGATAGGCGGTGAAATCGCGCCAGGTCTCGTCAATCACCATGCGGGCGAGCGGCGATGTCTCCTGGTAGAGGCTGACGTTTGTCGCGCCCTCCTCCTTCATCGTGGCGGCGCGGTAGGCGCGCAGCACCCTGTCGGCCTCTTTCCGCGAGGCGGGGTTGTAGTCGTAGTAGGTGACGACGTGCATGGGGCCTTCCGGCGGCGGCGGAGCGGCGGGCGCGGCGGCCGGCGTTTGCGCCAGCGCCGGCGCGGCGACAGCGAGCGCGAGGCTGAATACGGTGGCGACGTGCGGTTTCATGCGGTTCCCTCCCAGATCGGCCATTTCGACCGTTGCCGGCAGGATAGCAGCATCACACGTGCGCGCTCAAGGCCCGGGCCGCGTCGGGGCATCCGTCTAATTTTCCCTCCCCAATGACGCGGCGAGCCGTTATAAGCCCGCTTCCGCGGTGGACAGGGAGGCCTCGTGGATGTGTCGCCGCCCCCCGGGCGCGCGTGTGGAGTTGTGTGTCATGGCCTCTGAACGCTGGTCGCCCGACAGTTGGCGCGGCAAACCCATCCAGCAGGCGCCCGTCTATCCGGACGCCGCGGCGCTCGCCGACGTCGAGAAGACGCTCGCCGGCTTTCCGCCGCTGGTCTTCGCCGGCGAAGCGCGCAAGCTGAAGCGCGCGCTGGGGCGGGTCGCCGCTGGCGAGGCCTTCCTGTTGCAAGGCGGCGATTGCGCGGAAAGCTTCGGCGAGCATTCCGCCGACAATATCCGCGACTTCTTCCGCGTGTTTCTGCAAATGGCGGTGGTGCTGACCTTCGCCGGCGCCTCGCCCGTGGTGAAGGTTGGCCGCATCGCCGGCCAGTTCGCCAAGCCTCGCACGAACCCGACCGAAAAAATCGACGGCCTTGAATTGCCGATCTACCGCGGCGACATCGTCAACGACACGGAGTTCACGCCGAAGGGCCGGACACCGGACCCGCAGCGCCAGCTCGAGGCGTATCGTCAATCGGCGGCGACGTTGAACCTGCTGCGCGCCTTCGCCTGGGGCGGCTACGCCAACCTCGACAACACGCACCGCTGGATGCTCGGCTTCGTCAAGGATTCCCCGCAGTCCGGCCGCTATCAGGAACTCGCCGACCGCATCACGCAGACGCTCGGCTTCATGCGCGCCATCGGTCTCGACCCGGAGGAGCACGAGCAGCTCAGCCGCACCGACTTCTACACGTCCCACGAGGCCCTGCTGCTCGGCTACGAGCAGGCGATGACGCGCGTGGATTCGACCACGGGCGACCATTACGCCACATCGGGGCACATGATCTGGATCGGCGACCGCACGCGCCAGTTCGACCACGCCCACGTCGAATATTGCCGCGGCGTGAAGAATCCGCTCGGCCTGAAATGCGGGCCGTCGCTGAAGCCCGACGATCTCTTGCGCCTGATCGACGCGCTGAACCCCGACAACGAGGCCGGCCGGCTCACGCTGATCGCGCGCTTCGGCGCCGACAAGGTCGGCGACATGCTGCCGGCGCTCACGCGCGCGGTGAAGCGCGAGGGGCGCGCGGTCGTCTGGTCCTGCGACCCCATGCACGGCAACACGGTCACCGCGAACGGCTACAAGACCCGTCCCTTCGACCGGATCATGTCCGAAATCCGCGGCTTTTTCGAAGTTCACGCCGCCGAGGGCACGCACGCCGGCGGCGTTCACCTGGAAATGACGGGCAAGAACGTCACGGAATGCGTGGGCGGCGCGCGCGAGATCACCGCGGGCGAACTCTCCGACCGCTACCACACCTATTGCGATCCCCGCCTCAACGCGGAGCAGGCGATCGAAGTGGCGTTCCTGCTCGCCGAACAGTTGAAGGCGGAGCGCGATCAAACGAAGCGCGCGGCGGCCGAATAGGCCGTCTCGTTCAACCGTCTCTTGGCGAATCTCCGGCGGCGTGGCATGGCGTGCGCCGGAGGGGCAGCGCCGTGTATCGAATCTATCTCGCGTTTTTCAATTCAATGGCGGGCTTTTCCTTTGGCCTGCGGACGGAGCGCGCCATCCGGCAGGAGTTCGCGCTGCTGGTCGTCGCCGCGCCGCTGGCGCTGGTGGTCGCCACCACGCCCTGGGAGCGGCTCGCGTTGATCCTCTCGCTTGTCGCGGTGCTCTGCGTCGAGTTCCTGAACACCTGCGTTGAAAAGCTTTGCGACCACGTGACGCCCGAGCGGCACGACGAGATTAAAGCGATCAAGGACATGGGGTCCGCCGCCTGCTTCTGCGCCCAGGCCGCGGCGGTCGTGATTTGGGCCATCGTGCTGGCGGAGCGGCTATAGGCCCGCGGCGTGGCGCATGCGCGGTCGGCGCACTATATGGGAAGCTCGCAGCATAGCCAGGCACCGCCCATGACCAACAGATTCCCCAGCCTCTACATCTCCCATGGCTCGCCCATGGTGATGCTCGAAAACTCCTCGGCGAGGGATTTCCTGTCGGGCTACGGCGCCGAGCTTGGGAAGCCAACGGCGATTCTCATCGCCAGCGCCCATTTCGAAGCCCGCGCGCCGCTGCTGACCGCCGACGCGAAGCCGGAGATGATCTACGATTTCGGCGGCTTTCCGCGGCCCCTGTTCGCAATGAAATATCCGGCGCCGGGCTCGCCCGAACTGGCGTTGCACGCCGCGAAAATGCTGGGCGAAGCCGGCATCGAGGCCCATCCCGTGAAAAACCGCGGCTTCGACCACGGCGCATGGGTGCCGTTGAAGCTCATGTATCCCGACGCCGATATTCCCGTGGTGCAGCTGTCGATCCAGACGAATCTCGGCGGCGAACATCACGTCGCGCTAGGCCGCGCGCTCGCGCCGCTGCGCGACGAGGGCGTGCTCATCATCGGCTCGGGGTCCATCACCCACAATCTGCGCGAACTCATGCGCACGCGCGCCAAACTCGACGCGCCGACGCCGGCGTGGGTGACGCAATTCGACGAATGGGCGCGCGAGAAGGCGGAAACAGGCGCGCTCGACGACATCGCGCATTACCTCGAACGCGCGCCCTACGCGCGCGAAAACCACCCCAGCGCCGACCATTACCTGCCGCTGCCCTTCGCCATGGCCGCCGCCGGCGAGGGCGCCAAGGGAAAGCGCGTTCACTCCAGCAGCCAGTACGGCGTGCTGATGATGGACACCTACGCGTTTCAATAGCGGGCGGGACCGCGCCATGGCCTACGACGAGAATCAGGCCTCGCGATTGCGCCACGCCTTGCGCGGGGCCGATCACGTCGAGGAAATCAAAATGTTCGGAGGCCTGTGCTTCATGCTGAAGGGCCACATGCTTGGCGGCGTCGGCTTCGGCGGGCTGATCTTCCGCGTTGGCAAGGGCAACATGGCCGCGGCCTTGGCGCGGCCGGGCGCGGCGCCGATGACGATGAAGCGCGGCGTCGCGATGGGCGGCATGGCGAAGGTCGATCCGGCGGCCTGCGACGACGCGCGGCTCGACGAATGGATCGCGTTGGCGCGGAAGAACGCCTTGGCGCCGCCCCCCAAGACGAAGCGCGCGAAAAAATAGCCCGCCGCGACGCCACGGCGGGTTCAAGCGCGGCATCAAGTTGACGTCCGCTGTCCCGGCGCCCATTCTCGCCGCGATAATCGGGAGGAACGCCATGGACCGTCGCGAATTCTTGACCGGCGCCGCAGCCGCGCTTTGGGCCGCGCCCGCGCTGGCGCAAACGCCGACGCCGAAAAAGCGCGTCATTGTCGACGCGCAGATTCACATGTGGAAGGCGAATTCGCCGGAGCGGCCGTGGGAGCCGGGCACGCATCCGCAAATCCCGGAGCCCATGACTATCGAGCGCGTCGTGCCGATGATCGACGAGGCCGGCGTCGAGCGCGTCGTCACCGTGCCGCCAACTCTGGAGGGCCTGCGCTACGATTACGGACAGGAGGCCGCTCGCCGCTATCCCGGCCGCTTCGCCACGATGGGCCACGTCAAGCTGGAAGACCCGAGCGAAGCCAAGCGTCTCGAAACGTGGCGCGACCAGCCCGCGTTGCTCGGCGCGCGCCTCAACATCGTCGGGGAGCAGGAGAAATGGCTGAAGGACGGCACCGCCGACTGGTTCTGGGCGGCGGCGCAAAAATACCGCGTGCCGGTGATGTTTTTGACCCGTGGCCAGTTGGGCCTGTTCGACTCGGTGGCGCGGCGCTTTCCCGAACTCGACCTTATCATCGACCACATGGGCATATCGTCCGAGGCGTTGAGGGAGGGCCTGCTGCTAGAGACCATCAACACCGGCGTGGCGCTCGCGAAATATCCGAATGTCGCGGTCAAGCTGTCGTCGACGCCGCTTTTCTCAAAGGAGGCGTATCCCTGGCGCGATATGACCCCGCACATCCACAGGCTCTTCGACGCCTACGGGCCGAAGCGTTGTTTCTGGGGCACCGATGTCACCAATTCCTTCGCCAAGGCGTCCTACAAGCAGCGCGTGACACATTTCACAGAGGAATTGCCCTTCCTGTCCGAGGACGACAAGGACTGGGTGATGGGCCGGGCGATTTTGGAAAAACTGCGCTGGACTTGACGCGGCGCGCGTCCGCGACCACGTTGACGCCATGTCGGGCAACGTCGATCCGCACGCCATTACGCCGCAGATATTGCTGCGCGCCTATTCCATCGGCATGTTTCCCATGTCGGAGGACGCGGACGATCCCACTCTTTTCTGGGTCGATCCCGAGTTGCGCGGCGTTTTCCCGCTCGACGGCCTGATCGTCTCGCGCAGCCTGGCGAAGCTGACACGGTCCGACCGCTACGAAATCCGCGTCGACCACGATTTCGAGGCGGTGCTCGATGGCTGCGCGGGCGGCGGCGCGGATCGGCCGAAGACCTGGATCAACGCGCAGATCCGCTCGCTTTATCGACAGCTCCACGACCGCGGCTTCGTTCACAGCGTCGAGGCCTACGACGATCGCGGCGCGCTGGCCGGCGGCCTCTACGGCGTCGCCATCGGGGCCGCGTTTTTCGGCGAGAGCATGTTTCACCGCGCGCGCGACGCCTCGAAGGTGGCGCTGGTGCATCTGATCGCCCGGCTGCGGGCTGGCGGCTTCCGCCTGCTCGACACGCAATTCGTGACGCCGCATCTGGAGTCGCTAGGCGCGGTCGAAATCGGCCGCGACGACTATCACGCCGCCCTCGACGCGGCGATCGGCGAGACGGCGGATTTCTTCATTTGGCCGAAGGACGAGGCGGTCCCGGGCGCGCGGGCGCTCGCGGCTTTGGAATAAAAGCCAGTGTCCTCAGCGCAAATCGCGGTCTCTGGCGCTTTCGCCGGGCTCCGCAACCGTCGGAAAGAACGACTGGATCGGCGACCGGCGCTGGGCTGGCGGGGCGCCGGCTTGCTGCGCGCCCACATTGGCGCGCGGGCGCGGCGGATCAAGCGGGCGCGGTGGATCGAGCGGCCCCGGCGTCGCAAACGGGTCGCTCGGCGGCAGGCCGGCGGTGTTGGCCGGCGGCTTTACGGGTTGGCGAGGCTTGGCCGCGGCCTTGGGGGCGGGCGATGCCGATGGGTCAAGCGTCGGCGCGGGGAGCGGCGCGTCAAGCGACGAGGTCTGCGCCGCGGCGGCGGTGTCGGCGATCAACTGGCCGTTGCCTTTGCAGTCGGTCAGCCAGACATCGTAAACCGGATGCTCGACGCCATGCAGGCCGGGGCTCGCGGCGTACATCCAGCCCGAGAATATGCGCTTGAACTTGTTGTCGGTCTGAACTTCGTCCACTTCGACAAAGCCGTCGGTCTGCGGCGCTTCCGTCGCCGGGCGGCTGAAGCAGGCGCGCGGCGTGATTTGAAGCGAGCCAAACTGCACGGTTTCGTCGGTCGCCACGTCGAAGGAAATGATGCGTCCGGTGATTTTGTCGAGACCCGAGAAAACGGCTGTGGGATGCCCGATTTTGTCGGCTCGCGCGCCGCTGGCGGCGACGAGCCCGGCCAACGAGGCGAAAATGGCGGCGAATCTGGAAAAGCTTGTCATGGCCCGCTCTAACACGCTGTCGGATTCGTTTGAAGGCGGTTTTCTCGCTGGCAAAACCGGCGAAAAGGCGGCGCGATTGGAAAATGTTAATCGGCGGGCGAGATAATACCCCCCTCGCAACCGGGTGGACGTGGATGCGCCTGATTCTCAAATTCGCGGTGTTCGCCACCCTCTCGGCCCTTGCCGCCTGCGGCGAAAGCCCGCCGCCGCTCGAAGATGTTTCCGTGCAGGATCTACGCGGCACCTGGATGATGATCAACCGGTCGGCGGACTGCGACGTCCAATACGCCCGCTTCGCCCAGACCGGGATTTTCCGCGTTTACAGCGACAAGCGGCCGCCCAAGCAATACGCCGCGATATCCCGAATTGGCCTTGAGCCCGGCAAAATCACCCTGGACGTGACGGGGATGGACAATCTCGGACGGGTCGGAATATCGGCGCTGGTCTTTTCCCTCGTCGACGAAAAACTGCGTTTGATCGATATGAAGACGCCAAAGGGCGCCAGCTTCGCTTCGCCGCCCTCCGACCTCGACGCCGACCTTCAGGCCTATCTGAAGGACATGTTCCGCATAGAGGCCGAGCGATTCGCGATGAACAAGTGCAAGGCGACGTAGGCGTCCGCCTTGGTTGCGGTTTCGCCGCGAGTGGTCCATGAATCCCCCCGTTTTCTCGGGGGAGGAAAAAATGGACAATCTCACAATCGACAAAAACCGCCTTGTCTTTCCGTGGGCGGCGGCGATCTACAATCGGTTTTTGCCCTGCGCCTACACGCTGACGCGCGTGTCGCTCGGCGCGATCATGATGCCGCACGGCTATGACAAGCTTTTCAAGAATGGCGCGGCCGCGACCGCGCGCAACCCGGTTCTCCACGTATTCATCGATCCCGTGATTGGCGCCTATTTCATCGGCTGCGTCGAGTTTTTCGGCGGTTTGTTGCTGGTGCTGGGCCTGTTGACGCGATTCGCGGCGGGCGCGGTGGCGATCCAGATGTTCGTGATTTCGTTCTTCGTGCTGTGGCCGGTCTGGGGCTGGACCAACCGCGGCATGGAATTCGCCATCTTCATGATGCTGATCGCGATTTCGATTTTTATCCGCGGCGGCGGGCCTTTTTCGCTCGACGCGAAGCTGCCGAAGGAATTGTGAGGCGAAGGGGGTCTTTTCAGACCCCCGGCTTCCACGCCTCGTAGTCGCCCGTCGCGGCGGGCCGCGCGCCCATGTTGAGGGTCGATCCCGTCGGCCGCCACGCCTGCGGCGTGCCGGTCATGTTGGGCAGATGCGGCATCTCCCAGTCCTTTGGCGCGTAGCTCTCGTCGGTCGGCGGCGTGTCCACCGTGTGGTGCAGCCAGCCATGCCACCCGGGCGGGGTCGTCGAGGCCTCGCTGTAGCCGTTGAAAATCATCCATCGCCGCTCGAAACCGAGAGCCGGATCGATTCGGCCCCCGCGCGTCCGGTAATATGTGTTGCCGAATTCGTCGTGGCCGACGACCTCCCCGTTCCGCGCGGTGTGCAGCCGGGTGTTGAGCGTCTGTCCGTTCCACCAGGTGAAGAGCTGTTTCAGCCAAAGCATGTCGAGCGGATCCGGGGCGTTGCTGGACTCGCGCGCAAGCCCGCGAGCGACGCGACTATGGCGGGGCGGGGTTGGCAAGTC